>DAOOQQ010000028.1:0-59868 GCA_035388825.1 Candidatus Ozemibacteraceae bacterium
GGGAAGCGCGATGAGAAGCACGGTTCCGAGAGTTCCATACCCCGAGAACGGCCACGTCGGCATCTCCTCGATCGCGCGAACGGCGCTCCGGCGGCGGTCGAACAGGTCGAACTCGGCTTCGGGCGCGTCGGGCGTGAGGCGGCGCTCGACCTCGTCGAGCCGGCTGCGGACGCCGGCCAGTAGCGCCTGACGGCGGGCGTCGAGCAGCTTGTGGACCTCCCACTGCGGATAGGTGAAATACAGCAGCGGAGCCAGGGAGGCGAGGGCCAGAAGGCCGAAGAAGATCGCCAGTTCGAAAAACAGCGGGTCTTTCAGCAGCATCGTAAGCTGACCTGCGAGGCCGAGGCCCGGCCGCCAGCGCAACAGGGCATAGGCGGGCCACATCAGACCGCGATAGGTGTAGACCAGGTGCAGGGTATAGATGATGATGACGCAGAGGCCGAAATGCACCGTCGCCAGGACGGCGACCTTCAGATAGAAACGGCTCAGCAGGCCCGTTTCGGCGCGACCGAGCTTGCCGACGGCCACCTCGTGGGCGATACGCCGGACGAGCTCGGTATACCGCCCGCACAGCACCGTCGCGTTCAGCATGAAGAAAAATCCGACCAGCAGCCAGCCCGAGAACAGGAGATCCACGGCCAACGTGTCGAAGGGGGTGAACTCCAGGGCCGTGACATACCGGATCGAGATGGCCACGGCGCCCAGCAGCAACGGGCCGGGAACGAGCCACCGCCAGTCGTGAAACCGGTCGCGAAGCCCCGAGAGAAGTCCGTGCATGTCGGGGTGATACCCTGAGAGATCGACGATCAGCTGGTTGAGCAGACGGGCCAGGAAAAGGCTGGTCACGCCCGCCACCGTGAAGGCCAGCGTCAGCGTCATCTCGTGGTTCCAGTAGAACGGATTGCCGGGAAACAGGTGCTTTCGGATCACGATGAGCACCAGCCACAGGGTGGGGCAGAGCACCAGCGTAGTGGCCAGAGCCGTCGAAAACCGCGTGAAACACCACGACCAGGGAGCGACCAGTTCCGAAGCCGGCCCGCAGGAATCCTCGACCGTGCGTGGAACGGGAAGCGCCGGCCGGGGTGTTTTCTTCGGGGGAAGGACGGCGGACGGCGCCGGCCCAGATGCTTTTTTCCGTTTCCTGTTCGACACGCTCAAAGTGTATCGGCGCCGTGCCGGGTTGTCCATAGTATACTGACGGCAAAAGACGGCCCCGTCGCCGGCCCGGTGGGCACGGCCCGGGGACCGGATCGAGCGAAGCGCCCTGTGGCGCGGCAGAGGAGTCGCAGAGATGAAACGCATCCGTCAGACCCTGGTGTTCGTGGTGTTGAGCCTGGTGGGGGCCACGGCAGCCGTTGCCGGTCCGCTGCTCGACAAGGCGATGCTGTTCGAAGCGGCCATCCGCGAGCTGCACTGCCCCGCCGGCATGGTGTTCGACGCGGTGCCGGGGCCGGACGGCAGCTTCGAACGGGCAGCGGGGGGCGGGGACTCGACGATCTGGACCGGGGCGTATATCGCTGCCGAGGTGTTCCGGTGGCGGGCGACGAACGATCCGAAGGCTCTGGAGGCCGTCGAAACATCGCTGAAGGCGTTCCACCGGCTCCACCTGCTGGGGGGCGGGGACGGATTTCTCGGCAGGTTTTTCGGCCGGCGCGACTGGTTTTCCGGGCGTGGTGATGTGCGGCCGTGCGCCCCTCCCGATCAGGATCTCGTCTGGAATCCCGACACGTCACGCGACCAGTACACGGGGATATTTCTCGCCTGGAGCCTGGCCTGGCCGGTGATTGCCGACCCCACCTTGCGGGCGGCGGTTGCGTCGGATGTGCTCGCCGTCGGGCGGAATCTGCTGCGGAACGATCTCGCGCTCGTCGCCCGTATCGACGGACGGCCCAAAAGCATGTTCAACGTTTCGGCCGGGTACTGTTACCAGGACCGCATCACGCCCGAGGAGTGGGCACGGGTCGATGACTTCCCGGTGAATGCCTTTTGCCGGGCGGTTCCCTGGAATGCCACGATGGCTGCGGTTCTCGCGACGTTCCAACCCCCGCCGATCCGGGGCGGCGAGGCGCTGAGGGCGCTCCTGATGGCGGGGACGACCGCACGGATCACGAAGGACGCCGAGCTCGAGGCATTTTTCCGAGACGAGCTGTGCGGTCGCCGGCGGTATCCCGTCGTGGCCTCGGAAACGTCCCAACTCCTGAGCGACCTGTTCCTGGGCATCAACGAGGACACGGCCGTCCGCCTCGTTGCCGGGCTTCATGTCGCCATCACGGATCTGTTCATCGAAGCCGCGGCGCGGTTCCGGCCAGGATATAAAAATATCGTATCATTTATATCTCCGGCAATTCATCGTCTGGCGTTCGGGGTCGGGTATCTCCGTGGGAAGATTCTCGTCGGGCTCCTCGACTGTATGCGCGGTCCGGAGGGTTTTGCCTGGATCGGCCGGCTGGCCGAGAATGTTGAAAAATGGGCCGGGGCGGCGCGTGGTCTCGGGTTCGGGAAGGCGGCCGACCGGCTTGTCGCGCGCGCTGCCGGCTGGCGGGCGATGGCCGGTTCGAATCTCGACGAGCTGTCGGATGCCCTCCGGAGCTATGTCGGGACGAACATCACCCAGTTCGCGCTGCTCGGGCTCATGGAGACGCTACGCGAGAACGGGATCGAGGCCGCGGCCCGGGACTCGATCGACCGGGCTTTCCTGCCCATCGCCGACGAGGGCAACTCCCTGTACACCTTCATCCGGCATATCCACGGTACGGCATCGCTTTCGGCAGACCTGATCGCCGCGGCGAAGAAAACCCTCGAGCTGTATCCCGCGGATCAGCGGCAGCGGCGCGTCGACAACGGCAGCGAACCGGGGCTGCGCATTCTTCCCTGGCCGGATCGGTTCGAGCGGTATGGCAGCAAGGCGGACCGGGTGTTCCCCATCGATCGGCGGGCGCCCCACATCTTCATCTGGCAGGAGTGTCCGCGCCGCATCGTCAGCGGCAGCGACGGCCCCGGCCGGATCGCCCCCGTCGGATACCTTCTGGCTTACTGGTTCGGCCGCTGCTACGGCATCCTGACGCCGGAGGACTGAGACATGGACGAGTGTGTGACGGATTCCCCGCGATCGGTTACCCCCGGGATGTTCCGGTTGGGGCTGGCTGGCCTGGTCCTGCTGCTCATCACGCTCAGCACCCCGGCGTGTGCGACGCCCCCCGTCGCCGCTTCCGGGCCGGATGCTCGGTATCTCTACCAGTGCGGGTATCTGCTCCTCCGCTGCAGCGGGATCAACCTGATCCGCGGGCTGGGGCTGGACCGCCGGCAGCTCCTGGCTCTTCGTGAAATAGCCGTCATGATAGATGCTGTCGTGCCGCCACCGGTGATCCGGGAAAACCGGGATCCGCGATGGGGGCCGCTCCTGGGAACGTTCCTCCGGCTCGAGCGTGCTCTCCGAGCCGGCAGGGAGATTCCGGAAGTGTTCCGCGAGGAGGTTCTCAAAGCCCGGCTGGAGGAGTCGGCGATGATCAACGCCGGCCTCAGGTTCGACCGTGCGGCAACTCCCATGAGCTGCGGCCGCTGCCACGGGGAGACGGACGATCCCCGCTGGGGCAGGATTCCATGGCTTGGCCCCGTCGCGCATCATCCCGGCATCCGGCGGGAACAGGGGATGTCCCACGCCCTCGCGGCATACGGGATCACCGGCTATATCCTGGTGGCCTGGAATGCCAACCGGGTCGATGCCATCCTGCGGAACCCGCAGAAGCACCTCGTCTCGAGCTTTTCCTGCTGCCTTCTTCCGACGAAGGATATGGCCGACCCGGTCCGGATCGGTCAGGCGGAAGAGGGCGACTGGGAAGCTCCTCTGCTCGACAGGCTCCGGCAGGCATCGGGCGTGACGCTGCCGTTCCTGCGCTTCGCCGCCAAGCGGTTCCTGATGAAGCGCCAGCGCGTGCTCCACCCCGGGCAGACGAAGCCCGACGCCGATGCAGTTCGAGCGCGGATCGACACGGTCATCGACGAGGCACGCGCCCTCTCGGAAGTCGATTATGCTTTGCAGCGCCACGAGCTTGCCGTCCGGCTTCGCGGGGATGAGGAACATCCCCTCCTGACGGCTGCCGCGAAGCGGTTCAAGACGGCGATGTTCCTGCTGATCCCTGGTTCGACGGGCGTTTATGACGAGGTGCTGCGCGAGACTCCCGAATGAGCGGACCGCGGGAATCCATCCGTGGGGGTCCGCGTTTGGTATACTGTCCGACAATCCGCCCCGGCCCGAAGCCGATGGTGAAGAGGAGAGGTCTCATGAAACGTCTGCTGCTGATTCTGCTGTTGCTTGCCGGCTGTGCCATTCCGGCCATCGCCCAGGAAGTGCCATTGATCCGGCTTGCGATCGGAGAGGGTATCGAGAAACCGATCCTCATCCGCTCGGTCGAGGCGAAGGTCGTCGTCGAGGGGATGCTGGCCGAGACCCGGCTGACGATGACCTTCTTCAATCCCAACGGGCGCAGACTGGCCGGGGATCTGACCTTTCCGCTCCCCGAAGGCGCGACTGTCAGCGGCTACGGTCTCGATGTGAACGGGATGCTCGTCGACGGCGTTGTCGTCGAGAAGCAGAAGGGCCGCGAGGTGTTCGAGACCGAGATGCGGCGCGGCGTGGACCCCGGCCTGATCGAAAAGGTCAAGGGCAACAGTTTCCAGACCCGCGTCTATCCGATCGAGGCGAACGGCACCCGCACGGTGATGGTGAAATACGTCTCGACGCTGGCCGAAACGGGCGGAGAATCGCTCTTCGTGCTGCCGCTGGCGTTCGACGGCACCATCGAGAAGTTCCATCTGCGCGTCGAGGTGGTGCGGGGGAGCGTGAAACCCGAAATCCGCGCCGGAAGCCTTGCGAACTTCGGCTTCGACAGCTGGAAGAGCGGCTTTGCCGCCGAAACCACGCTGGATCAGGCCAGCCTCTCCCAGACCCTCCGGATCGCGATCCCCGATGCGAAAACGCAGCGGGTGCTTGTCGAGAAAAGTCCCGAGGGCGAGACGCATTTCTGCCTCAGCGAGATCGTGGAACCCCCGGCCGATCTGCCTTCCATGAAACAGCCTGCACGGGTGGCGATCCTGTGGGATGCCTCCGGCTCGCGCGCGAAGTCGGATCACAAGGCCGAGTTCGAGCTTCTGCGGGCGGCGTTCGCCGCATGGAACACAGCGCCCGTCACGGTCGAACTCGTTCCCTTCCGGAACGAGCCCGGAAAAGTGGAGACGCTCACGATTGCCGGCGGGGATGTGAAACCCCTGCTGGCCGCGATCGAGGCTCTCGCCTATGACGGAGGAACCCGGCTCGGTGCGCTTCCGCCGGCCGGGGGCGCGGTTCCCGACGTGTATCTGCTGTTCACCGACGGCGTCTCGAATTTCGGGAAGGACCAGCCCGCGAAGTTCGCTGCTCCGCTGTATGCCTTCAGCGGGGATGCCGGGGCGAATCATGCGTTTCTCGGTCAGCTTGCCCTGCAGAACGGCGGGGAATACGTGAACCTGCAGCGTGTGAAGCCCGAAGAGGCGGTGAAGGGCATCGGCCGCCCGGTTTACCTGTTCCTCGGCGCCGAGGGCACGGGCGGCGATGATCTTGTGCCCCAACTGCAGAGGTCGGCCCGGGGCCGGTTCGAGGTCGCGGGGCGGTTGACGGGCCCCGAAGCGAAGATCACCCTGAAATTCGGCACCGTCGGAAAGGTTCTCAAAACCGTCACGTTCGACGTGAAGCAGTCCGACGCCGGAGCAGGCGATCTGCTGCGCCGGTTCTGGGCGCAGAAGAAGCTCGAAGATCTCGAGGCGTTTCCACAGAAAAACGAGAAGGAAATGGTCGCGCTCGGCAAGCAGTACGGCATCGTCACGCCCCAGACCTCGCTGATCGTTCTCGAACGGCCCGAGCAATATATAGAGCACGAAATTGTACCGCCGGCCTCCATGCCGGAGTGGCGGAAGCAATATTTCGAGGTGATGGAAAAGCGCGTTTCGGATCTCAAGGACGCCGAGCGGGGCAAGCTGGAGGAGATGCTGGGCCTCTGGAAAAACCGTATCGAGTGGTATAAAACCGACTTCGCCTGGAATCCGGATGCATTGAATAGGCCAAAGAAGTCCGCGGCCCGGGAACAGATGATGGATGTGGGGGGGGCCCCCGAGTCGGATGAAGGGATGGCACGGCCGATGCCCTCCGAAGCTCCGGGGCAGATGAGGTCCGTGTCCGGAGCCATGTCGATGCCGGAGCCTGCGCCCATGGCGGTTTCCGAGGCCACTGTGGAGGAAAAGACGAAGGCGGACGTGGCGGGTGGCGGCGAATCCCCGACCCGGCCGGTCGAACCCGGGGTTGCGATGAAAGCCTGGACTCCCGATACGCCGTATCTGAAGCGGATCAAGAGGGCGAAGCCGGGTGCCGAGTTCGCTGCCTACCAGAAGGAAAAGGCCGAGTTCGGGACCTCGCCCGCGTTTTATCTCGACTGTTCCGACTTCTTCTATGGCCTGAAGAACGAAGCCCTGGGATTGCAGGTGCTATCGAATCTCGCAGAATTGAAACTCGAAAATCCGGCGCTGATGCGCATTCTGGCCCACCGGCTCGCGCAGCGCGACCTGCTCGAGCTGAGCGCCGGCATCTTCGAGGAGGTTCTGAAGATGCGCCCCGAAGAGCCGCAGTCGTATCGTGACCTGGGTCTGGTGCTCGGTCGCCTGGGCAGGTTCGAGCGGGCCGTGAGCCTTCTCTGGGACGTCGTTGCGAAGAAACGCTGGGATGACCGGTTCCGGGAGATCGAGCTGATGGCCCTCGAGGAGATGAACAACCTGATCGCGAAGGCGAAGGCGGCCGGTGTCACGGAGTTCAAGGGCGTCGATGCCCGGTTCATCACGCCGATGGAGCTCGATCTGCGCATCGTGATGACCTGGGATGCCGACATGACCGACATGGATCTGTGGGTCAACGAGCCGTCGGGGGAGAAGGCCTACTACGGGTACAACCGCACCGGTATCGGCGGCCTCGTCTCGTGCGACTTCACCCGGGGATACGGCCCCGAGGAGTATCTGCTGAAGAAGGCGATGAAGGGGATGTATACGGTCCAGACCAACTTCTTCGGCAGCAACGCGCAGACCCTGTCCGGCGCCGTGACGCTCCAGGTCGACGTGTTCTCCAATTACGGCCGGCCGAACGAGAAACGGCGTTCGATCACGATGCGGCTGACCGACCGGAAAGAAACCTTCACGGTCGGGGAAGTGGAGTTCTGACGATGTTCGGCAAGCTTCTCTCGACGATCATATCCCTGTTCGGAGGTGTCGACGGTATGGGACGGATTTCCGTTCACGAGCTCGAGAAACAGGTGGCCGGTGGGCTGGATGAAGAAACCCTGGTGGTGGATGTGCGGGAGCCCGAGGAGTATGCTGCCGGCCATGTACCAGGGGCTCTGAATATTCCCCTTGCTCTTGTATCTCGTTCTATTGAACGTCTGAAAGGGAAGAAACGGCTGTTCCTGATCTGCCAGCGCGGCGGCCGGTCGGCCCAGGCCTGCGCCGAGCTCTCGGGACGGGTCGGAAGCGAGGTTGCCCTGTTCAACGTGGAGGGAGGAACGTCGGCCTGGATGGAGGCTGGATTCAGGGCCGATCGGTCATGACCGGTTCATCCCCCTGACATGAAACGCCCCTGCCGGGACAACCGGCGGGGGCGTTTTTCAAAAGAGGCGCAGGGTGTCTGTCAGTAGGGGGGAAGCAGGCGGCGGAGCCCGTGAGCGAGGATGATCGCGGCGAACCCGATGTTGCGCAGAAGGACGGCCGGCCAGAAAATGATGGGAACCGGGGGTAGCGCCGTGGTTGCCGGATTCAGCGCCGCCCGGATGGCTTCGCCGCAGTTGCGGAACAGATTGACCGACCAGGGCCAGTCGCGGAACGAGTCGGTCAGATCTTGGGGAAACGCGGCGGGCGGCAATCCAGCGCCGATGATGCCGCCAAGGATGGCGGCAGTCGTGTCCGTATCCCCGCCGGCCGCGATGATATCCTCGAGGGCCTCGCGAAGGTTGCCGGGAGAGCGGTGCCAGGCATGTATAACCGCAGAGATGGTATGCAGGATGAATCCGCTCACGCCTCGGTTCCAGCCCTGGGCTGCGGCGAATCCGGCGGTGGTTGTCCCCGCGTCTGCCGAGATACGTGCTGCGTCAAGAAGCTTCTTCCATTCCGGAGAAAGGTCCGGAAGGGCTTCCGGCACCAGGTCGAAAAATTGCTTGGGGCCGTCTTCCGGCCGGCCTGCCTGGGCCGCGCTGGAGGCAGCGAGGGCGGCGATCTGTGCCCCCTGCTCGGCACGGGGATCCGAATGCGTGATACGGGTGGCGGCCCGCACGAAATCGCGGCGAATCGCTGCTTCCGAAGGGTCCGGGAAGGCGGCGCCGATCACGGGGGAGCGCATGGCGGGGCCGTTTCCGGCCGAGAAAACGCCGCTGTTCGCAGGGCTCCATCCGAGCCACAGCTTGACCAGCGACCGGAGCGTCGCCCAGCCGATGCCGGCCGGGATGCAGAGCACCCAGAACCGCAGTGACCAGCCGAGGTTCCCGGTGAAGGCTTCGATGTTCCGGCCCGATCGGGCAAGAGCCAGGGCCGTCAGGACGGCATGCTCGGTGTCGTCGGACACCATCCCGCCGCCGAACAGAAACCGGTGGCGCAGGGGAGGGGGAAACAGGCGTTTCGCGCGCTCGGCGGACAGGTTCTCGAGCGGAAGTCCGAGACTGTCCCCCAGCGCAGTTCCCAACAGCGAGCCGAAAACAGAATCCCGTAACATTCCTTGTCTCTCCATCTCGTGAGCCGGACCGGCGGATCTGCGAAGCCCGCCTGACGCGGTGTTCCTCCTCTGTCTATCATGCGGCGGCGCGGCTTGTATACCGGCATGGAGCTGCATCCTCAGGGTCCCCCAAAAAACACGGCCGGGAGACACGATCCCTCCCGGCCGCGTGAAGATATTGTATGAACTATTGTTTGATCTTTGGCAGATGTTTCCAGATCCAGGTCATCAAATCGTCGAACAGCGTGTAGGCGACGGGGGTCAGCAGAAGGGTGATGAGCAGGCACAAGCTCTGGCCGCCGATGATCGTGATGGCCATCGATGCCCGGGTGGCGGCGCCGGCGCCCTTGCCGAAGGCCATGGGCAACATGCCGGCAATGAGCGTCACCGTCGTCATCAGGATCGGACGGAATCGGGCGTGGTTGGCCTCGATGACGGCTTCCTTCCGCGCCAGGCCCTGCTCCCGCAGCGTGTTCGTGTAATCGATCTGGAGGATCGCGTTCTTCTTCACGATGCCGAACAGCATGAAGACGCCCAGCAGCGAGTAGATGTTCACCGAGTTCCCCGTGATCAGCAGCGAGAACAGGGCGAAGGGGATCGAGAGCGGCAGCGACAGCATGATCGTGACGGGGTGCAGCAGGCTTTCGAACTGGGAGGCCAGGATCATGTACATGAAGATGGCGCTCATGAAAAACGCGATCAGGAATCCCCGCATCGTCCGGGCCATTTCCCGGGAACGGCCGATCAGGGTGCCCGTGTATTCCGCCGGCATCTTCAGCTCCGCGGCGGCCTGTTCCACGATCTTGTTCACGTCGCCGAGTGCGGCGCCCTTGCCAAGATTTATATTGACCGTGATACTTCGCTGCCGGTTGCGCCGGTCGATCTGGGCCGGGCCGAAGCCGGTCGTGACCGAGGCCACCGAGTCGAGCCGGACGAGCGTTCCGAGCGTCGTGGGCAACAGGAGGCCGGAGATGCTGTCGGGATTCCCGCGATCCTCGGGCCGCAGCCGGACGCGGACCTCGTAGAGCTCGTCGTTCTCCTTGAACCGGGTGATCTGGTCCGCCCCGCCGACGAGGGTGCGCAGCGAAGTCGAAAGAACGTCGAGACGCACTCCGAGCCGATAGGCGCGCTCCCGGTCGAGCCGCACGTGCACTTCCGGCTTGCGGCTGATATACGAGGAGTCGGCGTTTCCGATCTTGTCGCTGGTGCGGATCTTTTCGACGATCGCCTCGACATACTCGTTGATTTTGTTCAGATCGGGACCGGCGATCGAGTAGCTGGTGTCGGACATGCGGGAGCCGCCTCCGAAGCCGCTCGAAGCCTGGACGGCGGGCCGCAGATCCTTGTAGGGCTTCATGATCCGGCGCGCGTCTTCCATCACGTCGAACTGGGAAAATTTGCGTTCCGAGATATCGACGAGCTGGATGAACACCTGTCCCTCGTTGACGCCGGCGCCGGAGCCTTCACCGATGGTCGCGAAGACATGCTGGACGCCCCGGAGGGTCGAGAGCTTCGCCTCGATTTCCTCGAGAATCTTCTTCGTTCCTTCGAGGGAACTGCCCTCGTCGGCGCGGAAGAAGACGCTGAACTCGTTCGTGTCGTCGTTGGGCATGAAGTCCAGCGACAGCAGCTTCCCGATCGGAAGGGTCATCATCACGCAGACGACGGCGGCGATCACGATCTGCCACCGGTGCCGCAGGGAGTAGTTCAGCAGCCGCCCGTAACCGGCATCGATCCTGCTGAAAAAGCCCGACTGCTTGCTGTGGCCCGAGCCGCGAGCGAACCGGTAGCGGAAGAAGCGCGAGCAGAGCATCGGGGTCAGGGTGAACGAGACGAAAACCGAGATCAGGATGGCGAAGGCGATCGTGAGGCCGAAATTGTTCAGGAACCGGCCGATGATGCCCTCCATGAACGCCACGGGCAGGAAAATGACGGCCAGAGAGAGCGACGTCGCCATGACCGCCATGTAGATTTCGGATGTGGCCTCGTTTGCGGCCGTCTCGGCATCCGAATGCTTTTCTTCAATATGCCTGAAGATATTTTCCAGGACGACGATCGCGTCGTCGATGACGATACCGACGGCGAGGGTCAGGCCGAGCATCGACATGTTATTCAGCGTGAAGCCCATCAGCCGCATCAGCAGGAAGGTCGAGATCAGCGAGACGGGGATGGCGAGAGCCGAGATGAAGGTCGAGACGAGATTGCCCATGAACAGCAGCACGACCAGGGAGGCGCACAGCGAGCCGAGGACCAGATGGGTTTCGAGCTCGTGGAGCGAGGATTTGATGAATTTCGACGAGTCGCGGATCGAGATGAAGGAAATGCCCGCCGGGAAGTTCTTCTTCAACTCCTCGAGACGTTTCTGGATGCGGTCGATCACGTCGAGGGTGTTGACGCCCGACTGTTTCTGGATGACGAGGGAAAGCGCCGGTTCGCCGTCGAGACGGGCCAGACTGCGGGGTTCGGCCTCGTCATCGAGGATTTCGGCGATGTCTTTCATGCGGATCGGCACGCCGTTCTGGGTGGTGATGATCACTTCCGAGAAACTTGCCGGGTTGTCGATGCGGCCGAGGGTGCGCAGGATCAGCTCGTTCGGGCCTTCGGTCACGTTGCCCCCGGGGATCTCGACGTTCTGACTCTTGAGCGCATCCTTCAACATAGATGAAGAAATATTATATGCACCCAATTTTTTTGCGTCGGCGACGATGCGGATCTCGCGTTCGCGGCCGCCGACGATCTGGATGGCGCCGACCCCGTCGATGGCTTCGAGCTGCTCCTTGATCCGCTTGCGCGCGAAATAGGTCAGATCGCGGAGCGGCATCGCCTTCGGTCCGCGGATGACGAGGGTGACGACCGGCATCGCGTCGGGATCCATTTTTTCGACCAGCGGGGCCTCGGTGCCTTCGGGCAGGTCCTTGGTGATGCGCGCGATGCGGTCGCGAACTTCCTGGGCGGCGACATCGATATCCTTTTCGAGGACGAACTTGACGATGATGCTGGCCTGTCCGAACAGGCACTTGGTGTTGAGTTCGTCGATGCCGCCGACCGTGTTGACGGCTTCCTCGATGGGCTTGGCGATCTGGGTTTCGACCTCTTCGGGGCTGGCGCCCGGCAGGGTCACCGAGATGCGTACGATCGGGAAATCCATTTTCGGCATGAGGTCGAGGCCGAGTTGTTGATACGAGAACATGCCCAGGACGACGAGGGCCAGGGTCATCATCAGTGTGAAGACCGGCCTCCTGATGCAGATGGCGGCGAGATTCACTTCCGGCCTCCCTGCTCGGGCCGGGCTACAGCCGGATCCAGGAATTTCACGCGGGCGAACATGCCCGGCTTGAGGATGCTTTCGGGATTGGAAACGATGATCTCGGCGTTCGCGGAACGCGTCTTCGAATCGATCGCAGCGGGGGTTCGCTCGAGGATGCCGGTGAACTGGCGCCCGGGAAGCGCATCGACGGTCACGATGGCCTTCAGACCCGCTGACAGCGCCGGAACGAAGCGTTCGGGGCACTCGACATTGAGCTTGACGGGATCGACCTGCATGAAGGTGAAGACCGGCGCAGCCGGGGTGACGTAGGCGCCCTCATCGAGGTGCCGCTGGGCGACGACGCCGGCGAACGGCGCGCGGAGCGTTGCATACTCGAGTTGTTGCTTCGCGAGCTGGAGCGAGGCCTCCTGCTGCCGGATCGTGGCGCGGGCGACGTCTTTCTCCTCGAGGCGGGGCCCCTGGTCGACGAGCGCTTTCTGGGCGCGCAGCGCGAGATACTGGGCTTCGGTCACCTTGGCTTTCGCTTCGGCGGCGTCGAGAGCCTGCTTCGAAAGGGCCCCGGCCTTGAACAGATCGGCGTTTCGCGCCAGGTCGGCTTTCGCGTTCTCCCAGTTGGCCTGGGACTGCTTCAGGTTCTCGTCAGCCGTGCGCTTTTCTTCGGGGCGGGCGCCGGTCTCGAGCTGGCGGAGGCGGGCCCGGCCGGCCTCGAGAGCCGCGGCGGCCTGTTCCACGGACAGTTCGAAATCGCGGGGTTCGAGCATGGCGATCGGCGCGGCCGCCGTCGCTGCATCTCCAGCGAACAGGGGAACGCGCTCGATCCGCCCGCTCACCTTGAAGGCGAGGGCGACCTTGCGCATCGGCCCGACTTCTCCGATCAGCTCTCCCATGGCCACCAGGGAACCGGGCTCCTGGCGTGGGACCGGAGCGGATACGACGGGAGCCGTGACCGATGCCGCCGTCGTCTGGGCGGGCACGGGAGGCAGGGCCGGGGAGGCGAGGGGATTCAGGATCATGGCAGCAAGGATCGGGAGGATGATGATGTTCGGGATGTGACGGTTCATAATATTCCTGAAAATATAGATTTTGCCGTGTGGTGGGGTCAGCGGCCGGCGGTCCGGAGTGGTTCCGGAAGAAGGCCGATGGCGCGGGTCAGTTGGGCCATGGCGACGGTTCGCTGGTGGAGAGCCTGGGCGCGCAGGGTACGGGCCTGGGTGAGGGCGACTTCCGAGTCGAGGACGTCGAGAGCCGTCTTTGAGCCCGTCTCGTAGGCGACCTGGGCGATGCCGAGCGCTTCCTGGGCCTGTTCCACGTTCTTTTCCTGGGAGGCGAAGACTTCTTCCGCCTCCTTCACGCCGGCGATCGCCTTGCGGATGTCGACGCGGAGGGTGGAAAGGATGGTTTCGGTGGTGAGCCGGGCCTGTTCGTGGGCGGCTTTCGCCTCGTCCCGCTGGGCCCGCGACAGGCCCGAGTCGAACACCGGGAAGACCATGCCGACGGTCGTCAGCCAGTTGTCCTTGTACTGGGCGATCGGCGACCGCGATCCGCGGGTGCGTTCGTAGGTGCCGTTCAGTTGAACGCTGGGCTGGAGCGCCTGGCGGGCGACGTTGACCTGATGCCGGGCGGCTTCCTCCGAGGCCATGGCTGCCGCGAGATCGGGCCGTTGCTCGCAGGCGAGCTGGATCGCCCGATCTTCGTTCATCGGAAGGGGCGGGAACTCGACCGGGAACGAGCCCACGATGGCGGGCTGTGCTGACGGATCGAGGCCGAGCAGATGGAGAAGATCGGCAAGGGCCGTCGACCGGCTGTGAACGGCCTTGATCAGGGCCGGACGGGCCGCCGAGAGCTGGACTTCGGCCTGGAGCAGGTCGAAACGGGGCGCCGTTCCGGCTTCGACGAGCCGCTGCGTGTGGTCGCGATGTTTCAGCCGCTGGTCGACGGAGTCGGAAGCCACCCGGATCAGGTCGTCGGCGAGAACCATGTCGTAGAAGGCTTTCGAGACCAGGAAGGAAACGTCGACCAGTGTCCGGCGCTCATCGGCGACGGCCGCCTCGACCGATGCATGAGCCGCCCTGCTCTGGGAACGATACCGGCCGAACGGCTGGAGCGTCTCGTTCAGGGAAAACCGCTGTGCATCCTGGCGATCGCCGAGCGCTGGGGAGTTGGGCTCCCGGTATTTCGTGTCCTGGGCCGAGACGCTGGCGTTCGGCAACTGGGCGCGGAACACCTGGTTCGCCTTCGCACGCCCCGCAGACGTGCGCGCGCGGCTGGCGAGCACGGTGCGATTGTTCTCGGAGGCGAGCTTCAGGCAGTCATCGAGCGTGAGCTCGGTCGGTATGGCGACGAACACGCCATGCCCCGGCAGGGCGGATTCCTCCCGAACGGTCATCGATGCGGCCGGAGGGGTATCCTCGGCCTGCGCGATCGTGGCGGTGGCGAGGAAAAGCAGGAAAAACGCATGGATGGGGTGTTTGCGGGGGGAGTGTGTCACTCGTTTCCTCCTGGGGTGGCGGTTGCGGTCGATGACGCGATGACGGATTCCCGGAACGTATCGAGCAGGTCGATGAGCGTGCGCCTCTTGCTGGCCGGAAACCGCGAGAAACACAGGTCTGCGGATTTCTGCCAGATGGGAATGAGGCTTGCGATCTTCTCCCGGCCCTGGGGGGAAAGATCGATTTTCAGGCAGCGCCTGTCGCTGCTCAGGCGCCGCCGCTCGACGAGTCCGAGCTTCTTGAGGCGGGAGATCATGCCCGTGATGTTGGCCGGGGTCACCATCATGATCTCGCACATTTCCGAAGGGGAAAGCGGCCCTTTACGATGGAGCGTGGCCAGCAGCCCGAACTGGGGCCCGGTCAGGCCGGTATGGGAGCCGAGGCCGCTGCCTGCGAACACGCTCCGCACGACGGTCTTGGTCGTATGGATCAGGGAATGGAACAACTCGACAGATTCTTTCGACATAAATAGTTCGCCTCTAAAAAGTTTACGTATGAAATAATAATTTCCTGTGTTTGTCGAGGTTGTCGCGGGAATTTTGGCGCGTCGGCTGCCGGGTATTGCATAATTTTGAGCATTGCTGTATTGTGACTGACAGTTCAGTCATATTTTGTTCGGTATCGCGAAGAGCGTTCGGATTCCTCTGCGATGCCGGATTCCAAAGGAGACACCGTGGCCGGTTCCCAGGCGAAGGAAAAGAAAACGAAAATTCTCGAGGTTGCCCTCAGGCTGTTCAACGATATCGGGTATCACGAGACCACGCTCGACGAAGTCGCGAAGCAGGCGGATATCGCCAAGGGAACCCTGTATCTCTATTTCAAGAGCAAGGACGATCTGTTCATCCAGTGCATGTTCGACGGCTCCGAGAAAGCGATGACCCGCGCACGGGAGATCATCGGCGGCCCGGACGGCATTCGTGACCGCCTGCGAAAGCTCGTCCAGCTCCAGATCGATATGTTCACCCGCAACGGCCCCATGATCCAGCAGTTCATCCTGCGCAAACGCGCGACGGGTCATGATTCTGCCCTGGCCAGGCGCATGATGAAGAAGATGCGGGAACGGCTGGAGTTTTTTGCGGTGTTTTTCAAGGAAGGCATCGAAAGCGGGGAGTTCTCGGACAACCTTTCCCCGATGCAGATGGCCATCATCTTCCACCAGGTATTCGACCTGAACATGAAGTTTCAGTTGTTCGACGTGCCCACCCTGACGGCCGACAGATGCAGCGATGTTCTGCTGAGTCTGTTCTCGTCAGGCAAGCGGCCGAAAAAGTGACGGAGGCAGAACACATGTCCGCAATACGAACCCCGGTTTTTCCAACACTCCTGTGCGGCCTTTTCCTGCTGACCTGCATCACCGCTCAGGCCGGCGATGTCCGCGAGATCGCCCGTGAAGCGCCCGGGCTGGCGGATGCCCCGGCGCAGGCTGCCGAGCCGGTAACCATCGATTCCGGCGATGTCCAGGATGTGGTTCCTGATCAGACGGTAAACGAGTTCTATGAACGTCTGAAGGACGTTCCCGTGATCGACACCTCGTCCGGCCCCGTGAAGATCGAGGATACTCATCTCGGCCAGGTTCTCCTCCTGGCGCTTCATCGCAATCGAACGATCATCGGCTCGGCCCAGCAGGTCGAGAGTGCCGAGGCTCAGGTCCTGCAGGCCAGGGCGATCTCCGGAGCCAGGCTCACCGGAAATTTCCAGCAGTCGCGGGTCGATGACGTGGCCAAGACCATTTCGGGCGGGAAATCGATCGACCTCGGGAAAAAGGATTCGCAGGCTGCCTATGTCGAAGTGACCCAGCCGCTGTATCTCAGCGGGAAGGACCGATCGGCCCTCAGATCGGCACGCCTTGGCCGATCGGTTGCCGGAGCCGGTCTCATGCTGACCCGGCAGAGCGTTCTGCTCGAGACCACCATCTTGTGGTTGTCCTGGTTGTTCGCGGGCGAGGCGGAGCGCGTGGGCCAGAAGGACCTCGAGCTTGCCGAGGCGCACCACGCGTTGGTGAATGCCAGATTCCGCCAGAAGCAGGTGTCCCAGTTCGAGGTGCTGAGAGCGGATGTCCGCCTGGCGCAGGCAACGAGTGATCTTCGAAAGAAGACCAATGCCAGGGAGCTGGCGTTCCTCGACCTGCTGAACGTGCTCGATCTTCCCGAAAACACCGTTCTCACCACGAAGGACCGGCTTCTCATGGTCGATCTGGAGATCGACCCGGACAAGGATGCTTCCGAAGCGCTCGAGCTGCGCGAAGACGTGCGCATGAAACGGCTGGGAGTTCAGATCGCCAGACAGGGAATCGCTTCGGCTCGGAGTGAGAACCAGCCCATCGTGAGCATGTTCGGCCAGAGTGGCGTCCAGGATCCCTCCTCGAAATCCTCGATGGGGAGCTACGAACGCAAGGGCTACTGGAAGGCCGGCGTCGTCGCGAACTTCACCCTGAGTGACGGCGGCTCGAGGAAGGGCAAGATCAAGGAGGCCCATGCGAAGCTGGCCATCGCCGAGAACGCCCTCCAGGAAGCCGTCGTGAAGGCGAACATCGAGATCAAACAGGCGTTTCTCAACATCGAGACGGCGAAGGAAGTGGTGACCGCGCAGCGGGAAGCGCTGAAACAGGCGGAAGAGGCGCTTCGGCTCGCCGGCGTGCGGTACCGCAACGGCCTGTTCACGCAGGTCGAGCTGTTCGACGCCGAGAACGCCTACCTCGCCACCCGCCTCCAGTATCTCCAGGCAATCTTCAGTTACCACCAGGCATACGCCGCCTACCGGCTCGCGACGGGCAAACTCGGACGAGAACTGCTGGCCCGGGCGACCAGTAAATAAGAAGGAGAGATATATAAAATGTCATATACAAATTCGAAAGCCTCTCTGAGCGAACGCTCGAAGTCGCGTCTGGTGACGGCCCTGCTGGCTTCTGCGTTCGTCCTGCCTCTCCCCGACTGCCTGTTTCCGGGTGTGTCCGGCATCACGCCCGCTTCGGCACAGACCGATGATTCGAAGCTCCAGCCCGTCATTGTCGAGAAGGTGGTCTCCTCCGACATCAGCCAGCAACTGCGCACCTCGGGCGAGATCCTCTCCTACCAGGGCGCCGACATCCATCCGAAGATCGGCGGGGAAATCATCAAGGTCAACGTCCGGGAAAGCTCGGTGGTGAAGGCGGGTGACGTTCTCGCCGAGATCGACCACCGGATCCTCGACGCTCAGCTCGAACAGGCCCAGGCCGCCGTGACGGTCGCCAGGGCCTCGGTCGAGGTCCAGGAGGTGCTGGTCAAGACTTCCGAATCGGCCCTGGTCTCAGCGAAAGCCCAGGCTGCGGCCGCGAAGGCGAAGGCGGACAATATGGCCGCAACGAAAAAACGGTATGAAGAGCTGTTCCGGGAAGGGGCGGTTTCCGAACAGCAGCTCGACGACGTCAGAACCCAGTATGATGCGGCGGATGCCCAGAACGTCTCGGCCGAAACCAGTATCCGCCAGGCGGAAGACTCCATCCGCTCGAACCAGGTGACCCTCAAGGTTCGCAAGGCCCAGCTCGCCCAGGCCGAATCGAACCTGCATGCCGCCGAGGTTCAGCGCGAGAACGCGTTCGTGAAAGCCCCCTTCGACGGCCGCATCACCATGCGTGCTCTCGATGCCGGCGCCATGGCCAATCCGGCCCAGCCGATCTTTCGGCTCGAGCAGATGGACCGCGTGAAGGTGATCGGCAGCCTGGTCGAGAAAGACCTGATGCAGCTCCAGGCCGGGAAAACCGAAGCGTCCGTGAGGGTCGACACCTTCGCCGACCGCGAGTTCAAGGGAACGGTCACGAGCGTCTACCCGGCCATCACCTCGAAGACACGCACGGGCCAGTTCGAGGTCGTGCTCGAGAATCCCGAGATCGTCCTGCGCTCCGGCATGTATGCGACGATCATCCTGTCGCTCCAGACCGAGAAAAACGCCGTCGTCGTTCCGAAGGATGCGCTTCTCACGCATAATGGCCAGGCATCCGTCATCCACGTCACGAGCGAGGGGATGGCGGTGCGCAAGCCGGTTCGCGTCGGCATCGTACAGGAAACCCGCGCCCAGATCATCGAGGGGCTGCGGCCAGGCGACCTGATCATCACCCAGGGCGCGGAGCTGGTGAAGACCGGCATCCGGGTCAAGCCGGTCCTGATGGAGGGGGATAAATGAACCTCTCAATCTATGGTGTGAAATGGCCGGTCACCACCACGATGGTGTTCCTGGCCACCATCATCCTCGGGGCATTTTCCTGGACCCAGCTCGGCGTCGACCTGATGCCCAATTTCGAGATCCCCGCTGTCACCATCATCACGACGTATACGGGCTGCGGCCCCCGGGAAATCGAGTCGAGCATCACCGAACCGATCGAAGAAAGCGTCTCGACCGTCGAGAACGTCGACGAAATCACGTCGCAGTCGATGGAAGGCATTTCCATGGTCACGGTGAAGTTCAACTGGGGCATCAACCTCGACGCGGCGACGAACGACATCCGAGACAAGCTCGATCTCGTCGCCCGCCGCCTTCCCGACAATGCCGACAAACCGTTCATCTTCAAGTTCAACACTTCGATGATTCCCGTCGTGATGCTTTCCGTCACGGCAAACGAGAGCTGGGAGAAGCTCGAGAAGATCACCGACCGGAAAATCGTCGACGCGCTCAAGCGCATCCCCGGCGTCGCCACCGCTCTCCAGATCGGCGGCGACAAACGCGGTGTCCTCGTGAACCTCGACCGGGAGCGCGTGCAGGCCACGGGATTGTCTGGAAACCAGATCGTCGGCCTGCTCCGGAGCCAGAACGTCGACAACCCCGGCGGCACCATCAAGCAGGGCCAGTTCGAGTATCTTGCCCGCACCCCCGGTAAGTTCGCCCGTGTCGATGATCTGAAGTCGGTCGTCGTCGCGACGAAACCCGGCGTCGTGCGGCTCGGCGACGTCGCCGAGATCAGGGACGATTTCCTCGAGAAGTCCAATGCGTTCTACATCAACGGGAAGCCCGGCATCGGCATCATGGTCCAGAAACAATCCGGCGCCAACACCGTGGGCGTCGCCGCCGCCGTGCGCGAGGCCCTGCCGGGGATCCAGGCCCAGCTTCCCCCCGATGTCAAACTCGAGATGATCATGGACACGTCCGAATTCATCCAGAACACGATCGACAACCTGAGCGACTCGGTTCTGCTCGGCGGCATCGCGGTGTTCTTCGTCATCCTGTTCTTCCTGCGGGATATCCGGGGAAGCCTGATCATCTGCACGACCATCCCGACCTCCCTGATCATCACCTTCCTGTTGATGTATATGGCAGGATATACACTGAATCAGATATCGCTTTCGAGTCTCGCGATCGCCATCGGCATGGTCGTCGACAACTCGATCGTCATCCTCGACAATATCAAGCGCTATCTCGATCGGGGTGTCAAGTCGCGCGAAGCGGCCATCTCCGGCGCCGTGGAGATGGGAACGTCGGTCATGGCCTCGACGCTGACGACCATCGTCATCTTCCTGCCGATCATCTTCACCACCGGCCTGACCAACATCATGTTCGGCCAGCTCGCGATGATCATCACGATGGCGCTGTCGGCCTCCCTGATCTCGGCGCTGATGCTGACGCCGATGATGTGTTCGAAGATCCTGAAGCCGGCGAAAGTCCAGGGGAATACGGTCGCGAAGGCGCGGTTCGAGTTCCTCGAGCGTATCGAAAATCTGTACGGCAAAGCCCTGGGTTTGTTGCTGAGCCATCGCTGGAAGACGGTTGGTGGCCTGATGGTCTGTTTCATGCTTTCCCTGGGCCTGGTGAAACTCGTCGGTGTCGATTTCATGCCCGATCAGGACCAGGGCCGCATCACGATCAAGTTCGAATGTCCGGTGGGCACCCGGTTCGAGGTGACGGGTGAGTTCGGACAGAAGATCGCCGAGATCGTGAAGAAAAACGTTCCCGAACTGAAAACCCTCGTGGTCCGATACGGGAAATCGACAGGCCAGACCGGTGCGATGTCGGGTGCGAAGAACTTCTCGTATGCCGGCCAGGTCAGCGTGATGCTCGTTCCGAAAGACAAGCGCGAGCGCGGCGTCAAGAAGGTCATCCAGGAGTTGCGGCCCCTGATCGAGGAGATTCCAGGTATCACCGTAAATTTCGATTCGGGCGATCCCATGGCCAATATGATGGGCGCGGCCGGCGCCGGTTTCACCCTGAACCTCTACGGATATGACCTGAAAACGGGTCTCGCATGGGCGAACCAGCTCAAGGAAAAACTGTCGTCCATCCGCGGCCTCGCCGATCTCGAGATCAACCAGGATCTCGCCCAGCCGGAATTACAGGTGAACATCGACCGGGAAAAAGCAGCCACGCTCGGCTTCAACGTGTCGGACATCGGGAGCACCGTCGAAACCTACATCAGCGGTGACACCACGGTGAAATACCAGGAGGGTGGTGACGAATACGACATCGTCGTGCGACTTCGGCCGGAAGACCGGGACCGGGTCGAGGACCTCGACCGGGTTCCGTTGATCAGCCCGACCGGCCAGGTCGTGAGGCTCGACAACGTCGCCCGTATCTCGAACGAGCTCGGGCCGACCAACGTCTCCCGCAACGAGCAGGAGCGGTACATCCAGATCACCGGTCAGGTCTACGGCCGCGGCTCGGGCGACGTCAGCGACGATGCGAAGGCGATCATCGAATCGCTGCCGATTCCGCCGGGATTCTCCTGGAAGTTCGCCGGGAACGAGAAGCAACGCCGCGAGTCATTCAGCGTGTTGCTGCAGGCGGCCGCCCTCGGATGTATTCTCGTCTATATGGTTATGGCGTCCCAGTTCGAATCGCTGCTGGCGCCGTTCATCATCGCCCTGAGCATCCCCTTCGGCTTCATGGGAGCGGTGCTGTTCCTGGTATTCGTCGGATCGAGAATCTCGATCGTCTCCCTGCTGGCGTTCCTGATTCTCATCGGCATCGTCGTCAACAACGGCATCGTGCTGATCAGCTATATCAACCTACTTGTCAAAAGGAAGATAGGACTCAGAGAAGCACTGCTGATGGCGGGCAGAAGCAGACTGCGGCCGATTCTATCGACGACGACGACGACGGTGCTGGGCATGATTCCCATGGCCATTTCGACAGGGGAAGGCTCCGAGATCTGGGTCCCCATGGGAATGAGCGTCATCGGCGGATTGATCGTCTCGACGCTCATGACGCTGTTCCTGATGCCCATCCTGTATTCGCTGTTCAGCCGGTGGCTCGTGCCGGCGGACCATCCGGCGTAAAGGAGAAAACGTGATGGAATTCCTGATCATCGTGTGCAGTTCCACCGTGCAGGACGAGCTGCACGAACTGTTCGAAACCATCGGTGTGACCGGGTATACGTGCGTGCCGTCGGTCACGGGCTCGGGGAAAGGGGGTGGAACCCGGCTGAATGACGAGACCTGGCCGGGTGATAACAGCATGATCCTGATCGCCGTGTCCGCCGACCAGGCGGCGAAGGTGATGGCCTGGGTGCGCGAATACCGCCAGGGTGCGGTGCGTGAAGGCATGAAGATCTTCTCGCTGGCCATGAAGGAAATGATCTGATCCGGGGCGGTTGACTCCGGAAATATTCGAGATAGTATTCCATGGAACATGCCCCCGTTCGGCGAGCCGGATGGGGGCATCCTTCGTTATCGCTTCGATCTACTTGCGTTTTTCCCTGTACGGACGGGTTTTCCGGCTCCGGCGGGTAAGGGGTGGGAGAATCAGGTCTGGGTACGGTATACTGGGCAGGTGGGGAGAGGCATGGTGACGGGATGTTGATGAGATGGATATTCGTGTTGACGGCGGCTTTCGCCTTCTGGGGGGCGGTCCGCAAGCCCGCCTTTTTCTGGGAACATCACAAGGCCAAAGCCATGCGCGGCCTGTTCGGCGACGTCGGAGCGACGATCGTGTATGTCGTGATCGCCCTTTTTCTTCTCCTCGTCGGCGTTTTCGGGCCCGTGCGGTGATCGGACCATGGTGACGGACAGCGGAATGCCCCGATCGATCCGGCTGTATTGTGCGATCGGCCCCGGGTGTGAGCGGATCCGGGCTGCGCTCAAAACCACGGTCTGGCCGCGGTTGAAGGACGTTGCCGCCCGTTCCGGATGCCGGTTGACCATCGTCGATCTCCGGGAGGGAGCCCCGGACGGGGAAGAGGATGAAATCGCCCTGCGCTGGGGTCTTGCCGAGATCGATCGATGCTCCCCGTTCTTCGTGGCGGTCGCCGGGCCTGACGCCGGCCCGCCTCCAAGAAGGATTCCGGCCGAGGCTTCGGCGTTCGAGCCATGGGTGATGCAGGCCCGTGGCGCATCGGTGTTCGAACTCGAGTTGCGCCGCGCGGCCGAACGTCCCGGAGGGGGCTTCGTCCCGAGGCTGTATCTGCTGGGACAGGCGGGAATGCCGAACCGGCGATCCGATCTCGCGGCTTTTGCCCGCGATCACGGGATGGATGTCCAGGAGTGCGGACCCGAAGCGGACGCGTTGGCGGCGCGGATGGTCGTCGATCTCGAGACGGCTCTCGCCCATGCTCTTCCGTCGGGAGGTCAAGAGCTCACGCCCCTGCAGGAGGCTGATCTGGAATGGTCCCGCAACCGCCGCTGCGTCTTCGTGCCTCGCCGGGACACGATGAAGCGGCTCTCCGAGCATGTTGCCGGGGAGGAGCCCCCGTTGCTCCTGACGGCCGCCCCGGGCAGCGGCGTTTCAACCCTGCTGGCCGGCTGGGCCGCCGAGTATGTGCGAGACAACCCGTCGGTGCCGGTTGTCGCAATCCATCTCGAGACCCCCGTTGCCGAACCGCCCGATATACGGATCTGGAAGAGAATAGTAATAGATATAAAACAGCGACTCGGCTGCTCGCTTCCCCTTCCCGAGACGGATGAAGAATGGCGCTCCGAGGGGCCCGAGTGGCTCCACATCGCTGCCGCGCACGGCCGCATCGTCATCCTCCTCGACGGGCTGCACCACGCCGCCGATGCCGACGGCTGCTTCCGCCTCGACTGGCTCTGGGCCTCCTGGCCTCGGAACATCCGGTTCATCCTCGCCTTGCGTCCGGATCAGCCTCCGATCGATCTCTTCTCTCGAAGGGGCTGGCCGAGCCTGCCCTTGCCCGATCCTGACCGGCCACACCGGGCCGAGTTCCTGACAGCCTGGTTGGCCGATCTTCGGCTCGATCTCCCGCGGGCCTGGATCGATCGCAGCCAGACGGCCCAGAATCCTGGTTTTGCGTTCACCGCCGTGACCTTGCTGCACGAGGCAAGGCTTCTCGGAACGAGCGGATCGGCTGCACGGTATCTCAACGACTGCCTTGCGACCGCCGGGCCGGTCGAGATGACGGATGCCGTGCTGGCTCGCATCGAGCGCGATTGCGGCCGTCGGCGCTGCCTTCTGGTGCGCGACGCCTTGTCGCTGATCGCCGTGTCTTCCGGGGGCCTCGCCGAGGATGACCTGGTCGAGATCCTGGCTTCCGAGGAAGACGACGGCCGTCTCCCGGCATCCTGCTGGCAGCCGGTGCGATGGGCACTCGCCCCTTTCCTCGAGGAGCGTGGCGGCCGGCTTGTCTTCTCGAACGGGATCGTCACGGCCGCGGTCCGGGCCAGATATCTGCTCAGCGAGGCCCACGAGATTTCGGCACGGCAGCGCATCATCGGGCACCTGTGTTCCCGCCGGCTGCTGACCGGTGAATGGAGCGAGCTGGCATCCCATCTCGTTGCGATCCGATCCTGGGAAGGCCTGTACCGACTTCTCGCCGAGGCCCGTGGCTTCGGGGATCTTGCGACGGTTCCGGCGCCGCTCGTTGCCGGACTGTGGCGGAAGCTCGAAGAGAACTCCTCGTTTCGGCTCCTCGAGGCCGCCAGCCGCGTCCTTCTCGAGCCCGTCGCCTGGAAGCCGCATCTCGGCACCTGGGCGGGAATCCTCGCCGCGGCCGGTCTGCCGGGGAAGGCGATCACGCTCCAGATCCCGTTTATCGATCATCTGCGCGAAACCGGCGAAGAAGAGGCGGTCTGGGGGGCGCGCGAAACGCTCGCCGAGCTGTTCATGGAGATCGGGGAGTTTGCCCGCGCCGAAACCATCCTTGCCGAGCTTGCCCGAGCCCCCGTCCCGGGAGGCCGTGCCGGCGCCGCCCGCATCGCGTTACGGCGTTCGCTGATCGCCGGCTCCTGCGGTCGGAACGATCTTGCGGCGAAGCAGTGCCGCGAAAGCCGCCGTCTGTTCCGCGAGGCGGGCGATCCCTTCGGTCAGGAGGTCGCCCTGGGGCACCTGGCCGGGTATCTCTATGCGCAAAGCGATCTGGGCGGAGCCAAGACGTTTTACGCCGAGCAGGAGCAGATCTGCCGTTCGATCGGCCGCCTTTCCGGCCTCGTTCGCGCCCTGCACGGCCAGGCACTCATCCTGCGGGCTTGGGGAGACCTCGAGACGGCGTTGAACCTGCTGCACGAGTCTGAGGAGATCTGCCGACGCATGGGGTATCGCGAGAGGCTCGCCGACGCGCTGAACCAGCGGGCTGCGATCGTGCGCACGCACGGCCGGATCGATCTTTCCCTCGAACTCTACCAGGAAGCCGAGGCGATCTGTGTTGAGACGGTATATCGCGATGGGCTGCAGACGGCGCTCGGCGGCCAGGCTTCGATCCGGCGCATACGGGGCGATCTCGACGAAGCCACACGCCTGTTCCAGGAGCAGGAGCGGCTGTGCCGGCTGATCAACAAGAAGGACGGCTTACAGATTTCGCTGTGCGGTCATGCCGTCATCCTGCGTGACCGCGGCCGTCTCGACGAGGCGAAGCAGCTGCTGAAAGAGGCCGAACGCCTGTGTCGCGAAATCGGGTATCGGGAAGGACTGCCCCGCATTCTCGGCAACATGGCCTCGATCTGCCTCGACCGCGGCGAACTCGGCGAGGCTCAGCAGCTTCTGCGGGAAAGCGAACGCATCTGCCGCGACCTCAACCTCCGGGCCGGTCTCCAGAGGGTGCTCGAACAGCTCGCCCTCGTGCTGAAAGGGCGCGGCGAGCTCGACGGGGCCCTCGCCCTGTTGCGTGAGCAGGAGAAGATCTGCCGTCAGCTCGGCATCAAGATCGGCCTCCAGGTCTCCCTGGGCCATCAGGCGCACATCCTGTATTTCCGCGGCGAGGTCGAGGCGGCGATGACCCTGTTTCGAGAGCAAGAGCGCATCTGCCGGGAACTGGGTCTGCGCGACCGCCTGCACATCGCACTTGGCGGCCAGGCCGTCATTTTCCGGGCCCGGGGCGACTGGAAACGGTCGATGGAGCTGCTTCGGGAACAGGAGGCGATTTGCCGCGAACTTGGCCTCCGGAGCGGATTGCAGGTGTCGCTCTACAACCAGGGCGTGATCCTGCTCATCCGGGGCGACCAGGAAGGGGCCATGGCGCTTTTCAAACAGCAGGAAGCCGTCTGCCGCGAAGCCGGATACCGCGAGGGGCTTCAGGCGGCTCTCGGCAGCCAGGCCGTCGTGCTGAGAAACCGCGGGGATCTCGAAGGCTCGATGGCCCTGTTCCGTGAACAGGAGCGCATCTGCCGGGAATCCGGCTACAAAGAAGGGCTTCAGGTTTCGTTGTGCGGCCAGGCCGCCATTCTCCAGGCCCGTGACGAGTTCGACGCCGCGCTCCAGAAGCTGCGCGAAGGTGAGCGCATCTGCCGCGAACTCGGCCACCGGGAAGGGCTGCAACGTGTCCTGTGCAGCATGTCCGTCATCTTCGAGCGGCGAGGCGAGCTCGATACGGCGATGACCCTGCTCGGCGAAGTCGAGCACATCTGTCGCGCCCTCGATTACAAATCCGGCCTGCAGCGTGCCCTCGAATACATGGCCGGCATCCACAAGACTCGCGGCGATACGGAAATGGCGATGAAGCTCCTGAAGGAACAGGAGGCCATCTGCCGTGAACTCGGCATCAAGGCCGGGCTTCAGGCCTGCATCGGCCGCCAGGCCCAGATCATGCAGACAAACGGCGAGATGGAAGGGGCAATGGCGCTGTTCCGCGAACAGGAGGCGATCTGCCGCGAACTCGGCCTCAAGGCCGGGCTGGTCAAAGCCCTGGCTGCCCAGGCTTCGTTGCTTGGTCGCCGGTTCGACACGGCCGGCGAGGCCGTTCAGTTGATGAAGGAAGCCTGGGGCATGGCCCGCTCGCACGGCCTGGTGGCGCTGTCCGACCAGATCGCCACCGTGCTCGACACGATGCGGAAAAAGAATTCTGCGGATACAGATGGCGAGCCCGTCTCCGCGGAATTGTGGGAAAAGATCCAGCACCGCCTGATCGAGCGTGTCGCGTTCATCCGGCCCGACGACGATCCCCAGACGCTGCTCGACCGGCTCCAGGCGCATGAGCGGGTGAGCCGGGATCTCGGTATGCTCGAGGAGGTCGCCCACAGCCTCGCGGGCCAGTCCTATGCGCACCGCATGCGTGGAGAACTCGACAAGGCTCTCCAGAAACTGCGCGATGAGGAGGCCATCTGGCGCCGTCGCGAAAACAAGCCGCGCCTGGCCGAATGCCTCACCCAGCAGGCGTTGCTGCTCGCCATCGACATGAAGCGGCTGCGCGACGCCCTGGCGCCTGCGGAAGAGGCGGCGCGCCTGACGGCTGCCCACGACCTGCTCGAGATCTCCGGCGACGTGCTCGCTCGCCTGCTCGAACGCATCCGCGCCGGCTTCGTCTGAGATTTCGCCCGTTCCGGACGCAAATCACCCCCGGCAACAGGGCCGGGGGTGATTGTATATCTCTGAAAGTATAATCAGTCGAGGGTGTGGATCACGACACCGGAGCGGAGCTTCGGTTCGAACCAGGTCGATTTCGGGGGCATGATCTTGCCCGCGTCGGCGATGTGCATCAGCTGCTCGATCGAGGTCGGGAACATCGAGAACGCGACGGCAAACTTCCCCTCGTCGACGATCCGCTCGAGCTCCTTCACGCCGCGGATGCCGCCGATGAAGTCGACGCGCTTGTCGGTGCGCGGGTCCCCGATGGCCAGAAGCGGCGCCAGCAGGTTGTTCTGCAGGATCGAAACGTCGAGGCAGCCGATCGGATCCTTCGCATCGAACGAGCCCGGCTTCGCGGTCAGGCGATACCACTGGCCCTTCAGATACATGCCGAACATGGTGGCCTTCGAGGGCTTCTTTTCGGTGGTCTTCTCGACCGTGAACTTTTCGCCGACCTTCGCCAGGAACTGGTCGACGGTCATGCCGTTCAGATCCTTCACGGCGCGGTTATAATCCATGATATAGAGATGGTTGTGCGGGAACAGGACGGCGAGGAAGAAGTTATACTCCTCGTTCCCGGTGTGCTTCGGGTTCTGTTCGCGGCGAACCTTGGCGATGCGGGAGGCAGCAGCAGAGCGATGATGCCCGTCGGCCACATACAAGGTCTTGATCTTCGCGAAGGCGGCGATGATCTTCTCGTGCCAGGCCTTGTCCGTCACGACCCATAGCACGTGCCGGATCCCATCCTCGCTCGTGAAGTCATACTCCGGGGTCGCCTTCATCGCCTCGTCCATCATCTGGTTGATCGCATCGACCGCGGGGTAGGTGAGGAACACCGGGCCGGCGTTCGAGTTGGTCACGTCGACGTGCTTGAGGCGGTCTTCCTCCTTGTCCTTGCGGGTCAGCTCGTGCTTCTTGATCGTGTCGTTCCAGTATTCTTCGGCGGCGCAGCAGCACATCAGGCCGACCTGGGCCCGCCCGTCCATGACCTGCTTGTAGATGTAGAAGTTCGGCGTGGGGTCGTGCTTCAGCCAGCCGTTCTTCTGGAACAGCGCGAAGTTCTCTTTGGCCTTGGCGTAGACCTTCGGATCGTACAGGTCGATCTTCGGATCGAGATCGATCTCGGGTTTGGTCACGTGATGGAACGAATACTGATTTCCGCCCGACAGCTTGCGGGCTTCCTCGGAGTTGAGCACGTCGTAGGGCAGCGCGGCCAGCTTCGGGGCGATCTCCTTGGGAGCGCGAAGACCCTTGAAGGGGCGAACCGTTGACATTCCTTTTTCTCCTTGATGTCTCGTCGTGTGATGGGTGTTGGGAAAACCGGCCCCATTCTAGGAATTGAAGCCGGGCTTGTCAATCATCGCGGGGCCCGGGGAAGCGGCACCGCTCCGGATGCGGCCGGGGCGCTTCGGGTCGCGATTCCCCGATAGGCATCGAGCAGCAGCCCCGACTCGAGGCCCGCGCTCGTCGTGAACCACAGCCCGTCGCGCGACACCTCGACGGCCTGGATTCCCGGCTCCTTCAACAGCCATCCCCGGGTTCTCGAGGCCGATTCGAGCAGCGGCGCCTCTTGCAGGTAGGCCCGCAGCTTCGCGTCGGCTTCCGAGGCGAGCCGGTTCAGTTCGGTGCGTGCCTCGGCGTTCCGGCGACCGCCCTCGAACACCCGATCCCGGGCCCAGCCGATCAATTCGGCGGGAATCGTCGGCGTGGCCAGCTCCGCAAGCGCCTGTCGAGCCCGTTCCCGGTCGGGAAACCGGATCGCGAGCGCCTTGACGGCCTGAAATCGGATCGTCTCCGACGCGTCTCCGAGCAGATCGATCGCCGCTTCGATCAGGGGCGCCTCTTCCCACGGCGGCAGCTCGGGAAGCCTCTCGAGGGCGAACAGAGCCTCTTCCCGGCATCGCGCGTCGCTTCCGTGAAGGGTCGACAACAGCACCGGAACCGAATCGAGGGTGAACGAGGCGGCGAGGGCGCGGATCTGGTCGGGCGTGCTGGCCGTCTGGGACCGCACCGGCAGCGACTGGCCGGCGAGCGCGCAGCACAGGGCGACGAGGAGTGCCCGGAAGCGCGCCGGGCGTTTGTTCCCGTGTGTCATAGATATCACCAATGATAAAATAAGGAGGTCGGTATCCGTACAGAGAAAAACCCGGGACGATCGTCCCGGGTTTTTGGAGAGCGGATTACTTGCCTTCGGTGGCCGGGGCAGCGGCGGGAGCCGGCTCGGCAGCGGGGGCGGGCTCGGTGGCCGGAGCGGCGGGCTCGACAGCCTTCTCTTCGACCTTCTTGGCCTTCTTGGCTTTCTTGGACTTCTTGCCCTTCTTGGCCTTCTTGGCGGGCTTCTTCACTTCTTTTTTCTCTTCGGTCGGGGCGATGGTGGTGTCGACCGGAGCGGCAACGCCGTCAACGATCAGGGCGCCATTCTCGTCGCGGGTCAGAGAGTGCCAGACATCACCGTGCTTGAAGGACGGAACCAGGGCGTTGCCTTCCTTGTCCATGCCGGGGGTGCGGCGGCTGTACTCGGTCTTCGCGCTGTAATACATGAGGTTGTGCTTCTGGGTGTGCTTTTCGTCTTTGGTGAAGGAGGCGGACTTCATGTCCTCGCTGACGTAGACGACTTCCTTACCCAGGGAGACGCTCTTCACATCGCGATCGCCGGAGCAGCGCTCGATGGCGACCTTCTTGGCCTTCTTGGTGCCCTTCGCCGCAAAAGCGGAGGACGCCGGAACCACCAGAGCAACCGCCAACATAACGGGGAGCAACCTCTTCATCACATGACCTCCAACCTTATTTTTCTTACGTTGTACGCAACCTTCAACGGTGCGGGCATACATTACTCACAATCCGGTACACTTGTCAACAATTTTTCGCTCCGGGATCTCCCCGAAAAGCTGTATCAGCACCCCGTTTTCGGCTGGAAATCCGTTCGGGTGCGAATCATCCACTTCTGGAACCACACGAGAATACTGATGTCCATCATGATGCCCTCCTTTCGTGAACCCCACCCGAGGGGGCAGGGAACGGGCCGCCGCGCCCGGTCGGTGATTCGATCTCACGCGGCACGGCCAAGGTGTCGCATATAGCGTGCCATGTTTGGAGAGCCGCATCGGGGCCATGTCTGTACGGCATCGAAAGAGGGGCCGCTGTTCTGGAGCGGGCGTGATGCTCAAAGATTGCGCAACGCCGATTCCGAATTGTATAGTGAGAGCGGCCGCGGGGTGGTGTTCCGGCCCCCGGCCATGGTGTACCACAACCCATTTCACGACGAGGAGTCTCCATGCAGCCCCATCTGAAGCTCGATACCGGCAACATCTCCCCTTACGTGCTCGTTTGCGGCGACCCGGCACGCGCCGAGCAGATCGCCAACCTGTGCCAGAACCCGAAACAGCTTGCCTACAATCGCGAATACCGGACCTTCGTCGGAACCTATAACGGTCAGCAGGTCACGATCACCTCGCATGGCGTCGGCTCGGCCGGCGCAGCGATCTGTTTTGAAGAACTGATCAAGATCGGCGCGAAAGTCATCATCCGCGTCGGTACCTGCGGCGCCCTGACCGACGCCCTGGGCCAGGGCGACCATATCGTCACCACGGCTGCCGTGCGCGAGGACGGCGTTTCCAGCCTGCTGATCCCCCTCGGCTTCCCCGCCGTTGCCGACAGCGCCGTGGCTGACGCGCTCGAAAAGGCCTGCCGCGACGAGAAAGCGGCATACCGGCGCGGCATCGTGGTCGCCAGCGATCTGTTCTACCCCGGGCTGCTGCCGAGTTCGCTCGAGCTGTACAGCAAGGCCGGCGTGCCCGGCGTCGAGATGGAGTGCGCGACCCTGTTCGTCATCGCCTCGCTGCGCGGCGTTCGGGCCGGCGGCATTCTCACCGTCGACGGCAACCCCCTCAAATGGGAGGAAGGCAACTACGATCCGCACGGCGAAAAGGTTACGAAGGGAAAAGCCCGCATGCTCAAGCTCGGCCTCGAGGGCATCAGCGCCCTTGCCAAAGCCGGGGTCGCCTGAGGCATCGTTATGGATTCACGCGCCGGAATCGGTTCTGCAACCCGCTGCTCTTCGGCCGGTTCCGGCGTTTCTCCGTGTCCGGGCTGTCGGGAGGCCCCTGAGGGCGGTCCCATCCTCTTTCTGTTGCCGTATCCCAGCTTGTCGGGGCTCGAGCTGTTCTGCCTCCGGTTTGCTGCCGATCTGCTGGCGCGCGGCATCCCGGTTGCCGTCGCCTCGCCCGCCGGCGGCATGATCGACCAGCAGTGCCGGCAGCGCGGGATTCCTTCGTTTCATCTGGCCGAGCTGCGCCGGTTCGACCCCCACGCCGTTCTTCGCCTTGCCCGGTTCATCGAGGGCCGCGAGCCGCTGAGCATCGGTGGGCACGACCTGACCGGCCGGCCCGCGCGCGCCGTCGTCGCGTTCCGCACCCAGGCGATCTATCCGCTCCACCTCGCGAGGCTGCTGAAACAGTCGCATGTGCCGTTTTTCCTGTTCTATCGCATCGGCGCCGGCAACTACCAGCGACGGGACCCGCTGCACCGCGTGCTGTTCCGGCATCTCGCTGCCGTCGTGCCCAATGCCGACCATGTCGCCCGCAAGATCCTGAACTACTGGGCCATCGCCCGCGACAAGGTCGTCTGCATCCGCAGCGGGGTCGACACCGACCGGTACCGTCCCGACGAGGCCCGTCGGACCGCGTTCCGCGCCGGTCTCGGCATCCCGGAAGATGCGATCCTGATCGGAAACGCCGGCCGGATCCACCCCGAAAAGGGTTCGGAAATCCTGATCGATACTGTGTTCGGCCCCGACGGCGTGGGAGCCGGCAGGCCGGATGTGCACCTTGCCTATGTCGGGCGAGAATATCAATCGGGATATATCGATGCCCTGCGTGCCCGCGCAGCCGGCTACGGGGCCGGAGAACGGTTCCACCCCGTTCCATTCAGGGACGACATCGAGGCCGTCCATCCCGGGTTCGACCTGTTCGCGCTGGCCGTCACCTCGCACGAGACGTATGCATATACCGCTCTCGAGGCGATGGCCTGCGGCGTTCCTGCTATAGTGCCTGCTATAGGCGGTATGTCCGAGATGTTCGAGGACGGGGTGGAAGGCTTTTTCTTCCGCCACCGCGATACGGCCTCGTTGCGGCAGAGCCTGGCGAAAGCCGTTTCCCTCGACGCTGCCCGCCGCCGTGCCATGGGCGCCGCCGCCCGCGCGCGCATCCTCAGATCCGCCGGCTGGAGCGCGATGATGGACCGGTATCTCGCCCTGTTCGCCCGCTTCGCCGTCGACCTCCGCCCGATTCAGGCCGTTTCGCGATGACCCGCCTTCCTCTGCCCACCAGGATTGGGTGATTCCGAGGAAGGCGCGAATCCGCAGATGACGCAGATATCGCAGATGAAGCCGGATGAAATCCGGCTGACCTTCAGACGGAACGATGCCCCCAAAAATTGTAGGGGCGGATCGTGATCCGCCCTGATCGCTGAAGAAGACCTTTTCCTCCCTTCGTGTCTTGGTGTCTTCGTGGTGAAGCAACCCTCGCCCATGCGATGAGTTCTTCCCTGAATCTGCGGGTCGTTGGCGATCCTTGCAGGGGAGGGCGGTTTCTGGTAAAAGAATGCCCCATGCCGATCAACACGTGTGACCGCGTGACCCCGTTCCACCCCCTGCATGCCGCCCGTCGGCTGTCGGTTGCGGTGGTGGCGCTGGTTCTCGCCCTCGTCACGGTTGCGGGGGCTGAAACCGAGCTCGTCTTCTGGAACTTCTGGGATCAGAAGTTCATCACGCCGGTCATCCAGAAGTTTGAGGCGCTCCACCCCGGCGTGAAGATCCGCAGCGAGCAGCTCAACTGGGGAAACGGCCTCGACAAGATCGTCGTCGCCCTCGCCAACGATCGCGCGCCCGACATCTGCGAGCTCGGCTCGACCTGGACCGGCAAGTTCATGTCCGAGGGCGTGCTTCTCGACCTGACCGAGCGGGTTTCCGACCTGCGCGACCAGTATCATCTGTGGGAACCCGCGATCTGGGAAGGCCGGATCTACGGCATGCCCTGGCTCGTCGGCACACGCGTGTTGTTCTACAACCGAGGTCTGTTCAAAGCCGCCGGTCTCGACCCCGACCGGCCGCCCTCGACGTGGGACCAGCTCCTTGCCGCCGCAAAGACGATTCATCAGCCCGAGAAAGGCCTCTATGGCTTCGGCGTCAATGCCGGGGAAGGCCACATCCTTTACAAGAAATTCCTGCCGTTCGTCTGGGGAAACGGCGGCTCGATCATCGACGAAAAAGGGAAGTTCTGCTTCGACAGCCCGGCCACGCGCGAGGCGCTCGAGTTCTACCGTCGGCTGATGGTCTACGGCCTCAAGGAAAAGCAGGATATCCTCGATGACGCCTTCAAACGGGGCCGGCTCGGCCTCGAGATCTCCGGCTCCTGGAACTTCGCAAAATACCCGAAGGAAGCTCCCGATCTCGACTTCGGCACTGCGCTGATTCCCGCGCCGGCGGCAGATCGCGGCACTTCCAGCTCGTTCCTTGGCGGCGAGATCCTCGTCTTGTTCCGCAACTGCCGCGATCCCCAGCTCGCGACCGAGTTCATCCGGTTCCTGACCAGAGCCGAGCACACGCTTCCGATCACGAAGGAAGCCCTAGTCAGCTTCCCGGCGAACAAGGAAGCCTTCGCGGACGAGTTCTTCACGAAAAATCCCCGCCTCGGGGTGTTCGTGAAACAGATGGAGACTGGGGTCCATCCGCCCGTTCACCCGCTCTGGATCGAGCTCGAAAGCATCGTGAACGATGCCGTCGAAAAGGTGCTGTACGGCGGCTCGATCGACGAGGTGCTCGGCGCCGCAGCCACGGCCTACGAGCGGGTCAGCCTCCAGTTCGAAGAGCGGAAGCGGGCGGTGTCGCCCTCTGCCGTGCCTTCCGACGGCCAGGCCGTTCAAGCCGTCCCGGCTGCCGGTCTGCCCGGCTGGGCGATTCTGCTGCTGGCGCTGATTGCCGTGGGGACCGTGGTGAATGCCATACTCCTCGTGTTCATCTACGGCGAGGTAAAAAAAAACGCCGCTTGAAGGCGGCGGGCCAGGCTGAGCCGTACCGGTCCGGTGCCTCCGGCCGGGCTCATCCGACTCACAAGGCCGGGTATGCGCTGCTGCTGCTGGCCCCCTGGATTCTCACCTTCCTGGTCTTCTGGCTGTACCCGCTACTGTTCTCCTTCCTGCTGAGTTTTTGCGACTACGATGTCTTCCATGCCGGGGCGTTCCGCTGGACGGGCCTCGACAATTTCACCCGGCTGGTTTCCGATGCCCGGTTCCGGCAGGCGTTCGGCAACACGCTGTTCTTCGTTCTCGGAACGACGCCCGTCACGACGGTGCTTGCCCTTGCCCTCGCTCTGCTGATCGAGCGGGTGCGAGCTCTCCAGGGGCTGTTCCGGTCAGCCTTCTTCCTGCCCTCGATCATCTCGATGGTCGTGATCGCCACGATCTTCAAATCCTTCTATGCCCCGGATGGCCTGCTGAACGAGATCTGTTCGGTCCTCGGCCTGCCGCGCCACGCGTGGCTCGTCGAACCCGCCTGGGCGTTGCCCGTGATCATGGCGATGGATATCTGGTCCTCGGTCGGCTACTACATGGTCCTGTTCCTCGCCGCGCTCAAGTCCGTGCCGCCCCAGTTATACGAGGCCGCCGAGGTCGACGGGGCAGGGGAGTGGGCCCAGTTTCGTCACATCACGCTGCCCCAGATCCGGGGTATGGTGCTCTTTATAATAGTGATAAATACTATACGAAGCTGGCAGGTGTTCCCCGAGATCTTCACCCTCACGCGCGGCGGCCCGCTCGGAACCACCGACACCCTCGTGCACCGGGTCTACGAGGCCGCGTTCCGGTATCACGAGATGGGATACGCCTCCGCCATGGCCTGGGTGCTGTTCGCCGTCATCATGGCCCTTTCGCTGCTGCAGATGCGCATTCTCCAGGAGAAGAACCGATGAGCCGCACCGAATCTGCGCCGGCAACCGGCGCGCCCGGTCCCGCGACCGCTTCCTCCCCGCGCAGCCGCCGGGCCGGACCGGTGCTCTCGGCGTTCCTGGTCCTGCTCCTGCTCAGTTATCTATATCCTCTATTATATATGGTGGCGCGCTCGTTCATGCGGTTCGAGCCGGGAATGGCGGCCTCGGGCGTCGGATTCACGCTCGAGCATTACCGCACCGTCTTCGGGGGCGCGGGATTCCTGCAGTATGTGCTGAACAGCGTGTTCGTGCTGGCCGTCGTCGTCGTCGCGAACGTGTTCACCTCGGTGGTGACCGGGTATGCCTTCGCCCGGTTCCGTTTCCCCGGCCGCAGCCTGCTGTTCGGCCTCGTGCTGGTCACGCTGATGGTGCCGAAACAGACCCTGATGGTGCCGATCCTCGACCTCGTCGTCCGGCTCGGCCTGCACGACTCGCTCTGGGCGCTGATCCTGCCGTTCTGCGTCGACAGCTTCAACGTCTTTCTGCTGCGCCAGTATATCGCGGCGCTCCCGGCCGATCTCGAAGATGCCGCGCGCGCCGACGGCTCGGGCGAGTTCGGCATCCTCCGCCACGTCGTCTTCCCGCTGTGCCGGCCCGCGCTCGCCGTCGTCGTGATCAATACGGCGATCGTCACCTGGAACTCGTTCCTGTTCCCGCTGATCCTCACCGATTCGGCGGCGCGCCGCACCCTGCCCGTCGGCCTCGCGATGCTGACCCAGGGGCCGTTTTCGACCGACTGGGGCACCCTCATGGCCGGCTCCGCCGTCAGTTCGATTCCGCTGATCCTCCTCTTCTGGGCCTTCCAGCGCGAAATCATCGACGGAATCACCGCCGGCGCCCTCCGCGAATAGCCGGGCTCAGACCTCCGGCAGCAGGAAGATGTGGGTGGGGTCCAGGTCGATCTTCAGGACGCCGCCTTCCGCGATGCCGATCTTCCGGGCCGCCGCGTCATGGATGTCGATTTCCACCAGCGTATGCTCGGGGGTGTCCAGGGCGACGATGACCGTGTGCATCTTGCCCCGCATATATATTTTCTTCACGATAGAATCGAAAACGCTGGTTCTCGCCTCGAGATTGGCCTTATGACGAAGGATATACACGGCCTCGGAGCGGATGCCGAACCGGATCTGCTGACGAAGACCGAAGCGCTTGTGGGCGCATTTGCAGGAGACGGCAATGGTTCGGTGCAGCTGCTCACTTGAAATGGTGATCTCATCCGGCCGGATATCCACGACCTGGCCCCGGAACAGGTTCTTGATGCCCAGAAACGAGGCTGCGGCCAGCGTTTTCGGGTAGTAGTAGATCTCGGTCCGGTCGCCGGACTGGATAATGCGGCCGCCGATGAGGATCGAGAGCCGGTTCCCGAGGAAAAAAGCCTCGTCCAGGTCGTGCGTGACGATCAGGGTGGTCGTATGGAACTCGTCGAGCAACTCCTTGAGCGTTCGGCGGATCTCCTCGCGCAGGGAGTGGTCGATTGCGGAGAAGGGCTCGTCCAGAACCAGCAGGTCGGGTTTCGTCACGAGAGCCCGCGCCAGGGCGACGCGCTGCTTTTCCCCGCCGCTCAGATGCTGGGGATACCGCTCGAGGAGGGGGGTGATGTGCAGAAAATCGTTCAGATGACCGATGAACTCGTGGTCGGCGGCCCTGCTTCCGTTGCCGAAACGGAGGCCGTAACGGATGTTCTGGTCAACCGTCATATTCGGAAAAAGGCAGGTGTCCTGGGGAACATATGCCACGTGGCGTTTGTTCGGAGGCAGTCTTGTGACATCCTGCCCGTTGATCAGAATGGTTCCGGAGCCCGGCTCCCGGATGCCGATGATCGTCTCGAGAAGAAACGTCTTGCCCGCGCCGGTCGGACCGACGATGACGTGACAATCGCCCGCATCGATCTTCAGATGGATGTCTGCGAGGCGGAATTGGCCGACCCCAGCCTGGAGAGCGCGCACGTCAATCATGGGAGGTCTCGAGCACCGTTTTGATGAAGACGAGCGCCGACAATCCGATGAACAGCAGGATCAGGATCAGAACCGCCATGCCTTGGATGTCGGCAGTGCTGAGGCGCATGAATATCGAAATCGGCAACGTCTCCGTCTTCATGGGCATCGAGCCGGCGATCATGATCGTCGCTCCGAACTCGCCGATACATTTGGCAAACGTGAGAACCGTGGTGGCGAGGATGCCCTGCTTCGCCATCGGCAGCGCCACCGAGGTGAACGCCTCGGTCGGCGTGGCGCCCAGCGTGCAGGCAACGACCTCGTAGCGTTGGGAAATTCCGTCGAACGTCGTCTTGACCATGCGGGTGGCGATCCCGACCGTGGTGACGAACTGGGCAAGAACGATGCCGGGAAACGTGAAAACGAAGGAGAAGCCGGCTTGCCTGAGAAGTTCGCCGAACCGGGTGTTGAGGAAGATGAGCAGAAGCGCTCCCAGAGCCACCGGCGTGACGACCATGGGAACCTCGAGGGTGAGGTCGACGAGGTTTTTCCCGAAAAACTCGTACCGGGAAAGGGCATATCCGGCCGGGATTGCGATGAGCAGGGAGAGTCCTGTTGCCATCAGCGCAGCCCCGACGCTCAGTTGCATCGAGGTGATGACCCGTTCGGAGGTTGCGATGCGCAGAAACCCGGAAAGCGACGTGAATCCGAACAGACTGAGAACAAGGAGAGCGAACAGGAGAAACAGGGAAAGGGCCGCGAAGATCGTGACCCGCCGAAACCCGTTGTTCATCGGCTCGTTGGATTCATCCAGTCGGCGGGGACGGGAAACGGGTCTCCGCCAACGGGCTTGGGTTGCCCGACGTATTCCAGGGCTTCGTCGGCTGTCGCGAAATAGCGATATTTCTTGAAGAAGTCCAGCCCTTCGGGGGATTTCATGAACGCGATGAATCTTTTGGCCAGAGCAGGATTTTGGGCATACGTTGTCGCCGCGACGGCAAGATAACTGATGCGGATGATCTCGGCAGGGGGAAGTTTCACGGTCTCGATCAACTCGGGGTTCCAGTGCTCGAAAACGCTCCAGCCCAGCACGGCGTCGGCACTTTTGAGGGCGATCGAGTTGGCGGTTTTCTCGCAGCTTTCGGCATAGTTGATGATATTATTCCGGAATGCCTTTTTTTCGGCGGGGGTGAAGAGTTTTTCGACGAGCTCGGTTGCGAACACGCCCAGGCAGACGGATTCGGGATTTGCGATGATCACCTTCACGCCCGGACGGCAGAGATCTTTCAAGGACTTGATACCGAGAGGATTGCCCCGCTGCACATTGATCGCAGGAACGAGGTAGACGATCGGGGTGATGGTCGATGCGTCGATGATCCCATCCTTCAGGGCCTGATCGATGAAATCGATGGAGCCGGGGAAGTAGATATCGCCCTGTTTCGAGAGTTTGATCTGCGACAGCAGCATTCCCGAACCGCCGGTATTGACATCCACCCCGATCCCGGTCGCTTTCTCGAAGGCTCTGGCAAGCTCTCCGACGACGGGGGCGGCTGCCGCTCCGGCCATGAACAGCAGCCGCTCTTCAGCCCGACACGGCAGGTTCTGCAAGCTGCACACCAGTGCCAACAAGGCAGTGAAAACGGCGGCTACACGCCTCATGCTATTTTCTCCCCGGCATCCTTCGATTATTGCGATCCATTGAATACTATTATATACGACTTATCCATTCTTTTTGTCAATGCGACCGCTTGATTGAGGCATGGGCATGGGGAACGATCCTGACCGTAGCCGAGCTGGCGATGCGCGGCGGGCGGTTCTCGTCCGATCAGCGGGGGTGGCGGATGAAGGTGTTGTTGTCGATCTCGGCGAAGGCCTGACGGAGCTCCTCGCGGGTGTTCATCACGATCGGACCGCCCCAGGCAATGGGTTCGCGCAACGGTTTGCCTGCGAACAGCATGAACCGCAGCCCCTCTGGCCCAGCCTTGACGACGAGCTCCCGGCCCTCGCCGAACAGGACGGCCCGGTGGCTTTCGATCGGCGTCGTATGGGTGCCGAACGTGCCCGAACCCTCGAACAGATAGGCGAACACGGTGTCGTCCGGGCTCGTCGCGAGGTGCCAGGACGCTCCCGGCGTCAGTTCGACGTCGAGGGCGAGCACCTTCACGTAGTCGCCCTGTGTCGGCCCCGCCACGCCGCCATACGTGCCGGACACGATGGCGACGGCGGCATTGCCTTCCCGAAGCTTCGGAACGCTGTCCGGCTTGATGTCGCGATACTGCGGTTCCGTCATCTTGTCCTTGCGGGGCAGGTTCACCCAGAGCTGGAGTCCGAGCATCCGCTCGGATGGCTGGGGCATCTCCTGGTGGATGATGCCGCTGCCGGCCGTCATCCACTGGCAGCTTCCGTCGACGATCGCGCCCTTGTTCCCGAGGCTGTCGCCATGTTCAATATTGCCTGATATGAGATACGTCACCGTCTCGATGCCGCGGTGCGGATGCCACGGAAACCCCCGCACGTAATCGTCGGGATTCCGCGAGTCGAACGCATCGAGCATCAGGAACGGATCGAACTCCTGCACGTCCGCATGCCCGATGACCCGCACGAGTCTCACCCCAGCCCCATCCTCCTGCCTGCTCCCGCTCACGACCTTCCGGATCTCTCTCTGGTCAGGCATATCATCCGATCCTTTCAAGTGAATATTGATAGATATAATAATTGTCCGATAGGTCAGTGAGCCTCTGGATCCGACTTCGTGGGCGGGGCGGTCTGGGGTTCGGCAGGGAAGCTTATCCTCCTGCGTGTGCTGAGCGCTCTGCGAGCTGGGAAGGAGAAAGCTCTTGTGCAAGTTGCTCCACACGTTCACAGAGGTGGATGATTTCCCTGTCGGTGGTCAGGGAATTCATCACGGAAAGCCGCAGGTAACTCTTGCCGTGAACCGTTGCCCGAGTGATGTAGAAGTCTCCCTCGGCGACGATTCTCTGACGGATCGCATCCTGAAGGGCCGAGTCGTCGCCATAGCGGAAGCACAGGATGTTGGCGTCCGGGGCGCAGAGGCAGTTCCATCCCGGACGGTTCCCGATGAGTTCATGGAAGCGCCGGGTGTTGTCATACAGCGTCTCCACATGCCGTCCAAGGCCTTTCTCCCCCACAATTGCAAGGTTGAAGAAGAGCTTCAGACCCAACATGGCCTTGGTGCACTCGAGGGTGTTGACCGAAATGTCTTCTCCCGGCTTTTCAAAACTATTGAAGATATAGGTTGCATCCTGCGAGAAGGTCTTGAGCATGCTCGTCCGCTTGCGGAACAACGCCATTCCACACAGAGACGAAGTGGCCAGCATTTTGTGGGTATCCCACGTCAGCGAATCGGCCATCTCGACTCCCTTGAGAAGATGACGGTATCGGTCGGTGATGAGCGCGGAGGCGCCATGTGCGCCATCCACATGGAACCAGATCCCCTTTTCCCGACAGAAGGTGCCCAGTTCGACAAGGTTGTCGTACATGCCCGTTGCCGTGCAGCACGCATTCGCCACGGCTGCGAGGACGGTCTTGCCGCTCGAGACGAGGTGGTGGTAGCAGTTCTTGAACTCGTCCACCTTGATCTGGAACTTCTCATCGACAGGAACCCGGATGACGGCATTCGTGCCAAGACCCATGATGGCTGCCGCACGGGCGTTTGAATAGTGGCTCGACTCCGGAACCATGATGACACACCCCTGGGGCAAGCCATTTTCCCACGAACCGGGAACCCGGTTGGCGCGAGCGGCAAGAAGGCATGTCAGATTGGACATGCTCCCGCCGTGGGTCATCGCCCCGGCTCCTTCCGCCTGCCAGCCGACCTTGCCCAGTGCCCATTCGATCACTTTATGTTCGACGGCGGTCGCCGCAGGGCCCATCTCGTAAACGGGCATGCTGTTGTTGGTCGCACCGTTGATCAGGTCGGCAATCGCAGCGCCAACCATGGGGACGGCCACTTGATGTCCAATATAGTTCGGGTGGTGCAGGCGATTCGAATTGGCAAGCAGGACTTTTGTGAGAGCGGTAAGATCCGCTCCGCCCGTTGCAATCACGGTATCGAAGTCGAGTTGCCGGGCAATCTCCTGAATCGAGTTCTGAACCAGCACCTTTCCCTTGCCTTCGAGAGAATTCCGAAGGTGTTCAACAAGCAGTTCACCCACAGATTCGAGATTCTGCTGGAGAACGTCAGGGTCATATCCTTGTGCGAAAGAAGAAGTGTGATGGTGATTCATGCTGTTTCCTTGAAAATTCTGGAGCGTGTTGCGTTCCGTGAGATGTGACAAAAACGTGCGTCTTCCGGACCCACGATAACACATTTCCGCCTATCGAGGGAAGGGAAAGAGGAGGTGAACCCGCAACAGCAGGGCCAGGTTGTATGAACACTGAATGATATATAATTATCCTCGTAATACTTCGGCAATCTGCCGAAGGTCTGTTCGATCGCTTCGAATGACAGCCGGGGCCCAGGGAACATCGTTCACGACTCAAGGCTTTTCCCAGAACCCTCTGCCAATGGCGGGTTGGAGAAATTTCCGTTATGATTGTACGGACTCCTTCATCTCTCCAGGATGACGGAGGGTTGAAACGCAGGAAAACGCGCTCTTCAAGAGCGATATGCACGAGGGAACGGATATGCGGAATACGACGTGGCGGGCACTCATCTGCCTGTGGCTGGTCGGGACGCTGCTTGCGGGGCCGGTTGCCGCGCAGGCAGGGGACGGTCTGTTCTCGCGCCTGAAAGCCAGGGCGGCGCAGAAGATCGAACAGGTCAAAGACCCCGTCTGGGTCAAGACGAAGCTCGCTTCGTCCGCGGCCAGCGGCATCGCCGGCCGGATCACCGGCTTTGCGGGGATGACGATCGGGGCCACCATCGGCCTGGCCATCGGCGGCCCGGTCGGGGCGGCCGTCGGCGGAATGATCGGGGCAGAGGTTGCCTCTTCGATGACGAAGGCCTACGTGAGGCCGCTGACGGCGGGGCTCGTCGAAGCCCGCCTGACGGATCGGCCTACGACCGTAGCCGAAGTCTGGAAGAGCCTCGACAAGAAGAAGCTCGCGGTCGAAGGGGCCTCCGACGCCGTCGGCAGCGTCATCGGGAAAGCCGTCGGCATGGCCATCGGTGCGGCCCTGTTCGCCGGAACCGGCCCCATCGCCCTGCCGATTCTGGGCGTCATCGGCGGCGACATCATCGGCGGCAAGATCGGAAAATGGATCGGCAGCAAGCTGGTGAAAAAAGCCGGTGTCATGGCCTATACGGCCCTCGCCGCCCAGCCGCCCCCGGCCTCCGGAACCACGGAGCCCGTGCCCATGGCCGCTGGAGAAACTCCTGCAGCGGCCCCGGCTCCTTCCGCCTCCCTGACGGCCGCACAGGCCACCTATGAACAGGCCTACCGTGCCTACGTGACCGCCGTCCAGGACCCGGCTGCCACGTCCGAAACGAAGGCTCATGCGTTGCGCGCCTACACCGTGGCTCTCGATGCCTGGATCGCCGCACGGGGGGCTGCCAACCCGACCCGCTAGACGTCCTCTCTTTCCCCGTCCACAAGCCGGCCCGGCTCCGACCAGTATCGGAACCGGGCCGGTTCTTTGACGGTTTGTGTGGACCGGCCGGCGAATTCTGCCGATGAATGGATCGTACGGCATCCGCCGCGAAAGGGGGAAGCGCGTTTCGCGCGCCTGACGATGGAATCTGAAACCCAGGGTGGAGTCATCATGTACCACCCCGACCTGCTCCTGCATGATCCGCTGAATGCCGGCCCCGAGGGTGCCCGCCTCCAGGCGATCATCGAGGGGCTCGTTGCCGCCAACATGTGGCCCGACCAGATCCACGAGGCCGACATCGCGACGCTCAAGCGGCTGCGCGAGATCCACGACCCCGAGTATCTCGAGCTCCTGCACAAACGGTGCACCTACGGTATCGACCGCCTCGACCCCGACACGCCCGTCATGGAAAAGTCCTTCGAGGTCGCCCGGTTCGGCGCCGGCGGCGTGCTCGACGCCATCGATCTGATCATGGACGGCAAGGTCCCGAATGCCGCCTGCCTCACCGCCATGCCCGGCCACCACGCCGGATACAAAAGTTTCCGCTATGGAAGCCTGCTGAATGCCGCCGCCGCCGGCGCGCATTATCTTTCGAAAAAGTTCGGCCTCAAGCGCATCGCGATCATCGATCTCGACGCCGAACACGGCATCGGCACCCAGGAGATTTTCTGGGAACGGCGCGACGTGCTGACCGTTTCCCTGCACGAGTATCCGGGCCGCACCGGCACGGGGCACTATTCCGAGATCGGCAAGGCGCCCGGGGTCGGATACAACGTGAATATCCCGCTTCCCTCGGGATACGGCGACCGGGAATACCTGGTCTGCTGGCGCGAAATCATCGTGCCGATCCTCAAGCAATACGAGCCGGAGTTCCTGATCATCCCATGGGGAACGGGTATCCTGGCCGAGGACGGCGGCACGCATCTCCTGACCAGCCAGTACGGGCTGCTGGCGCTGTTCAAGGAGGTGTTCGCGACGGGACGGCAGCTTTGCAAAGGCAGGATCCTGACGGTTCTCGAGGGGGGAAAGCCTGGAAAAGCCCAGGCGGCCGCGTTTGCGAACCATGCGCAGCTGCTGCTCAACAATCGGCTCGTGACTGTCGATAAGGGAAAGAAGGAAGAAATCATCTCTTATTCCGACTGGTATGCCTATGCCAAATTGCTCAAGGCAAATCTGAAACGATACTGGAAAGTCTGAACCTTCCATCTCTGGAATCACGGAGGTTATCAATGCGATTCTACAGACCGATGCGGGCCAGGGACCCGCTGCTCGCCCTCCTGTTCTCGGTGGGCGCGGCGGTCTTGCCTGTTCCCGCGACCGCGCAGGAGTATCCTGCGTCGATTGCCGAGGAAGCCGGGCAGACCGACGGCGCTTCGCTCCCCGGGGCCGGGGGGCTGCTGCAAGCGCCTCCAGCCGTTGTTGCCACGCCCCTCGAGCCGGGGGATGTCCGTCCTCCGATCGAGCCGCCGGCCGCGATGGTGCAGAAAGCGATGAAACGCGCACCTGTCGTGAATGCGACGGTGCGGGCCGCCGCGAATACCGCCATGCCGGTCGCGGCCAGGGCTGCAGCCACGGCCGCAGCTCCGGCGGCAGCCCTGGCAGACGTGCGGGTTGCTTACAATACCGGCGGCTATGTCGTTCAGCCCGGCGATACGGCGCCCCGGATCGCCCAGAAAATCCTGGGCAATGCGAATCGCTGGAAAGAGCTGATGGATTACAATCGCATCGCCGACCCGAACGGTCTGCGGGTTGGTCAGCGACTCCTGGTTCCAACCGGTGACGCCCAGGTCAGCGTGACCCAGGCGGTTCCGATGCGGGCTGCCTCTTCGAATGTTGCCGCAGCCCCGGCCGTTCGCCAGCCCGTCCCGGTGACGGCGGCGGCCCAGGAATACGAGTCCGTAGAACCCGAGCCCGCCGCTGCGGCAGCGCCCCGAAACGTGCGTGTTGCGGCGGCCCCGAAGGCCAGCGCCCAGGCCAAAACCGCCAGCGTCGATGCCGATGCGAGCTACTATGGCCAGAGTGGCGGTTCCTACACCGTCCAGCGCGGCGACACGATGGGCAAGATCGCGAAGAAACTGCTCGGCTCGAGCAAACGCTGGCGGGAAGTGGCTCGCGCCAACCCCCAGATCGACCCCAACCGTCTCGAAGCCGGCATGGCTCTGAACATCCCCGGCATGGCCCCCCAGGCAGCCCCCTTTGCCACAGCCCAGGCCCCGCTCGCGGCCCCGTCTGCCCAGTCGTTCGATGCCGGCGGCCAGCCGATGGTATCGGCCGGTGCCATGCCCGGCTACGATGCTCCCCCGATGGCCCCGCCGCCTCCTTCCTTCACCGCCCCCGGTTCGGCGATGCCCCCGGCCATGCCTCCGGCCATGGGTGCCGCTCCGGCTCCCGGCTCGATGCTGGAGCCCCCGCCGCCTCCGCCCTACATGAGCGGTGGAGCGATTCCTCCGGCTCCCGTGATGGGCGCCCCCGCGGCCGCTCCCGTCTCGAACACCACCCTGTATCGCGAGGAAAAGTATCGGATTCCCGACGAGCTCAAGCCGACCGACTACTCGCCCTACTTCACCAACACCCGCGGCTACCACGGCCTGTTCGAAACCGAAAGCGCCCTGCTGCCCTACATCAAGACCTGGCACCTCGGTCTCAGCTTCCGCTACGACAAGTACAAGTATCTGAACGGGCGTGACAACATTGTCGACGGCCGCCAGTGGGTCATGCCCCTCAACCTGCTGTATACCGGCAAGAAGCTCATGGCCGGCATCTCCTTCCCCTTCCAGTCCTGGGAAGTCACCCGCACCGGCGGCGGCTTCAATACCGTCGATCTCTCCGGCGCCCATGACCCCGAGATGAAGGTCGGTTACCAGATCTGGAAGAACTACGAGGGGAACCATGCGGTCACCCTGCACGTGGCCGGCCGGTTCGCTTCCGACAACTACCACCAGCCCCTGATCGACCTCTCCGGCAAGTCGCGCGTCGGCGTCCGCATCGGTCCGGCCAACGCCACCCGCGGCGGCTGGGTCGAGTTCGGCGGCGCCTACTCGGGCCGCGTCAACGAGCGGTGGACCAGCCACGTGAACCTGGCCGTCGCCAACGACTCGGAAGACAGCATCGCGAAGTATCTCTATCGCGGCGGTGTCGATTATCGCGTGAACCAGCACTTCTCCCTGATCGGCGAACTGAATGGCGAGTCCTGGGAAATGGACAACGGGCCCGACGGTCCGAACGTCGATCTCCTGCTCGGCATGGCCGTGTTCAACGAGACCTGGCAGGGCACCCTCGGCTTCCCGATGGCCCTCCAGAGCGAGTTCGGGTATGGCCACGACTTCGGTGTGACCTTCGGGGTGAACACCCGCTGGGACTAGTCCCAACAAGAAAAACGCCGCGATCGGAAACGATCGCGGCGTTTTTGTCATCCCGGAAAACCACGATGTCGTCTCATGTCAGGAAAAACGCGAGGAGCCGCTGAATTCCGGAATCGATGGGCGCCGGCAGGATGCACGAAGACCACAAGCCGAATTCGGTCCAGGGGCCGATCGGCCGCCTGGAGCCCGCAGGCGCGAATTCCCGCGCGAACCGGCGATAGATGGCGAAACAGCGCGGGCCGAGAGCGGACGAGTTTCGGCAGGCGGTGAGCCAGCGATGTGCCATGTTGCTCCTGCTCACGGAATCCGGGGTCCGGCCGAGTCGAACCAGCCACGCTCCCGCGGTTTCGAGCCGATCCGCCCGGGGGAAGGGAGCCCTGGCCAGCAGCAGATTCATGGATTCCACGTCGTCCGTGGTGGCGTGGGGAAACAAACGCTGAAAATATCGCATGCCAAATATATTCAAATCATTCACGATCGAATCGAACCGGACGAGGTGGATCTGGGAATCATGGGACCGGTATCTGAGCAGGACCTGGGGAACGTTCCCGATCCGATAATGGAAGGCCAGGCGGGTCAGGAGCTCATAATCCTCGAAGGTGGTTTGCTCGGCATACGGATGTTCCTTCAGGACTCGTGACCGAGCCATATACGTCGGATGGAGAACGGCGCAACGGAACAGGAGTTCGTGCTTGAACGCGTCCGGATCTTCCGGGAACCGCCACACCTGATTCTTCGTTCCGAAGATTTCGGCGCAACAGCCGCAGAGATCGACGCCCGTCCGCCGCATCCATTCGATCTGGACGGCGAAACGGTGCGGAAGCGAGATGTCATCGGCGTCCATCCGGGCGATCAGCTCGCCACGAGCCTCTCGCACCGCAGTGTTGAGCGCGCGCGAAATACCGCCGTGCGGCAGGAAGAGGGGGCGGATACGGGGTTCCCGGCGGGCGAACCCTTCGATGATTCCGGCAGAGCCGTCGGTGGAGCCGTCGTCGACGATGAGGAGCTCGAAGTGCTCGTAGGTCTGGGCCAGGATCGATCCGATCGACTCCGCGAGATATGGCGCGCCGTTGAAAACCGGCAGGATGACCGATACAAGCGGTCGTTCCGGGATCGCAGGGGAGATGTTCACTTCATATCCCGGTGCCGGGCGAGGGTGTGACGGATGGGAGTCGCAAAAAGTCTGGCATATACAACCTCTCTGTTCAATTTGGCAGGGTATGAAAAATCAGGGCTAGGGTAACACTTTTTTCAGCCACCGTGGCGCAGACTAGCGCCATGAAGTGTGCTCTGTGCTATAATGCGCGCTCTGCAACCCTGGGTGATGCCGATGCCCGAAGGATTCCCCTTCGATCCCGTGGCGGCAGATCTGAAACGTCCGTGAAAATGCCATTCCTCAGGGAGCCGCCGCATGAAGAAAGTGCTGTTCATCCTCGGAGAACTTTCCGATGCCGACATCGAATGGATGATCAGGCAGGGGCGCCGCCGGACCGTTCAGGGCGAATCCGTCCTCGTTCAGGAAGGGAAGCCGATCGAAAATCTGTTCATCGTTCTCGACGGGTCTTTTTCCATCAGGGTCAAAGCCATGGAAAACCGCGAGATTGCGCGGATCGGCGCCGGAGAATTCATCGGCGAGATGTCCTGTATCGACTCCCGGCCGCCATCCGCCACCGTTACGGCGATCGGCGACTCGAACGTTCTCGAGATCTCTCGTGCCGGATTGATGCGGAAAATGAGTGAAGATGTCGGGTTTGCGGCACATTTTTACAGAGCCATGGCGGTGTTTCTGTCCGATCGACTGCGCGGAACGATGCAGCGAATGGGATACGGGGAAAGCGCGACGCTGGATGCGGACAAGGAATACGAGGACGAACTCGATCCCGCCCTCCTCGATACGATAGCCCTGGCGGGCGCCCGCTTCGATACGATCCTCAAGCGGCTTCGCGGCCTGTGACAGCCGTCTCAGCCCGATGACCAAACACCCCGCTCTTGTCCTTGTGACCCTCTGCCTCACGTGTGGACTCATGACGATCTCCCCAGCTCCGGCTCCATGTCAGGAACCCGGGGACGGAGTTGCGCGCGTCACGGCCTCTGAAACGGCATCTGCGCCTGGTCTCGACGTATCCGAGGTGATCGAAGCCACCCTGAACGCCAACCCGGAGATTCTGCTGCGCCGGCAACAGGTCGAGGCGGCGATGGGCGCGTTGACCCAGACTCGAGGAGCGTTTCAGCCGATCGTCCGGACGAGCGTGCGGCAGGAAAACGATCTTCGGCCCCTGACGAAAAACGACTCGGCCAGTCTCGGCGGGCGATCGTTTCTCCCCATCCGTACCACCCAGTATGAAATAGGGTATGAACATCATCTTCGGAGCGGCACGACTTTCCGGCCGCAGATCAGCTTCATCCGCACCGACTCGGACATCCCCGCGACCGATCCGGAAAACCGCGCCGAGGTGGCGGTGGGCCTCCGACGGCCTCTTGCCCGCGGCCAGGGTGCCCGATCCAGCGCCGTCAAGCAGGAAGAGGCCGCGGCCCTGGATCTCGAAGCCGATCTGGCCGGGTTGCAGGCGACGGTCCATTCTGCGTTATCCCAGTCTCTGGCGGCCTACTGGCGGTATCTCGGCAACGTCAGCCGTCTCGAGATCCTTCGTGCCGCGGAAGAGCGAGCCGGGCTGCTGGCCAGCCAGACGGCCGAGTTGATCGATGCCGACGTCACCCCGGCTTCCGAACGAAGCCAGGTCGAGGCCAACCTGGCGGCCAAACAGGCCGACCGGATCTCGGCCGAAACCCAGGTCCGGCAGGATCGCCGCACCCTCGGGCTCCTGCTCGGCTACTCGCCCGAGGCGATCGAGGCTCTTCCCATGCCCGTTACCGGCTTTCCGGACGTCGCATCCGGCTCGTCGGAATTTCTTGCGACGACGGTGCCCGAAGAGCTTGTCCAGGCTGCGCTCGGTAACAGACCGGATCTGGCCGAAGCCCGCATCCGCCAGAAGGCGGCGGGGAAACGGACCTTCGGCGCGCGCGACCGGGAACGCCCGCAGGTCGACCTCGATGTTTCCGTCGGGTATTCCGGATTCGATCGCCATTCCCGCCTGTCCTCGTATATTTCCCCATTTTCCAATGGCATTCCGGGGCTGAACGCCGTCGCCCAGGTGGAAGGTGAACTTCCGTTCCGTGATCTCACCGCACGGGGCGTCACCCGGCAGTATGAGGCCGCTGAAGCCAGGCTGGGCATCGTGACCGATCAGACGATCCGCGCGATCCGAAGCGGCGTGGCGCAGGCTCACGCGATGGTGGTGAACGGATTGCTCCAGCGTTCCTGCGCGGCATCCGCCGTCGAATCCTACCGCCAGGCCGTGGAGAACGAAAAGTCCAAGCTGGCGCACGGAATGTCGACGATCATCGATCTCATCACGCTCGAAGACCGACTGACCGGTGCCTTGCTGTCGCTGATCCAGGCCCGGGTTGCATTGGCGGAAGCCGTGGTGGAGCTGAAATACCAGTGCGGAACGATCGTCGAGCCGTCCTCCGGCACGATCCCCGTTTCACGTTGAGGAACGCAGAAAAAAATATTATGCCATATACATCAGATCGAACAGAAATATTTCGTCAGGCCTCTCTCGACCGCCTGTCCTCCCCCGAGCGGATCGACCAGCTGGAAATCCTCGTTCCCCGCCGCTCCTGGCTGATTCTGCTCGGATTTCTGGTGTTCATCGCCCTGGGCATTTTCTGGGGTATCCACGGGTCGATTCCCACCAAAATCGGGGGCAAGGGAATCCTTCTCGCTCCCGGAGGTGTCTGCAACGCCTTCGCACCCGGCTCCGGAGTCCTGCGCGGGATCGCCGTCAAACCCGAACAGATCGTGAACAAGGGTGAGGTCATGGCCAGGCTCGAGAATCCCGAGTTGGCAAAAGAGATCGAGGCGGCCCGACAACGTCTGGCCGAGCTGAAAGAGGAGGGCAAGGTCACCGCTTCCCTTCAGCAGAACGAGCGTTCGACCCAGACCGATCTCGCGCAGAAGCGGCGCGCCATTCTCCTGGATTCCGTCGAAGTGCTGAAGTCCCAGAAGAAGCTGGCCGAAGAGCGTGCCGCCGAGCAGGAGCAACTCCAGAAAAAAGGCCTGATGACCCGCCAGTCGGTCCTGGATACCCGGCGTGAAATCCAGCGGCTCGAGGCGGAGATCAGGAATACAGGCCACCAGGTGATGCAACTGCCTGCGGAAACCCTCGAACTGACCAACCGCCAGACCCGGGAAACCCTGTCGCGCGAGGCCGAGATCGGCGAGGCGATGCGCCGCGTCGAGCTGCTCGAGAAGCGCGGTGAGCTCACTTCCAGCATTCTCGCCCCCGAGACCGGCAAGGTTCTCGAGATCATGGCCGCCGAGGGTGACCATGTCGGCCAGTCCCAGCCGGTTTTCAGCCTCGAGCCGCAGGGCGGCGGCCGGGGCCTCATCGAGGCGGTCATCTACGTGTCGATGAAGGATGGGAAGCAGGTGAAGCCGGGCATGACCGTCCAGATCGCGCCGGCCTCGGTCAAACGTGAAGAATATGGCTTCCTGATGGGAAACGTCGTCTCGGTTTCGCCGTTTCCCGCGACGGCCCAGGGAATGCAGGCGGTTCTCGGCAACAGCCAGCTCGTTCAGGCCCTCCTTGCAGGCGGCGCCCCGATCGTCATCCGGGCCGAGCTGCTGCAAAACCCCGCCACGCCGAGCGGGTACCGATGGTCCGGCGGCAAGGGGCCCGAAATCATCCTCACCAGCGGGACTCTGTGTGACACTTCGATCGTCGTTCGCGAGCAGCCGCCCCTGAGCCTGGTCATTCCCGCTTTCAAAGACTATATGGGGCTGTGATCGTGTCCGAATACGCATCCCGATTCAGCCGCCTCCGGTCGTGGTTACGCCGTTTCCGCGCCCTTCCCGGAAGACGGCGGGTCCGCACGCCGACCGTCTTACAGATGGAAGCCGTGGAGTGCGGCGCCGCGTCTCTCGGCATCCTGATGGGATACTACCGGAAGTTCGTTCCGCTCGAGACGTTGCGGATCGATACGGGAGTTTCCCGCGACGGCACCAAAGCCACGAATATTCTCAAGGCCGCGAAGAATTACGGGTTCGTCGCCAAAGCCTTCAAGAAGACACCGGAATCGCTGTTGGAGCTGCGAATGCCGGTCATCGTCTTCTGGAATTTCAACCATTTCGTCGTCGTCGAGGGGATGAGCGCGACCCACGCGTTTCTCAACGATCCGGCGACCGGCCCCCGGCGGGTCACCAGCGAAGAGTTCGAGCAGGCGTTCACCGGCGTCGTCCTGGCGATCGAGCCGGGGCCTGATTTCAAGCCAGGCGGCGCCCCGCCGAATGCCTTGAAGGGCCTCTGGAAGCGCCTCGACGGCCTGGCCCTGCCGATCGCGTTCGTGGCGCTGGTGACGATCTGCCTGGCGTTTCCGGGGTTCATCCTGCCGACCTTCTCGCGCATCTTCGTCGACGACGTCCTGATCGGCGGGAACGCCGACTGGGTCAAGCCCATGCTGTTCGGCATGCTGGTGGTGGCCGCGTTCCAGGCCCTGGTGATCTCGGTCCAGCAACGCGTCTTCCTGAACCTGCACACGCGGCTGAGCCTGTCGATGAGCGGCGGCTTCCTCGGCCACGTGCTTCACCTGCCTCTGGCCTTCTTCTCGCAACGTTACGCCGGTGAAATCGCGAGTCGCGTCCACATCAACGATCGCATTGCCGGAGTCATGCTGGGAGAGCTCGGCGCGAATCTGCTGAACCTGGCCATGTTCTTCCTGTTTCTCGGAATGATGCTGTCCTACGACGTTCCGCTGACCATCATCGTCCTGTGCCTGATGGGGCTCGGTCTCGTTCTCATGAAGACCGCCACGAGGGCGCGCAGCGACAATATGCAGCGGCTGACCCGCGAAATGGGCACCCTTTCCGGCATCACCGTCGGGGGAATGATGAGCATCGAAACGATCAAGGCCGGCGGAACCGAGAACGATTTCTTCTCCCGATGGTCGGGAACGATGGCCCGTGTCCTGGAATCCCTGCAGGAATCGCTGCTCCTCAATTCGGTGCTGAAGATCCCGACCGGCCTTCTCACGTCGTTTTCGACCGTTTTCATCCTCGGCATCGGTGGGGCTGAAGTCATCCAGGGAAAGCTCACCCCCGGCGCCCTGGTGGCTTTTCAATCCCTGGCCGGCTCGATCACTGGCCCCTTCGCCCATCTGATGGGGCTGATGGACCGCTTCCAGGAAGTGAAGACCGGGCTCAACCGGCTGGACGACGTTCTCGTTCAACCCGTGGAAGATGCCTGCGGAGCCGCGTGCCTGCCGACGACGGTCTCCGGCGGAACCGATGATTCGCGCTCCGCACCGGGAGAGCCCGCCCGCACCTTGCAGGGAAATCTCGAGATTCGAGAGCTGTCATTTGGCTACAACCGCCTCGATCCGCCGTTCATCGAGGGGCTTTCGCTTTCTCTCGCGCCCGGGAAACGCGTTGCCCTGGTCGGGAGTTCGGGGTCCGGGAAATCGACGATCGCCAAGCTCGTTTGCGGGCTGTATCAGCCCTGGTCCGGCGAGATCCTGTTCGACGGCCGCCCGCGCCATGCCATCTCGCGGTTCGACCTGTCGAGCGGCTTCGCCTTCGTCGATCAGGACATCTTTTTGTTCGAGGGAACCGTGCGGGACAACCTCACCCTCTGGGATTCGACGATCGCGGAGAGCGACATGATCCGCGCCGCCCGTGATGCCGAGATCGACTATGACATCATGGCCCGCCCCGGCGGCTACGACGGCTTCACGAGCGAAGGCGGCACCAATTTCAGCGGCGGTCAGCGTCAGCGTCTCGAGATCGCCCGCGCCCTGAGCCTCAATCCTGCCGTCCTGGTGCTCGACGAAGCGACCAGCGCGCTCGATGCGGCCACCGAAAAATCGATCGACGACAATCTCCGGCGGCGCGGCTGCACCTGTCTGATCGTTGCGCACAGGCTCAGCACCATACGGGATTGCGACGAGATCATCGTTCTCGAGAAGGGACGGATCGTCCAGCGCGGTACCCACGAGGGGCTGATTTCCCAGGATGGTCCCTACGCCGCCTTGATCCGGGGTGAAAAATGAACGTTCAACCCGGCGGATTCCTCGAGACCCTCACGGCGCTTCCGGCCCGGCAATGGAGCCGGACGACGGCCGAAGGCAATCGACCCTTCTTCCTGGACGGTCAGGATTGCGTCTGGATCGTCGAGACGGGGCGCGTCGATCTTTTCTCGGTTCAGGTGGGCGCCTCGGAAACAGCGGGCAGGCGTCGACATCTCGCGAGTTTTACGAAGGGTGAGTGCCTGTTCGGCTCGCTCGTTCGGCCCGACTCCGCCGGCTACCGTCTGATGGCGGCAGGCACGCTCGATACCAGTCTGATCGTCGTCGGCAGACGGTTGCTGTTCGACCTCCTTCTCGACGGCGGAGCCTTCGGCGAGGGCGCTCTGAGCCCGCTCGGGGAACGGCTGGGGATCTGGGTCGAACGCCTGACCGAAGGGGTGCTCCCCGGCGTGCCGCCCCGTTCGGCCGTGCTGCTTCCGGCCGACCGCCCCTGGGAACCGAAGAGCCCCCAGACGGTTCGGTCGCAGAACCTGTGCTGGTGCCGGATCGCGGATGGAACTCCACGGTGGCTCGGCCGTTGTCCGGTGCCTGCCGATGAAAAGACGCTGTTCCCGCTTTCGTCCAGGGGCTGGATCGAGTCCGAAGGCCCGGCACGTCTTGTCGTCGAGCGTTTTCCCCGCGAAAAGGACGCCTGTCGTGAGCGGCTCGAGCGCTCGCTGGATCGCTTCCTGGATGTGCTTCTGACCACCGTTTCCGTGGTCGTCGGCGAAGAACGGGCGAGGGAGGAACGGCGCCGGAACGAGCGGGAGCTGGAATCCCTCGCCAGCGAAGCCGAGGCGCGCAGGCGGCTGCTCCAACTGCCGGGCAACGAGGAGCTTGCCGCGTTTTCCGCCGCCGATGGTGGAGACGCTCTGCTGGCGGCTTTCCGGCTGGTCAGCGACGCGGCGGGCCACGAACTCCCCCGGATCCGGCCTTCGCCGCTTGGAAAGAGCTTCGACAGCGGCAGGTTCGAGGAGATCGCCTCGATGGCCGGAATCAGGTATCGACAGGTGATCCTTTCCGGATCATGGTGGACGCAGGAATGCGGGCCGCTGCTCGCCTGCTTCGATGAGGGCCGGGAGCCTGTCGCCCTGCTCCCCGACGGCCGGGGGTATCGCCTGGTGGCTCCCGGAAGCCCGAACCCGGCGATAAGAGTCGATGCGCGGCTGGCTTCCCGCCTCAGCGCCTTTGCCTACACGCTGTATCGGCCCTTTCCCAACCGGGCCCTGACCCTGCCGGATATCATCCGGTTCGGGTTCCATGGGGCGCGGAGCGATTTCATGCAGTTGCTGCTCCTGAGCCTTCTGACGATGCTGTTCACGATGACGATTCCCTTCATCACCGGTGTCATCTTCGACCGGGCGGTTCCCGAGAGCGACCTCGGCCTCATCGGCGAATGCATGCTCGCCCTCGTGGTCGCAGCCATCGTTTCGAGCATCTGGAGCTATGCCCGCGTCTTTCCCCTGTTGCGCTCGCAGGCCAGGACCAACTCCATGATCCAGAACGGCATGATCGACCGGCTTCTCCGGCTGCCGACCGCGTTCTTCCGCCAATTCTCGACGGGGGACCTGTGCGCCAGGGCCCTGAGCGTGAACGGGATCCGCCACCAGATGGGGACGGTGGTCATCGACACACTCTTCTCGCTGCTCGTGATGGGCGGCCAGCTCGGGGTGATGCTCTGCTACAGCCCGCAACTGACCCTGTGCTCGCTGGCGATCGCTTTCCTGGGAACCATCGTCTTCGTCGGAGTCGGCACGGTCGTGCGCTCCCAGCTTCGTGACCAGACCACGCTGGAGGCGCGGCAGAGCAGTTTCCTCCTCCAGGCCATCACCGGCATCGCCAAGCTGAAAGTCGCCGGCGCCGAGTCCAGGGCGTTTCGGTCCTGGTCGGAAATCTTCGGAAAGCAGAAACGAGCCGCCTTCGTCGCGGGGACCTGGCAGAACCTGCTGGGAACCTTCGATGCGGCGTTCCCGACCATCTCGAGCGTTCTCATCTTCGCGACCGCCTCGGATCAGTTGCAGAAAGCCCAGAGCATCGCCATGGGCACCGCTTCCGGCCTCATCTCCGAGCCCGTTCTCACCCTTGCCCAGTTCATGGCGTTCAACGCCGCTGCATCGATCTTCACCGGAGCCATGATGGGAATCGGCGGCAATCTTCTGTCGGTTCTGCGCATCATTCCTGAACTCGAACGCATGGAGCCGATTCTTGCCGCCGTTCCCGAAGTCACGGAACGCAAATCCGATCCCGGAGAACTTACCGGGATGATCGATCTCACGCGCGTCTCGTTCCGGTATCACGCCGAAGGCGGGCTGGTGCTGAATGATCTGACGCTCCGGGTCCTGCCGGGGGAGTTCGTGGCTCTGGTGGGGCCCTCCGGCTCGGGGAAATCGACGCTGCTCCGGCTTCTTCTCGGGTTCGAAAAGCCCGAGAGCGGCGGCGTGCATTTCGATGGCCGGAACCTGGCGGATCTCGATGTCGTGGCGGTCCGACGCCAGATCGGCGTGGTGTTGCAGTCCGGTCGTCTTTCGGCCGGCACGATGTTCCAACTGATCGCCGGAAGCGCCCGCCACACCCTGGACGAAGCCTGGGAAGCCGCCGCGAACGCCGGCTTGGCGGAGGACATTCGCGCCATGCCGATGCAGATGCACACCGTGATCGGGGACGGCGGGGTCACGCTTTCGGGCGGACAGCGTCAGCGGCTGCTGATTGCCCGGGCCCTGATCAAGAAGCCCCGCATCATCCTGTTCGACGAAGCGACCAGCGCTCTCGACAACGCCACACAGGCCATCGTGTCCGAAAGTCTCGGGCGGCTGAACGCGACGCGACTGGTCATCGCACACCGATTGAGCACCATCCAGCATGCCGATCGCATCATCGTTCTGAAGGAGGGGCGAGCGGTCGAATCCGGCTCTTTCGACGAACTCATGGCCCGGGATGAATTATTCGCCGGTCTTGCGCGGCGACAAATGGCATGAATGTGATATCATCGTATATATTTTTCGACGCCGTAATAATTTCAGGAGGATAGATATGCAGCAGAATACAAAGAAGATCGTTCAGCACCTCACCCGAAAACAGCTCGAAGAGAAAGTCATCGAGAAGGCCTGCTCCGACGCAGCCTTCCGCGCCTCTTTGCTGGACAATCCCAAGAAAGCCATCGCCAGGGCCTTCGGTATCGAGGGTCTGGAAAACATGAACATCGAGATCCAGGTCCTGCAGGAAACGGCGAACAAACTGTATCTGGTTCTGCCGACGGCTTCCATCAGCAACGGGGAGCTGAACGACGAAGACCTGGAAGCCGTCGCCGGTGGAACCGGCGTGGTGGTGACTGAGCAGACCATTCCGATCGTTCTGATCGTAGAACCTCCTCCGCCGGTTGTCGTCGTTGCTCCTCCTCCGGCTCCGGTTGTTGCCGTGCAACCCCAGGTTCAGGTGACGACGACCTCGAACCCGCCGACTACTTCGTTGTCTTCTGCGCCGCTCACTGAATCTCAACGGAGGATCGATATCACGTACGATGATCAGCCGGCCAAATCAGGAAAATAAGGGGCTTCTTTCGGGGGCGTGTCGCGGCAGATGATTTCCTACACCGAACTGGACCGGGAGTCGGTGCCGCGATACGCCCTCATGACGTACCCCTATTATCGGAACTGGTTTGCCGAGCGCCCCGACGTGCTGGTTGGAATGTGCGCCTCCAGCTTCGGCGCTCCCTGCGGCCTGGCCCTGGCGAGTGCCCCGAAGGCTTGTCCTGAAGCAATCATCGTTTCCCTTTTCGTGGAACCCGCCTTCCGTGGCCGGGGAATCGGAACGACGCTCCTCGCACGGCTCGAAGAGGTGCTGAAACAACGAGGACATCGGGAAATGGAGATCATGTTCAACGGCTCCATTCCCTGTGCCCCGGCCGTCGGGCGCATTCTGGAAAAGCTCGGATGGTCCGCACCCGAACTGCACATGCTGCTTCTGTATTCAGACAGCCGGGTGGCGCAAGGGGCGTTCATGCGGCGGCGGCGGCTGCCGGAGTCGTATTCCCTCTTTCCCTGGGCCGATCTGACGCCGTCGGAGAAGGCGACGCTGGTTGAAGCCCAGCGTCCGGGCGGATGGATCCCGCCATGGGTCAGGCTTTTTCCGAACGATCTCTGCCTGCGGAACTCCCTGGGATTGAGGCGTCACGGGGAAGTGACGGGGTTCCTGCTCACCCGCGAGATGACGCCCGGAACGGTCAGCTATGCGGCACTGGTCATCCGCCCCGACTGCCGCGGCGGCTGCGCCGTTCCGTTGTTCGCCGAAGGGTTCAGGCTCCAGTTCTGCGTCGAGCCCGTCGAGCAGCCCTACGCTTCGATGATGGTTGCCCCGCATGCGCCGACCATGATGCGCTTCGCCGAACGATACATCCCATACTGCACCAGGACCAGCAAAAGCTGGTGCTCCAGAAAACCGATCTTTGCGCGGCCTCAATCGGGACTTTGAGCCGGGCCTCGGGCGGTTCGCGAACCGCCCCTGCGCAAGACGGGTTCATGATCTCGCGGCGAAACCTGCGGATTTCAGCCTCTCCGTGAGTTCTTTGTGTTCTTTGCGTGCTCCGTGATTCAGCCGTTCTTTCCGGGCCGGATCATGAGAGCGGCCGGTTGAAAAGCCTGGAGAGGGCGTCCAGGATCCGGAAGCTGTTGTACGGCCAGCGCAAGGCCTTCAGCCGGATGAAATCCCCGGGAAAGTATTCCTCGTTCCTGATCCAGTGACCGGGCCTGATCGGTCCCTCGCTGGGAGCGATGACGATCCTTTCCGGCGAGGGGTTCAGATAGGCGCCCCACCAGTGCAGCGTCGACGTGGAGCAGATGGTGTGGCGGCACCGGCTCATCAGGAAAAGGTCTTCCCATGCTGAATTTCCCTCGATGAAGAGGCAGTCGGCCTTCAGCCCTTTCAGATAGGCCCTGGCGACCTGCGGCTCGTCGGAGAACACCAGAACGTTGCTTCGTGCGCGAAGCAGTTCGAGACCGCGGTCAAAGTAACGAATATTCGGGTTGTAATATTTCAGGGCGGCGCTGCCTACGCGCTTGTCGCCGAATCTCAGGCCCAGGGCGATGCTGGAAGAAACGTCGATCTGCCGGTATTTCTCTTCCACCTGCCGGGTGATGCCTTCCTTGAAACGGAACCACCCGCGCACATCATCCTTGTCGAAATAGCGATCCGTCTGAAAAAATCCCGAGATGTCCGTGTTGTCGGGTATTTCCCGTGCGCATGTATTGTAGCCGAAATAGGAGGGCTCCCGGTAACGGTTTGTGATTTCAAGCGGTTCGCGGGCTTTCTCGTTCTCGTCCCGAAGCTCGAAAATCTCGTCCCCGATCCATTGCGGACAGTAAAACGCAGTTCCAAGACGCCTCGCGGTCGTGCGGAGAAAGGCATACTGAAACAACTGATTCCCCAGGCGCCCCTGGATGCCGAGCCGCAGGAAAGATATCATTCGCTATAAATTTCTCATTTTTGCGTGGTCTTTGTGCAGATGGAGGATTTTCCTCGTGTAATACCACGGCAGGATGGAGACGCCGTTCGGAAACAGCGGATATGCATACTCCGGGCTGAAAACGTGAACCGATCCCTTCTTCTCGATAAAATACTTGTTGAGATGTGATTCGTCGTGCCATGTCGCGATGAGCGCGCGGGACAGCTCCGGAGTTTACCGGGATTCGGCAAGCCGGGCCGACCCTGGTATACTGGTTTTTGCCCCTATCAGCAGGCCGGACAGGGGGCGAAGGGGGGAAAACCATGCCTATCGTTCATCAGGACCACGGTTTCGACTTCACCATCAAGGCGGAAGACAAGGCGCCGCCGAAGGTCCACGTCACCGGGGCCGGCGGCAAGTATCACCTGGTCAGGATCGGGGTTCCGGATACCACGCTTCCGCATATCGACAAATACGAGAACGTCGACCAGGACGAGACGAACTGGGTATGGGACACGATCAACGATTACCAGGTGAACTACCTGACCGCCTGGAACCGGATCCACGGCGGGGAGTGGAAGGCCGCGCGGGGGCCGGTGAAGATCGGGCCGAAGGCGCCACCGTCGGCGGGGCCACGGCTGCGGCTAAAACCCCGGGCCAACGTCGGGAAGATCAAGGAGCTTATCGGCGGGATCGCCGACCGCCGTTTCTACAAGCTCCAGAAGCGCCTGATTTGGGACCTGGACGCGGCCGGGTTCAAGACAATCGACCTCGGGCTATACATGCGCCTGGGCGGGTGGTCGCACACCGGCGGGACCTACGTCAACGCGATGATCGAGGTCAACACGCTCTGCAAGGCGATGTTCGGGTATGAGCTTCCCGAGAAGATCGGCAAGATACACATGAAGGATTTCCGGTACCGGACCCCGGCGGGGTTGGCGAAGGTCTCGGGAACGATTGCGGAGTTCCATGGGAAGCACTTGAAATGAAGAAGAGCAAAGGGACCGTGAACAGTGGGAAGGCCGTCATGGCCAGGTTCTTTCGCGGAATTTCCGACAAATTCAATGCGCATGCAGACCTGATTTCATCGGGACTCGACCATTCTGGAGAACAGGGGAGAAGCAACGAAAATCTCTTGCTCGATTTCCTCGAAAACAATCTGCCAGAACGCTTTAGCGTAGGTTCTGGAAAGGTGTTTTCTTAGTAAGCGGATAATTAGCCCCATCTTCCGCTGATGCATTATCGGGGGCATCATGGT
>DAOOQQ010000029.1:0-58999 GCA_035388825.1 Candidatus Ozemibacteraceae bacterium
GCGGCACCGAGATCAGGTTCTTGATGCGGTGTTCGAACGCCGCGGTCGACTCGAAGCTCTTGAACAGCGGGTCGTGGCAGCCCTCGTTGACGAGGATCGACTGGCCCGTCTTGAGCACCGTTCCGGCGACGCCCTCGCCGCTTTTGATGCGGGTGGCCGATGGCAACGCGGCCGCTTCGGCTTCGTCGAGACCCAGGACGATCCGGGTGGCCAGCTCGTCGGTCTGGTCGACGAGCAGCATCATCGAGGCGCGTTCGGCGCGAAGAGCCTGGGTGGCCATTTCCAGAAGCTGCCGGATCAGCTTGTCGGTGTCGTTCTGGAAGTTCATCGTCTGGCTTGCCTTGAACAGGGTCTCGATCTCGAAGATCTTCCGGTCGAGAGCCCTGCGGTTCCCTTCCAGGGCGGTGATCATCTCGTTGAAGCGGTAGGCGAGCATGCCGATCTCATCCGTCGTCTCGATCTGGAGGCGATGGCTCAGATCGCCCGTCATGACGATCTGGGTCGACTCGACGAGGCGGCCCAGGCTGCCCGTGATGATCTTGGCCATGATGGCGGCCAGGAACACGCCGGCAAGCAGCGCGACCAGCGCGATTCCGAGGATCCGCTGCCGGCTCACGGTCTTCGAGGCGATGAGGCGGTCGAACGTGAATTTGAGCACGACGGTGCCGAACCGGGACGAGCCGACCAGGATCGGCGCCGCATACTCGACGAACTCGCCTGAAGGGTCGGCGAACCGCATCGGCAGATCGATCTGACTGTACTGGCGGAACTTGGCCTCGGAAAGGTTCTTTCCGAGCAGGCTCGCCCCTTCCCCGCGCTGCCGGTGCGCGAGATACTTGCCGTCGACATCGATGATCGAGATCTCCCGCACATCCTCGCCGTTCTGGATGATGCGTTCGGTGTAGGGAATCAGCTCGTCGTAGGCCTGCCGGATGATGCTGTCCTGGCAGGCGAGCGCGAGGGTCGCGCTCAGCAGAAGCCCGCTCTGGTCCATGCTCTGGGTCAGAAGGGCTTCTTCATGAGACGAGGTGTAAAGCGAGGTGAGACCGATGATCAGACCCACGAGCAGAGCGATGCCGAGGATGAACTTCGCCCTCAGCGGGTAACGGATCTGCGTCGGTTGATTCACGGGTCGAGGCGCCGGTCGATGGGGTTACTTGTGCGTCTGAAGAAGGCTGAGCACCTTCTGGACATACTCGTAATCCGAATCCTGGGCCGTTACGAAGCCCTGAACGTCGGTGCAGTCCTCGAGGACCTTCTTGTAGGTCGGATCGTCGATGTCGAGCTTGAGGAACGCCTTCTTGATCTTCTCGATGATGTCCTCGGGAAGGTCGGCGCGGCAAACGATCGGCTCGTTCGAGATGTCCTGCGTCGAGGCGAGGATCGTCAGCTCGTTCATCTTCTCCTTCTCGCGAAGCGTGTTGCGCGCGTCGTCGTAGCAGGCGCCGGCGTCATACTTGCCGAGAAGGACGTTCAGCACGACGGCGTCATGCTTGCCCAGGAAGCCGGCTTCGGCGAAATCCTTGTCGGGATTCACCCCGGCCTCGAGCAGGAGCGCCTTTGGGAACAGGTAGCCGGAAGCCGAATCCTTCTCGACCCAGGCGATTTTCTTGCCCTTGAGGTCGGAGAGATTACGGATGCCGCTGTCGCCGCGGGCGATAATGATGCCGCGGTAGGAGGTCGTTTTGAACCGGCGCGGCTTCACGAGGATGCGCATCGAGGCTTTCTGCTTGGGATCTGCGAGCGCTTCGACGTAGGAGGTGGTGCCGAGCCAGCCGATATCGATCTCGCCGCGGGCCAGCTTGTCGATGATGCCCTTGTAGTCAGAGGCGAGCACGAGGCGCGTCTCTTTCACGCCGAGCTCCTGCCGGAGATAGGAAAGCAGCCCTTCGTGCTTCTTGACCATTTCGGTGGCGTTCGTGAAGGGGATCCGGCCGAGTTTGAGAATCGTGTCCTTGTATGCCCCGCCGGAACCGGCTGCCGTGTCGGGGGCAGGCGCGGGCTGCGTGGTTGCGGGCGGGGTCGCGGGGGCGGGGTCCTTGCCGCCGCAGCCGGTCGTAACGAATGCGATGAATGCGAGGTACAAGCCAAGCACGACGAACGGAACGCGAAGCTTCCTCATCTCAGTCCTCTTCCTGTCAGGATGATTTCCATGTATAGCACAAGCCGCGGGCGTTTGAAAAGGACAAGGGGAGGGGATCATTTCGCCGACCCCGTGGCGACGGGCAGATCGAGCCGGATCGTCATCCCATCAGGCTTGATCCGGGTGATCATCTGCAGATCGCCGAGCTCGTTGGTGACGTTGATGTTCGAGAAGGGCGGGATGCCGCGGCCCTGCAGCAGGGGCGACTGGAGGAACTTCTGAAGCTGCTCGTTCAGGTGGCCGAACCGGATGTTCCAGAACCGGTGCGCATCGGCCGGCACTTCCGTGAAGCCGGGGAGCTTGCCGGCGGCGATTTGCTCGACCCGGTCCGTGAGCCGGAGAAGCGTATCACGGCTGGTGGCGATCAGAAGCAGATCTCCCGACATCCCGACATGCACCGTGAGGGCCGGCAGCAGGAAATACGACAGTTTCACGGTCGGCCGCGGCTCGAGGGACGGGGTTGCCATCACGCCCACGCTCATGGCGAGCTGCTTGAACTTGGGTAGCAGGGTGAGGAGTCGCGCGGGATCCTTGACCCGGACGGCGGAACGGAACTCGGGAAGGCCGCCTTCCCCCGTGGGCAACAGATCGAGCTGGGCGAACGACTCGACGCCGGGGTTCGAAAGAATGTCGCGCTCGAACTCGAGTCCGGCCGAGGCGAGATACGCCTCGACGATCTTCGTCTGGGGAATCGCGTCCAGCATCTGCATCGTCGCCCCGGCCGACGCCGGTGGATGCACCTGGGCGAAGGTCAGCAGCGCACCGGGTTCGAGATACGCACCGCACCGCAGCGGCGCAGGGAAAACGCCGTTGTCGGCGACGAGATCCGCGTAGTGCTTGCCGGCGCGCAGATGCAGCTCGAGATTCAGCCCCGCCGGGGTCAGGCGGGCCGCGACGGCGATGGCATCCGCCATCTGGAGCATGGGCAGAATCCGGTTCTGGATGTTCGCGAGCTGGCGCGGCTTGAGCCGGTTCTGGATCTCGGGCTCCGAGATCAGCTGCTCGACGCGCCCGAGAATGGTCTTGGGATCCATAAGCCCGATCAGATGCAGGCCGCTGTCGGGGAAGGGGACGGCATTCATGACGGTGCGGAGCAACTCGCTTTCGCGGCTGCGAAGCTGCTCGACCGACGCCTGCTGGGCCTGTGACCAGGCTGCGGCCGGGATGGGTTTCATCCCGTCGAGCTGCTTTTCGGGGCCGGCCGGGGTGAAGCCGGCGGCGTCGTAGGCATTTTTCAGATGTGTTTCGAACAAGGGGGTGAGGATCCGCGAAAGCCGCCGGAACAGCTCGAGGCTCTCTTTCTCCGGTGCGGCCAGGAACGACCCGAACCGGGTGACGGTCACGAAGTAGCGGGCTTCCTCCGCCACGGCCGAGACCGCGGAAACCGTCGCCAGCAGGACGACCACCGCCGTTATCACCGGGAGCCGCAGAGAACGCTTCATGATCATGGCATTACCCCCTCGTTTTCCTGTTTCGAACGCCTTTCACTATAGCACAGGATCCGGCTTCGAAAACAACGTCGTGCCCCGTTCCCGGCGGAAAGAGCGATTCATCGGCGAAGACGATCCTGCCGTTCTTGATGTTCTTTCCGATCCCTTCGAAAAGTGGCGTTCTCTCGAACGGTACTATACAATGTGATGCATCACCCCATGAAATCACCGAACGTCGCCCGAAATCCCCATCTGACGCACCGTTCCGATGCCGGTGTGGTTTTCTTCGTCGTCCTGGCCGTGTTTCTGGTCATGGCGGTGCTGGCATTCGCGCTTTCGACCTTCAAGGGCGGGGCGATCGAACAACTGTCGAAGTCGATCGACCAGAACCGTCTCGCGATGCTGGCCCAGGCGGCCAACAACGAGATCGTCGGCATCCTTCGCAGCCAGGCAAACCTGCACGCCCCCGGCGGGTCGGAGAACTCTTTTTTCAAGGCGTTCCGCGACCCCATCCGGAAGGACCAGACGACCGGCGTCGCCCTTCCCTACAGCGCCAACATCTTTCCGTCGAACTACACGCCCGTCCTCACGCAGGAACTCGCGACCAGGGCCGGCTACCGTATCTCGATCACCAGCCAGGCGACGATCAACCTCGACAAGCGCACCACCGTCACGGGAACGACCGGGTTCGGCGGCTACATCGAGATCGTTTCCCGCGCCGAACATCTCGAGGGCGACCAGACGAAAATCGAGATCAAGGAACGCCGCGACCTGAAGCTCGTCGATCTGCGGCACTTTTTCGACCGATACGCGCTGTTCGTGAAACATTACGGCCCCGACTGGAACAACCCGCGCCGCCGGGTCGTCGTCCAGGGCATTCCCGATACCGATTTCGCCGCGGGGGTATATTCGTCAGTATATATCGGGAATCATTATTACCCGAAATGCCGCGAGTTCGACCAGACGGTGCCGGATCCCGTCCCGCCCCGCCTCTGGTTCGACGTGAACTATGCCGAACAGCGGCATCTCCTGGACCCGCTGATGGGCATCCCGCCGACGGCTTCCGAACGATTCGCTTTTCCGGGCATCGGCTCGGCCACCTTCAAGGTGTTCTTCGGCGTGAACTCCGCCAAATATTGGGATATCGCACAATTCGTGATGGCAGCCTTTTACGAGGTCGTGGAAATCAAGAAACAGTATGTCGACCTCGTGAACCGCTCTGCCATCGCGATTCTCGGCGGCGGAGGCTTCGTCAGCGGTCCCGATCTCAAGGATCGCTGCGAGCAGGCGGTCGGCTCTTCGAATGCCAACAGCAACTCGGCGGCCTGGGCGGTCTGCAAGGATTTCGCCGACAATGTCAGTGCGGACTGCTACCATTACGGGAGCTGTGACGGATTCAAGCAGATGGTCCAGACCTGCGTCGACAACTGGGTCTACCGGTGGGGCTACACCGACGCCGCCGCCGTCTGGGACCTGACGGGCGCGAGCCGTCTTCCCGTTCCCACCACGATCACGGGCGATACCCGCCTCGCCGGGCTGGCGACCCAGACCAGCCGCACCGCGAATGTCGGACCCTGGATGTACCAGAATCTCAGCCCCCAGGATGATTCGTCGAACCCGCCGTACAACCAGGAACGCGCCTATGTGGGCAAGATGGCGAAACTGTACGGACCGACGCACGTGACCCCGGTTCTGGTCGAGGGAAACGCCTGGATGCGCTTTTTCAAGCTCGCCTACTTCGACGAGCTGGTTGCGACCTTCACTCTGCTGAACATCCAGGTGCCCTGCATCCTCGCTCCCGTTCCCCTCGAGTATTACCGCAAGGATTCCGTGCTCAACCAGGAAGACACCTTCCTCAACCAGCCCTCCACGCTGCTGCGGGGCAGCAACGAGCTGTTCGCGAAGGGCATGGGCTCCACCGCCTTCGGCTCGTACATCGAGGATGCCTCGCTGATGAGCCGCGCGATCGACACCGTGCCGGTCAATCGTCTGATCGACACGGACAACGTCAAGGTGCTCACGACGGATGGTGCGTATGCGGTGTACAATCCCAAAGCCGACGGTGTGCTCCTGCACCCACAACAACTGGTCCCCCCGGGAAAAAACGTGAAGCCGGGCCACAAGATGTACCGGATCATCGATGAGAATCTGTGCAGCCGGAATTATTACGATCCCCAGTCCTTCCTTCGGGAACGGGTCATCGAGGAAGGCGGGAAGACCACCCTGTGGGTGGACGGCTATATGTACATCACCGAGGGCGACCTGGATCTGACACGGGTGCAGCAGTTTGCCGGCCGGGGTCTCATCTTTCTCGGCAAAGGCAACTGCAGGATCGGCACCCTGCTCAAGAAAGACGGCCGCGACTCGGACCAGACGCTCCGAATCCTGCTGCTCGACGGGGATTTCCTCGTCGATTCGGCTGCAAGTGACGTCGAGATCCATGCTTCGCTGATCGCGAACACCTATGTCCCGTCCGGCTCCGGCCGCGATCCATCGCAGTTGTCGGCCCAGGGCAGCTTCAACCCGAACAACAAGTCCGTCAAGATCTACGGGAACCTGGTCGTGGATTACCTGTTCACCGAATCCGGCAACAACGGCGTTCCGCAGAACGGAGCGCTCACCGTCATCCATGATCCGCTCATCTACAATCCCGAACCGCCCCGGTATGATCCCTGCCGCGTCAGTATCGGCAGCGTGCGCACCATGTTCAGCATGAACGCGGCGGGAAGGGAGACCTTCTGATGGACAGGAACCGCTGGGCCATCGTGTTCGTCGTTTTCTGCATGATGATCGGGACGCTCGCTCTCCTGCAGAAACTCGCCGCACGGGGCCCAGGCGCGACCGTCGAAGCGCCGGAACCCGTCGCCGAAGAACGAGGTGCGGCCGGCACGACCGGCAACGTCGCGATGCCCCTTCCCGTCGCGGAGCCTCTTCCCCAGGGGGCCATCCGGGTATCGGCGCCGCCCGCCTTTCTGTTTCTGCCGTCGACTCCTGAAGAGGATGCCGTAGGGATGAAAGCGCTCGGCAACCGTGCAGCCGCCCTGAAACCGGATCTTCCCGCGCCGGCTTCTGGGAAAACGCGTCCGGAGGCAGGGAAATGAGCCGCAGAAACGGGTTCGGCTTCGTCGAGATCATCATCGCCACGCTGATCGCCGCCGTCTGCTCGATTCCGATCATCATGATGGTTTCGAACTCCCGCTCCGACACCTCGAAGGCGATCAACTACCTGCGCGCCCTGGAGCTGGCCAACGAGGCGCTGGAATGGGCCGCCATCGCCACGGACACGGCCAATCTCGACGTGAATCTGCGCAGTTGCGGCGGCTCCCTCATCGTCGATACCGGCGGCGGAGCGCCCGGGGCCGCTCGGGTGGATGCGGTGGATCCGCTGAACGGCAAATGGACCGCCGACGGATTGATCACGAAGGATATCGGATATTCTGAACAGTATAATACGGCCTTCTTTCTCCGGAATATCAGTGTGGTGCCCGTGACAACGGGAATCGGGGCGGGGCATCTCAGCGAGGTGACCGTCGAGGTGAAATGGAACGAGGGAAAGGCGCCGGCCAACCCGATCGATCCCTCCGGGGACCGGATGCGGCGCATCACCCTCAAAACCCTGATCGTACATGACAATCAGATTGCCTATTGAGTTCAGACGCCCCTTCCGGGGCCGGACCGCGTTCACGCTGGTCGAGATGATCGCCAGCATGGCCGTGGCGTTTTTTATATTTCTATTGATATATAAGCTGCTCGCCGGCGTCCGCTCGCATTATATGTACGGCACGGTGAACCTGCAGAACCTGCAGGATGCGCGGCTCGCGATCAATTATCTCCGGCGCGACTTCGCCTCGGCCTGTCCCCGGTTCAAGAGCGTGACCGGCGCCTCCGACGGGTATCTCTACGTGAACCGTCTCCGGAAGAACATCTTCAAGGATCCCCCCGCCTGGGATCCCCGATATGGCGATCCGATCCAGGTCACGCCCAACGGGGTCGCGTTCTTCCGGTTCGAGTTCGATGCCGGGGCCCGGCCGAATGTGGAGCAGGTCCAGTATCAGTTCGACGCGGCGACGAAGACCCTGAAACGCAAATATCGGGGCGCGGAACGGGTTTTCCGCGGTTTCGAGACCGTCGAGTTCCGGGTCTACACGCACATGGTCAATCCCGGGGTTCCGCTGCTCTGGGTGCGCCTTCTGATTCATGAGGGGCAGCAGATGTACGGCTCGACGAACATCGGCAAGCCGCTCGAGCTGACCACGACGATCTCGAGCAACTTCGTCTCGAGCAGTCTGAATCATTTGACCTGGAACTACGAAACCTATCATAATTGAAACGCGATTTTTCGTGAACCGGGAACGAACCGGCGGCGTCTCGTAGGTGAAACACCCCGGTTGGGTAGAAAAACACAACGTCAGGAGGAACAGACGATGAAACAGGTGCGATGGATGATGGCGTGGGTTTTGGTTGCGTTGATGGTGATCGAGCCCTTTGCCCTGAACATGGCCGCTTGGGCCGAAGAGGCAGCGAACGCCGACGCGGCGAGCGCGACCGTCTCCGCCCAGGAGGGCAGCGCGCAGGTCAAGGATGCCGGCGCCACCCTCGACAACACCCAGGAAGCCAAGAAAAAGTGGTACATGGGCAGCGGGACCAAGAAGAACATCGATAATGCCAACCAGAATCTTCGCGATGCGAAGGGCCAGGTCAACAGCGTGAAGGGTACCGCCGAGGAAGCTGCCGGCAGCGTCAAGGAGATCGGCAGCGCCGCCAAGGGTGATGGAAGCACCTTCGAGAAGCTGACCGCCGTCAAGGCCGCCGCCCAGAAGGCCCTGATCAAGATCGGCCAGTTGCTCCAGAAGATCGGCCAGTTGCTCAAGACCGTCGGCACTGCCCTGGTCTCGATCGGCACCGCTCTCCAGGCGATTCCGTGGACCTCGGCGATCGGCGCGGCCCTCGTGAACGTCGGCAAGATCCTGATCAAGGTCGGCACGGCCCTCGATTACGCCGGCAAGGCGATCGAAAAGGTCGGCCAGACGGCTGCCGACGCCGATCAGAAGTTCTCCGACATCATCGGCCAGATCACCAGCGCCGGCAAGACCGGTTGGGCTGAAGGTGGCAAGGCCGCCGACAAGGCCGCCAGCGATGCGGCTGCCAAGCAGGCTGAAGACAAGGCCGACACGACCAAGGACGTCGAGCAGGGCACCACTTCGACCCAGTCCCAGGATTCCGGTGAAGTGACCAAGCCCGCCCAGGCCACCGAGGAAGAGTAATCTCCAACACCGTTCCGGATGACACGACACCCCGGGCTTCGGCCCGGGGTGTTCGTCGTTTCGGGAATCCCGGGCGCGGCGGGTGGCGCCTGGAATGGGCTTCCCCGCCGAAATCAGCTCGCGGGTGAGGCGGAAGCCTGGGCGTTCACGGCGCCGGGTGACCTGTCGAGCTGCTCGCGCAGGGCATTGCGTGCCTTGAACAGTCGCGACTTCGCGGTTCCCTCGGGAATGTTCAGCATCTCCGCGACCTTCTGGAGCGGTATGTCCATCAGATACCGCATGATCAGTACCTCGCGGATCTCGGCCGGAAGCCGCTGGAGCGCCGCATGCACCTCGTCGCCGGCTTCGCGGGCGAGAAGCTCCAGCTCGGGATTCGGGGCGAGATCCTTGATCGCCGCAGCGAGCATCGCCGGGTCGAGCGGGGCGGGGGCCCTGCGCCGGTGATGGGAGATGGCGGAGTTGCGGGCGATCGTCATCATCCACGACGTGAACGACTGCGCCGGATTGTGGCTGCGCAGCTTGCGGTGGATCGTGATGAAGGTTTCCTGCGTCACGTCTTCGGCGTCGGCGGCATTCCCCATGAAATGGTAGAGAAACCGGAAGACGCCGTTCTGGTGGCGCTGAACGAGCAGTTCGAAGGCATGGAGATCCCCGCGGAGAGTGAGTTCCACGAGCTCCTTGTCCGACGGACCGTTCCCGTTGACGACTCTGTTCATCGGGAACGGCCGGGGGCGGGGGAATGGGTGGTCATTCTTCCGGGGCCTGCTGACGGTGGAATTCCGGGCTGTCCGGAGTGCTGGCCGACGCAGGCGACGGGATCGGCGTATCCGGTTTCGAAAAGCCGGAGGTCTGGATCGTGAGCCGGCCGGGAACGATCATGTCGCGGCTCTGCCGGTCGGCGGTGGATGTCACGCGGAGGCGGCCATCCTGCAGGTCGATCGTGGAGGAGCCATCGGCGACCGTCACGGTGAAGCGGGTTCCGATGTCCATGATCTCGGCATGCGGGGTTGAGAAGCGCATCTGCGCATCGCCGGGGCCGCGGGTCAGCTCGGCCTCGAGCACTCCCGATTCGATGTGGACGGCCCCCGAGGCGAGGGTGGCGCGGGCGGAATGAAGCTGGATGCGGCAGAAAGAGCCGAACGCGAACCGGCCTTCGGCGTCTTTTTCACAGGTGATCGTCGTGTCGCTGGGAATCGGGCGGCCAACCTCGGCTCCCGCCGGCAGGGTGAGCGCCCCCCGGGACGATACGAGCGTCCAGGCCACGGGAGCGGCTTTCTGGCGGCGGAGCTCGACGGCGCGCTCGATGACGGCATGACTGAGAGCGAAGATGATGAGGCCGGCCGCGCCGTAATACACCATCGACCGTATGGGCGTGTTCGGGGAAATCAGCGCGACGAGACGTTCGATCAGCCCGGGCTCGTCGGATTGTTCGGGTTTCTGGCGGGCGATCCGCTCCATGATGCGGGGCGAGAGGTCCGGGGGGCGAACGGCCCGGCGGTTGATCTCGATGCCGATGCGCAGCCGTTCCTGGGCTGCCAGCAGCTTTGCGCAGGCAGGGCACCGCGCCGCATGTTCCGACAGCGCGGCCGGCACGGACAGCGTTTCTTCCGTTTCCAGTCTGGTTTTGAATTCTCTGCAGTCCATCATCGGTCCTCCGAGAATGAGACGCGGGAGAAAGGCATCGGGTTCACCATGATCGCACCCATGGTATCACGTTTCCATTCCGAACCGTATTCCTCGCCAAGACCAAGGTACGGTATACTCGCCCCATGGTTTTCAAGAGAAGATGTCAGATGGAGAGGTGGATCCATTCCTGGGCGCTGACGAGGACCGCCCGATGATCCGGCAGGTGACGTGCCGCTCCTGCGGCCTGACGTTCGAGATGCTCGAACAGGTCGCCTCGGGCAAGCTTTTCTGCCCCAACTGCGCCAATGAGGTCGAGGAGCGGGGCGGCGAGAAGGTCGAAGCGATCGGCGTCTACCGGCTCGACAAGCTGCTTGGCCAGGGCGGGATGGGCCAGGTCTATTCGGCGATCGCTCCCGACGGGAAGCGGTACGCGCTGAAAGTGATGATCCAGGAGAGCCTCGAATCCCCCGAGCTGATCGAGCGGTTCGACCGGGAAATGGCCATCATGGCTGGCCTCGATCACGATAATATCGTGAAAGTGATAGATACTGGCGCCACCTCTTCCTTCAAGTTCTACGTGATGGAGCTGGTCGAGGGGACGACCCTGCGGCAGATGATCCGCGGCGGCATCATTCCCGAAGACCGGATCATCGATATCTGTCTCGGCATCCTGCGCGGCCTTGGATACGCCCATGCCCACGGGGTCGTTCATCGAGACATCAAGCCCGAGAACATCCTGTTCGACCGGCAGGGCGTCGTGAAAGTCACGGATTTCGGCCTGGCCCGAAAGTTTGCCTCGGGCAGTGACCAGCAGTCGCTGACGGCCACCAACGCCTTCATGGGCACGGAAAACTACATGTCCCCCGAGCAGAAGGTGAATCCGAAGGCCGTCACCCACAAGACCGACATCTATGCCGCCGGCGTCGTGTTCTATGAAATGCTCACCGGCGGCCTCCTGCCGATGGGCATCTTCCAGCCACCCTCGTATTACAAGCCGGTGCATCAATACTGGGACACGCTGACGTTCCGGATGCTGGACATCAATCCCGATATGCGGCCCGACAACTGCGAGGCCGTCATCACCGAACTCGAGCGATTCAAGGGGCACCGGTCCAGCGTCGCCGGCCGGGCTTTGGGGCACGTGGGGGATGGCACGGCTCCGGCATCGCCACGCCGGCCGGTGCTTACCCCGGATGAACAGGCATTCGAGCGATTCGTCGAAGAAGAGAATGACCGCATCCGACAGCGGCTCCAGAACATGCTCGATGAGGCAACCCAGAAGTTCAACGCCGGGGAATACGTTGCCGCGCTTCCCCTGTTCGAAGCGTCGCTTTCCGTCGTTCTCGATCCCGACGAGCGAGCGAACATTCTCGAATGGATGCGCCTCTGCCGTGAACGGATCCAGGCGGCGAAAGCGGCGGTGACCCCTTCGCTGCTCTGCCCGGGCTGCCACAAGCCGTTTCTCTGGTCCGCTCCCCAGCCGATTCCCGATGAGTTCGCCTGCCCTCTCTGCCGATGCACGCTGGTCTATGATTCACTCCGCAAACAGCTCCGCAAACGTGAGGAGAAACTAAGGAAAACCCCGTCCTCGTCCGACAATGGTGGTGAACCTGCGCGGACGCAGGGAATGAGGCTCTCGGATCTCGCCTATCAGGCGGCGCTTCTGCTTCTCGTGTCGGTCGCCCTGATCGACTGGAGCTATCCGGAGCTGTTCGAGGGTGTCGTGACATGGTGCTGCAAAAACGGGCTGACGGGCATGACCGGCATGAGTGTCGGACAGGTGATCATCGTGGCGCGCTTCCTGATGCACCTCGTGGTGCTGATCGTGGTCGTCCGTCTCGCCTACATCCTGTCGGGATTCTGACGCCCGACGCCGATCCCGAGGTGCAATCCCGAAGGGGAGCTGCTGCCCGGCTGCTTCTGGCGTTTCTCGTGCTAGCCATCCTGGTTCCGGCGTTTTCCGTGCTGCTGGCCGGCGATCCCGGCCTGACGGGCGACGAGAATCGTGATCGCGAACGGTATCTCCAGCGCCTCCGGAGCATGCGGATGAAGCGCCCCGACAATCCCGAATACAGTTACCAGATTGGAAACATCTACTACAGCCTGAAAATGGAGGATGAGGCGATCAAGGAATACCGCCGCACCCTTCGACTCGACCAGCATCATCCCGAGGCAAAATGGTTTCTGAGTCACGTGCTGGCCAGCAAGGGATACCACGACGAGGCGTTCCGTCTCACCCGCGAGCTGATGGATGTGCGGCCGGATGATCCCGAGCTCTACTCCTGGGCCGGGGAGATCCTGCTGAAGCTCGATCAGAACGAGCTGGCGAAAGAGTATTTCGCCCGCGTCGACGAGCTGACGTTTCCCGAGAAGACGCGGGTGGAGTCGATCAAGCCGGTCATCCGCTGACCCCAACCGCTCCAAAGAACCAACGGGCCGCCTGAAAGAGCTTCAGACGGCCCGCCGTGCGTTCGGGGAGCGGATCCTTACTTCTTCATCTTTTCCTTGAGGGCCTTGAGATCGTCATCGATCGCGCGGTCGCTCTCGAGCTGCTCGAACTTCTCCTCGATCGTGGCTTTGTCCAGTTCGGACAGGGCGCCGGCCATGGCCTCGGTTTTCGCGACCTTGTCGGCCATCCGGTCGAAGGCGTCGAAGAGATCCGCCTGTTCGTTGATGCTGCTGACGGTATCCGAGAGGTCGATGCGGGTTTCGGCCCGCTTCTGGCGGCTGAGCAGCACCTGGCGCTTGTTCTTCGCCTCCTCGATCTTCAGTTCGAGAGCCTTGTAACTGGTCTTCAGCAGCTCGACGGCCTTGCGCTGCTCCTCGAGCTCGGTTTCGAGGGACGAGGCGATCCCATCGTAGGATTTCTTGCGCTTGAGGGCTTCGCGGGCGAGCTCTTCGCTGTTCTTCTCGAGGGCGAGCAGGGCCTTGCCTTCATACTCGCCGCACAGCTTGCGGTTTTCCTCGACCTTGCGTTCGAGCAGCTTTTCGTCCTTGATGGAACGGGCGATCTGCAGTTTGATCTCGCGGATGTTCTCGTTCATGTCCGCGATGATCTGATCGAGCATCTTTTCGGGGTCCTCGGCCTTTTCGATCAACGCGTTGATGTTCGACCGGATGATCAGGGAAATGCGCTTGAAGATACCCATGGGTGGCCTCCTTGATGAGATTGTCCGACAGGAAATGTAGCAAGCTCGATGCCATGTGCCTGAAAACGGCTTGCACAGAGAGATTGACAAGATTTCGCCGCGGCGGGGATGGGAGCAGCCTGCGTCACGGATGACGCGGGGCCCGTTCGGGGGGAATGGGGGAAACCGGCTTCGTGAGCGGGTTCGATGCGTTTCAGGGCGTTCCGGTGTGTCATGCGGGGCGCACCCGGTCGGCGCCGAACTCGCGCGTCAGCTCGGTATTCAGATTCGCAACCCAGGCGTCCCCGAACAGCTTTTCGAGAAGCGGGGCGCCCCAGTCGAGCAGCAGCGGGGCATCCTGTCGGGTGCGGCAGTGTGGGGCGATATACTGGTTCACCAGCCACTGATCCCCTGATTGCGTCACCACGAAAGGGAAAAGGGTGCACCAGAGCGGCTTCCACTCGAGGACAGGCAGACGTTCCTCGAGACAGTGCGCATGGATCGAGCACAGGAGCATGTTCTGATCGCCCCGGATGGCGAACGGGCACGGGGCATTGTGGCTCACTTCCCGGATATACAGCCGCCCCTTGTGGGTCTCGGTGATGCCGGCTTCCAGGAACCGCACCGAGGCTTTCGAAAGCCGGTGCCGGACCAGCGGAAAAGCGCGGGCGAGCGTGGCGGCCTCATCGGCATCGATCGGGGTGCCGCGGTCGCCGATCGCGCAGCAGGCCCCGCCGCAGGCCATCAGATCGCAGGCGAATCGCGTTTCCCAGACATCGTCGGCGATGACCACTTGTCCGATCTGTCTCATGGCACTACTATGACATAGAAGCTACGGGCTATCAATCGTGGAGGATAAACGAAACTCCACAGATGGCCGATAAGGGAACCTGATGCCTGCAATCGACGTCGTCATTCTCGGATTTTTTGCCGTTCTCGTCGCCATCATCGTCATCCGGGTGATCCTGCACTGGCGAGCTGCCCGGAAGGCGCGGCCGGCCCCTGCGCCGGTTCCGGACGGGGAGCAGCCGCAGGTATGGCCGAAGGCGTTCGAGCCTCCCAAGCGCCCCGAACCTGCCGGAGACGAGGCAGCTGATGCGAGCGAGCCGACGCCGGGCTCCCTCCCGACCCAGGAGATGCCGGGGCCATCCGGCGAGGCGCAGACCGCTCCTGCCGACGAGCAGGCACCGAAAGCCCAGGTCCAGATGCCTCCGCTGACCGAGGATTCCGCCCTGCCCGGGAAGCCCAATGTCCAGCTTCCCCCGGCGAAAATCGCCGGTCCCGAAGAGCTGATCACGATCATGGGCAACTTCTCCTCCCCCCTTTCGGAGCGCTTCGAGGCGATCCGGCGTTCGGCCGATCTGATGCTCAACGATGCCGTCCCAACCCTCGTCGAGATCCTGTATGAGCCCGATCTGGGCCTCTCTGCGGCGGCTGCCGAAGCCCTCGGGAAGATCGGCGACCCGCGCGGAATCGAGCCGTTGATGGATATCACCCATCGGAACGACGTCCGGCTGCTTCAGGAAATCCGGGCTTCCGGGTATGTCCCGCCAGGTGAGGGACCTGCCGAAGCGGCATCAGCAGCAGACGGGGCTCTGAGTGCCTCGACGGCGCTCGAGGTGGTCCAGGAGGCGAATCCCTTCAAGTATCGCGAGCTCACGGTTTTCAAGATCGATCTGTTGCCCAAGGAGTATTTCCAGCCGGACGGCACGCCGATTCCGCGCCGGGAACTGGTGATGAAGGGGTTGAAGGACAACGATCAGCAGCTCCGCAAGATGGCCGCCAAGGCGGCGATCGGCCTCAACGATCCGGATGTGATTCCGACGCTTGTCGAGACGCTCGGCAACCCCTACGAGGTCGAGTCGGTCCGGTATCTCGCGGCAGAAGCGCTGGGTGATGCGGGCGACGATCGGGGAAGTGCGCCGCTTCTGGCTGCGCTGAAAGACGAGAACGTCGCGGTTCGGTATTCGGCCGCCGCCGCTCTCAGCAAGATGCGCGGGGAACACACCGTCGAGGCGCTGATCGAAGCTCTCGGCGACACGAACGAGTTCGTTCGCTCCTCCGTCGCGTATGCCCTGGGAACGATCGGCGACAAGCGCGCGGTTGCCGCCCTGCTCGGAAAGGCGGCCGATGCGAGCGAGGTCGTCCGGTTCTCGGTCGGCAAGGCCCTGGGCGGCCTCGGAAGCGACGAGGTGCTCGATGAGCTTGGCAAGCGCCTCGAAACGGCGACCGCGGATGTCCGACGGGTCCTGATCGACGTGGTTTCCCAGATCAAGAATGACAAGGCCGTCGGTATGCTGCGGAAGGCGCTGCGGGACGAGGATGCCGAAACGAGCTTCAAGGCATCGCTGGCCCTGATGAATGTCGACGATCTGAGTCTGCTCGACGACCTCATCGAAGCCTCCCGGCGGCTCGACACCGAGCTGATGAGCTGGCTCCATGAGGCCGGAAAGGGCGGGAAAAAGCCGAAAACGGCCTCCTCTCCCGGCACACGGCCGACGCCGCGCATGCCGGAGGACGCGGCGAGGCAGTTCAGCTCGATCTTCGCCGGTGGAGCCGGGAGCGATTCGCTCGAGAAGCTGGAAGCTGCTCTGGCGCATGAAAGCCCGAACGTGCGCGGCTGCGCGGCCAACGCCCTGGGCGATTTCGCCGGCGGGGAAGCCGGGAACCTCCTGATCAAGGCTCTTTCGGACAAGCATGAGTATGTGCGTTCCAGCGCCGTCGCCGCCCTCGGAAAACGTCGCGACGAGGAGGCCGTTCCGGCGATCCTGCGTCTCATCCAGGATCCCTCGGATGAGGTCCGGTACGCGCTCGCGAAAGCCATGGCGAACTTCGGACAGAAGCCCGAGATCATCTTCGCGCTGCACAAGATGGCCGATGCGGAAAACTCCCGCGATGTCCGGCGCGCCGCCCGCAGCTCCCTGGAACGCCTGAAGAAGGAAAGCGAGGAGGGAACATCCGATGAGCGGTCATGAAACCTTCGAGGAAACGGTCGAACGCGTCTACGCCTTCCACACGAAACGAGCGCCCGGGATTTATATCGGTGTCGCTATGGTTCAATATGCCGTCGAGGTGCTCGGCGAAGCTGCGAAGGGAAAGCTGAATGCGGTCTGTGAAACTTCGACCTGTCTTCCCGACTGCCTGCAGGTGATGCTCGGCTGCACCCTCGGCGTCAGGTATCTGAAGCTGCACGACGAGATCGGGCGGTATGCCCTGACCGTCTATAACCGAGACAATGGAACGGGTGTACGGGTGTTCGTCGACCTCGATCGGATCGATGAAACGCGCACTCCCGAGCTCGCGCGGTTCTTCCGCCGCACCCGCCATGTTCCCGACAACAAGAGCCGGGAGGCATCGGCGAAGCTCGTCGTCGAGGAGTTCGCCCGCGAGGGCCGAAACGTTCTCGGCATGCAGCGGGTGCAGGTGAAGAGGTTCGGCAAGGAGCCGATCCTGCCGGCCCGCATCTGCCCCACCTGCCGCGAGTCCTTTCTTGCTCGCGACGATGCCCACCTCGTCTGCGACTACTGCTCGGGCGCCTCCGCCTACTACATCCCCGAATCCTGAGCCGTGGCGGCCGTGATCACCATCGGACGGGTTCATCAACCCGGCGCATGACGGGGCGAGCCAGGGACTCCGGAGGGAAACCCTTTGCCGTAGCCCCTTCGGTTCCGATCTTTCCGGCGTCAGGCGGGAATACGGCCGATGGGATCAGTCGTCCTCGACCTTGAGGACGGCCATGAAGGCTTCCTGCGGGATCTCGACGTTGCCGACCATCTTGAGGCGCCGCTTGCCTTCCTTCTGCTTCTCGAGCAGCTTGCGCTTGCGGGAGATGTCGCCGCCGTAGCACTTCGCGATGACGTCTTTTCTATATGGAGCGATATTTTCGCGGGCGATGATCTTCGCCCCGATCGCCGCCTGGAGCGGGATCTGGAACTGGTGCCGCGGAATCAGCTTCCGCAGCTTCTCGATCATCGTCCGGCCCCGGCGCTCGGCCCGCTCGCGGTGCGTGAGAAAACAGAGGGCGTCGACGGGCTCCTGGTTGACCAGAATATCGACGCGAATAATATCGGCCGTCCGGAACCCGATCGGCTCGTAATCCATCGACGCATAGCCGCGCGTGCGGCTCTTGAGCTTGTCGTAGAAGTCGACGATGATCTCGGACATCGGCAGGTCGAACGAGATCGAGACGCGATTTTCCGAGATATATTCCATGTGCTTCATCATGCCCCGGCGCTCGGTGCACAGGTCCATCACCGTCCCGATGAACTCCTTGGGCATGAACATCGTGGTGTGGACGAACGGCTCGCGAACCTCCTCGACCTGGGTCGAGTCGGGCAGCTTCGCCGGCGACTCGATCTCCATCTCGACGCCGTCCTTGGTGCGCACCTGGTAGATGACGTTGGGGGCCGTCGTGACGAGCTCGAGGTTGTATTCCCGTTCGAGCCGCTCCTGGACGATCTCCATGTGCAGCAGTCCCAGAAAGCCGCACCGGAAGCCGAACCCGAGGGCCACCGAGTTTTCGGGCACGAACGAGAGGCTGGAATCGTTCAGGGTCAGCTTCTCGAGCGCGTTGCGCAGCTCGTCGAACTCGCTCGCCTCGACTGGATACAGGCCGCAGAACACCATCGGCTTCGCTTCCTTGAAGCCGGGAATCGGCTCGACGACGACGTTCTTGCCGGCGTTGGTGATCGTGTCACCGATGCGCACGTGGCCCATCTCCTTGATCGTGGCGCAGAAATACCCGACATTGCCGGCCGATATCTCGGGCACCTGGAGGGGCTTGGGCGTGAACACGCCGGTTTCGATCACCTCGAACTCCGATCCCGTCGAGACGAACTTGATGCGGTCACCGGTCTTGAACGAGCCGTCGACGACGCGGCAGTAAACGACGACGCCCTTGTAGGAATCGTATTTCGCGTCGAAGATGAGGGCGCGCAGCGGGGCCTTGGGATCGCCCTTGGGCGGCGGAAACCGTTTCGCGATCGCTTCGAGCAGCTCGGGAACGCCGATTCCCTCTTTGGCCGAGACGAGCAGGGCGTCGGAACAGTCGATGCCGATGAGATTCTCGATCTCCTTGCGCACCTTGTCGGGATCGGCCGCCGGAAGGTCGATCTTGTTGATCACGGGCAGGATTTCGAGATTGCCGGCCAGCGCCAGCGTGACATTGGCCATCGTCTGGGCTTCGACCCCCTGACTGGCGTCGACGACGAGCACGGCACCCTCGCAGGCGGCGATGGAACGCGAGACTTCATACGAGAAATCGACGTGCCCGGGGGTGTCGATCAGGTTGTACATGTACTCCTGCCCGTCGGAGGCATGGTAGATCATGCGGACGGACTGGGCCTTGATCGTGATGCCGCGCTCCCGCTCGAGATCCATCGAGTCGAGGAGCTGGTCCTTCATCTCACGCTTGCTGACGGTGGAGGTGGTTTCGATCAGACGGTCGGCGAGCGTCGATTTCCCGTGATCGATGTGGGCGATGATGCAGAAGTTGCGGATGTGTTTCTGAGGGTGTGACACGAGCGCTCCTAGGGATGTCCGAAAATCAGGCGACTGAGGGTCGTCTTGACGATCCAGAACAGAATGAGGGCGGCGATGACGGCTATGATGCCAAAAACGAAGTTTCCGATCAAGTCCTTGTTCGATGCCCAGAAGATCGTGTCGAGCTTTTTCTGCACGTTCGGATCGCTCGGGCTGTAGATCAGGATGCGGCGCAGGAACTCCTCGGCCTGCTCGAAGTTCCCCTTGTTCATGGCACGGTCGCCGAAGAAATGCAGGGCATTGACCATCAGGGCGCGCGCATCGGGATCATTGGGCTGGAGATTGAGCACCTGCTCGATCCGCACATAGGCTTCATCCCACTGGTCGCGGTTGGCGAGGGTCTTGGCTTCGCGCAGGATCATCGCGGCGCGGCTCGGCTGGAAAAACTGGACACGGCTGTTCCCCTGATCGCTGATGATCAGCGTGTCTTCCGAGGTGAGGGCCATGCCGCGCGGCCAGAAGAGACGGCCCGGCGCCGAGCCCCGTCCGACGGGGTAGTTTTTCACGTACATACCGTTGTTCGTGATTTCGACGAACCGGTGATTGCGGCTGTCGGCGATGAAGAGATGGTTCGACGGGCCGGGAACGATGTACGAGGGCTCGTTCAGCTCCCCCTTGGCGTTGCCCTGGGCGCCGTAGCGCCAGACGACCGCCCCGTTCGTGTTCCAGCAGACGATCTGGTGAAAGCTCGGATACGAGACGGCGAGATGGCCCGTGGGCAGCCAGCAGACGCCCCGGGGGGCGAGGGAACGCAGCTCTTTCTTCTTGGTTTCTTCTTTGTAATGGATTTCTCGGACGAATTTGCGGTTCGCATCGAAGATCTGGACGCGCCGGTTGCCCGAGTCGGCAACGGCAAGCCAGCCGTCCGCGCGCACGTCGATGTCGAGCGGGGTGTCGAACTGGCCCTGCAGGCGGCCGAACCGGCCGATTACCCCGAGCAGGGCGCCGTCGGACAGCCGTAACACCCAGATATGACCGGTTCCCGAGCCGGCGACGAACAGATGGCCCTTTCCGTCGAGCGCGAGACCGACCGGCTTGTCGAGCCGGGGCCCGGGCGGGGCGGGCGGTTCGGGCTGCTTCTGGGCCTTCGAGGAAGAGGATTCGCGCTTCTTTTCCGGCGGGAACAGGCTTGCCGTCTGCGTGGCGGTCAGGTCCGCGAGATACGAGGCGACCCCGGGGGTCTTGGGCGTGATCGTCAGAAACCGCTTGAACAATCCTTCGGGGGTGAGGATCTGGATGCGGTTGTTCTTCTGGTCCGCGACGATGATCTCGCCGGAGGGGCCCAGGAGGAGGTCTTCAGGCATGATGAACTCGAGTTCGCCCTTCCCTTCGTAGCCGCGGGCGACGAAGTTCGCGAACTCCAGGCCCCATGCGGGAAGGATGGTCAGCCCGAAAAAAAGAACGAGGGCCGCGGCGAGCCACGGCCTTGCGGGACGGATGACGGTTGTTGACGAGCGCATCAGTTGCTGATCTCCTCGACCTGCGGGAACATGAGATAATTGTCGCTGGAGAGCTTTTCCTCGCGGCTAAACCCGCCTTGGGTCACGATGCGATAGGCATCGATCGTATACCCCGTGACCCCCGGCCGGGCGATCCGCTTGTCTCCGCCTTTGAGTTTTTTGCTTTTCTTGACCTGCGTCGGGAAGGGAATCGGCTTTTCGTTCCGGGTCAGCACTTCAACCTTGTCGAACGGTTGGCTGGGAGCATAGAGCGAGACGTGGACCCGGCCGTTTCCGCCGTGACAGGAGATGAGCAGGGGAATGCCGAGCGTGTTGACGAACCGGAAATTCTTCGAGCCCCAGGAGATCGCAGCATCGAGGCCGCGATCGGCATACGGGATGCCTTCGTAGATCGAGTGGTTGTGGCGCTCGGTGATTTTCATGTTGGCGAGGAGTGCGGTGCGATAGAGGGTCGTGCTGACCTGGCAGACGCCGCCGCCCATGCCGGGAATGACGCGGCCGTTCGAGATGACGCCGGCCATCTTGAAACCGTTCTTCGCGACGCGGGGGCCCACGGCTTTGTCGAAGTTGAACTCCTCACCGGGCTGGATGATCAGGCCGTCGCACTTTTCGGCGGCGATGCGCAGATTCTCGTTACGGGCCTCGTCGTCGGCATGGTCGGCGTGGAGGGTTTCGAATCGGCCGAGACAGACGGTGAATCCGAGTTTCTGTCGCTGGGCATCGAAGCCTTCGGCTCCTTCATCCGCCTTGAAGGCGACGGGAATCGTCAGGGACGGCGCATCGGCGGCTCGGGAGGCGCGTTCCTTCAGGATCATCAGGGTGCGCTCGCGGTCGATGAGGCGTGCGCCGAGGCCGCGCGCGATGCGCTGCGGATTCCCGTTGCGGCCTGCAATGAGGCGGGCGGGTTCGGTCGTTCCCGCGCCTGCCGGATCCTTCAGGTTGGCCACGAGAGACTCGGCGAGCTGGCTATTGATCTCGACGAGAGGCGGCTCGGCGGCATTCGGCCGGCTGACGCGGAGCAGCTGTTTCTGGCCGAGTTCGAGTTTTTCGGTGCCGAAATCGAACGTGACGTCGAGAGAGCGGGTGACCGGTTGTGCGGACGTGCTGGTCGTCATGGGTGTCTCCGGAAGGGGGGGCTGCGGCTGCGCTTGCATCTGGGGGGACGGGCGGGTGACGGACGGCGTGCCGCCCGTTCCCTGGAGCCTGATGATGCCCCAGAAGAAGATGCCCAGGAACAGGGCGAGCCCGAAGATCGAGGCGGCGATGATGAGATTCCGGCGCATGAATACAGCTCCCGCGAGGTATTTAGGCCTCTTCGTCCTTCAGTGAACGGGTCATGAGGTTGCGGGCGGCTTCCCGGGGGGGCAGCCCATCGAAGAGAACCCTGCATATCTCTTCGGTAATCGGGAGGGGAATGGTTAGTTTTTTCCCCCATTCGGCCGCCATGCGTGCCGTTTCGACCCCTTCGATCACCATGCGGCTGCTGCCGGAGATCTCGGCGAGCGTCTGGCCCCGCGCAAGCGCCTGGCCGAGCTGGTGATTGCGGGAAAGGGGAGACGAGCAGGTGGCCATGAGATCGCCCAGGCCCGAAAGGCCGTAGAACGTCGTCGGGCGGCCTCCGAGCCGGGTGCCGAGCCGGACCAGCTCGTGCAGGGCGCGTGTGAGATAGGCGGCTTTTGCGTTGTCACCGAGACCGAGACCGTCGACGATGCCGGCCCCGATCGCGAAGACGTTCTTCAGCGTGCCGCCCAGCTCGACCCCGGCGCGGTCGGTGTGGCGGTAGACGCGGAACTGCTCGGTCGAAAGCAGCTCCTGGACCGTCTGGGCCCAGCCGGTGTCGGGACAGGCGGCGACCGTCGCCCCGATCTTGCCTTCGGCGAGTTCGCCGGCGAGATTCGGACCCGAGATGATCGCGACATGATCGTCGGCGCTGCCCGGAGCGACCCCGGCCTCCTCGACCAGGATCTCACTCAGCCGCTTGCCGGTGGCGGGCTCGAAACCCTTGGCGGCGTTGATGATACCTTTCATGCGGGCCAGATGGCGGCCGAGCCGGTGGGCCATCCCGCGCAGATGCATCGAGGGAATCGCGAACAGGAGAGCCTCTGCCCGGGAAGCGACCTCGTCCGCGTCATCCGTGACCCCGAGCTCGGGGGGCAGCTCGAGGGTGTTCATGAAGAACGGGTTCCGGCGCCGGTTTCGAATGCCGGCGACGACCTCGGGCTCGCGTGCCCACAGGGTGACCTCGTTGCCCTTCTTCGAGAGGAGCGTGGCGAGGACGGTTCCCCAGGAACCCGCCCCGATGACGCCGATGTTCATGGTGGGATGCTCCCTTCGTCAGGTTTCCGTGCGCGGAGAGGGTTCGGAGCCGGATGCCAGGGCATTCTCCTCGCCCATCCACAGACGCTGGATGTTCGCCTTGTGCTTGTAGATCACGAACAGGGCGACGAACGCGGAGAACCCGACGAACCAGGGGCTCCAGGCATCGCCGCCTTCGTTGAACGCATGGATGAGGAAGGGGAGGGCGCCGGCCGCCGCGATCGAACCGAGCGAGACGAAGCCGCTCGGAACGAGAACGGCGAGGAAGACGACCATCGCCGCGATCGAGGCCTTCGGGGCCAGGGCCAGGAACACGCCCAGGCCGGTTGCCACGCCTTTTCCGCCTTTGAACCGCACCCAGACCGAGAGCGTGTGCCCGGCGATCGCCGCCGCGCCGGCGGCAAGGCCGGTCGGGACCAGCGTTTCCGGGGTCGCGAACAGCCGCATCGAGAGCAGGACCGCCGCGAACCCCTTCACGATGTCGAGCAGAAGCGTCAGGGCGAAGGGCTTTGTGCCGAGAACCCGGTGCACGTTCGTCGCGCCCATGTTTTTGCTGCCGTGCTCGAAAATGTCGATGCCATACACGAGCCGGCAGAGAAGATAGGCGGATGGAATAGACCCAAATATATATCCCGCCGCTATCGCTTGCCAGGGAATGCTTTGCATCGTCGCTCAGCGCGCCACGGAGAGCCGGACCGGCCACCCTTCGAACGCGAACTCCTGCCGGATGTGGTTCAGCAGATACCGCTGATAGGAAAAGTGGACGTGTTTCGGATCGGAGGTGGTTACGCGGAACACGATCGGCGGCCCGTTGAGCTGCCGCAGGTTCTTGAGATGAACCGGCCGGCCGGCGATGGGGGAGGGCGGCTGAATCGTGACGGCCTCATAAAGGATCTGCCGGAGGCGCTCGTCCGTGATGCGGTGGCGGCCGGTTTCCTGGACGCGGTCGAGAAGATCGAACAGCTTGTCGACGCGCTGGCCGGTGCGGGCCGAGGTCGTGGTGACCGGGGCGAAGTTCAGCAACGGAAACGCTTTGCGGGTCTCTTCGAGCAGGTCGTCCCAGGGACGGGCGGTTTTGTCGGCGACGTCCCATTTGTTCCAGACGATGACGCAGCCCGAGCCGGCGTCGACGACGCGGCCCGCGATGCGCTTGTCCTGTTCGGTGATCTTGCCTTCCGAGGCGTCGAGAACGAGCACGGCGAGATCGGATTTCTGGATCGCGTCGAGGGTGCGGAATACCGAAAAGAACTCGACGTTGTCTTTCTGGCGGGCGGGGCGGCGCAGGCCGGCGGTATCGATAAACCGGTAGGTGCGTCCTTTCCGGTCGATGGAGACCGTGATCGCATCGCGGGTCGTGCCGGGGACGTTGTCGACGATCGAGCGGTCCTGGCCCAGCAGGCGGTTGAACAGCGAGGATTTGCCGACGTTCGGCTTGCCGACGATGGCGATGCGCTCGAGAGGCGCACTCTCCACTTCTTCGGTTTCGGTTTTCCGTTCGAACGGCTCGACGAGGACGTCGAGCAGGTCGGCCACGCCCATGCCGTGCACTGCCGAAACGGGGAACAGCCGGTCGACGCCCAGGGCGTAGAACTCGGCGGTGAGCACGTCGATCTCGGCCGGATTGTCGATCTTGTTCACGGCCACGTAGAGCGGCTTGTCGGGGCAACTCTTGCGCAACAGCCGGAGGATTTCCCGGTCATCGCCGTGCAGGCCGTCACGGGCATCGCACACGAACAGAATCGCGGCCGCTTCCCGGAGGGCGAAATCGACCTGGGAGCGGATGGCCTGCATCAGCGGCTGCTGATCGTCGGGATCGAGGCCGCCGGTGTCGACGACGCAGAAATGCCGGCCGTTCCAGACGGCTTCGGCGTAGTTGCGGTCGCGGGTGACGCCCGGCGTCGGATCGACGATTGCGTGGCGGTACCCGACGATGCGGTTGAGCAGTGAAGATTTGCCGACATTGGGCCGGCCGACGATGGCGAGAACGGGGGGGAGTGACATGGGAACTACCTCCGGAAGTGAAAAAGAGATCATACCATGGAGGGAGAAACAGCGTCAATAGAGGGGAATCCCCGGGTTGACAGGGTTCGGGCCATCTGCTAGGCTACCGCAGCGCCATTTCCCGGGCGGAATCGAGAGGAGGAGCCATGCAGGACTGCACCGCGTTACTCGCCATCCAGGCCTTCGATCTTGCCGCCGATGATCTCGAGATCCGCATCAGGCAACACAAGGACAAGATCCGGAAAATGGAACAGGAGGTCGGCCAGGAGGAACAGCTCCTTCGCAAGAAGGAGATGCTGCGCGAGAAGCTCCAACTGCGCAAGCGCGCCACCGAGAAAGAGGCCGCCGACCTCACCGACAAGATCCAGACCGCCGACCTCCGGCTCAAATCCGCCGGCCTCACGCCGAACGCCTACATGGCGATGCAGAAAGAACTCGAGCGGAACCGCGAGCTGCTCGGCGACGTCGAGAGCCGCATCCTCGAAGACATGGAAAAGCTCGAGACCCTGGAAAAGGACGTTGCGAAATCGGCCAAGCTGCTCGGTGGCCGCAAGCAGCATCTCGAAGACGTGAAGAAACAGCTTTCCGGCGAGATCGCAGGCTTCCAGCAGGAAGCCGACCTCCAGCGCACCCAGAAGCGCCAGACCTCGCTCAAGCTCCCCGCGAGCGATCTCGAACTCTACGAGGAGATCCGTCACAAGACGAAGGGAAAAGCGATCTGGGATGCCGACAAGTCCGGCTGCCCCTCCTGCGGCATGAGTCTTTCCGCGGGATACATCAACTCCATCGCCGGCACGAGTCGTGCCGAGCCGTGCCCGCACTGCGGCGTGCTCGTCCGCTGGGTGGGCATCGTCGATGGGCTGCGCTGAGCCCGGAAGCCTCGCGAGATGATCCGAAGCCTGCCTGCCGCGTTCCCCGCCCCGTTCCGCCGGTTCCCCTCTCTCGGGAATGGGTGCGCGGTGCGCTCGGTCATCTGCCTGGCCCTGGTGCTCGCGCTCTGGTTCGGGGCTTTGCCTGCGATGGCCCAGACGGCGAGCGAGCCGGAAGCGGCCCCGCCCCCGGCCGACCGCTACCTCTCGGATCAAGCGCTCCTGTTGAAGGAGCCTGTCAGACTGCAGATCATCGATGCCTGCGCGGAGATCGAAAAGAGTCTCCGCATCCGGATCCTCGTGAAAACCGAAGTCCTGGAAAATATCGATGACTATTCAAAGCGGATCGAAACCTTTTTCACCGACTGGATCCGCTCGATCGGCATGGATAAGCGGGGGATTCTGCTCTACGCGGCCCTGCCCCGCGACTCCCTGAACGGCAAGTTCAGCCTGCGGGTCGGGATCGGGTTGAAATACCTGATCACCCGCGAGATGGGTGAAAAGATCCTCAACCAGGTGATTCTGCCCGGAAACGCCGAGAACGATGACGGGCGAGGATTCCTCGAGGGGATCCTGACGATCAAGCGCACCCTGCTCGACGAGCTTCGGCGCGAGAACCAGAGCCTGCCTGCCGCGACCGGGACGTTCGATCTGTTCGGCTTCCTCTGGAGCTCGAAGGAGATTTTGCTTGCCCTTCTGGTGGGGGGATTCCTCTGCTACATGGTGTTTTTCGTCGAGCGGTGCCCGAGGTGCAACGGCTCGCTCCGCACCGCCTTCGAGATTCTCAAGGAGCCGGGCCACAACACACTTGGCCTGCGCCGTCGCCTCTATTCCTGTGACCGGTGCGGCTTTACGCGCCGCAAAAAAGAGCCGATCTATCCGGCCGGCAGCGCCGGTTTCTGGATGTGGCTGCTCGGCACCCGCCGGAACGTGCGGATCGAGGGCAGCGCCACCCGCCTTCCGGGCGATCTTTCATCCGACGATAGACATACCCCATCCGAATGAGGTATGATCCGGACCGGCAGGACGGCCGGTCGATCGCGTCCCGACTCGCTCGGGATGAGGAAAGTCCGGGCTCCGCATGGCAGGACGCTGGGTAACGCCCAGGCTTTCCGCGAGGAATCGCGGAGGGACGGAAAGTGCAACAGAAAACATACCGCCGATGGCCCGGCAACGGGATCAGGCAAGGTTGAAATGGTGCGGTAAGAGCGCACCGGGTCGCCGGTGACGGCGATGCCTGGAAAACCCCGTTCGGAGCAAGGCCTAACAGGGGGAGGGGTAGCCAGCCCCGCCCGACCCCGGGTTGGCCGCTCGAGGTGGCGGGTAACCGTCATCCAAGATAGATGATCGACGCCCGCAAGGGTACAGAACCCGGCTTACAGGCCGTCCTGCCTTCCCCCTCCCGCTTGTTTCCCCGACCCGCTCACGCGGTGGGCGATGCGCCTGCGTGCGCGCGCTGGAGCCGTCGCAGCATGATGAACCGCATCGCGCTGCGCAGGGCCATCAGCCCGACGAAAATGGCAAGCGTGATGTGCAGAGAACCGGTGCTCGCGCCACGCGGAGGGGTCCAGTCGGCGATCGACGGCCCGCCAGCCTGTTCGACACCCTTCAGATACATGACGCGGGGCAGAAGCAGCCGGTCCGTTGTCCGGGTGACGGCCTCGCCGTCGATCGTGAAGCCGAACTCGAGGCCTGCCGAGGCGATGCAGTTGCGGGAAACGGTGTCATACTCGCCGAACGGGTAGGCATACCAGGTGACCGAGGCGACGAGCTGCCGTTCGAGCTCCTCTTTCGCGGTGAGCGTTTCGGTGAGGAGATTCCCGCCTGTCTGGACGATCTTGGGAGGCTCGATGTGCCGGAGCCCATGCAGGCCGACGAGGCAGCCCGCTTCCGAGGCGAGGGCCCGCAGGCCGTCCCAGGTGAGATACCCGGGCTGGCCGATCAGATCCGTCGTGATGAACAGGACCGAGCCGATGCCGAACTCACTCCGGATCCGCCGGATCGCGGCCGCGGAGGTTTCGAGACCGTCGTCGAAGGTGAGCAGGAACCGGCGCCCCCCCCGGATGGAGCCCGAGAGCCAGGCGGAAAAACTCGCCGGTTCGAGCGCCGTATACTCATGCCGTTTCAGCCGCTCGAGCCAACCCGTCAGATCGCTCCAGGTGATTTCCCAGGGCCGGGTCGGCGCATCGGTCACCCCGTGAAAGGTGATCGGGACGAGGATCTCGGCCCTCGACTGGTTCAGACCGTGCAGGAAGCCGAACACGGCGCCGGCGGCCAGGACGATCGTCAGCAGCGCGTGATACACCAGGGCGCGCCGGAGCTGCTGGGCGGAAAGGGCGACGGCGGTCTTGGACATCGTCAGGCCTCCGTGAGCCGCGACAGGACGTATCGCTCGAACTGGGGGGTCTGCACCAGCACCGGATCGAGGAGGAACGTGACGCCGGGGTGTTTGAATATCATTTGATTTATAATGTCAGGGATATCTTTTGTCGTATGGGATCCCGTGACGGCGAACACCGGCAGCACCCGCACCGTCTGGGCGCCCGAGACGACGGCCGACTCGATCGCCTGTTCGAGGCTGGGAGAGCATTCGCGCAGGAACCCATGCCCGATCAGTTGATGCGGATCGAGGGCCTGGATGCGGGCGGTGAAGGCGGCGGCTTCCGGTCCCGCGAGGGGGTGGCGGGACCCGTGGAAAACGAGGATGACGGCGGCGTTGTGCATGCCGTGCAGTCTACTGTAGAATGTGGCCTGTTGCAAGAATTCCCCGCCCCCTCTGGAGTCGCCGATGATCCTCACCGTCACGCCAAATCCGCTGCTCGACTACATCATCCATGCCCCCGAACCGCCGGCCCAGGGTGGGCACCGCTGTCGGTTCATCGACTGGACGGTCGGAGGCAAGGGAATCAACGTTGCCCGGATGCTCAAAACCCTCGGCCGGCCGGCGCTTGCGATGGGGTTCGCCGGCGGTCCGAACGGCGACAAGATCCGGCAGCGGCTGAAAGAGCAGGGCGTGCCGGCCCTGCTGGTGCCGACAGAGGCCGAAACCCGCGTCGGGATCAACATGGTCGTCGAACGGCCCTCGTCGCAGACATGGTGGATCGAGGACGGGGAGGAGCTTGCTGAAGCCGAAGTCCAGGCCTTTCTCGAAGCACTCGAGGCAGAGCTTCCCAGGACCTCGTTCGTCGCCATGTCCGGCACGATTCCGGGCCGGGCGAACCGGGATCTGTACCGCCGGGCCATCGAGCGGTGCCGGAGCCACCCCTGCGAGCTGTATCTCGATGGCCGGGGGGAGCCGCTTCGCCAGGCGTTGCAGGTCGGCGGCTTTTTCCTGAAGCACAATCGCGACGAGGCGCGTGAAACCTTCGGCATCGATCCGTTCGATGAGGCTCACACCGAAGCGTTTTTCCGCCGGCTCATCGAAGCCCGGGTCTGGGGGGCCCTGATCACGGATGGCCCCCGCCAGGCGCTGGCCTGGGATCCCCCCCGTATCTGGCGGCTCGAACCCCCGCCCGTGCGCGAGGTGAGTGCCGTCGGCTCGGGGGATGCGGCTCTTGCCGGCCTGCTCTGGGCACGGGCGAACGGAATGGACTGGCGTCAGGCCTCTCTCTGGGCCATGGCCGCCGGGGCGGCGGATGCCCTGCATCCGGGGCCCTGCGCCGCCGCGTTTCCGGAGATCGAGCGGATGCGGGCCCTGCTGGGAACGTGACCTCCCGCCGGTTCTTTCCCGGAAGCAGCTTCGAAATCCCGAACCCTCCGGACGAATCCCGCGTCTTACCGGCAGACATGCTATGAACGCAAAAAAGATGGACGAGCACGGAAATTCTCGAAGCGTTTTCCCGCGGATGGTGGAACTCCCTGGGTACGTCTGTTAGAATGAGAGTATAGACTTGCTCAGAAGAGGCTTCAGGCGACGATGCAACGGACAGGAAGAGGATTCACGCTTCTGGAAATTCTGATCGCGGCATCCGTGCTGACGATCTTTCTCACCGGCGTGTACAAGCTCTACCGAGGCGTCGTTCGCTCGTTCCAGCAGGCAAACTGGTCGCTGGCGATGCAGACCGAGGCCCGCAACGGCCTGACCTTCCTGCGCGAGGAGATGCAGCGCGCTTCCTACAAGACGACGATCAGCATCGGTTCCGTCGTCGTCGATGAGGAAAAAACGATGAAGATCCGCCAGGGCACCACCCAGACGGACGCCGTCCTTGCCGAATGGTACATCGGCATTCCCTTCCGCACCGATACGCCCAGCACCGGAGCGTGTTTCAAAAGCACGGTCGCGATGTCGGGCGGAAAACTCGTCTACACGAAGACACTCGACTCCGGCACCAATACCGGTGAGCCCCTGTTCAACGGCAAAGTGCTGATGGAAAATCTCACTTCGGTGGCCCTGAACCTGGAGCCCTTCGACGTCGATGACGCTTCGGGCACGAAGCTCGTCAGCATCGTCGTCGAACTGCGGCATCCGATGCGGGATCAGTATCCGAACACGAAGGTCATCGAACGGACGGGGGCGAAAGTCGACGTGAAAGTCGAGGATCTGTGATGCGGCACGAGAGGCGGGGAACGACGTTCGCCGAGGTGATCATCGCCGTCGCCATCATGACGTTCGCGATGCTGCCCATTTTCGGTTTGATGAGCTCCTCGAACACGGCGTCCCGCATGCAGAAAGTCGAAGGCGTCGCAGCGAACCTGGCAAAAGAAGAGATGAACCGCTGGATGTACGTTCTCGATCCCGAGAACTTCCCGGCCGATGGAGTGGAATATCCCGTCAATGTGCCGTCCTTCGAGGGAAACGAGATCGAGATCAAGGTGTGGGTCTACCGGCACGAGAACACGACGACGAATGTCGTGTACCCGAAGTTCGCATGGCATGATTTCCGCGCCTGCGCGGGCGGCAGCGAAAACAACAATCTCGACGGAAAAACCACCCCGTTCACTCGCCCGATCCAGGAAGTGACCCGCGACGAAGCTCCGAAAACCTTCCGCCTCGTCGATATCGTTCTGCGCACGCGCTGGAAAACGCCGAACACCTCCTGGTCCGATATCAACCAGTTCTATCTGGTGTCTCGAAGGGGGTACATGTGACCGGACGTCGGCCGGTTTCTTCCACCGCCCGTGACCGCCTCCCGGGCGGCCGCTCGGGCATCGCCATCATCCTCGTTCTCACCTTCGTTCTGTGTGTTTTCTCGCTTGCCACGGGCATGTTCTATTTCCGGAAGGAAGTCAAGCAGCAGAACGTCTCGAACGTGAACTTCCTCCAGGCGAACTTCCTCGCCCAGGCCGGCGTTCAGCATGCCCTGCTCAAATGCCGCATCCTCCCCCAGGAGGCCTATGACTCGGGAATGGCCCTCCAGGGCTACTGCCCGCTCCAGGCCGTCATCGCCGGCGCGGCCCCCAGCCCGAACGTCAAGAGCACCAGGGCGATGCAGATCTTCATCGGCGACTGCACGGCGGATCCCACCCGCGGTATCCCCTGGGATTCCCGCATCCAGACCAGCCACGGCCTCAATCCGGCCGACTGGCAATACGAGGTCGCGAGCATGTCCGTCATCGCGGCGTTCACAAAGCCGGCCGAGAGGCTGTTCGTCCTCACATCCCAGATCATCGCGAGCGGAACCGTGATCGAACACCGGGGCGGCCGTGGCCGGCGATCCGAACTCATGACCAAAACGATCGAACTGACACGAAAGATCAACTGATCTCTCGGGGCGAAAGAGGAGGGGAGTATGAACCGGTACCCGTCTGTTGTATATTGTGTGTTATTGAATATCCTCGTCCTGTGCGGGGCGGCCGTTGCCTGCGAACTGCCGGCGGAGCCCTCGGCCGCCGTCGTTCCCGACGTCACCGACCCGAACTTCTCGAAGGTCAAGATCGTCGAGGAGAACGGGGGCTTCTACTTCCTCGTTCCCGAGAACACGCAGCTCAAGATGCGCATCGTCTGGGATCCCTACGATCACAACGGGGGAAAGCTCGAAGAAAAGTATGATTATGTGGCCCGTACCGACAAGGGAAACATCCCCCCGGATCCCAAGGCGCCCGTCATCAATGGCAAGTCGTATTTCCCCCTTTCCGCGATGACCAAGTTCTTCGACGTGTCGGGGAACCGGAAATCCGTCACGGAGGCGTTCAGCCGGTCCAATGGAAATATCGCTGAAAATACCTTCATCGAGGACAAGACCCACATGGGGCCGGCCCTGCTGCTGACGAACGCGTTCGTGAAGCCCGGGCAGGACGGTGCCGTCACCATCCTCGAGGCCGACCGTGCGGCTGCCTACGGCTCCGCCTCGGCCCTGGTTACCCTCGAAGGAAAGACGTATGAGGATCTGAGCGAGCTCGACAAGGCTCTGCCAAACGATTCCGCCGATTTCGCCGACAAGATCAAGCCGCAGCCGACCGAAGTTCCCGATCCGCCCGCCGGATATCTCACGCAGGTGAAGTATCTTTTCGGGAAGGCCGGCATCCAGATGGACAACCTCGACGTCAAGCTGACCGAGATCGAGAATCGGGATTACAAGGCCTATATCGTTGCCGGTGAGCCGAATGTCTGGAGCGACGGCACCCTGCCCGTGCTGCCGGATGGCGACCCCGACGACAAGGGGATTGGAAACGACACCGGGGAGATCACCGCGACATTCCATACGCCGAACGTCGGCGCCGGCATGCCCACGAAGGTCAAGGTCAAGGCCCCGGCCGCCGGCTTCGAGGTGACGAACCTCTTCTGGTGCTGGGAAGAAGAGATCACCGTGACGGTCGCTTCGGACACCAACGGGGACGGCACGATGGATGCCTACATCATGGCGGCGGGCGATCCCAAGTGCGGCGTGAAGGTCGCGAAGTGCAGTGCCGGCCTCAAGGTGGTCATCAAGAAGCCCAGCAACTCCTCCGGTTTCTCCGCCTTCCGCGTGTATAACACCCGGCCGCCGATCGCCTCGAAGCTCGAGGTGCTTTCCGACCCGGTGTTCACGTGTGGAGCTGCCAGTATGAGCGTTCCGTTCCGGCTGACCACGTGGGGTACCGACCCATTCGCCGACACCGAGATCGATCCCCCGCTGACGGCGAAAGACAACACCGTGATCAAGCATGATATCGAGGCCATGAAAAAATCCATCAAACTCTTCATGGCCTACCCGGTCTACGCCTTTTCGAACAAGGCCGACATCACCGTCGACGATCTTGCCGATATGCAGAAGGTCAATCTGGGCCTGCTCGATTTCAGCGATGCGAAACTTCCAAAATGGAAGGGGTCATACTACCACCAGAACTGGACATGGGTGCCGGCAAGCGCGACGACCATCACCTCGGCCGTTCTGAACAAGCTCCCTGCTGACGGCTCAACAATGCACGGCGGCGGCTCATGGGTCGTCGAGGGAACCGCGCTGTTCGACGTTCCCGCCCCGCAGCACTTCGCCAACGAAGGCGATGCCCTCTCGACGGTCTATGCCGCCCACGGCGCGACGTATCCCGCGACGGGAACGCCGGACATCGAGAAGCTGTTGAAATTCTTCGCGATCACCGAGGATTCGGCAGGCCACAAGAGCGCCTCCTACGCGGCCATCGACGCGCTCGCCTCGGCGTCGGCTCCGATCCGGGCGTTCGATTCTGCCGGAAAAGTAATCGAAAAGGTCGTCATGCCCGACACGGAAGCCGAGATCGGCACCGTCTACGACCACCAGCCCCCTCTGAAAGACCGCATTCCGAACGATATCCCCTCGACAACCGCGGGAGGCCTGTCCACGTATACCTGGCAGTTGTACAAGTATCTCAAATGCGAAGACGCGAACACCCCGCCCGAGCTCCAGGTCATCGTCTTCGACACCCGCAACAACCGGTATCACATCTTCGGCACGAAGGCCGGAGGCGATGCGAAGATCGCCGATGCGGCCCCCTCGTTCGCTGCCTACCAGACGGCGAGCCCGACGATCTATAGCGAAAACGATATCAAGGCGATCACCGACAGTCTGCGGTTCACCGCGTATGAACCCACCCTGTTCGACCGGTTCCTCGACAGCGCCGGCAACGGCGGCGCCTCGACCGCATCGGATACGACCCTCGCCGGAAAGGGCTTCGTGTGCCAGGAAAACACGCGCCTGCTTTTCTACATCCGCGCCTGGGACAACATCAACACGTTCTCGGAAGCCGATACGTTCGGCGTCAGCCAGATTTCTTACGAAGTGAAGGACTGGTTCTCGACGAGTTCGGACCGGCCGCCGAGCACCGGGTACATCGCGTATGATCCCGATGAGCTGATGTCGAAGCCGGTCGTCTGGCTGTTCCGGGCCCCCAACGTGAGTGCCGCCGGCGAAGAGGCCGACAAGGAGTGCAGTCTCACGGTCAAAGCCAAGGACAAGTCCGGCGCCGAACAGGTGCTCACTCTGAAGGTGTTCATCCATGCCAACGATCTGAACATCCGTTCACTCGAGGAGAAACGCCGCCGGAACTGAGATTCCGTCTCGAGACAGAACCCCCCATCCGACCTGGATGGGGGGTTCGCTTTTGAACGCGATCAGTAGCCTGTTTCGATGGCCCGGATGACGAGCGCGAAGAGCGGCTTGTCCGCTTCCGGGGCGGATGTCATGGCTTCGGTGAGATGGGGAAGGGCATCCTTGCCGAATTTCACGAGTGCCTGGCGGGCATTGTTCGAGATCATGACGTTTTGGGACGATAGGCACTTGATGGCGGCCGGAACGGCTATCTGGGGCTGGGCGGCAATCTTGCCGAGGGCCATGAGCCCCAGGTTCTGCATCCAGGGAGTGTCCGACTGGACCCAACCGACGACCGCAGGAACGGCATCCGCAGCCGGCGCGCCGATCCTTCCGAGGGCTTCCATGGCCGTGGCTTTCAGGATCCTGTTATCCGAGCCCAGGGAGGTCACGAGGCCCTGGATCGCTTCCGGTGAGGAAATCCGGAGAGAGCCGATATTGTAGGCGGCAGCCGCTGCCTTGGACGTGTCGCCCCCCGCGATCTCCTCGACATATCGCGCATAACGAGGATTGGTTTTGACCTCTTCACTGGTCATGGCCTGACGCGGAACGGGGGCGGCGGAGTCGTCGGAAATCGGCGCGGAGGATGCCGGGGCCGTGGTCGGGACGTTCGAGGTCGTCTGGCGTGATGGCCGGCCAGGCTCGATTGGCTTGACCGTCTGTTCCTCCCGGATCGTGGCGATCATTTCGCTCTCGGTTTTCTGCTGGTGATCGATGATCCTCAGCCACCTGGAAGCGGCCTCCGCGTTTTCCCGGGCCGGCTGCGTGGCGAGAAACGCCTTCAGATCCTGGGTGGCGGCCTCGCGGTCCCCGCGGAAGAACCGATAGATCGCATGGAACAGCCGGGCGTTCTCATCCTTCGCATCCATCTTGCGCGCGGCAAAATGATTCAGAGCCGTCTCGATGATGCCCCGATCGTTGCCCCCGAGATATCCGATATCCAGCTCGACGCAGTCGGCAAACAAGGCGAAGGCTTTGTCGAAGTTGCCGAGCCCCTTTTCCTTCAGGGCCGTGCGGAAGAGCGCCCGGGCTTTCCTCTGGGCCTCCGAAAGATTCTTCTCGTCGGCGGCCGCCTCGCCGGCATCCTCGAGAGCCGCTTCCAGCTTCTTGATGCGCAGCGACAGGCCGGGAAACGTCGGATTCAGACGGTAGGCCTTCCGGAACGCCTCGAGGGCTTTCTGCGGCTCCCTGGCGATCTCGTGCGAATACCCGAGGGCATACAGAAACTGGGCATTGTTCGGCTGGCGTTTCAACTCCTTCTGGAGCAGTTCGACGGCCATCTCGGGCTGTTTGGCCCGGAGATGATCTTTCACCTTGGCAAGGGTCGGGTCGATTCTGGGCCCGTCTCCCGTTTGCGCATGTCCGGTCAGACCGCTCATGGCGAGAAATACGAACAGACCCAGGGTGACTCCTTTTCTCATGACGGCTCCTCAGATGTGTGGGCTATTATATATTAGAAAAAATATTGATCTGGTGGAGAAACCCGCTCACGGGCTCGGGCAGCCTGGAGCGGGTCGTTTGTCGAAACCGGCGAAGGGCGGACAAGGCTCAGAGGCCCTTTTCCTTCATGTAATCCTCCATCGTCTTGCCTTCCTTCTTGAGCTTCTCCTCGAGCTTGCCCTGGCCGGGCAGTTCGCCCTTCTTCTGTTTCTCGATGATGCTGGCCTTGATCTCCTCGAGAACCTGTTCGCGTTCCTCTTCGGAGGTGGCGTTTTCGAGCTTGGAGCGGGCCTCGGCGATCATATCCTCGACCTTCTTCTTCTCCTCGTCGGTGATCTTTTCCGAGCCGCTGCCCATCAGCTCTTCGAGATCCTTCTGGGAAAAGTCGCCGGCCTCGATCGTGTCGAGGAGTTTTTCCTTGTTCGACCGGTTCAGGTAGTCGAACTTATGGGTGATGACATACTCCTCGTTCGGATCGCCCACGTAGTCGAGAGCCCGCATGTAGACTTCGGCTGCCTTGTCCTTCTTGTTGGCGATCTCATACAGGAACGCGAGCTGGAGCATCGGCCCCTTCTGCCATTCCTGGCCCTGGAACGACTTCTGAAGCGCCTGCTCGTAGATCTCGGTGGCCTTTTTCAGCTCCTCGTAATTCTTGTACCGGAGGGGCGGATTCAGGCGGAACGCCTGATACAGGGTCACGGCGAGCTTGATTTTTTCGGGACTGTCCTGGTTTTTCAGGTAGATGGAGAACTTGCCTTCCCCTTCCTGGTTGAACCCGTCCTGGAGCTCCTTGATCTTTTTCTTGAAATTCTTGAGCTTTTCGTTGTAATCGGCCTCTTTTTCCTTCGAAGGCCGGGAGCGGGCGACGATATCGAAGTTTTCTTTCGAGGTCAGGAAGTCTTTCTTCTGAAACAGCATTTTCGCGTAGATATAGCGGTACACCGCGTTGTCGGGCTCTTTTTTCAGCGCCTCGAACATGAGGTTGCAGGCATTCTCGATATCCTTGTTCTTGAACGCTTCTTCGGCCTGCTGATACATCTGCGCGGCTTCGGGATTGGAGGCTGCCGCGAACACGGCGCCGTGCCACGCGATGGCAATGACGGCCACGACGAGACCCAGCATGCGTCTGCTCTTCATCGATGACTCCTCAAATGGAAAACGATTCTGACTCACGATATCCTACCACAGACCCAAAACGAAGTTCCACCGCTGGCAGATTGCAGGGCAGTGCAACCGCGAATGGCGGCAACCGCCGGCTCCGCGAGATGGGGGGCTCTGGTATAATGGCACCCATGTCAGGAGTTTCAGGGAGCCGCAGGCGGGCGGGAGACGGGTGGTCGTTCCTGCTCGCCGTCGTGTTTTTCGCCGGGTTGCCGATCGGCCTGATCGGGTTCGGCGAATCGTTCATCGCCTCCCAGGAAAAAGCCCGTCTCGGCCGCCTCCACATCGAACGGATCGAGCGGAACCTGTTCCGCTTGAAACGTGAGGGAACGGATCTTTTCTACCTGCAGCGCGAACTCAACACCCTGTACGGTCTGATCGGCGAACATGAGGTCTCCCAGGCGGCCATGGACAAGGCACCCGCCATGCTCACGCGTGCGCGTCTGGGCTTCATCAATGTCTGTTTTTTCGACGGGACCGGGGAGATCATCCGGAACACCGGACGGGATCTGGAGTTCAGAAGTGCCTGGAAGCGCATCCATGCGGCTCTTGTCGAGCCGGAGCGGACCGGCAGGAGTGATCTGATCGTCAAGAACCGCTCCCTGTTCCAGTCGATGCTCGGGAATATCGATGCCTCGGATCTCGTCTACCGGAAAGGGGATGTGACGCCCGTCCAGCTCCGCGGCCGGCCTGGGTATTTCTACTGGAACGCCTTCTACGCAATGCCTGGAGAGGAGCGGGGAGCCGGGAAGCGGCGGAAGCAGAGCGGCACCACGGACGAATACCTCGGCGGAATGATTGCCTGGTTCGATGAGACGCAGATCCCGCGGGATTTCGCCCTGAAGCAGCTGATACGCCAGTTCAACCGCGATGCAGGCGAAGACGAGGGATATGCGCTGATCGACATCGAGCGGCCGGCAGGCAGCCACGGCCTGAAAACCGTTTCCGGCAGGGTAGGGATCCCCGCGAAAGGCGCTTTCCGACGGGCGGTCCGGCTGCGCGAGATGTTTCAGCGGCATGACCAGGATGACGGGGCGCTGATGGCGATCGTTTCGATCGACGCTGCGCGCGTCGTGACGGGCGTAAAGCGGTTTCACTCCGGACTGGATCCCGCCATCCGGGTGGCGCTTCGCCTTCTCGCGGGGATGATTCTGGTGTTCGTCACCTGGTGGGCATGGCGTATCCATCTCGCTGGAGGGGCGCTGGAGCTTTCGATCCGGCACAAACTCGTCGCCCTGTTCCTGTATGCGACGGCCATCCCGATCACCGCGCTCATGCTGCTCGGCTCGCAATACCTCCTGGACCGCAATCAGGTGATGGTGCAGGAGCGCATGCGCCAGCTCGCGGGGCTGATCGAGAACATCGATGACAGTTTCCAGGCCGCTGTCCGGTCCCTCGAGCAGTTGTACCAGAAGATCGCCCGTCTCCGGATCGTGCAGCGTGGAGAAATGGACCGGGTGAATGTGCTGTACGAGCGGCTGAAAGAAGCCGATCTGTTGGCCCAGATGTTCATGGTCGACTCCCGGGGGCGGATGACGCTGATGAAATCCCTGCCGGGGCACGGCCGGGATCTCCTCGAAAAGCTGATTCCGACGCTTGCGCGCAAGATCTTCCAGGTTCGGATCGGCCAGAACGAGGAGGATCTCCGCTCGAAGGTGTCGGACGTGATGGTCGAGACCCTGACCGACAGCGTAGCGGATTTCATGTCGGGGAAAGGGTCGCAGAAAATGTTCGGCGAGATCATCGAGTCGAACGACCGCATCAAGGAGTTCATCCTCGGCAAGACCGGCAATCTGATGTATACGAGCCTGCTCTGGGGGGACGGCCGGGACAAGCCGGCAAACCTGCTGCTGATCGTACACCGGTCGCGGCTCTTCGCCCGGCGGTATCTCCTGCGACTCGTGCGGCGCAACGCACGTCAGCCCGAGTCGGTGAACCCGGTGCGGCTTGCGATCGTTTCCCGGGAGGACGCGAACGGCACGTATCCGAGGGACTACACGAAGTATCCCTTCATCCGCGAGATGGCCGACAAGGTCTCCTCGACCGAGACGCAGCATGCGAATATCGAACAGATCGGCGGCCAACCGTATCTCGTCGTGGCCTCGCCCTTGAAAAAAATGCCTGACTATATACTTTATGCAATATATCAGCGGCGGCTGATCGATGACGTGATCCGGGCGTTCAGCTTCCGGATCGGCCTGATCGCGCTGGCGAGCGGGGGCTTCGCCTTTTTCATCGGCCTTCTCCTTGCCCGGCATTTCCTCTGGCCGATACGCGAGCTGGCAGCCGGGGTGGCGGCGATCGAACGCAGGGATTTCCGGCACCAGGTGCCGGAGCTCGGCCACGACGAGTTCGGGGATCTGGGGACCACGTTCAACCGCGTCATCGGGAATCTCGAGGAAATGCACGTGGGCAAGGTCGTTCAGGAGGCCCTGTTCCCGGCAATGCCGATCCGGCAGGGCGGGTATGTGGTGTACGGCTCGTCGGACGCCATGACGGACCTGGGAGGAGACTTCTTCGACGCATTCGTCGTGAACGACCGGCATATCCTGATGGTCATCGGAGACGTCACGGGGCACGGCGTGCCTGCGGCGCTGCTGATGGCGATGGCGAAGAGCGGCGTTGCCATGCTGGAGCCGGCCGAGTCGCTCGAGGCGGTGAAGGCCGTCACCCGGCTGAACGGGATGTTGTTCGACACCGTGAAAAAGAAGCGCCTCATGAGCCTCTTCTACGGGGTGCTCGACACCGCGACTCACGAACTGCGCTCGGCGAACGCCGGTCATTGTTTCCCGTATCTGTTCCGGGCTTGTGACGGAATGGTGCAACAGATTGAAAACGGCGCGTTTCCTCTTGGCGCCCGCCGAACGCCCTCCTTCGAGCAGGTGTGCACCCCCTTTGCGGCGGGGGATTGCCTGATACTGTATACGGACGGCATCGTTGAAGCCAGGGGTGCCGATGGCCAGGCGCTCGGCTATGAACGGTTCGGGGCCATCGTCGGGGAGGAGTGCAGAGCCGGCGGCGAAGCCGAGGCGATCCATGCCCGCATTCTCCAGCGCGTACGGGCGGTCACCGGGAATCGCCAGGCCGAAGACGACACGACCCTGATCGTCGTCCGTCGAAATGGTTGACATTCATTCCAGCCGGTGATACCTTGAACAATTCCGGTCAACTTCGAGGGGGCTTTGGTTTGCCCCTGAAAGGCAGGGATTCCTCGCGGCGTGGCCCTGATCAATGACGCAATCATCGCCGAGGTGCGCGGACGGATTGATATTGTCCAGTTCGTGGGCGAGTACGTACGTCTGACCCATACCGGGAGAACCTACAAAGGTCTGTGTCCATTCCATCAGGAGAAGACTCCCAGCTTTTATGTCGTCCCTGACAAGCAGATTTTCCACTGCTTCGGATGTTCGAAAGGCGGCGACGTGTTTCGTTTTCTGATGGAAGCCGAGCATCTGACGTTCCCCGAGGCGATCCGCCAACTGGCGCGGCGTGCCGGGGTGGCGATCCCCATCGAGAAAGATCCCGAATACGAGAAAAAGGCGCGGATCTACCAGGCGCTCGACGAGGCCGCGAAATTTTACACCACCCAGCTGCACCAGCCGGGCGGGAAGCAGGCGCGCGAGTATCTGAAACAGCGCGGAATCACCCCCGAGACGGCGGCGCGGTTCCGCATCGGATATGCCCCCGACACCTGGGATGCCCTTGCCACGGCCCTCGGGAAGGGCGCCGAACGGCTGCATCTGCTCGAGAAGGCGGGGCTGGTCAAGCCGCGTGCGACCGGCAGCGGGTGCTACGACACGTTCCGGCACCGGTTGATCATTCCGATTGCCGATGCCCACGGGCGGATCGTCGGGTTTGGCGGCCGTGTGCTCGGCAAGGGCGAGGAGCCGAAATACCTGAACAGCCCCGAAACCGAGCTGTTCAACAAGCGGAAGATGCTGTTCAATTTCCGTGATGCGCTCCAACCGATCCGGCGCGCGAACGCCGCGATCGTGGTCGAGGGGTATCTCGACGTCATCAGCCTGGTCCAGGCCGGCATCACGAACGTCGTGGCCACGCTCGGAACGGCGATCACGGCGGAACAGGTCGCCCTCCTGGCCCGCAACGGCGAAAACGTCTACTTCTGTTACGATGCCGACGAGGCCGGCCAGCGGGCGACGGTGCGCGCGATTTCCCTGCAGCGCGACACGCCTCTGACGGCGAAAGTCATCACGTTCGACGATCCGAAGGATGATCCCGACAGCTTCGTGCGCCGCGAGGGCGCCGAGGGGTTCATCGGCCGGATCGAGGCGGCGCGGGACATCTACACGTTCCTCGTCGAAACCAAAACCCGTGGCATGAAGCCGCCGCTCGAGATTGCGGTCAAAGAGCGGCTGGTTCGCGAATTCAAGGATCTCGTCCCGGCGATCCACAGCCCTGTCGCGCGCAGCGAAGTCATCAGAATGATTGCACGGCTGATCGATACCGACCCGGGGGCGCTTGAAATCCAGTTCGCGAATCGCACGTTCACCAAGGCGGAGAGCGGGACGGCCGATCCCGGTCGCTCGAAACCCGTCGTCGACGGCATGGTGCGGCGGCAGGAATGGGTGCTCAAGCACCTGATAGAACACCCCGAAGAGCTGGACCGGACGCGGGCGATGCTTGCGCCGGCCGATTTCACCGACACCCGGCTTCAACAGATATTCACGGCGCTATGCCGTCAGCAGGAAGCCTCGGGCGGGAAATCACGGCCGGCAGATATCATCGCTGCGCTCGAGGATCCCGAGCTCATCTCGCGGTTCAGCGAGCTTCTCATCGAACTCGAGGAGAAGCCGGTGGAACCCTTTCTCGAATGCGTGTACGGACTCGTGAAAAGCCGGCTGAAGCGTGAATCGGAAGAGCTTCTGGCACGGATCCGCAACGCCGAACGGGACGGGCGCGAGCAGATGGTGGCGGAACTGACCCAGCAGCAACTCGAACTCCGTCGCAAGATGGAGGCACTCAACCAGCGGCACACTGGACCCTAAGGACAAAGACATGAAGACATCTTCATCCGCGGCCTCATCCAAATCCTCCTCGAAGCAGACGAAAGCCGCCGCCGCCGCGGCCGCAGCTCCCGCTCCGGCGCCGGCGCCGGTTTCTGCCACGCCCGCCGCTCCGGCGCCGGGGGGGAAATCCCTCGAGGCGATCCGCGCCGAGCTGATCGAAAAAGGCAAGAAACAGGGATACCTCAGCTACCAGGAAATCAACAGCGCGCTTCCCGACGGGCTCGACACCGAAGCCTTCGAAACCGTCGTGACCGAGCTGATGGATGCCAACGTCGAGCTGGTCGATGACGACGAGATCCAGCTCAAGGAAAAACTCCGGATGCCGGAGGAGAAGAAGGACGAGAACTACGTCGAGGCCCAGGAAGATTTTGACGACATCGACGACTCGGTTCGCGTCTATCTCCGGGAGATCGGCAAGATCAAGCTGCTGACGATGCAGGAGGAGGTCACCCTCGCCAAACGCATCGAGCACGGCGACCAGGAAGCCCAGCGCAAGCTGATCGAGGCGAACCTCCGCCTCGTCGTTTCGGTCGCGAAGAAATACACCAAGCGGGGCCTGCTCTTCCTCGACCTGATTCAGGAGGGCAACCAGGGCCTGATCCGCGCCGTCGAGAAGTTCAAATATCGCAAAGGATATAAATTCTCGACCTATGCCATCTGGTGGATCCGCCAGGCGATCACCCGCGCGATCGCCGACCAGGCCCGCACGATCCGCATCCCCGTGCACATGGTCGAGACGATCAACAAGCTGCGCAAGGCGAGCCGCAAGCTGGTCCAGAAGCTCGGCCGCGACCCCGCCGTCGAGGAACTGGCTCTCGAGGTCGGTCTGCCGGTCGAGAAGGTCAAGAACATCATGAAGACCGCCATGGATCCGATCTCTCTCGAGACGCCGATCAACGGCGAGGAAGACTCGCATCTGGGCGACTTCGTCGAGGACAAGTCGGCTCTGCCGCCTGCCGAGACGGCGTTCAACAATATCCTCAAGGAGCAGATCAATCGGGTGCTCTCGACCCTGACCGAACGCGAGTCGAAGGTCATCAAATACCGGTTCGGCCTCGAGGACGGCTGGCAGCGCACTCTTGAAGAAGTCGGGCAGAAGTTCGGCGTCACGCGCGAGCGCATCCGCCAGATCGAGGCGAAGGCCCTGCGCAAGCTCCGCCATCCGAGCCGCTCGAAAAAACTCAAGGAATTTTACATGGAATGACGCTTGCATTCGCCGGCGTGGTGTGATACAATCATTACGCTTCAAGGGCCTATAGCTCAGTGGTTAGAGCTGCCGGCTCATAACCGGCTGGTCGCAGGTTCGACTCCTGCTGGGCCCACACCTGCCGAATGATGTCCTAAGCCCCCATCGTCTAGCGGCCCAGGACACAGCCCTTTCAAGGCTGCGGCGAGGGTTCGAATCCCTCTGGGGGCGCCCTTATACAAACCGCCATCGATTGTCCATCGATGGCGGTTTCCCTTTATGGCATATCTTGCGCATCGCGATGTGCCCGCCGATTTTCCAACCAGTTGTTCTGTAGGGGCGAGTTTCGAACCCGCCCCAACAAGGACATTGCGATACAAGCACATCGTAGGGGGACTTGCGGGTTCCGTACCCTCATGCTAAGATTGTTTATCTTCGTCCGAATTTGAGAAAAGGGGAGTATGTTGATGAAGAGGTTTGTTTCGCTTGTTGCCCTGTCGGTCTTTTGTACCGCATCGGCTTTTGCGTTTGACGTGTCGCCCACGCAGACGAATGTGAAGCCGGTTCGCCGCGGCCCGGTCGCCATTTCCGAGAAGCTGATCCGCGCGGTGACCTCCCGCAGCTCCGATATCAAGAATATCGACCTCCTGGTCGCCACCGAAGACGGTCAGCGTCTGGGAAGCCTCCGCGGTGAGCTCTCCGAGCCCCTGAGCGGCGATATGGCCCTTGCCGCCAAGCGGTATATCCAGCGCAACGCGAAGCTGTTCAACCTTCCCGAAGTGAAGGACGACAGCATGCTCAAGATGGTCCGCAACGAGGAAGCCGCCGGTGCCACGCATGTGGCCTTCCAGATGAACGTCGACGGCGTTCCGGTTCATGAGGCGCAGGTTTCCGTTCACATCGGCAAGGACAAGCGCGTCCAGCTGTCGAACGGCTCCTTCCCCACCATCAACGAGATCACCAACCAGATCACCATCAGCCGCCAGGATGCTCTGGCCGCCGCCAAGCGCGCCCTCAACATCAAGAAGATCCGCGGCGTGGCCAAGGCCGAGATGGTCGTTCACCCCGAGAAGGATAACGGCCGCATGGCGTATCTCGTGAAAATGAGCGCCCTCGAGCCCCTGGGCGACTGGGAAATCCTGATCGACGCCGACAACGGCAAAGAAATCAGCCGCATCAACCAGCTCACCTTCTCCCGCGCCAATACCGGCAAGGGCAGCGTGTTCGTGAACCATCCGAATGCCGGCCCCGCCACCGTCGAGGCTCTCCACAACCTGACCAGCCACGGTCTCGAAGGTCTCTACTGCAAGGCCGTGAACGAGGACACCGCCGGCTCGGTGAACGAGAACGACGAGCACGTCTACGATCCGGACAACACCCACTTCGACGAAGTCAATATCTACTACTACATCAACACCGTTCATGACTTCTTCAAGAAGATGGGCTACGACAAACTCGACTGGGCCATCAAGGCCACCGTCCACGTCGGCGACAAGTACGACAACGCCTACTTCTCTCCGATGGAAAACGCGATGGCTTTCGGCGACGGCAACAAGCTGAACGACCTCGCCAAGGAAGAGAGCGTCGCCTGGCACGAGTATTCTCACGCTCACATCGCCCAGATCGTGCGCCTGAACTACAGCGCCGAATCCGGCGCCATGAACGAAGGCCAGGCGGACTACTTCGCCTGCACAATCTCCAACGACGACAAGGTCGGCGAGTATGTCATGAAGAAGATGGGCAAGCCCTACCTCCGCATCCTCACCAACAACATGCACTACCCCGAGGACATCGAGGGTGAAGTGCATGCCGACGGCCGCATCTGGGGCGCCATCCTCTGGGATCTCCGCACCGCCCTGGGCGCCGAAGTCGCCGACCTGCTCATCCACAAGAGCTTCTACTACCTGAAGGCCGGCAGCCCGAAGTTCATCGACGGCGCCAACGCCATCTTCACCTCCGACAAGAACAACTTCGGTGGCAAGTATGCCGACAAGATCCGCGAAGTGTTCAACAAGCGCGGCATCACCAAGGCCGGTGACCCCACCGTCCTGACCGGCGAGCAGATCAAGAGCGCCGCCCGCTTCAACGAAGTGCACGGCGAGTAATCGCTCCGCGATTCCCCAAAACACCGGAGGGCTACGGCCTTCCGGTGTTTTTTTAGATTGGCAACCGATGCCGGCGTCTTTCTGTACCGGGAAAACTGTGATAGAATATTCTTCTGATTTCTGGATGTCGGGGCCCGGGTGCCCCGAGAAGGATGTGAACCAACGATGAGTTACTGCGTTTTCTGTGGCAAAGACCTCCGGCGGGGCGGCGAATTCGTCCAGAACCGGGATGGGATGCTGCTGTGCAAGACCTGCGTCGAGACGGCCGAGGATATCTTCAAGCGGAAGAACGCCAGCGACCGGGACCCCGTCAAAAAGGGCGCGACGGCCGGCAAGGTCGATCTCAAGGCGATCCTCACGGAGTATACCCCCCGGAAGATCTACGACGGCCTCTCGGAATACGTGATCGGCCAGGATGCGGCGAAGAAAGTATTATCTCTTGCCGTATATAATCACTACAAGATCCTTTCGATGATCGATGCGACGGATGTCGAGTTCGAAAAATCGAACATCCTTCTCGTCGGTCCGACGGGAAGCGGCAAGACCCTGCTTGCCCGCACGCTTTCGAAGCTCCTGAAAGTCCCGTTTGCGATCGGCGACTGCACGAGCTACACCGAGGCCGGCTACGTCGGCGATGATGTCGAAAACGTGCTGCTCTCGCTGCTCATCGATGCGAACTACGAAGTCGACGACGCCCAGCGCGGCATCGTCTACCTCGACGAGATCGACAAAAAGGCCAAGACCTCGAACAACGTCTCGATCTCCCGCGACGTTTCCGGGGAAGGCGTCCAGCAGGCATTTCTGAAGCTGATCGAGGGCACCGTGGCCAACGTTCCCCTGACGGCCGGCCGCAAGAACCCGATGTCGCAGCAGGTCGTGAAGATGGACACTCGGCATATCCTCTTCATCTGCGGCGGTGCGTTCAACGGTCTCGAGAAGATCATCGGCAAGCGGCTCCACCGCGATTCGTCGATCGGGTTCAACGCCGATCCGCGGCCGAAGGACCTCGAAGATCACAAGCTGTTCCACTCGGTCGACACCGAGGATCTGCTCCAGTTTGGCTTCATTCCCGAGTTCATCGGTCGCCTGCCGGTGCGGGTTGCCCTCGACGGACTCGGCCGGGCCGATTTCATGCGCATCCTGCGGGAACCGAAGAACGCCATCGTTCGCCAGTTCTCGAAGCTGTGCGAGATGGACGGTTGTGCCCTGAACTTCACCGACGACGGCCTCGAACGGATCGTCGACGAGGCCCTCGCCCGGAAGACCGGCGCCCGCGGCCTGCGCGCCGTGTTCGAGAAGGTGCTGCGCAACGACATGTTTGCCCTTCGCGAACAGGGCATCGACAAGCTCGTCATCGACCGCTCCTATGTCGATCGCCAGTTGTCGAACCTGGCCGAGGAGCATGCCCGCATGCTCGAAACCGCTGCCGACGCCGCCGAGCGTCAGCCAACCCCCGCGACCGAGGCCGTGCCCGCCTGAGCCCCGACGATCCCTGTTCCCGAACATATAAAAAATACCCCCGGATATTTCCGGGGGTATTTTCTTGAGACCGGGTTTGGCTCAGATCGCGGCAGCCGAGTTCCGGACGACGGGGCCGGCCTTGATGACTTCGGGAGAGACGCGGTCCGAGAACGAGGTGAAGTTCTCGGCGAAGCGCCGGGCGAGATCCTCGGCCGTGCGGTCGTAGGCGGCCTTGTCGGCCCAGGCGTTTTTGGGGGTCAGGATTTCCGCGGGCACGCCGGGGCACTCCTGGGGCACCTGGACGCCGAACACGGGATCGGCCGCGAACTTCACCTTGTCGAGGGAGCCGTCGAGGGCCGCCGTCAGCAGGGCGCGGGTGTAGGCAATCTTCATCCGCTTGCCGACGCCGTAGGCGCCGCCGGACCAGCCGGTGTTCACGAGCCAGATGCGGGTGCCGTGCTTTTTCATCGCCTCGCCGAGCATCTGGGCGTAGGTGAAGGGGTGATGCACGAGGAAGGGGGCGCCGAAGCAGGCCGAGAAGGTCGTCGTCGGCTCGGTGATCCCCGCTTCCGTGCCGGCCAGTTTCGAGGTGTAGCCGGAGAGGAAATGGTACATCGCCTGCTCGGCCGAGAGGCGAGCGATCGGGGGCAGAACGCCGAAGGCATCCGCCGCGAGGAAGAACACGTTGCGGGGATGGCCGCCGACGCCCTCGAGGATGCAGTTGTCGATGTGGGTCACGGGGTAGGTCGCGCGCGTGTTCTCGGTGAGCGAGCCGTCGTCATAGTCGGGCCGGTGCAGATCGTCGATCACGACGTTCTCGAGCACCGAGCCGAACCGGATGGCGTTGAAGATCTGGGGCTCGTTTTCCCGGGAAAGCTTGATGCACTTCGCGTAGCAGCCGCCCTCGAAGTTGAAAATGCCGTTGTCGCTCCAGCCGTGTTCGTCATCCCCGATGAGCTGGCGGGCCGGATCGGCCGAGAGGGTCGTCTTGCCGGTGCCGGAAAGGCCGAAGAACAGCGCCGTGTTGCCGTCCGCGCCGACGTTGGCCGAGCAGTGCATCGGGAAAACGCCGCGCTTGGGCAGCAGGTAGTTCATGACGGCGAAGATGCTCTTCTTGATCTCGCCGGCGTAGTTGGTACCGCCGATGAGGATGATCCGCTCGGCGAAGTTGAGGACGATGAAGATCCCGGAGTTCAGCCCCATGGCCTTGAAATCCGGGGCGTGCATGCCGCAGATGTTCAGGACGGTGAAGTCGGGCGTCTCGTTGATCTTGTCCTGCTGCCGGGGCCGGATGAACAGGGTGCGGGCGAACAGGTTGTGCCAGGCCCGCTCGGTCACGACCCGCACCTGGAGCCGGTATTTCGGGTCGGCGCCGGCAAAGCCGTCGAACACGAACGCATCGCGGTTCTGCAGATAGCCGCGGGCGAGCGTCATCAGGCGGTTCCAGTTGTCGGGGGAGAGCTGTTTGTTGACCGGACCCCACCAGATGTCCTTGTGTTCGGGCGTTTCGACGACAAACCGATTGTTCGGGGATCTGCCGGACGGATTGCCGGTTCGCACGACGAGAGCTCCGTTGTCCGCGAGAGTGCCCTCGCCGCGGGACAGAGCCTCCTCGATCAGGGCGGCCGGGGGGAGGTTCCGGTAGACCGCTTTGAGGCCGGTGAGGCCGAGATACTTGACGCATTCTGACGCAGGCATCGTCTTCATGCTCCTTTCCTCGTGGCGCCCGCGCGGGGCGCTGTTTTCGACAAGTCTACCTCACCGCGGCCCCGGTGGCAACCCCCTTTTCATCGGTAGAATAAAAATGCATATAGAAAAACTCCCCCGGCTCGGATGCCGGGGGAGACGTTGCGGAATCAGGCCTGCGTTGCCGGGGGTATTTCCTGGCTGTCGGAAGCTTCCGCCGGCTTCATCAGCCACCAGAGCAGGGCGATGGCGAAGCCGGTTCCGATGCCCAGCACCAGCGCATCGGCGAGCCTCCCGACCCAGGGAAGGTCATACGCGAACAGGCTTCGTGCGCCAAGGACGACGATGCCGACGAGGGCGAGAAGCGCCAGACGCATGCCGGCGGGTCTCATTCTGCCCAAGCCTGCCAGATGCAGGATCGAACTGACGAACAGGCCGGTCAGCAGGATCACGGCTGTCATCCACAGATCCAGGCCGGATTCCCGTGCGTAGAGAAGAAGCAGCCGGGGAGCGCGGCTTCCCGTGGTGATCAGTTTGCGGTTGAACGTCAGCTCCTCGCCCGCCTCGGGGAGGCTGGGGATCACCGGCAGAAGGCCGGCCGAAGTGGGCGTCCCGGTCGTGCCCATGCCGCGGGGCATGTTCTGGGACACCACGTTCGACATCCGCCGGGCGGCGAACCGGTCGGGGGACACCGGCGCGGGGAAGGAGGGGAGATAGGCGCTGCCGAGCTGGAACTCGCCTCCGCGGCGTGCCAGGAAGAAGCCTTCGGGGACCCCGACGACCCAGTTCATCTTGCTGACGTCGAGAGACAACTGGGGCAGGACGAGATCGAGCCGGCCGCGCCCTGCGAGCCTGCCGAGCCGTTCCCGGAAGAACAGGGTGACCGTGAAGGGCGTATAGGCCTTTCCCGACCGCGGCGAGCGGATCAGCGGCACCGAGATGTCGCCTTCCGCGCTGCGACCGGGTTTCATCGCCTCCCCGTTGACCAGCAGGGCCAGCAGCTTCAGCCGCTCGGGTACTGCTCGCAGCACGAGGAACTGGTTGTTGTTGTTCCGGATCATCAGGTCGAGCCGGGTGAGCGCCTCGCCTTCGGCATTCAGCACGGTGCGGGCCGAGGCCGCATCGATCTGGGCCGTGCTGACCTCGATGTTGCGATGTTTGGTGACGGTGACGGTCGCCGTCGCGTCTTTCTGGTATTTGAACGCCTGGGCGATGAAGCCCCGGGCCTGCGCGGAGAGGTTTTCGGGCAGTTCCGAGGCGTCGATGCCGGTCGCTTCAGGGGAGTGATCGACCTGCACCTCGAGGCCGCCCCGCACCTCGACGCCGAAAAAGCCGTTCTGGCGGTCGATGCGGGAGCGGGAGCCGGCGCTGCGCAGCCGGGGCAGATCCAGGGCGAACCTGCCGTTGATCTCGGGGGTCTGGCGTTCCATCGCGATCCGCAGCTCCACCTGGTTCATCCGGCGCGCGTTCAGCTGCACCCGGAGCTCCTGGGCTGCGCCCCGGGGCAGGCAGATCCAGCTCGCGACATCGCCGCCCGATACTTCAAGCACGTCGGCGCCGGCGGGGATCTCGAACAGGAACTCTCCGGCCGGATTCTGGTCGATCTGGAGCCGCACGAGATCATTCGCGGCGATCACACCTTCGGAAACGGTGAACAGCATCTCATGGTCTACCGCGATGCGTGCCACGCCGGGCGCCGGGAGGACGGCGGGAGCCGATGCCGTCTGGTGGCCGGGGACGGCCTGCGAAGCCCGGTTGCGCCACTCGACCTGGATGGCGGGGGCCGGCTGGAGGATGGCTTTGATCCAGCTTTTCCCGGCCGTTTCGCCGCGTTCGAGCACGACGGCCGGCTGGATGTCGATCGCCTGGTCCGGTCGATCAAGGATCAGTTCGAACTGCGCCGGGCCGTAGGTGGGCAGCGGCAGGCGGAATCCGTCGACGCCGGTATCGGTGCGGGTGCGCGAGGTGAGATCTTTCACCAGCCGGGCCTCGATGACGACCCGGCCTTCCCGGTCGGTCAGGATGGCCGGCCGGCGATCGGCCTGGACGAACCCGGGAACGGCGTTGTTCATCAGCATCTGCTGCTGCATCGGGGAGGGCGCCTGTTGCACCTGCTGGGCGATCTGGGAGACGTCGTCCCGGCGGGGGCCTGGCCGGAGCGCATCGGCGGCGAGAAGCGCCGGCACCCCCTCGATCGTCAGGGATCGCACACCAACCCCATCGGTGGGAAACTCGATCTGCTTGTATCCCTTGCCGTGAAGCTGGACTTCGAGGCGCAGAGACAGGTTCACCCGCTCCCGTTCGACCTGTGCCGTGCAGGAGGCCGAGACGAACGTGACGCCGAGAGGCGGGAACCACCGGGAAGGATCGGGCTCGGGAATTCCCAGATCCTTGAGGTAGGTGTAATCGTCGATCGTGAGTCCCACGAAGCTCCCGTCACGCGGGAGGCGGTCACCGAGCTGGGAATACGGTACATACAGATCGACCGTCTTCTCGACCCGGGGATCGGCTTCTGGCGTGGTTCCTGCGAACGCGGGCAGACTGCCGGAAGAGAACAGGAGCACGAGAACGATGAGGAGCGGCGTTTCGGGACTCGCTCCGGCCCGGCGGAAGGCGATGAGTTTGCGTCCGGCAAGAAACAGAATCAGGAAGAGGAACAGGGATTTCCAGATGCCGGACTGGATTCCCGGTAACCCCTGCTCGAGGAGGGCGGTCCCGGCGAAGAGCACGAGAAAAGAGGCCCCGGCCAGCCAGATGCGCTGCCCCCGGGCTGCCAGCCAGAGAAGGATGGCGAAGACGAAGCCGATGAGCCAGGCGCCGGCCTCGAGGGCTGTCCGAAGCGGTTCCCAGAAGATGATCCCGCGGAACCGGCCGATCTCGCCGGCGGGAAGGTGGGTGCGGAACACCGTGACGGAGCTGCCGCCGGTGGGAATCTGCATGTCGACCGGCAGAGCCCCGATGTCACGCCCCGAGGACGGCTTGCGGAGGAGTTTTGAAACCGGCCGGGGAGCCGACGGAGCGCCCAATGGTGCCCCCATCTGCTTTTTCGCCCGCATCTCGGGCCGCCCTTTTTCGAATGCCATGTCCTGCGCTTCGTTCATCGAATCCTCGAGGGAGTCGACGAGCTTGCTTTCGGGAGCCGGCTCGGCGGAGCCTGCGGAGTCCATCTCTTCATCCACCCTGATCATCGGCGGAGCGGCGAAATTCCGGGTGCCCTGGTCGGTGATGCTGCCGATCATCGGCCCGCTCACGCTCGCGAGGAAGATAAAGCCGAATATAACAAACATTATAATACCAAGCCGTTTCCAAGAGATGCCGTCGTCGGTGAGCACTCCCCTGATCCGGTTCCAGAGAAGGTAGAAGCCGAGGATGAAAGCGACCAGCAGCAGGACTTCCCCTGTCTGGGCGAGCTGCATGAGCTCCCCGATGAACTCGAGGGGGGAGAGCCGCAGCCGACGGAAGGGGGTGTCCAGGTTCGAGGCGAACGCGAGCAGGTCATACCGGTCCGGGGCGTAGATCCGCCAGTCGAGCCGCATGATATCGAAGCCCAGGGCGGGAAGTGCCGCGTTCATGCGATACCAGAGGCCGCTCGCGGGAGCCGGCAATTTGTAGACCAGCCGGACGGGGAAGCCGTTCTTCCCGGCAGCGGCGGCCACGCCCGTTCCGATGGGAATCAGGCAGGTGTCGGAGCCGCGGGTGGAGGCGATGACGGGGGCGCCGTCGATGGCCGTCGCGAGAATCTCGGTGCCGCTTGCGGTGCGGGCTTCGAGATACTGGGCTCCGTTGTTCTTGAGGATCATGTCGAGGCAGGTGACGGAGGAGCCGTCATTGGTGAGCACCGTCGTTCCGGTCACGGCATCGATGACGGCATTGAGCACCGGCACGTCGGCGTGGCGGAGCACGTCGAGTTCGAGCGGGGGATCGAGGGGCGGCTCGAGATACCGGAACGCGAGCAGGATGGGCCGTTTTGCAAGGCCGGTCAGCTCGGCGGGGAGATCGCTGACATCGACGGCGGTGACCTTGGGGAGCATCGCGAGCGAGGCCGTTTTCCGGATCTCGATCGTGGTGCGGGCCTCGATCCCGATGTAGCCCTGGTCGCGTTCGGCGCCAAGAACCCTCGTGACGGGCAGCGAGAGAAGCTGGGCAACGTCGGTCATGCGGGTTTCGGTCGTCAGCTCGAGACTGACCGCTCCCTTGACCTGGGAGGTGAAACGGCAAATGAGGCGGGTTTGCGTGCCAATTTCGAGTTCGTGGCCGGCAAGCCGGTCGCCGCGCAGGTCGAGGAGTTCGGTTCCGGACGGGATCAGCAGCGTCACCTGGTCCGTCGGGGAGCGCAGAATATTCAGATCGAGCCGGGTCTCGGACCGGACAAATCCTTCCCCGATCGAGTGAAGAACCTGGGTTTCCCCGAAATACCGGGGTGGCGCCTCGACTCTGGCGGCCTGCGGCAGCGGGGCAGGGGAAGAAGCCGCCTCGGGAGGCGTTTCCGGCTCGGCCGTGGGTGCCGTGCTCGGCGCCCAGCGGATCGTGCAACGGTCGGTCGGGCCGAGGATTCCCGAAAACCATGTTCCGTCTTGCGTCACACCCTGTTCGAGACCTTCCGCCCGGTCGATCTCCCCGAACTGGGCGGGGCTGTCGACAGTGACCCGGATCTCGTTCGTTGGCACGCGCGGAATCCGGAACGTCACCTCGTTCCGTTCGGGATCATCGATCTGGGGGCAGAAAAACGAGAATCGCAGTTCATGGCTTCCCGGCCCCTCGAGGGCCAGGATGAAGTCGTTGTTCTGCGGCTGGCGCCGCGACGAAGGCCCCTGGGCGCCAGCCGGCCGCAGGCTGCGAACCGCGTTGAACCGCTTCTGCAGCAGATCGACCTGGCCGCGCGGGGCAGCCTCGTCCTGGATGCCCGCGAAGGGGGTCGGAGCGATCCCGGCAGGCTTCCCGTCCAGGGTGACCCCGTCGAAGCCCAGGTCACCGCCGGGCAGTTGCAGCGTGGCCCAGCGCGAATTGGGCATCTCGAACAGGATCCGCCCCTCGACGTGCGCCACGCGGTTTCGCACCACGATGCGGTAATCGGCCCCGCCGAACACGAAGTCGACGTCGAGCCGGGGCAGCGGGCTTGACGGATGTCTTGCCAGGAACGCTTCCTTGGCATTCCGGAGTTCTTCGTAGGTATTCCGGGGCAGAAGCAGGAATCGGGGATTCTGCTCGAAAAGCTGCTTCGTGTCGTCGAAGGGGATGTACCGAACCCGCTCGGACACCTTCCCGGCTGGTGCCGACGCAACCGCAGGCAGGCCCGGGGACACCGGCTGGGCGGGTGCGGGCGTGGCCAGGCTCACGAGAAGCGCAAGTACCACCACAAACATCGGGAGTCGGGACGTGATGAGCGATCGGAAATGCGGCATGCCAGTATCCTCCCTGTATCCATGCCCGGCCGTCGTGCCGGCAAAATCTTTCTGCGACGTTCATCCTACCGGTCGCCCTCCCCCCTGTCAACGCGGCGCGGCCAACACGGGGCAGCCCCCTTCTCTCCGCCTGCAATGGTTGATCCCCGGGAACGATGCTGTTATGCTTGACGAAGGGCAGCGAAACGCCCACCGAACGAATGAGAGGTATGACATGTTCAACGCCGTGGAGTTGATGATCGACGAGTTCATCCGGCGCCTGCGCGACGGGTATCGGCGCAGTTTCGGGGGGCAGAATCCGGAGTATGCCGACATCATCTGCTGGGCAGCCGGGATGGCCCTCGAAAATATCGCAAACAGCGATGCCCTGTACCACAACGTCGAGCACACCATTCTCGTCACTCTCGTCGGCCAGGAGATCCTCCGCGGCCGCCAGCTCCGGCAGACCGGCGTATCCCCGGCCGACTGGATGCACTGCATCATCTCGCTCACCTGCCACGACATCGGGTATGTGAAGGGCATCTGCCGCGCCGACCGTCCTGGCGTCTACGCCACCGGGAAGGGCGAGGAGACGGTCCGGCTCGGCTTCGGCAGCTCGGATGCGGCCCTGGCCCCCTACCATGTCGATCGCGCCAAGCTCTTCGTCTGGGAGCGGTTCGGCATGCATCAGCTCATCAAGCCCGACGTGCTGGCCGCGAACATCGAAACGACCCGCTTCCCTTCTGCAGGAACCGGAACCGGATCGGACGGCATCGGATACGCGAACATCGTCCGGGCCGCCGACCTGATCGGCCAGCTCAGCGATCCGCGGTATCTCAAGAAGCTGAATGCCCTGTATTACGAGTTCGTCGAAGTCGAGCTCGACAAGAAGTTCGGATATTCCAGCCCCGCCGATCTGAAAAAGATCTATTCGAGATTCTATTGGAAAACGGTGTATCCGCATATTCGCGAGATTCTGCCGTATCTGCGGCTCACCCAGCAGGGGAAGGAGATCCTCTCCAGCCTTCATGCGAACGTGTTCGACGTCGAGCACGACGACTGGTATCTCAACAGCGAGATCGAGCCCGGCTCGACATGCAGCCTCACCGGAGGCGCCTCCTGAACGGCCAGGATCCGAAATATCCGCCCCGCCCCCCGGAGGGCGGGAGCTGGCCTGCCGTCCGCAATGGCCCCTGGTCCCCGCGCCCCCAGGGCACGGGGCCGGAAGGCCATCGGCAGCGCGTCCGCGAACGGTATGACCGGTCGGGCCTCAAAGGCTTCGCCGAGCACGAGATTCTCGAGTTTCTGCTCTTTTTCTCGATTCCGCGCCGTGATACGAAGCCGGATGCCAAGCGGTTGCTGCACCTGTTCCGCGATCTTCCCGGCGTGTTCGCCGCTTCCCGGGAGCGTCTGATGGAAGAAGGCGGCCTGAGCCACGTGTCCGCGCGGTTCCTGCATCTGGTGCGCGATATTTCCCAGCACGTCCTGCGCCAACGCACCTTCGGCGCCACGCCCCGCCTCGGCGATGCCCGTTCGGCGGTCACGTATCTCTCGGCCTTGATGGCGAATCTGCCGATCGAACGGTTCCATGTCGTGTTCCTCGACAACGCGAATTCCGTTCTCGCGGATGAACAGATCTCCAGCGGCACCGAAGACCAGACGCCCGTGTATCCGAAGCAGGTGATGAAGCGTGCGCTCGCCCTTCACGCCACGGGAATTCTCGTGGCCCACAACCATCCGACCGGCCATCTCACGCCGTCCGCAGCCGACCACGAGATCACCCGGGCGCTCGAAGCCGCCGCCCGCACCCTGGATATCCGGCTTCTCGATCACCTCATTCTGGGTCGCGAAGGCGGCGGATACTTCAGTTTCCGGGAGCACGGATTCCTCTCATGATCGATTATCGTCTCAAAGGCATGCTCGAAAATCCCTTCGTCAAGGGGCTTCTCAACTCCCTTGGCGAAGGCCTCGTCATCGCCGACGCCGAAGGCCGGGTTCTGTATCTGAACACCCAGGCGGAGCGGATTCTCGCCGTCACCTTCGAGGAGATCCGCGGCAAGGAGATGGCGCTGTGCCACAGATGCCCGTGGAGAATCACCGAAATTCTCGGGAACTCCGCCTCGGATGCGCCGTACCGCGCCGAGATCCCCGTGCGCGACCGATGGCTCACGATCACGGCTTCCCCGCTCCTGGATGGCGAAGGGGGGCTTGCCGGGTCCGTGATGGTGGCTCGCGACACCACCGAACGGCACCAGCTCGAGGCCGCGCTGAAGAAGACGAATGCCGAGCTGAAAGAGCGTCACGAGGGGCTCGACCTCCAGATCGAGCTGGCCCGGAACATCCAGAAAAGCCTCATGCCCGCGGATCTCGCCGCGTTCCCCCGTGCCCGTGTCCGGCTCTGGAACAAACAGTCCCAGGTCGTCGGGGGGGACGTGCTGTTCGTCCAGGAAGAGAAGGACGGCGGCTGGCTCCTGATCGGCGATATCATGGGAAAGGGGCTGTTCGCCTCCCAGTTCGTCCCCCTCATCCATGAGCACATGCACGAGGAGATCGACCGGGCCTCGTCGCCCGCCGATCTGCTGACGCGGCTGAACGACCGGCTGACCTCGTTCATCGGGGAGCGGTTCACCCTGTTCATCACGATGGTCTGCCTTCGCTGGAACGCGACCGACGGCACCCTTCGGGGCGCCTGCGCGGGGCACGAACCGCCGTTCGTCATCGGGCCCGACGGAGCGATCTCGACGTTCGGAACGCAGGGACCTCCCCTGGGCCTTGGTATCCAGAATCCCTGGGCCGGCATCGAAGTGGCCCTGGCGCCGGGGAGCCGGGTCGTGTGTTTCACCGACGGGGTGAAGGAGGTCTTCAAGGACGACCCGGCGGCCGATCGGGAGGGGTGGTTGCGTACGACGGTTGACGAGATCGTTTCCCGCGGGGGAGATCCGTTTTCCGAGCTGGTTGGGCATCTGAACCGGCTGGCTCTGAAAAAAGCCCCGCATGATGACCAGAGTCTGATGGTCCTGGAGGTTCAATAGTGAAACGTATAATACTAATGGCTATTTATGTTCTCGCTTCTGTCGCCGGTGCCGGCGCCGCCGACGTGACCTGGTATCCGCTCGAGGGGCCGGCCGCCCAGCGGGTGCTCGTTCCCGGAGAGCCGCCCCTGCTGGTCGGTCAGGCCAACGTGTTCAACAACTGCGTCGAGTTCGGCTTCGGCATCGCGATGACCCAGGCCGAGCAGGAGCAGTTGCGGACGGCTCTGATGCAGGAGTATCTCGAGTTCCGGAGCGATCTGCTCGAGGACCTGAAGGAGCTCGGGGAGTTGTGGAAGGATGTGTGCGCCACCCCGGTCGAACAGCAGGGGAAATACCGGCTCATCCTCCGCGACGTGCTGGTCGGGGAGGCGGATCGGAGCCCTGGGCTCGGGATTTCCCAGGCGATCAGGAAGATCAACGCCATGGAGGCCGACGTCGTCGGTGCCGGAACGCCCCCGGTGACGCGACGGTCGTTGGATGCACTGCTCGAGCTGGTTCAGATGGCTCTCCGGTTCCGCGACCGGCGCGTCGTCGCCTGGGATCAGGCGCAGCGCCAGGAGCTCGAGGCGGCCCTTTTGCGGCGACTGCCCAGTCTCACCCCGGTGGGCAGGAACTGGCTGGCGAATGCCGACATCCACCGGGCGCTGATCGAGCGCAACTGGCAGGAAACCCCGGCCGACGAGCGCGAGGTGATCCGGCGCCTGCTGATCGAGACCTTCGCCCCGGCGTCGAAGGCCGGCAGCGCGTTTCCGGTCGATGTCGAGGGCATCCCGCTGCCGCCGCCCAACCTCTTCCCGCTGCCGACCGTTCTTCCCTGGCCGATGCGCTGAGGATCAGACGTCGAAATCCTTGTTCCCGACGGTGCGAGCGATGTCGTGCTCCGTCCGTTTGCCTGCTTGGGTCAGAAGATCGTTGATCTTGCCGTACAGCACTTCGAGGCCGACCTGGTTGTTCGAGCCGTGGGGGATGATGAGGTCCGCAACGTAGCGTGAAGGCTGAACGAGGCTGATCGCCGCGTCCCGGACGGTGCTCTCATACTGCGAAATGATGCTTTTCACGGTTCTGCCGCGTTCGATGTGGTCGCGCTTCAGGCGCCGGATGACGGCGATGTCGAGGGGGACGTCGACGTAGATCCGCAGATCGCACAGGGGCATCAGTTCGGCGATGCAGAAGAGCAGCAGGCCCTCGACGACGAGGATCGGGTGCGGTTTGACCGTGACCGTTTCCTTCAGCCGGTCGGAAACCTTGAAATCGTAGATCGGCCGTTCGACCGACCTGCCGTTCTTGAGATCGTAGATGTGCTTGATCAGCAGATCCGTCTCGAGCGCGTCGGGATGGTCGTAGTTCTTGATCGGCTGCTGGCCCTTCGGCCGGTAATACATGTCGTGTTCGAGGATCGAGACTTTTCCCGGAAACCGCTTCTCGATCGCCTTCGACACGCTGCTCTTGCCCGAGCCTGACAGGCCTGAAATGCCGATCACGTAAATCTGATGCATCGTTTTTCTCCTGATACGGCGCCAACGGTGGGGCTGACGCGGCCAAAAAAATGGGCCGGGTTTCTCAACCCGGCCCGAATCATAAGGAGGCAAACAAAACCATAACCCCTTTCGACCGAAGATGAGGTTTCGTGAAGGGGTTCGAAATCGCCGCCGGCAAACACCGAGCGACATCCGCAGACATCGGAGGTCGGGGATGTGCCGGCACGGCGTTCCGTGGATGAAGAAATTGTTCCGAAAAAAAACGGGCGACCCCGGATGGGTCGCCCGTTCTCGTATGTCATGGGATCAGGAGAGAAGCTGGGCCAGAGTATCGGCGATCTTGTCGGAAGACAGGCCGAACGAGGCCAGGAGCTCTTCGGGCGGGCCGGAGCGCGGGACACGGGTGACGGCCACATGATGCCAGTCGCGGATGCGGCCGGCGAGGGCGCTTGCCACGGATTCCCCGATACCGCCTTCCCGAGCGTGCTCTTCGAATACGATGACCCGGCCGCCCGAAGCATTGATCGCTTCGATCATTTTTTCGGTCGGGAAGGGCTTGAGGCAGTACAGATCGACGACCTGGACCTGGTTGCCGTTGGGGAGGCTGTCGACGGCCTTGAGCACCTCGTGCAGGATGACGCCGGCCGTGACGACGGTCAGTTTCGGGGCACGGGCCGGCCGGATGATCTTGAGATCGCCAAGCGGGAACTGTTCGTCGGCCTTGTAGAGGAGCTGGGTCGCGGGGCGGGAGAGGCGGACGTAGCCAGGGCCTTCGTGGCGG
>DAOOQQ010000030.1:0-56112 GCA_035388825.1 Candidatus Ozemibacteraceae bacterium
GAATGCCTGACAATAGCTTCATCTCAGGTTTTCAGTCCTTATCCGAATCCGTATGGATGAGAACAAGATTCCATCAGGGTATTTGTACGCTTATCTGGCAAGCAAATATGGGGTTCCGATGATCACGAGCGCTACATACGGCGCCATCATCCAACACATCGAACCTGTACACATAGCCGATCTTCCTATTCCTCGATTAGGGAACAATCTGGAGCTTAGAATACATAATAATATTGAAAAAGCAGCAACTTTAAGGACCGAAGCTTCTAAAGGATTGGCAAATGCTATTACCTTGATAGGGAATGAATTAGGTGTCCCTGAGCATCCAAAGAAAGAAAAGCTGTTCCAAGTGGTCCTTAGGAGAGAAATTGAAGAAGCTGGTCGCCTTGATGGTTACTACTACAATCCCCGGGCTTCAAGAGTCATAAAATGGGCTAGAGGGCACATTAATGGATTCCGTAATCTTGGCGATGTTGCCGATGTTTTTGATGTGCCTCAATTCAAGCATATTTATGTTGAAGCAAATGAGGGTGTTCCTTTTTTTACAAGTGGTGATCTATTCCAGTTAGATCGTATTTCTGAAAAATTTCTATCCAAGACGCAAACGAAAGGCTTGGAAAAGTATTTGTTAACGGGACAATGGGTGTTGTTAGCCCGTTCAGGCCAGCTTGGTGGAATAATATGTCGACCTCAGTTTGTCGATTCTGCGATTCTTCACACAACAAGCTCGGATCATGTAATTCGAATTAAGCCAATTAGTGATGTTCCGGCTGGATATATATTTGCATATTTATCACATAGCGGCTTGGGATATCCAATAATTGCACGCACTATATCCGGATCATCGATTCCTGCGTTGTGGCCTTCTTACCTTGATTCTATACCAATAGTGTTAAGTGATAGTCATATTATGGATCATGTTCATAGTATTGTCGAAGAGTGTTTTGAAAAGCGAGTCAATGCAACTAAGATTGAAAATGAATCTCGTCAAATCATTGAAAAGGCGATTGTAGAGGCTGCAAAGTGGCACGGGTGATTGCGGTAGGGGAGCCTGCCAATGAAGCCGAGCGGCTTGCGATCGGCTTTCTGCGGGATCACCTGCCGGATGGATATCTGCTCCTGCACAACTTCGAGATTCATCGGGACGGCGGCTCATTCGAAACGGATCTCGCGATCGTGGCACCGCATGCGGTGTATCTCGTCGACGTGAAGGGCACCCGGGGCAACATCGACGTTCACGGGCCCCACTGGTATCCCGAGGGCCGCGCCCCGTTCGGTTCCCCCCTCCTGAAACTGCGCCAGCATGCCCGGGTTCTCAAGGGCATCATCACCGCGAGCCACCCCTCGAAGATCGAGCTCGAGCGGGTATTCGTCATGGCCGTGGTCCTGCTGACCAGCCCCGATGCGGCTCTCCATGATCCCGAGAACCTTGCCGGGCCCGACGTGGTCGCTCTCGACAAGTCTCCCGCCTTTTTTCAGAAGACCGGCCGCATACCCGCGAAATTCGACACGAATATCCTTCCGCACCAGAACATCATTCTCAAGGCGATCCAGGGAGTTGCGAAAAAGCGGTCGGGACCGCTCCGGTTCGGAAACTGGGAGATCACCGAAAAGCTCGGCGGCACCGATTCCTTCACCGAATACCGGGCCTTCAATCACTTCGCGGGCCGCTCATCCGGGCCTGTTCTGCTCCGAAGCTACCGGGCCGATCCCTATCTGCCGCCCGACCTCCGCGAAGCCCAGCGGCGGCGCATCGCCAACGCCTACGAAGCGCTCAACCGCATGCCGTCCCACCCGTCGATCATCGCCGCCCGGGACTTCTTCGGCAGCGAGTCCGGCGATACCTATATCCTCGTCACCGAGGACATCCACGGCCAGGCTTTGCGCATCCACCTTGACAAGCCCCAGCACGTCCTGACCGTTGATCAGAAGCGCCGCATCACCGCCGATCTCCTGTCCGCCCTCGCGCACGCGCACCTGCACCAGGTCGTCCATCGCAATCTCACCCCCTCCTGCATTCTCATACGGCCGGACGGCGGGATCGCTCTCGGCGGGTTCGACTACGCCAGATCCGGCCAGGACCGTTCCCGGACGATCGCCCGCGAGATCGTCGACGAGCTCGACGAGCGCTACGTCGCCCCCGAGGTCAACCGCGAGCCCCAGGCCGCATCGCCGGCTTCAGACGTCTTCTCGGCCGGCCTGATCCTGTACGAGCTGTTCACCGGCGAACGGCCCTTCAAAAACCAGAGCGAGATTTTCGACCTGTCGGGGGCGTTCCCCCAAAAGCCTTCCACCCTGCGAGCCGAGCTGAGCGCCGGCTTCGATGCCTGGCTCCAGACGCTCTGCTCGTTCGAGCCGGCGGCGCGCCCTTCCGCCGAGGCGGCTCTCGAGGCGCTCGAGTCCCTCGACGCTCCGGCCGTGACGAAACATCCCGCCGAGGAGCCGGCGCCCGCGCCGGCCACGGAGGCTCCCGCCCCCGACTACCTGAACCTGCCGGCGAATTTTCCGCTGACGCAGAAGTTCGTCGTCCGAAGCAGATTGGGCAAACCCGGTACATTCGGGGTGGTATACAAAGTTCTCGACACGCTGGGAGACGTCAGCCGCGCGGTCAAGATCATCTTTCACGACCGGATCTCGACGCTCGACCGGCTGAAAAAGGAGTACCGCACCCTGCTGCATCTTCCCGAGCATCCGCATGTGGTGCGAGTGTTCGATGCCGATTTCCTGCCTGGGAGCGGCCCGCCGTTCATCGTCTTCGAGTTTGTCGACGGCCTGGATGTCGGGGAGATGATCGAGGAGGGCTGTTTCTCGGCCGACGATGCGCTGGTGTTCGCCCGACAGATGCTCCAGGGCATCGGCCACCTGCATCGGCACGGGGTGTTTCACTGCGACATCAAGCCGCGCAATCTCATCTGGACGAGCCGCGGCGTGAAGATCATCGACTTCAACGTTTCGGTCCGGCCCGCCGCCGAGAACGGCCACGGGGGCGGATCACGGCGGTATCTGCCGCCCGATCTCGACGTTTCGGGCGAACCGACGACGGGGGACCTGTGCGACCGTGACCTGTATGCCTTCGGTCTGACGCTTTTCGAAGTGGTTACCGGGCGGTATCCGTGGGATGCCGACGTTCCGCCCGTCGGCCGGCCGGCCCCGGATCCGCGCACCTGGCCGGATTGTGCCGACCTCACGCCCGAGGCGGTCGTCTTCCTGGCCAAGGCTCTCGCCCCGTTGCGCGCCGACCGGTTCAGCACGGTGGAAGAGATGGAAGCCGCCCTGCGGAACGTTGCCAGCTTCCGTCTGCGACCGGCGATGCCGACCGCTGGCGCCGTCGACACGGAGACGCTGATCGGCCGGGCAGGAGCGGGGCAGGCGAATGCGAATCCGTTCGTTAGCTACCTTCTGACCTTGTTCAGCCAGAGCAGCCGCAGTAACAGCGGAACCCGCGGACTGGACGAGCTTGGAAGGAAAATCTACGTCGAGACGGCGCTCGATCGCGAGCTGACCCCGGCCGTGTTGTCGGGCGCGTTCGGCCTCGTCATCATCACGGGCAATGCCGGAGACGGGAAGACCGCGTTCCTGCAGCAGTTGGAGGAGTTCGCCCGGCGGCAGGGCGGCAGCGTCGAGCCCGCCTTCCTGAACGGCAGCCGGTTCCGGCACGGCGGGCGCCAGTTTCTTTGCCTGTATGACGGCAGCCAGGACGAAGGCGATCGGTCGAACGACCGGGTGTTGTCGGAGTTCTTCGCCCCGTATGCGGGAGAGACGGACGCTGCGTGGCCGACCGACGAGGTTCGGCTCATCGCGATCAACGAGGGCCGGCTGATCGATTTCCTGGCCGGGGTGCGGTCTTCGTTCCCCCTGCTGGTCGGGATCGTCACGCGGGGCCTGGCGTCGGGCGTGCCGGAGCATCGGACGGCGATCGTCAACCTCAACCTTCGCAGCATCGTCGGCGGCATGGCCGGTGCGGGCGGGAGCATCCTGCGACGTCTGATGGAGCGGATGATCCAGCCGAAGCTCTGGGAACCCTGTCGAACATGCGATCTGGCTGACCGATGCTATATTCATCACAATATATGCACGTTCCGCGACCCGACGGCCGGCCCCAAAGTGCTGGAGCGGCTGGAGACGCTGTTCACCCTCGCGCATCTGCGGGGCCGCCTGCATATCACCATGCGGGACCTGAGATCGGTCCTGGCCTTCATGCTGGTCGGGATGCACGATTGCGCGGGGGTTCACGAGCTGTATCGAACCGGTGATCGGGAGCGGATTCTCGGGGGTTTTTACTTCAACAGCTGGCTCGGTGGCGACCGGCCGACCGCCGACCGTCTTCTGTCGCTGCTGGCCGAGACCGACGTGGGGAAAGCCGCGGATCCCCGGCTGGACCGGAACGTCGATTTCCTGGCCCCCGCCGAGTCGAAGCATCTGTTTTCCTTCGAGGGCCGGGGTCGGTTCGACCTCGAACTGCTTGCACGGGTGTTCTCGGAGCTTCCGCGGGAATGCGGCGGGTCTCCCGCGCCGCATCATGCCCGCTCGCATCGGGGATACGTCGCCGTCATGCGGCGGAAAGAGTTTTTCGAGCGGCGGGACGGCGGATGGCGCGGCCTTCTGCCGTACCGGTCGGCCGAGCGCCTGTTGAAGATCATCGAGACCAGGCAGGCATCGGCGGATGTTCTGCGTGACATCCTGGACGGCATCAACCGCGGGGAAGGCCTGTATCATCCGGCCCGTCTCGGCGGCTCGCTTGCGCTCCAGGTGCGGAACGTCGAGAACGGCACCATTCGCAGTTACCGGCTTTTCCCGGCCGACCGGTTCTCGCTGGCGGTCGATGACCAGTCGGCGCGGGCGAGTTTCGTCGAGCATGTTCCGAGGGGGCTGCTGCTCCGGTACCAGGGCGACGACGGGTTGAGCGCCGAGCTCGAGATCAATCTCGACGTCTTCGAGATGCTCACGCGCCTGAACGCGGGCTATCGGCCGAGCCTCGAGGAGGAGCAAGGGTATTACCTCAGCCTCGCCGTGTTCAAAAACCTGCTCGGGGCCGCGCCTTACAAGGAAGTGCTGCTGACCACGACCGGCCACGAGTTTTACCGGATTCGGAGCCTTCAGGAACACCGCCTGGAACTGAGCCGGATGGGAGGAACCGAAGAGTCATGCCGTTAGCGAAGCGCGACAAGGAGTTCAGGCTGACCAAGATCAGCTTTCTCGACTTCAAGTTCCTCGAGCCGGACCGGGTCATGACGTCGCTGTTCATGCGGCTGGCGCACCAGGGCTACGCCAGTCGCCTGAAAAAGCGGACGGAGAAGACGATCGATGATTTCGTCAACGAGTTTTGCGAGAACACCGCGAAGTTTTCCGGGTTCGGCGCCCATCGCGACATCGTCACCCGGTGGGTGGAAACCGATCTTCTCGATATCGTGAACCGGGGCAGGCCCAACCAGGCGATTGCGGCGCCCAGGCCGCTTCACGGGTTCACCTACCGGTTCCGGAACCCCCGGCATTCCCGCGCATACGGCGCCGATCAGCATCTCTACGAGATGCTCCGCCACGCCCGGCCGAAGTACGGCCAGGGGTGCATCGACCACCTGAAGGCATTTTGCTTCGAGGGCTACGACCCCGTCACCGGGCGGCCTCTCCCCAACCAGGTCCTGGACGTCGAAACGCAGGCACTGCTGCACCTGAGCGAGCAGGTCGACGATGCGCCCGACACATCGGGCGACCATGATACGCACCCGCCCGTATGCATCGGAGGGGCCGACCTTCTGGCCGATGATATAAAACGATTGTTATTTTATCAGAGATTCATTCCCCGGTCGGTGATGATCGAGTATCTGAAGATCCTGCTGTTCTTCCATCTCGGGCTGAACCACCTGCGTCTCCTGAAAATGCTCCCCGCAATGGTGCGGAGCCAGGGGGCGGCGCCGATGTGCGAGAAAACGTCCTGCCCGATGAATCCCCGGGATTTCGCCGCGCCGCACGGCGCCTGCCCGTTCCGGATCGGTCTCTTCGTCGATGTGGCGGGCATACCCGCGACCGGCGTTCTCGGCGAGCGGAGTGCCGATGCGCAGTATCGCCGTATTCCGCCGTTCATCAAGGCCTACTTCACGGCGCGCAAGCTCGATGAGTTCGCGACGGATCTTTTGAAGCGGCAGAAGGCGGCGCCGCCTGTTTCCGGCGGTTTCGGCATTCGGGATGTGCTGCATTTTCTCGACGCATCGTTCCGGGGAGAGCAGGAAAAATTCTTCGGGCAGCGCGTCAGCGCGCTGACTCAGGGCTCCGGCGAGGACGAAGAGGGGCTCGATCCCGAGCTGAAAGCCGTCGCAGAGATGGGGCTTTCGGACCTGGAGACGTACATCGAGATGCTGGTGGCGGTCCGGGGGAACTTCCATCGGCAGTATCTGACCGAGTGCCTGGATTCGCTGCTGATGAAGAACCGTCCCGGCGCCCTGGTCGTTCAGGGGAAAGCCAAATCCGCACCCAGGCGGTTCAGCCTGGACAGCCGTCTGCTCGAAGTGCTCCTGCAGATTGCCGTTCTGCAGCCGGGCGGCGCGGCCGGCTACCATACCGGAGAACTGCGGATCGACGAGCTTACCGCCTATCTGAGGGAACGGTATGGAATATATATCGACCGGTTTCCCCGGGGAGACGGCTTCGATGTGCCCTCGCTGGCGGATCGGAAAGCGTTGCGGGAAAATCAGCGGGCGTTCGTTTCGCGGCTGCGGGAGATCGGTTTTTATCGCGACCTTTCCGATGCTTCCATTTCCCAGACCGTGACGCCTCGCTACAGGATCGATGAATAATCGGTGAAGAACCCGGGAAGGGAACGAACCATGTCGTCAGGTTTTCGCACACTCGATCAGGCCGAGTTGATGAATGAGCTGGAGCAGGCTGCCTTCCCGCAGCTTGCCGCCGTTCTGCGGGAGCGCGCGCCCGGGCATTGCATGCGGGTGACGGATCTGGAGCCGGTCCTCATGGGGCGGCTCGCCATGCGCCTTCGTGAAGCCGTGCCGACGTCGCGCGTGGCTGTGCTCGCCGGGCCTGAGACGTCCGGGATTCTGCCGGAACTTCTCGTTACCGGCACGAAGCTCGTCGAACTGCGCAATCCCGATGCGGACGGCGCTCAGCGGCCGCCTCTCCTGGTGTTCGTTCCCGGGGATGCGCGGGTTGCGGCGGAAGACTCGTTCGGCGTGGCGACGTTCGAAGAGATTCCGTTGGGGGATCTCTACCAGCAGATCAAGGAGCGGCTGCTTCGAGGTCTGCCGGAAGGATTCCGCAACGATCTTGCCGAGGGCCTTCGCCGGGTGGCGGCACCTCCGAAGCCGTGGCCGTATGCGGATGACGTGGCGGTCGTACGGTATCTGCTCACGGCGAATGTCAACGGGGGCGATCGTGAAGCCTTCGGTGCGGCGCTCTACGAAATCGGTCTGGTTCCTGACTTCGAACTGGTGAGCGATGCAGCGCGCGTGCCGCACCGGCTGCAGCGCAACCGAGAATGTCTCGAAAAACTGACCTGGGCATCGGGAACGGAGCGGGGGCGGGTTGCGGTGCTGGGGCTCAGCGATGCGGCATTCCGGAAGAGGCTTGGCGAGTTTCTTGCCGATACGGGCCTGGAAGAGCCACGGGAATGGACGAAGCGGATCGTCTTCGATCGGAAAAACTGGGGACTGGCCTTCGAGAAGTGGACGTTCGAGGATGGAGACAGGGAGCCTGACGCGATCCGGATTCACTCCGTCGTGACCGACCTTCCGGTTGTGGATGAAAGCATGTCCGGGGAGAAGCTCGAATCCCTTGTCGGCCAGCAGGTTCTGGCGCTTGGCCAGGCGGGCCTTCGGAAGTTCGGCGTGACGTTCCAGACGGACCCGCATCCCTCGAGGGTTCAGGGCTTGTCCAGGTTCATCGGGCAGATCATTTCGCAGGAGCGCGGGCCGATCGGGCTCGTTCGCTGTAAAAACGTCGGGCCGCGGGTTTCCCAGAAGATCACCCTCTCGTTCACACGATTGAAAGGCGTCGAATGGGAGGAGGGGTGGCATTTCGTCAGAATTCTCCCGCAGACCCAGGCTGGGGATCCGGTGCCGCTGGTTGACGAGGCCGGAAACCGCGTCGTTGTGCGGACCGGCGGCGACTCGGCCGGCGAACAGCCCCCGAATGAAAGCGATCTTTTCTACGTCATTCCCGGGGATGAGGTCGAGATCGAGCCGAACCAGCGGGCGATTCCGCAGGTCGAGAGCCTGCAGCACGCCCTGATCAAGAGTCGTTTCTCGGCGGTTTCCGACAAGCGGAGACAGGAACCGGTCGAGATTCGCTCTGTCGGGTGGACGGAGCGAAAGGCACGCGCGGCCGCGCATACGGCAGAGATCATCGAGGCGCGGCTCGGCAGGGAAGGGGCCGTCAGGATTCCTGTTCCCGGCTATTTGAAGCTGTTCGAGCACCGGATTCTCGATGCCCTGACGCCGGGCGCCTGGCGCCTGACCATCAATCAGGGGGTGCCGGGAGAATTGAGCTGTCAGCCGGTGCCTTGTCCGGACACCCGGGCGGGCGTCTTCATGAGCGCCCGGAAAGCGTATTTCGATGCGATCCTGGCGGGGGAGAAGCGGCTCGTGACCCAGGGAGCCGCGCTCGAAACGCTGCGTTCCCTCGTCGTGCCGTATGCGGAGGCGTATCTCGACCTGCTCAAGGAGTTCAAACGGCGTGCCGAGTCGGGGAACACCGAAGAGTCACAGGCGGCTCTCGGGGATTTGCGAAGGTTTCTGGCGATCGACTCGGTTGCGATCACCCTGAGGGATCATCGAAAGAAGCCTCAGGAAGCGGTGCTTGTCGCGCCGACGCACCCGTTGAGGGCGCTTTGGCTCGTGGGATGGGCGGAACTGGGCAAGGTTTGGCTGCAGCGAGCCGCCGCAACCGATGCGGAGTTTCTCGGTCCGACACGGGACGCGATCCTGCACGATTTGTCGCCGGTTGCGTTCCCGCCCGTTCTCTCGACGGATTCGGGGAGTATTCTGACGGCCGTCGAAAACCTCAATCACTTCTGGACGCTGTATGCGCCGCCCTTCGAAGACGACCCGCGGGGGCTCGTGGGAGAGATTTGCGCATCTTTGGGAATATCCGAACCGGTGCTGGGCGATGCGCATATCGACGGCGGGTATCTTGCCGCCAAAATGAAGCGGTACCTGTTGCAGCATCCGTACGTTCGAACGCTGGTGATCAACGTGTTTCACGCGGGGCGAGCAAAAATACTAGCCGATATGCTTCTCGCTCTCCAGTCTGCGCCGGAGTTTTCCGATATCCGCTATGATCTGCGGCTGTTCGTTCCTGATCCGGAGGTGGCCGGGGTCGGGGAATACCTGATCGAGCTTCTTTCGCCGTCATCGAGCATCACGGCCAGGGGGGCCGATGCGTTCTGCCGGCCAAGCGGCAGCCATTTGTATCCCAAACTCGCGCTTGCCTGCCTGCCCGATGCGGATTTCCGGGCGAGGCCGGAGCGGTTTTCTGCGCATGTGTCCTTGATGTTCGATGTTTTTCCGGCCGAACAGATCGGGGTGTGCCGGGCGGGAACAGGCGAGGGAGGCGCTCCCGTTCACGGGTTGGTCCAGGACTTCCAGGTGACCTACCGGGAAACGGATCGGTTCGTGAGCTGGCACAGGCAGCCCCGGCACGGGTGGGCCGTTCCCATCGAAGGGGCGGAGAACCTCTCGGATCTTTTGTCTCAGCTGTCGGAGATCATGTCGTCGGCTGCGGCGACCGTCGCCACCGGGCAAACCGGGTTCGATCTTCGCCCCGTGATCACCCTGTCACTGTCTTCGGAGTCGCGGACCCTTCTTCACCAGATCCATGAGATCAGCGACTGGGTGATGACGCTCGACCGCAATCTGGGCATCGAGTTTTTCGATCACGGCGGGCGTGCCGGCCGACCCGAATATCTGATCGACCATTCCCCGGAAGGCACCTGCCCGACGGGGCATCGGTTGCTCATCACGTCTCGTTCGATGGAGGAAATGGAGGCGATCCTGAGGCCGGTTCTCTCGGAATACCGCCTTGCCGGGGACGGGTATCGGGCCGATGCGATTCTCGACCAGCTCCGCTCCCTTTCCGGGCGTCTCGTTCTCAAGCTCATATCCAGCCCCATCCAGCGGGCCGAGGCTCTCGGCCTTGCTCTTGCGCGGATGTTTCTGGAACATCAGGGAGTGTTCGAACAACAGGTCGTCGTGCCGTTGGATGCCCATCTCGACTTGTACCGGGCGATGAAGGCGAAGGCCGACGAGCTCGGAGATGAAGTCTCGTTGAAGCGAACGGATCTGGCCCTTTTCGATCTCGATCCATCGAAGCGGCTTCTGACGTGCCGGCTGGTTGAGGTGAAATGTTATTCGAACGTGGGTGAAGTTGCGGCATATTCGCAATTGAAATCGAAGATTGCCGAGCAGATACATCAGAGCAGGGATGTTCTGTCGTATCACTTCGATCCCCGGCGGCTGGCGGTCGATCGAGCGGATCGTCTGTTGAAGACAAGATTTCTCGTGACGCTTCTCGAGTTTTATCTCGAACGGGCCGAACGATATCACATGATATCGCCTGCTGCTGCAGATGAGGCACGGTATTTCCTGCGAACGATGGAGGATGGATACAGGCTTGAATTCACGTGCAGCGCATTAATTTTCGACTTCGAGAAGGCCGGTGCAGGAACGAACGAGTGGGAAGACGGGATCGAATTCCATCGGATCGGCATCGATCTGATCAGGGAGCTTGTGCTGGCCTGTGGTGCGGAACGTGAGGATTCTGCTCACGAGGATGTGGGGAATGGCGATGGAACATCAGAAAAGAAGATCGATGCGAAGATTCAACGGTTGCGGGATCGGACGCCCTCCGTTCCGACGCTGAAAGATGCGGCGTTTCTCTGCGGAAAGCGCGACCATACCGTCGATTGGGCGAATGTGCGAACAACGGCAATGCCCGATGACGAGTCGCCCCGGAGCAGTATCATAACAAATAGTCATGAGTATAGTAGCAGCGAAGAAGAGTTCATGCCTCGAGAACAACGAAAAGCAGGCCAGGTGATCGGGAGTGAACAAACGCCTCCCACCCTGGGGGATGCGAAGCCAGAGAATGAAGAACTTCATGTTGTGCCGGATAAGCCGACCTTGCACGAGAACGGGACCCCTTCATACGACATTCTTCTTGGGTCTTCGACCGACTCGCCTCAATTCGGCTTGCTCGGGGACGTTGCTGCAAGAAAAGTGGCTCTCGATCTGAATCAGACGCATACGATCAGTCTTTTCGGCGTTCAGGGTGGGGGAAAGAGTTATACATTAGGGTCTATTGTCGAAATGGCGACCATGCCCATCGCGAATATCAATGCCTTGCCTCAGCCGCTGGGCACCGTCATTTTCCACTACAGTCCCACGATGGAGTATCGGCCTGAGTTCGTTTCCATGACCTCGCCGAATAGAGATGATAAGCAGGCCGAAATCCTACGCTCGGTGTATGAGGCGAAACCTCAGGGCTTGTCGGATGTCGTGCTGCTCGTGCCTCCGGATAAAATCAAAGAGCGTCGGGCGGAGTTTCCCGAGATTGACGTTCAACCGCTTCAATTTGCTGCCGCGGAGCTTCAAACGGGGCACTGGCGCTTTTTGATGGGTGCGGTCGGAAATCAGGCCACCTATATTCGCCAGTTGAATATGATCATGCGATCGCTGCGGAACGATCTGACGCTCGAGAACCTCCGGCGTGCGGTTGAGAACTCGAGCATGCCTGACCATTTGAAAGACCTTGCCCGCATTCGACTCGAGCTGGCGTCAGCCTACATCAACGATCAGGCAAGGATTCAGGATATCCTGAAGCCCGGTCGTCTCGTCATCGTCGATCTCCGTGACGAGTTCATCGAAAAAGATGAAGCGCTTGGCCTGTTTGTGGTTCTCCTGCAACTGTTCGCCGATGCGAAATTTCAAGGAAGAACGTTCAACAAGCTTGTCGTGTTCGATGAGGCGCACAAGTATATCGAAAATCCCGATCTCGTTTCCGGCCTCGTCGAGGTGGTTCGCGAAATGCGCCACAAAGGCACGAGCATTCTGGTTGCCAGCCAGGATCCGCCGTCCGTGCCTGTCTCTCTGATTGAACTATCGACACAGGTTATCCTCCATAAATTCAACTCCCCAGCCTGGCTCAAGCATATTCAAAAAGCCAATGCGGCGCTGGGCGGCCTGACACCAGAACAGATGGCTCATTTGCGAGCAGGCGAAGCATTCGTCTGGTCGAGCAAGGCAATCGACGAGTCCTTCTGCCGGGGTACGGAGAAAGTTCGGATGCGCCCGCGCGTGAGCCTTCACGGAGGCGATACGAAAACCGCCGTGCGGAGGGGGTGATTCCGTTCGGCCGTCCGGCGCAACCGGTGTCAGAACAGAACCGGCTGGCGGAATGGGGCGAGGCGGGCGGTTTCGAGCGAGAGGATTTTCTGCTCGGTCGTCATCACTTCGCGGCCGTCGAGATTGCGGCGCAGCACCATGCTGAAGAGGCGCGGGAAATGCTGGAGGATGGCAGACTCTTTCAGTGCCGTGAAGCAGATCATCTGCGTGTCGGTGTGACGAGCGAGCGTGAACATCCCGTCCAGCATGAAATCCGCCGACATGCGGCCAAATGGATTGTCGGCCAGAAGCACCTTCGTCGACCGGCCCGAACCGGTTTTCTTCACCCTTATATATGTCAGTAACGATATATACAAAGCAAAATAGCAGATATACTTCTCGCCGCCCGAAAAACTCGGTAATTCCTCCCAGGCGGCCATGCGAGGCTTGCCGGGGGGGTGTGCCGGCTTGCGGACACGGATCCGGGCCTTGCCGAGATCGCAGGCGGCATCCAGCAGGCGTGCGGGGTGCACGCGTTTCTCGATTTCGATGCGCAACTGTTTCGGCTCGAATTCGGTGCTTCCGAGCTCTTTCACAAGGCGGTCGACATACTCCAACATCCGGTTTTCCCGCCGCTCGGCGTCGGCCTCGTCGATCTGGATCTCGACCATCCTCACCGATTTGCCGCCGATGTCGATCTTCGAACGGCTGTCGATCTGGCGCAGCTCTTCGAGGAGCCTCGAGACATAGGTCGCACAGGTTCGCGTCAGTTCCGCCTGGTCCTTCTTTGCGTTCATGCACTGCAGTTCCATGTCCTGGTGCAGGGTTTCGATGATGGTAAAACACTTTCCGAATACGCCGCGAACCGTCTCGGGTTCGAAGGGGTCCCGAACTGCCTCCATCGTCGTGAAGAAGTTCTTCAGCGCCAAAACCGTGGAATTGCTGAACGTTTTCTGCAGGATCTGCCGTTGCTTCTCGAGCGCTTCGCGTTTCTCTTCGCCCTCCCGCAGTGCCTTCCGACAGGCCTCGAACTGAAGTTTCAGATGCGCAGGAAGATCGGGTGCGGGAATATCATCTTCGGTGATTCCTCCGGTCGTGATCAGTTCAGGTTCCTTTCCGAATCCATACGGTTGCGGTTGATTATTCAGGAACGCTTCGATCTGGACGCGGGCCTCATGCAGAAGGGATAGATGGTCGTTCACGATGGAAAGACGATTCGTCAGCTCGTCGTGTTTTGCATCAATGGCCTGTCTGCGAAGCTTCATCTCGCTATCAACCATGTCGAAATCCGCGCTGAAGAGCGCAAGAGGTGGCCGGGTATACCGGTTTTCGAAACTCAGGCGGGCTTCGTTGAAGGCACCCTGCAATTGATCGATCTGGCTCTTTGTCTTGGCGAGCGTCTTGTTTCGCTGGGCCATCTCTTTGGTCCGTGTCTTGATCTGCTCTTTCCATGCCGATAGCTGGAGCGTATCGGCAGGGGAAGCGGAGCGTGCCTCTGTTTCGGGGATTTCCGTCCGCTCGAGCTGTTTCAGGAGAGTTTGGGTGATCCCTTCCTGTTGGCTGATTCTCGATAGTACGTCTTCACGTTTCCGATCGAAGCCGGCCAGGGTATCTTTCAGCCGTGTCTGAATCGCTTCCAGCTCCGGAATCGAGAGTGTCTCGGGCCAGCGTTCGGTCCAGGGTTCCGGGATACGTATCGCACCGCGTTTGGTTTGAAGCACGTTGATCGCGTCACCCCGCTCACGGGCAATATGTTTCAGACGATCGATCTCAACGCTCGCGGAAGCGATGAGAGCATCTGTCCGCCGAATCGAGGCTTCCACATCATTCCGCTCCAGTTCGGTATTGCGGGCCTTGCCGGAACATTCCTCAATGCGCCCGGCAAGCTCCAGGCAACGAGAGAGGCGCCGCTTGTGGTCACTCAGGGTTAATCGTTGAGACTCGATGACCTTGCCGGACTCTGCCAGGGATGCTACCCGGTTCCGCCACGCAACACGGTTGTCGTTCAGTCCGGCCTGTTGTTTTTCAAGATTTCGGAGCTGTGACGCGTATGCCTTCTCGGCTGCAGTCATGCTTCGCTCGCTGTCGGGCAGATACGCTGCCGTGAATTCGTGCAGCTTTCTCCTGAGCTCCAGCAGATCGTCGACGGCGTGTTCGAGCGATGCAGCATCCTCGTTCGCGATAGCGAAGCGCCGTTCGAGATCGGCTGCGTAGACGGCACGGCGTTCGGGCAGGATGAACAGTTCCCGGTCGGTATGTTCGAGAATCGCCGCACCCTCGTGGATATTCGAGAGTTCACCGGCATTCGTCGGAACGCTCTCCTGAAGATGCTCCCGGAAGATCAGAGGCACACCGGCCCGTATGGGAACATCAGGGAGGGGCAGCAACGCTGGATTCGTCAGATCGGCCACGTTGACGACAAGGCCGTAGGGCAGCAAGGGAGAGCCGGCCAGGGCGCGACGCCGGCTTTCCTCATCCTCGAGGCCTGCGAGATACTCGCCGCCGGAAAGCACTTTCACCCCGTGGTTTCTGAGGGCGTCTCTCAGGCGCTCGATGTCGCCATTGATCGGAAACCAGTCCCTGTCACGCAGGAGAGCACCCTGTTCCCGGAGCGACAGCGCCTCGATCTGTGCATGCCGTCGTGCCTGGGTGCGTTCGAGAAGCAGGTGCTCGATACGCGCTGCTGTTTCAGGGGCCCAGGGATCCGTTGAAATTCCGGCATCCGTGCTGCGCCCGGCGGGATTCCTTGCCGGGTCGGCAGCCCTGGAGTCGACCCGAAAGAGGCGGAGATGTGTTTGCATGGTCGTGCGATGTTCTTCAAATACGGCACGTTTTTGGCGGAGGTCTGCACCCTTGTCGCTCAGAATTTTCTCTTCGCCATGCAGTCGTTTCTCTTCGGCTTCCATTGCCGGTTGCTCTTCGTCGAGCCGTTTCAGATCGATTTCAAGCTGTCTCTGGCGTTCGGCGAGGGCAGCGTCTTCCGTTTCCACACGCCGAAGGGCCGTTGCCGGTTCGAGGCGATCTTCGAGGGAGAACGGTTCGAGCAGGCTCTTTTGCTCGCTTTCCAGGCTCTTTCGTTCACCGACAAATTCTCCCAGAGTTCGAACCAGTTCGGAATGCCTCCCTTGGAGACTCGAACGTTCTTTCTCTCCGGAGGTGCGCTGGCGTTCCGATTCTGCCATCTGCGTTCGACTCGATTCCAGCGTGGCCTGGTGGGACGCCGTCTCGGCACGATACATCTCAGAAAGTGTATATTCACAACGATATAATTGCTGGAGATGATCGTTTTGTCCTGCTCCCGCATCGATCTCGTCCAGTTCGTGCCGTGCGGCGCCGATCGCGGCACGAGAGTGATCGAGCTGACGGACGATGTCGGCTGCTTCGGAGATGCGCAGGAAGCGGCCTGTGCGGTCCAATTCCTCCCGATCGGCGTTCACAAGGGCATTCAAGCGCTCTTCTTCGAACTTCAGGCTGGTGATGCTCAAATTCTTGCGATACAGCTCGAACGATTCACGCTGGTATTCGAGCTCGAGGGAGTCTGCTGCGTTCCGATCCAGGCGTTCCGTGATGCTTTTTCGTTCCAGCTCTTCGGCTTTCTCACGCTCCGTCGTTCGTTGACGAAGTCGATCCAGTCCTGCAAGGCGGCGCCCGATTTCCTCCCGGGTGCCGGCATGATCGTCGACGACGGCGATGTACCCGTCCGCAAAACGACGGAACTCTTCCATCTCCCGCAGCGTGCGGGTCCATTCCGGAATGCGCTTGAGAACATTGAAATGCAGGGCGAACGACTCGCTCAGCCGCCGGCGGTTCATTGCCTCGTCGTTCGTCAGCACATCTTCGATATTGGGTATCAGCAGCGTTTCCAGACATTCTCTGGAAGTGCGGCATTGTTTGAAAAATTCTTCGATTCCGCCTTCCGTAAGGTTGATGCGTTTGATGGCTTCCCATTCCGCCGGGAAAATGCCGAACTCTTCGAGATACCTGCCATAGGCGGATTTCTCGTCGCTTTCGAAGAGGCGAAGCCGGCTATCAGAGCGGCTCTTGAGCAACCGACGCAGTTCCGGGAAGGAGACGGGGCGGCGTGCATCGTCGACGAGACGGATCGTGTCGATGCGAAGTGAATCGTCTTCTTTGTATTCGCGTGCGTATGCAAACCATTTGCAGCCGTCATCCTGATCCTGGGTGCGCGTTGCGCAGAGTCCTGTCAGCAGATACTTCCGCTCGGCTGAGTCCAGGAGCCACTCGACGAGGATGTGGGAGGAACGGGCGGGCTGGCCTTCGAAAAGCGAGTCGAACTTGCGCTCACGGCCGAGATCCGTGCGGGGCAGCACCGCCTGGAGGATAAGCTGGAGGAGAACGGTTTTCCCGCCCCCGTTCATCAGATTGAAAAGGCTGTTTTCCCCGGCAAGATCGAACAGATCGTCGGTAAACATCTTGGTCGCATGATCGTAGCGCACGTTGACAAGGCGCAGACGTGAAATCAGCGGCATGGGGTTTCTCCCATCGTTTCCGGTATGTCGGCTTCCGCACGGCAGCCGGAGAAGAACGCGGCGAGCTCGGCTTTCCTGGCATCGCTGGAGCCCGTTTCCCTCATGATTGCATCGAGCCGCGGCGTGGGGCTGATGATCCGATCCTGTTCCGTCTGAATCAACCGCTCGTCCTCGAGGAACCGCATGACGCGGAAAAGCAGGCCGATCTGGTTGTTTTCGGTCATTGCAAGCCGCACCTTCGTTTCGTCGTATGGCATCATCTCGTCCCATGCTTTGAGGATGCCTGGCATGTTCAGCCGCAGATCATCCCGGCCTTCAGCAGCCATGCCGGAATCGCGCACGAACTGGAGTTTTCCGTTCAGAAACGTGTGCCACTCCTCGATCGTGACGAAATCCCGACTCTTGATATCAAAGCCGTCACCTCGATAGAACAGGCTCAGCAGGGCCAGGATGGAAAAACAGGCGAGGGCCAGGTCATTGTTGTTCTTCACCTTGAGTCTCTGACGAAGCTCCTGATTGGAAAAGCCGAACAACTCGTTGTCGAGCGCCGGGCTCAAAAACACTTCGGTCGGAGTGACGAGCAATTGCAGATCGAACTCCTCTTCAAGAATGCTCACGGCCTCCAGCACCTCATCGTTGTCCAGACTTCGACACAACTGGGCGTCGCGGATCCGTGAAAGGCTGCCCTGCTGAAGCAACACGCGGAAAATACGTGCGGCGGTTCTCCAGGCGCCAGAGCGTGTCATAAAAATCTCATCTTGAGCAGGCGTTGGGAGATTGGAGCCGCTTACATCGTTTATGGGCCCTGTCGCGGGTTGATCGGGGCCTGGGTTCGTCGGTGAGAATGAACCGGTGGAAGATGCGTCAGTCATGGTCGCTACCTCGCGCAACGGCTTCCAGATGTGAATCTGGAAGGGTGTTCAGAATGAAGCGGAAATCCGTGACCTCCGTTCCATTGTCGAGACGAAGAATCGAAGACGTGGCCGTGACCGTCAAATCCATTCTGTCTGGAGGGTCGGGCTGGTCACGAAGAATATCGAGAAGAATACCTTCCAGGCTCAGCTCCTCGGCGTCGCTGAGAATGCGGCCCGGCTCACGGCATAGGTGCGCCAGGTCGATGGTATCGGCCTGGTGGAGCATGATGAGAATCTGAATGAATTCGAACGAGCCTGTCAGTTCGGTGCGAACGGTCTCCGGAAGCGTGCCGATGATCGTCGAGAGTGCGAGCGGAGAAGAATGGCGCAGCGCGTCGAGAACGTGTTGAAGGAACGCAGTGCATCGCTGCCGGCGCAACCGCTTGAGCTCGATGGCTTCGGCGTTCTCGGGTATCAGGGTGTTGTCCTCGAGTCCTTCTTCCGTGGTCGAGCCGTCGGTGCCCCGCACCGCCCACTCCGTGAAACAGCGCCATGGATTGAATCGCTTCCCGAGCGAGGAGGGGAGAAATGATCTGACGCACCCCGTGAGGGCATGAATGGGGTGCCCCCCGCGCAACAAAACGTCGAGCAGTTCCGTTTCTGGAAGCAGTCGCGAGCGAAATCCGCGAGCGAACTGGTTCTCGAGTGATGACCGGTAGGATTCCTGAAGCTTCTGCTTTTGAAGAAACAGCCTGCCGTGCTCTCCGATGAGCTTGTCGAGCCGCTGCTCGATCTTTCTGAGCCATCCGAGCGTTTCTTCGTCCTTCTGATTGAGCGTCACGCCCGGCTTTTCGATGATCGCGCGTCGTTCGATGGTCTGCCGTCTTTGCTCCTGAAACTCCCTGTGTTCCTGATCGAAATGGTCGTAAATGCGCCGGTGCAGCTCGGCATACTGCTCGAAGGGGATCTGAAGCGCATTCATCGCGGCTCTGTCCGAGATGTCACGCATGTCACGCTCCAGTTGCTGGATCAGCACGGAAAGGGAGCCAAGCCTTTGCAGAGCCCCGGCGAAGTTTCCTTTTTCGAGCTGCTGGCGCAAAAACAGCTGCTCGATCGAAACCATGGCTTCCATTCTATATTCGCGTGTCTGGAACAGAAAACCCAGACCCTGCGTTGTCAGCCGGAACTTTGCCGGCCCGCCGACGGTGAAATCCCGTTCGACGGCGATCAAGCGAACGGGAATGGCGATCTCCTTTCCGTCCAGAGGATCCCGCCAGCGGAATTCCCACGGCTTGCCGCCATTCTGCAGCAGCTCGAAAAAAAGAATGTGGGCCCATTCCCTGGCCTTTTCGGGGTCTGGTTGTTCCGCTGACTTCGCGAGGCCATTTGAACCGCTCCATCGGGGTGCAACCGGATCAACATCCGGCTCGCGTGGGTCGTTGGCGAGGGATTCGACGAGGGCTACGATATCGGTGAACTCTGTCGGACTGCCGGCGAGCATGTTTTCATACAAGAGCCGTAAGGCGGCGAAGCCGAGGAGCTTCGGATCGAGTCGCTCGAGACGCCGACTCGCGGCAACGGAGGCGAAGAACGCCATGGGCGCGAGTGTTTCCAGGCGCTGGTGAAGATCGTGGAACAGGATGTCGGGGGAGGGAAGCGTCATGGCTTGAGTATACTATGTACCATGGTATAGACGACAGCTTCCTGTGGTAGATATCTGCCTGATTTCAGAATCGATGCTGCTATCTCCGCAGATGCGGGGGAGAGAAGCGAGAAAAACGCGTCGATTTCGAGTCTCCGTTCGGAGCGGGTGCAGGGCGGGGCTTTGTCGGCGACGTCGAGCATGGCTTCGTAGAAGGCTGACGCGGGCTCGATATGCCAATCGGGATAGGCATTCCGTAGTTCGAGGAAAATTGCGATGCCTTCCGGATCGAGATCGCCCCAATACATGAATCGCAACATGTCTGGATTCGGGTTCAGCATTTCGAGGCTGAACGAAAGACTTCGCAGAATCTTCCGGCCCTCGCCAAAGATCAGGGCATCGATGGGATCAGCGCCGAGAACGCGTCGTCCCGTTCGGAGAACGCGATTCAGTGAAGAAAATGAATCCCGATTTTCGCTGATCAGAATCGTGTGCGGAGCCTGGGTATACGAAAAAAAGACGAACGGCTCAGAAGTTCGAAAACAGTCAAGGATTTGCAGTGATACGCCGAGACGTCTGAGAATTGTCAAACCCTCTCTGAGAAGTAACTTTTCGTCTCCGAAAATTTCGAACGACCGCTCGTTTGCCGGAATGACGGCCGGGCTCACCCGACCTCTTCGCCGGACGTAAGCGGCAATTGGATCGATGAGATTCCGATCTTCCGTATACTGCTTCGGATGGGAAGAGTAATACTCGTTCGTCAGAGGTTGAGGCAGGGTGAGAAGAGCGTGCCGAAGTCCATCGGAAGCCGAGCCCCGGGGTGGCATGACGCGATATCTGGCGGCAAGAGGAGGGACGCGGCCATTCCCCCCCGAGGACTTGACCGGAATGAGCATGCCATTGGTGACGGCTGTTTTCACGGCATCGAAGCACTCCGCGTATTCATGAAACCAGGATTCGATGAGAGCGGAGGAAATATATTTGTGCTCATATTCCATGAGGTGCGTTTGGAAGGTGATCATGACTTCATGGTAAGGCATGTTGAGAATCCCGGGCAAGTTGTTGGTATCGGCTCGAATGACTTGGCAGGGGGGGAAGGAGGGTGTACACTGCATGACATGAGAGAAACGATGAATCTGAAGAGCCGGCGCTCCCCAGCGAGCCGCCTGGGGCGGTTGGTGCTCACCGTGGTGGTGTTCATCTCCTGTCTGGTTGTTAGTGGCTGTGCGGTCGGGCGGCCGGAGCTGAACCGGCCGAACCTGATCGCGGCTTCCCCGGATGGGAACCGTCTGTTCATTTCGGATTCGCGGAACTCGCGTGTTCTCGTCGTCGACCGGGAATTCCGGGTTCGGCACGAGATCCCCCTGCGACCGGAACAGGCGATCTGGGGCTTGAATACGAGCGCCGCCGGGGAAATCGTCATCGCAGGCACCCGGCTTGCGAAAGCGACGTTCGACGCCGAGGAAAAGCGGGCGAACGCCGTGGCCGAAGTGCAATTCATGAGCTTCGACGGAAGACCGGGGGACAAGCTCGAGTGGCGTTCCGAACAGGGCCCCGTCGTCTATCCGAGGCAGGTGTTCCCGCTTCCCGATGGCGGGGTGGCGGTCACGGACCTCCGGAAAAACAAGGTGTTCCTGCTCGAGCGCAACGGCACCATGCGGATCTCCATCGGCGAGTTCGGTCGGGGGGACGGTCAGCTCTACTGCCCGAGCGATGTGATCGTCGATGCCGCAGGGAAGCTGCTGGTCGTCGACTCCTACAATCACCGCCTCGTCGAGTTCGCCCCCGACGGCCGGTATCTGCGAACGATCGGCCGGAAGGGATCGGGGGCCGGTGAACTCCTGTTTCCCCAGAATATCGCCCGCGATGAAACCGGCCGTATCTACTGCACCGACATGGGCAACATGCGGGTGTCGGTGTTCGATGCGGCCGGCGGCTTCCTGCGGCATATCCCGATGCCGCTGGCATCGGGAACGAATGGCCTGTGCGAGCTGTTCGGCATCGCCGTCGCCACGGCCCCGGCCGAGCTGTACGTCGCCGACTCGCTGAACTCCTGCATTTACGTCTTCGACACCGACGGCCGGCACAAGGCGACGATCGATCGCGTCCGGCTCTGAGCCGTCCGGCGCATCGAACGGAGAACGAGCATGAAACTGAAATGGAAGATGTCGCTGGTGTTCGGTGTCCTGGGCGCATGCAGCGCGGCTCTGGCCGGCTATATCGTGTTCCGGACGGCTCTCCGGCAGTTCGAACGCTCGATGGCCGACGAACTCCGCGCGGTCGCCGAGGTGTCTCGCCGGATTGTCCAGCCCGACCGCCTCGGGACGATCCAGGCCGTGGATGATGCGTATTATCTCGAGCTCAAGTCGATGATGAAAAGCATGCAGGAACAGTTCGAGCTCGACTGGTGCGCGATCTATCGATATAACGGCAATTATTTCACCCACATCGTCGACGGCTCCGAAATGGGGGAGGAGTTCGTGCCGGGGTATCCGATCATGGATATCCCGTCCGAGCTGATCAACGCCTGGAAGGACGTGCGGCCGACCTACTCGGCCGGCAACGTCGATGCTTTCGGCATGTGGATGAGCGCCTACATGCCGATCACGAACGCTTCGTCGGCCGTTGTCGGGGTTCTGGACGTGAGCCGCAACAATGATGTGCTCCTGAGGTTCATCCGCCGGGCCACGCTCGACACGATCGAGGTGATGCTGCTGATCGGCCTCGTCACGATCGTCGTCTGCTTCGTCTTTTCGAAATACCTGACGCGATCGATCGACCGCCTGATTCACGGCACCCAGGAGCTGGCGGCCGGGAATCTCGGTCATCGCGTGGCCGGCGTCTCGACGCGCGACGAGATCGGCATGCTTGCCGGCACGTTCAACGAGATGGCCGAGCAGCTTTCTCAGAACAGGACAGTTCTCGAACGCAAGATCTTCGAAGTCTCCACGCTGTACGAGATCAGCCAGCAGATCAACTACGCCAGCAGTGCACGCGACATCCTCCAGCTCATCCTGCGCAAATGTATCGAGGGTCTCGCCGCCGGCCGCGGAAGCATCCTGATGTTCAACGAGGAGACCGGCAAGCTGATCGTCGACGTGGCGGTGGGCGAGGGGGTGGAGCCGGTCACGAAGCGGATCGAGTTCGCCCCGGGCGAAGGCGTTGCCGGCAGAGTGTTCGAAAGCCAGCGGATGCTGCTCGATAATGCTCCCGCCGAACCCGATTTCAAGCCGTATCCGGGCGAGTCCGGCTCGCCCATCCACAACATCATGTGCCTGCCGCTGATGGTCGAGAAGCGGTCGATCGGGGTCATGAACATCGTCAACAAGCGCGGCTCGGGGTTCGGTGACGCCGATGTCGCGTTCGCTGGAACGATGGCCTCCCAGATCGCGCTGACGATCGAAAAGACCCGTCTCTACGAGCTCTCGATCACGGACGGGCTGACGAAGCTGTTCGTACACCGGTATTTCCAGATCGTGATGGACAACGAACTGAAGCGGGCCAAGCGGTACGGCTCGTGCCTCAGTCTTATATTGATGGATATTGATCACTTCAAGAAGTTCAACGACACCTACGGTCACCAGATGGGTGACCGGGTGCTGTCCCTGACGGCGCTGATCCTGCGCGAGGCCGTTCGGAGCATCGACGTGCCCTGCCGGTACGGGGGCGAGGAGTTCGCCGTCGTCCTGCCCGAAACCGACGCCCAGAACACCTACAGCGTCGCCGAGCGCATCCGCAAAGCCGTCGAAGCCTACGATTTTCCCTCCCTCGAGGGCAGCATTCTCAAGGTGACCGTCAGCCTCGGCATCGCCTCGTTCCCCGAGCATGGCACAGAAAAGGCTGATCTGATCAAGCGTTCCGACGAGGCGATGTACTGGTCGAAGGAAGCCGGCCGCAATCGCGTCACCGTCTGGAGCCCCGCCGGAAAGCCCACCGCCGGCTGAAAAGAAACGCCCCGCCCGCCGGAGAGGCGGAGCGGGACGTAACGGACAGTGCAGGTGCGGATCAGCCCGCCATGACCTTCAGGGCATACTCGCGATAGAAGGCCGCGCGAGCGGCGGCATCGGGAATCTCGCGGCGCGGCACCGTGACGACGCGGGAGCCGGTCGGCCGGGCGAACGACTGCTCGACGAACATCTTCACGATGGCAGGCGGGACCGGATACAGGATGTCGAACGGATCCTGCTCCGCCTTTCCCTCGCGGATGGCGCTCGTCCGCTCCAGGGTCCGCTCGAAGTTGCGGGTGATCAGATCGAGGATGTCGTTCACGTTCCTGCTGAGTCCCTTCCGATCTACCTTTTCCAGGGGGGTGGCCCAGAGGTTGATCCCCTTCAGCTCGGCCAGCTCCTTCTCGTTCAGGCTGACCGGCGGCTCGAAGTAGACCAGCTTGCACGTGTAGGGGATCCCGGCGAACAGCGGGTGCGGGTTCTCCATCGTGATCGGGGAGCGGTATTCGAGATCGGTATTGACCCCGTTATAGAATATGCTGTAGCCGCGGCCGAGGTAGATGTCGGTCAGGCGGTTGACCACCCACCACGCGAGAGTGCTTTCCCAGGGCGCGAAGCAGGGGCCGAACTCCTTGAACAGCAGGTAGCGGATGTTGTCGCAGGAGGCATTCACCACGTTGCCCAGTTCCCGGTAGAAGGTCGATTTGCCGCACCCCGCGGCGCCGATCGGGATGATCAGGAGCGGATGGGCAGAGGTGAGGGTCTCCTTCTTCCAGTTCGGGTTCTCGTTCAGGGAATGGGCGATGAAGGCTTCGAGGTGCTCCTCGCCCTTCCTGATGAGCACGGCCGGGTCCTGCTCAGTGATCTGAGCGACGAGAATGGTGAGGTAGGTGTTGATGATGTGGTAGGGGCTCAGCTTGAAGCAGAAGTCGTAGCGGGCCATCTCGTCGATCGCGCGGGCCGGGTCCGGTTCCGCCTTGATCAGGTAGGCGCCTTCCTTGACGTTCACGCCGAAGATCGGGCTGTTGTACATGTTCTTCGCATCCCGGAGGAGCGCCTTGGTGTCGCCCTGCGCCTCGACGGCCTTCAGGATGTTGGTCACGCAGATGGTGACGTCTTTGCCCCACACGATCGAACCGTCGTCCCGGATGACCTCGGCCAAGCCGGTCAGGCCGTATTTCTGGGCGATCCTGCCAAGAATGTCGCGTGTTCCCTGATGAATGGTCATGATGTTCCCCTTCGATGGATTTCGATCTCTCTCCACGAATACCATGCCGCCGCCCCGGCTGTCCTCACGAATCTCTGCATCCTGGTATGTTGGTTTCGTCATGAGAACCGATCCGCAGATTTCGCAGATTGCACAGATGAAAAACAGACTTTTTTCTCGATAGAAGAGCCAGGGTACAAGGAAAATCAGGTTTTTCCCGGTGTTCTTTCCTATCTGCGTTCATCTGCCCTCCATCTGCGGATACGGTCTTGAATCCGAGGGATATTTCAACGGATTATCTCTGCGGAATTTGTGGATCGGTTCCAGGGGAGGATCCGCGGTGGTGCCGGCTCATCAGAGGTTGGGAGGCTCGCGATGGATGAGATCGAAACGGGAACGAAGGGCAGCCAGCGATGCCTGGTCGGGCGCGGTCAGGAAGGCGCGGTCGGGATCGCGCAGGACGTTCGTCGCGCAATGGACGTCGCCTTTGCGGTCATGATAGGCCGCGGCATTCAGGAAGTGGATGCTGCAGCCGAGGTTCGCGGCGCTGTCCTGGATGAGGTTCCGGAACGGGGAAAACAGGGGATCGGAAACGATCAGGTGATCGCGGAGGATGAGGTGATTCACCACGTCGGGGGTGTAGGCGATGCAGTGACCGTGGGGGGCGGCCTCGTTGCCCTTGAAGAGCACCGGCCAGGAGACGACGGGAACCTCGCGATGCGCGTCTCCGGTGATGCGGCGGATTTCCGCGACCAGCTTGTCGGTGTTTTCGTCGATGATCCCGTTGATCTTCCGGTTGAGCTCGATGAACTTCGCTTCGGCCGTTCCCTTCCATGCGTCGGGGGCGAGAAGGGCGCTCCGAAGCTTCGGAAGGAAGGATGCGAAGGGTTCGGGGAGGGCTTCGAAATCTCCCCCGGAGGCTTTCCCGAGAAGGTCGAGGGCACCGCAGGGGGCGGCCCGGACGATCGCATACCCACACGGGGAATACCTGGTCGGGACGATCGATAAATATTCGTCGATATGCCCGACGGCGAGCCATTTGGTCGCGAGCATGATCGTGCGGCCGTCATACCCGTTCTTCCGGAAAAACTCCCGGCATTCAGGGGTCATGCTGTCTCCGTGGTAGAGAATGTTATCGGGGGTGACCTCGATATTGCCCCCGGAATCCCCGTCGCCAAAACCGGCTGTGGAGCTGGGATTGACGCACAGCTTCAAGTTCCAGTTCTTCGCAACCCATTCGGGAAAATCCTTCAGGCCGGCCTCGCGGGCGGAGTCGAAGACCGCCGGTCCGGCCGATGCGGCGTCGGACCAGATGCAGAGCTCGCCGAAATCCTGCATCCAGATGTCGTTGGTTCGCACGTCCGGATTGATTTCGACCAGTTTTTCCACGACCCCGGACGGGGCTTCGAAAAAACTCGCCCGGGCATCGCGAGAGGAGAGCCGTCCGGCGCTGTCGACGATGTGAAGTTTGAAGGCATCCGCGCCTGTCAGCCCGTCGTTCTCATGGATGTCCCGGATCACCCGGAAAAGCTCTTTCACGAACCCGGTGGTGTCGGCATGATTGACCACCAGAACCTTTCTGGGAAGCTGGTTGGCGCTCATCAGCCGGATCGTTCCCGCCCAGACGTTTCCCGCGAGAAGAAGAATTGCCACCAGGCTTGTCACGATCTTCCAGCCGCCATTTCCGTTCATCCGTCGCATCCTTTTTCTGTCGTTGCGGTCGAAAAGCGCTGTTCACGACGCAAAAGAAGTGCCATGAGCGGAACGACGGGAACTGCCTCTCCGAGCGGCGAACGTGATCAGTCAACAGGAAATTGCCGGATTTCAGACGAGGCCGTCTGAAAATCCGGCACAGGGATTCTCCGGGAAGGGGGCTACTCGGTGTCGGTGCCGCTTTCCAGCAGGTGGAGCGGGTCGTGGGCCATATACCGGCGCGGCGGCCGGAAATACTTGAAGGGCGAGTACGAGGCCAGGTTGCTGATGCTGGCCATGTAGACGCAGGCATAGCGCTCGACGAGCGTGGCGAACCGCGACTCTTCGTTGCCGGCGCGCATCACCTCGCCCCAGTATTTGTTGAAGTCCCGCTGCTCGTCGTTGATCAGCTTCGTGATCTGCTCGTCGATCTTCGCGATCTGCTCGCGCAGCCCTTCACGCCGCTTTTCCGCCTCGGGCGGCCGCTTCTCGGACGGAATGCCGCGCAGCGACTCCTTGATGTCGAAGAGCTGGTCCTCCAGCTCCTCTTTCTTTTCCATAGCTGAAACTATTTCACAGTGCGTCTCGGCGTGCCGCTCGAGCGCCGGCACTTCCTCGGCCAGCTCCTGCACGATCAGCCCCGTGCGCCAGCCGATCGCCTCTTTCAGGGTCACGACATCGCCCCAGATGTGGTCGCCGAGATAGAAGATCTCCGAGGGCGAGAGGCCGAGATCCTTCTCGAACGTGCGGGCGTTGCCGCTCTGGTAGATGCCGCCCCACCGGATCGGGGCATGGAAGTTGGCCAGCAGCCCCGAGGCGGGGTCGACCCGCAGGAACTTCTGGTGCTGCTGGAAGAACGCGGGCTTATTGGCGCAGACGATGATGATGTCGAACAGCTCCTGCCACGACTTGCCCTCGAGATACGGCCCGAAACAGTGGTTCATCACCTTCTGGCTGTACTCGAAGTCGGAGTTCGTGATCATCGCGATCTTCTTGCCGGCCGCCTTGAGCCGCTGCAGAGCCGTGACCATCCGCCGGTCACGGATGAAATACCGGTCGGGGTCGTTGATGACCTGGCCCTTGAGGTTGCCCTCCTGGTGCGCGTCATCGAGCGCCCGCCGGATGTCGTTGAAGGCCTTCTTCAGGTTCATCGGCATCTGCTTCGCGTCGACCAGGTCGACGAGCTGGGCGAACAGACAGCCTTCGGCAAGGGAAAAAAGCGTGTGGATAATATAGTACCGCGGATCCGTCAGGTCGATCCCGGTCGAAGGGTAGATTTTCTTCTGCTCCTCGATCGTGAGGAATTTGGTCCCGTGGCTCGCCTTCTTGACGTAGCCGTACCGGTTGACCTTCAGGAAGTTGCCGAGCTCGACGTCGATCACGAGTCCCCGGATCACGAACTCGGGATCGAACTTCATCTCGGCCAGTTCGGGCGGGTAGCCCATATCCTTCACGAGCTTGTCGAGGACGATGCGATAGGCGGTCTCCTCGAAGGCAGGCACGTTGTAGGTGGCGAGCGTGTAATCCATATCGAAGCCGACGAGCTTGATATGGTTCATGTTGAGGGTGCGGTTGACGAAAATACGTTGTTCTGCGCTGATGCGCTGGGAAGTGGACATGGATACCTCGCTTGGAATTTCCGGCGGCGATGCCCGCGCGGGACCGTTCGATCCTTCTGATGCGCGCTGCCGCTCGATGTTGCGTTCTTTGTTGCGCCGAAATGATACCACAAACCCGCCGAACGGGATATACTCCCCTTCATGCCGCAGGAAACCGCAATCACGCTTCCCATCCGCATGGTGCTGTTCGATTACGGCAACGTGCTCGAGTTCGTCAACCACCGCCGCTCTGCCGCCCGCCTCTGCGAGGGAACGGGCCGCGATGCCGACGCGCTTCTGCGCCGATTCCTGCTGCCGCGCGGCCCGCTCGAACAGCTCGAATCCGGCATGATCGACGCCGACGGGTTCCGCCTGTTTGCTGGCGAGGCCGTCGGCCGCGAGTTTTCACCAGACGAATTCGCCTCCCGCTTTTCGGACATGTTCGTGATGCGGGAGGACACCACCGCGTTGCTGCGCGCTCTGCGGGGCCGGTACCGCCTGGGGCTCCTCTCGAACACGAACGAGATCCATTTCGCGACGACGATCTCGAATCATCCCTGTTTCGGCTTTTTCGACCAGGTCACGCTCTCGTTCGAGGTGAAGGCGATGAAGCCCGCCCCGGCGATCTACCGCGACGCCCTCGCGAAAGCCGCGGGCATCCCGCCTGCCGAGATCCTGTATCTCGACGACATCCCCGCCTATGCCGAAGCCGCCCGCGCCTGCGGCATGCAGGCCCTCGTCTACGATTCCGCCGGCACGACCGCCGCAAACGTCCGCCGCCTGCTGACCGGCCCGTAACCCCTCACGACACGGGTTTCAGCGAGGATGGAACAGAGGGGAAATCCTTCAAACGGGGCGCTTCTGGCCTATCAGCCGATGGAACGGGCGAGGCGGAGGCCGTCGTCGGGCGGGGTGGGGTAGTGGTTGGGGAGGAACTCGGCCTGGGTGAAGCCCTCTGATTCGTAGAGGGCTCTTGCGCGCAGGTTGCGGGTGCGCACCTCGAGGTAGGCCGAGCGGAGCCCCTGGCGGGCCGCATCGGCGATCAGGCGGCGCAGGAGGAGCCGGGCGAAGCCCTGGCGCCGCACCTCGACGGCCGTCGCGAGGTCGAGGATATGAACGGCTTCTGCTTCATACAGGGCAATGGTATAGCCTGCGATATGATTGTTGTGGATCGCGACGAGACAGCGAAAGACCGGATACTTCAGGCACTCCCGGAACTGTTCTTCCGGCCACGGGCACGGGAAGCTCTCATACTCGATCTCGGCCACGACGGGGACGTCCCGCGCCTCCATCGGGCGGATCCCGGAACCGGAAGAAGCCTGTTGCGTCATGACCACACGCTACCACAAGCCGGTGCCCGATTCATCCATCGCCTTCTGCGATCCCCCATCCGAACGGGGGAACGATCCGCAGATGTCACTTGTTCTTCGGCACGGGCGGGGCAACCGGAAACTCCACGAGCTGTGGGGAGGGACTTCCAGAGGATCGATTCGCCCTCCCCGTTCTCGCGTGCCGGACCGGTTGCCGTCGTTCGCGTTCTCCTCGGGAGATCTCGCTGTCGAGGCGAAACCCGGACCAGTCGGCCTCCTGCCTCCGGGTCCGGGTGGGCGCACCTCGTGTGCGCCCACGCCTGCCAGCGGATCTCCCTCGATGCGACCGACGGACCGGTCTCGGCAGCGCTCGACAGTCGGGCTCATTCGATCCTCTTCCAGTCCCTCCCGTATTCCGAAGGTTCGCATTTGATCTGTCGGCACGGGTTGACGGGCGGCGGCCGGGCCGATATCCTGACAGACGATGATCGAAGCGCACCATCCAAGAGGTATACGAAGATGTATAAAATAACCGCCGAGTCCTCGTTTTCCGCCGCCCATCAGCTGCCGGACCACCCCGGCAAGTGCCGGAACCTGCACGGCCACAACTGGCGGGTCCAGGCCGTGGTCGGGGCCGAGACGCTCGACAACCAGGGGATGGTCGTCGATTTCGCCGTCCTCAAAAAGGCCCTGGGCGAGCTGTGCGACCGGTTCGACCACCGTCTGGTCAACGAGATCGCCCCCTTCGACCGGCTCCCCCCCACGGCCGAGCATTTCGCGAAACTGTTTTTCGACGGGCTCGTCACGGCCGTCGGCTCCAACCGCGTCCAGGTTCTCGCCGTGCGCATCTGGGAGACAGAGCGCAACGTGGCGGAGTTCGCGCTATGACGACGAAACCGCTCGCCGTCGTCGTCGCCTCGGGCGGCATGGACTCCTGCGTCTCGGCCGCGATCGCCCGCCGCGAGTACGAGCTGGCCCTGTTCCATCTGAATTACGGCCAGCGCACCGAGGCCCGCGAGCTGCGCGCGTTTCGCGAACAGGCGAATTTCTATGGCGTGAAATATATTCTCGAGGTCGACGCCGGCCATTTCCGGCAGATCGGCGGCAGCGCGCTCACCGACCCCTCGCTCGCCGTTCCGGATGCGCAGAATCTCGGGAGGGGCGTGCCCGTCACCTACGTGCCGTTCCGCAATGCCAACATCCTCGCGATGGCCGTTTCCTGGGCCGAGGTGATCGGGGCCGTCCGGGTCTTCATCGGCGCCGTCGAGGAGGATTCCTCCGGTTATCCCGACTGCCGTGAGAGCTTCATCGAGGCGTTCAACGGCGCGATCCGCGAAGGGACGCGGCCCGGCTCGGGCATCCGTGTCGAGGCGCCGCTCCTGCACCTGAACAAGGGCGAGATCGTGCGGCGCGGCCTCGAACTCAATGCGCCCCTCCACCTCTCCTGGAGCTGCTACCAGGGCGAGGAGGCCGCTTGCGGCACCTGCGAATCCTGCATCCTGCGCCTGCGCGGGTTTGCCGCCGCCGGTGCGACGGATCCCATTCCCTACCGCACCCGTCCCTGACGAGAAAAGAAACGGCCCCCGGGCAATACTGCCGGGGGCCGTCTGTCATTCTTGGATCGTGACCCGGGGCCGGGTCAGTTGAACTTGAAGATCTCCCCGTCGATGACCAGCACCTCGAGCTTCGAGCGGATATCGAGCGGGTGGCCGCTGAACAGCCCCACGTCGGCATCATACCCTTTCCGGATATGCCCGACGCGGTTCGCGATGCCGAGGATCTTCGCAGGCGTCTCGGTGATGCACTGGAGCGCCCGCTTCTCGTCGAGGCCGAACTGAACTGCCATAGCGGCCGCTATACGAAGCGTCTCGACCGGCAGACCTGGATAATCACAGGTCAGGGCGACCTCGACCCCGGCGTCGAGCAGGCTTACGGCGCATTCGAAGATGCGGTCCCGCGTCTCGGCCGACCGCTCGGCCATCAGCAGCGGCCCGAGCACGACCGGGATCTTCTTGTCGGCGAGCAGTCCGGCGACCTTGTGGGCCTCGATGCCGTGCTCGATGACCAGCTTGAGCTTGAACTCATCGGCCAGCCGGATCGCCGCCATGATGTCCTCGAGTCGCTGGGCATGGGCCCGCAGGGGCACCGCGCCATCCAGCAGGGGGCCGAGCGCCTCCATCTGGATGATCCGGTCGCGCAGCCCTTTCTTGGACTGCTTCACCTCGTGGTAATCCTGCGCCTTCATGAACGTTTCGCGCAGCAGCGCCGCCATGCCCATGCGGGTCGTGGGGAACGCTTTGCGGCCTTCGAGAAGATGCTTGGGTTCCTCGCCCAGGCAGATCTTGATGCCCGCCTGCTCGACGATCAGGCCGACGTCGGCTGAGTTGCCGTAGGTCTTGAGAATCGAGCACTGGCCGGCGATCAGGTTCGCGTTGCCGGGACTGACCATGCAGACCGAGATGCCCGAGCGCCGCGCGTCGTTCAGCGAATCCGACCGCATTTTGATCCCGTCGAGCGGGCGCAGATGCGGCGTGATCGGCTCCGACCACTCGGTGAGATCCGAGCCGGAGGGGCCATACCCGTGATCGGTGAGGCCGAGATGGGTATGAGCGTCGATCAGGCCCGGGATCAGGTACTTGCCCTGACCGTCGATGACCGTCTCGACGTTCTTGAGGACCTTCGAGCCGACCGCAGCGATCTTGCCCTTCTCGATCAGAACCTTCTGAGCCGGGAAGAACGCCCCGCTGAGGTAGACCCGGACGTTGTCAAACAGAATGGACGACATGACCTCTCCCTTCCCGCGTGAGGCGGTCCGAAGGGCTCAGAGCACCCGAGCGCCGTCGATGAACACTGACTCCGCCTTGGACCGGGAGTCGAGAGGGTGTCCGCTCCAGACCACGACATCGCCGTCGAAACCGGTTTCGATCTTCCCGAGGCGCTTGTCGAGGCCGAGAATGGCGGCCGGATACTCGGTGATCGCCTTGATCGCGCGCTCCTCCTCGAGACCGTGGCGCACGCACAGGGCGGCGGCGAGGCTGAGACCCTCGATCGGGATGACCGGGTGGTCCGTCGTGATCGCGACCATGCAGCCTTCATCGAGCAGCACGCGCACCGTGTCGAAGGTGCGATGCCGCAGCTCGGGCTTCACGCGGCAGGAGAAGGTCGGGCCGACGACGGCCTTGGCCTTCCAGCGGCCGAGCTCCTTGGCGATGAGATGGCCTTCGGTGCAGTGGTCGATGACCAGGTCCAGGTTGAACTCCTGGGCGATGCGGTAGGCGGTGATGATGTCATCGGCCGTGTGCGCGTGGGCGCGGGCCTGGATCTTGCCTTCCAGAAGAGGCAGAAGGGCCTCGAGCTTGATGTCGCGGTCCTTGAAATCCTTCGATTTCTTCTTCTTGGAATAATCCTGGGCTTTCATCAGCCACTCGCGGATCACGGCGGCCGTGCCCATGCGGGTGCTGGGGAACTGCTTCTGCTCGGCGTAGATGCGCTTCGGGTTCTCGCCGAAGGCAAGCTTCATGCCGCAGCTCTCGCGGATCGAGGCCTCTTCGGCGATCTGGCCGTGGGCCTTGATGATGCACGCCTGGCCGCCGATCGGGTTGGCCGAGCCGGGGGCGACCATCATGGTCGTGACACCGCCGGATCGCGCGTCAGAGAGCGCCTGATCGCGCATCTTGAGGGCGTCGAAGGCGCGCACCTGCGGCGTGACGAGGCCGAACTGCTCGTTCAGGTCGGCGTCGACCCAGCCGATGCCTTCCTCTTCGAGGGTGATGTGGGTGTGGGCGTCGACGAACCCGGGCATGACATACTTGCCGTCACAGTTGACGATCTTCTCCGAGTCCCCTTTTTCCTTGCCGCCGACCTTGGGCTTCTTCGCCTTCACGCTGGCAAGCGTCACCTCGGTGATCTTGCCGTGATCGAGCACGAGCCGGCCAAGCTGCTGGAACTTGCCCTGATAAAAAATGGTTCCCTTTTCGAGGATTACGCGCATCGCAAGTGTCCCCTTTCCTTCTCTGACTGCCGGGGTACTCTACGGCTCGTCGCCGCCCCGGGTCCCTCAACCCCCGGAAAATCGCACCAGCGGGGCTTTTTCGTGCTCCGTACGCGCGAATCCCGTGCAAGGCCTTATCGAGGCGATATTTTACCTGTGAAACCCGGCAATTTCAACATAATTTTCGGGCCGCGTCCTTGACACCCCCCGAAACCCGCTCCTATAATCAGGATAAATGCGGGAAGGGGGCTGCCATGCTCCGCGGGTTCACTCGGGTTCTCTGCGTCGCCGGCCTGGTCGTTCTGTGTACCGGCTGCCGCGACTCCGGAACGACCCGCTCGACACCCGTTCCCGCGCCCGCCCTCGCCGTCGCGACCCCGGCCGCCCTTTCCGGCCCGACCAGGACCCTCGCCACGGGAGCCGCCGCCGTCGAACGCACCCTCGAGTCGGCCCACACGGATTACCTCGAGGCATACGACCGGTACGTCAAACTCCTGCGGGAAAGCGGTCCCCAGACGATGGACACCCTCGGTGCCCTCGCGGAGTACCAGCGCAAATACCAGACCTACCAGATGCTGCTCGGAACCGCGAAACAGGCGCGCTGAGAGCGCCTTCCCCTACAGATTCAGCAGGACGATCCCGATCGTGATCAGCAACGAGCCGGCGATTTTCGTCACGGTGAGCTTCTCGTGCAGGATGAGCATCGTGAGCAGCAGCGCCACGAGCGGATACGTCGAGGTGAGAACGGCGACCTTCCCCGCATCCTGAACGACTTTCATCGCCTGCAGGTAGGTGAACACCCCCAGGCAGCCCGACAAAATGCCGGACACCCCGAGATACAGGGCGGTGCGCGGCGTGATCTCGGCGATCAGACCCCATTTTCCGGTCATGGTCAGCACGGCGATGGTCACGACCGCGATGAACGCGGTTCTGACGAACACGGCGACCGAGGTGTCCACATGAACGATGGCCAGCTTGTCGAGAACGGGCGGGATACCCCAGAAAATGATCGTGAGAATGACATAAAGCATCGACGTGAAGGTCTCCTTGGGTTGTGGTGCCGCCGTTCCCGTCAGGTCTCTTCGGTGAGAGCCGAAGCCAGGGTGGTGCGGTTCTTTCCGGTGCGTTTGCTGTGATACAGGGCGCGGTCACTGGCCTGAACGAGGGAGTCGCGGTCGTGGGCGTCGCCCGGATACGAGGCAACCCCGAGGCTGCACGTGATGCGCAGCTCGCCGAGCGGATTGCTGATCGTGAGCGCCGCGATCGCTTCGCGCAGACGTTCGTCGGTGCGGTGCGCCTCGTCGGCACGGGTTTCGGGCAGGATGATCGCCATCTCCTCGCCGCCATACCGGCAAGGAATGTCGATGCCGGTGCGGATCGTCTCGCGGATCGCGAGCGCCACCCGCTGCAGCACCTGGTCGCCGACCTGGTGGCCGTACACGTCGTTGAACCGCTTGAAATTGTCGATGTCGATCATGATCATCGACAGCTTCAGGCCGTAGCGGCGGGCGCGGAGCACTTCCTCCGAGAGACGGGCGGCGAAGTAGCGGTGGACGAACAGCCGGGTCATGCCGTCGGTGATCGATAGCTCGTACAGCTTGTTGTTCTCGATCGTGACGGCCGCCTGGGAGGCGATCAGGTTCAGCAGGTTCAGGTCGTTTTCCTCGAACGGGGCACCGCTGCGCTTGTTCACGATGTTGATGACGCCGATCGTGCCGTCCTTGAACTTGAGCGGCGAACAGAGCAGCGACCGGATATCCTCGACGGGCAGCAGGCTTCCGAAGTTGCGGAACTCGGGATTCCGGAAGCCGTCGTTGCAGATGCGGCCGTTGCCGTCCTTCGCCACGAGGCCGCAGACGCCGTTGCCGAGCTTGACCGGGGTGCCCGTGACGATGCGGAACCGGCCTCCCGACGCCACTTTCACGACCAGTTCGTCGGTGGTGTCGTCGAGCAGCATGATCGAGCCGCGCTCGGCCTCGAGCACCTCGATCGCGTGGGTGAGCACGAACTTGAGCAGCTCCTCCGAGTCGGAGATGAAGTTCACGGCGTTGCTGATCTCGAACAGGGTGTTCAGTTCGCGCATGCGGCTCATGCGCTGGTCGCGCTCGTCCCGGATCGAGTCGATCATCGACTGGAAGTTGCGGTGGAGCAGGCCGATCTCGTCGGCGCGGTCGGAGGCGACGCGGATGAAGTAGTCGCCGGCCGCGACCTTCGTGGTCGTTTCGGCGAGCTGGTTGATGGGTTTGGCCATATATAATGCAAGATATGTTCCGGTGATGACGGCGAGCAACAGGCCGAGACCGCCGAATACCGAGAAGTCGCGCCGCATGCGCGAGCCGAGCTGGGCGAACTCCGAGGCGGGCAGCGAGATCTCGAGCAGGATGGCCTCGGACACCTTGCTGCGCAGGGCCACTTCCCGGACGAAGGTGTGGCGGGCACCCATCACGTCCATCTCGCCGGTGCGGTTGTCGATCAGCTCGGGGACGGTGTCGGTCATCCGCTTTCCGTAGATGTCCATCAGCGTGGTCAACACGCGCCGGCCGCCGTATAGCAGGCTGTATTCGGCTCCCGTCAGCCGCTTGAGCCGGTCGGCAAAGTCGCGGGCAAGCCGGAAGGCGAACACCACGTGCACCGGCTCCGACTCACGCAGCTTCGTGATCTCGGCGGCGGCGAAGATCCAGGGCTCGCGGCCCAGGATGTACAGGTTGTAGCTGAGGGGCACGTGGCACAGGGCGGGGATGATCTTCTCGAGCGAGTCTGCAGGCGGGATTCCCTCTTCGATGAAGGGCTTGCCGCGGTTTCTGACCATCGCGATGTAATCGAGGCCCGAGCGGATCAGCTCGTATTGCAGGATCGGCGAGGTGGTCGAGGCGGCGAAGCCGGTGTGGGCGACGGCGAACAGATCGAAGTCGGCGACGGTCTTGGCCCGGATGCGCAGCGAGTCGAGCTGGTCCTCGAGGCTTTCACGGAACAGGGTCGCCGCGTAGCCCAGCCGCCGGCTGAAATCCTGCCGGGCCGCCTCGTCGGTGCGTTGCAGGGAGATCATCATCAGCACCGAAAGCGGAATGACGAGCACGAGAACGAAGACCAGCAGGATCTTGGCCCGCAGGCTTCGCGGCGAGAGAAGGTCAGAAAACGGCACGGCGCAGTTCGATCTTTCCGCCGACCCTGCGGACGCCGTTCATGAAGGTCCGGCGCAGGTCCGTGCTGTAGGGGGCGGCGGTCAGGCTCGCGAGGCCGCCGCGGGGGCCGAGATTCGTCGGAAGATCCGATGGGAGGGCGACTTTCCAGGTGCGGGACCGGTCGAAATCGCCCTGCCAGGGGTAGATCTTCGAAAGGGCACCGTCTTTCAATTCGATCGAGAAGCCCGCAAAGCAGAGGGGCAGGCCGCCGGTGGCCAGCATGCCCTCGATGAGGCTCTGGAGCGTCTCTCCCGGAACGACCAGCGTGCTGACGCCGACCTGCTTCGGCATGTCGCCCACGAGGCGGGCGGGCGTCAGCGTGGTGAGCGGCTCGTTGAGGCTGTGAATCTCGGTGGCCGGCACGAGGGCGAAATCCGAGTCGGTCTCGACCCGGAGAACGTCAGCCACGAGCCTGCCGTAAGCCGAATCAAACGTGCCGTCATGGCCGACGGGCGTCGACAGACTGGCCAGTTCCAGCGAGAGCGCCTGGATGCGGAGCGTTTCGTCCCCTTCCGGAACATCGATGTACCGCCGTTCGAGCGAGGGCGTCACGACGCTCATCGAGGCCAGATACTGCTTCATGTTCTCGCGCAGCAGGCCGAAGGCACGCACGCTCTGGCCGTTTCGCAGCTCGGGCCAGTTCTGCGGCGTGTTGAACATGAAATCCGTCGCGGCGACGCTGTAGGTGCGGTTCGAATCGAGGGGTTCGTCCCCGACCATGATCTGGACGAGGCGGAAGCCCGGCGGGTTGTGCAGCGAGCAGGTGCAGGTGAGGCCCGAGGTCTGCATGAAGCTGCCCCGGCCGCTGAGGCCCTCCTCGACGAGATTCTCGATCTGCCATCCGGCGAGTTCGGTGCGCATCACGGTGTTCTCGAACGGCAGCGCGTCATACAGGTCGCGCAGGGAGATTGGCCCTGATGAAAGCACGGATTTGATGGCGCCGGAGTTGAGGAACGCGATCTCGGTTTTCGCTCCGGCCCGGATCGAGTCGGCGATGAGATTGCCCATGCTCGACTCTTCGCTGAAGCTGCGTTTGAAGGTGCCTTCGGCGCGCGCGATCACTTCCTCGAGCAGGCTGTCGACCTTGGCTTCGACCCGGCCGATCTCGCCGACGAGAGCCGCATTCGGCTCGATGGACGAAGCATCGACCGGCAACGTCGTCTGGATCGCCTTTTCCAGGCACCAGGCGGAGCCGATGAACGGAATGCGGATCACGCCGACGCCGGCGCCGCGGGCGGGCGGGGTCGGCACGATCAGGGGCTTCTTTCCCTGGGCCAGCACGGTGGTGCCGATCAGATCCCCGATGATGATGTCCACGTCGGGAAACAGGGCCGGCAGATCCTGGCGGGTGTCGAGCCCCGGCTGGTGCGACAGCAGCACGATGAGTTCGGCGCCCTGGGCCTTGAGGGCGGTCGCCGTCTTCTGCACGGCGGCGTGCATGTCCGTGATCTCGACCTGAAGAATGTTCTCCTGACGGGTGTTGCGCGCGAGATCGACCATGCCCAGGCCGATGATGCCGACCCGCGTGCCGCCCTTGTCGACGACGATGCCGCCGGGAAACGTGTTCCCGACCGGCGAAGCGAGGTCACGATAGTTGCAGGCGAGCATTGGCAGCTTGCCGGAACTGATGAACCGCCGCAGCGTGTCGAGGCCGAACTCGAACTCGAGATTGCCGACCGCGATCGCGTCATATCCCGTCTTCTGGAGCAGTTCGAACGGCACTTCCCCCATCGTCAGCGCCGCTTCGGGCGAGCCGAACAGGCTGTCGCCGGTGTCGACCAGCAGGGCACGCTTCGGATCGATGCGGTAGGTCTTCATCGTGTCGTCGATCAGTCCGCGCAGGAACGCCAAGCCGCCGGCCTTCTCGTAGACGCGATCCGACACCTCGCCCTGGAAGGGGTTGATCTGGCCCCGCAGGTTCGAGGTGTAGAAGATCACGAGGTGGCGGGTTGGAATACTCATGTGGTCTTTCAGCAGAAGACCGCCGAGTATCAGGGTCAGGATGATCGTCAGAAACGTCAGGTTGCGGATCACGTGCGTCGCTCACTTCCCGGAGCCGGCCATGGGCCGGGCCCGCCAGTTCTCCATCTCGTCCGGTGCGTGCGAGAGTATCAGATGGGGACGGAGAGTGTCAAGGCGACGAGCGGAGTTCCCAGCGTTCCAGCAGGTCGGGACCGATCTCGGTCAGAAACCGCGACGGCTGGGAAAGGGTCGCGCCGGTTGCCGGGTCCCAGGCGAGTGCGGGGTGGGTGAGATACAACTGCTCCTGCGCGCGGGTCATCGCCACATACATCAGCCGCCGCTCCTCCTCGATGTCGGCCGGGTTCTTCATCGCCCCGAATGAGGGGAATCGGCCTTCGAGGGCCCAGATGACGAACACCGAGTGCCACTCGAGCCCCTTGGCCGAGTGCACCGTCGACAGCACGAGCCGCTCCTCGTCCTCGTCTGGTGCGGCGAGGGCGTCGTCGACGCTGTCGCGTGGCGGCTCGAGGGCCATTTCCGACAGCATTTCGGCGACGGTCGCATACCGGCCGGCGATCACGGTGAGCTGGTCCAGGTCCCGGAGACGCTTGGGGAAGTCGTCGTAGCGTCGCTTCAGCACGGGGCCGTAATAATCGGCGACGGCTTCCACGACGGGAACCGGCGATCCGTCCGCGTGCTGCCGCGCCCGGCGCAGCATCGCCGCGGCAGCCGAGAGGCCGGCCCGTGCCCGGGGCGATGCCTCGAGCCGTTCGAGATCGAAGGGATCGTCGGAAAGTCGCAGCCGCTCGAACAGCGCATTTGCCGTTTTTGGGCCCACCCCTTCGACCAGCAGCAGGACGCGCAGCCACGCGACCCGGTCGGACGGATTCTGCAGGATCCGCAGGTGGGCCAGCAGATCCTTGATGTGCGCGGCTTCGAGGAACCGGAAGCCGCCCCATTTCACGTAGGGGATGTTCCGGCGTTTCAGCTCGAGTTCGAGATGGAAGGCGTGATACGAGGAGCGGAACAGCACGGCGATGCGGTCGAGCCGCACCCCCTCCTCGCGCAACTCGAGGATGCGCTGGGCCACGAAGGTCGACTGCTCGGCCTCGTCGGATGCCACGACCAGGGCCGGCTTCATCCCGCCCTCGCGCACGGTGAACAGCTTCTTGGCGAACCCCTCGCCCGCATGCTCCATCAGCCGGTTCGTCGAGGCCAGCAGCGGGGCCGTGCTGCGGTAATTCTGCTCGAGCCGGATGATCCGGCAGTCTGGGAATCGGTCGGGGAACGAGCGGATATTCCCCACGTTCGCGCCCCGGAACGAGTAGATGCTCTGGGCGTCATCGCCCACGACCATCACATTGCGTGCCCCCTCTCCGAGCAATACCGTGATGCGCGCCTGGAGGATGTTCGTGTCCTGATACTCGTCGGCCATGATATATCTATAGATATTGTTGAGAAGCAGTCGCTTTTCGGGGTGCTCCTCGAGGAGCTTCAGCAGGAAGATCAGCAGGTCGTCGTAGTCGACGAGCTGGTGCTGCAGCTTGTAGGCGCCGTAGGCTTCGATGATCGAGGCGATCTCGTCGGTGTGCTCGACGAACTGGGGATACCGCTTCCGGACCGTCTCGGGAACGCTCCATGCGTGATTCACGGCGGCCGAGCGGATATCCTGGAGCGTCGCCTTGAGCGGGAAGCGCGTCTCGCGCGTGTTCAGGCCGCGTTCGGCCCGGATCAGCCCGATGATGTCCCCGGCATCCGATTCGTCGAGAATCGTGAAGGACGGCGACAGGCCGAGAGCCTGGCCGTGGCGGCGGAGGATCTGGCCTGCGAAGGCGTGATACGTGCCCCCGGCAACCTGCTTCGTCCCGGCGCCGACGAGGGCCGATGCACGGTCGAGCATGCTGGTCGCGGCTTTGCGGGTGAACGTCAGAAGAAGGATCGAGCCGGGATTGATGCCCGTTTCGACGAGCCGTGCGACCCGGTACACGAGGGTGCGGGTCTTGCCCGAGCCGGCCCCGGCAATGCACAGCAGGGGGCCGTTCAGGGTCATGACGGCTTCGAGCTGGGCCTCGTTCAGTTCGGCGGCGTAATCGATCCCGCCGGCAGAGGCGGTGGCTGATGGAGCCTGCTTGAGGTGATACTCCCGGGCCACGGATGATGTGCCGATCGGGAGTGGGTCAGGCTACGCCGCCGGGCGGGCCGAATACGTCGTCCATCCAGCGCAGGTAGGGGAGGGCGCCGAACTCGATGGGCAGCGCCAGAATTTCGGGAACCTCGTAGGGATGAAGCTCGGAAACCTTCGCCTGAACCGCTTCGAGCAGATCGGCGCGCGTCTTGATCAGCAGAAGGAGCTCGTTTCCCGTTTCGATGCGCCCTTCCCAGACGTAGCGGGACTCGACTCCGGGAAGGATGCTGACGCAGGCCGCGAGCTTGCCGGCGAGCAGCGCGTCGGCGATCCTGCCGCCGGATTCACGGTCGGGAACGGTCACGAGCATGATTTTCTTGTCCATGGCGAGGTATTCTACAGCCTCCCCCCCGCCCTGTCAAAAACCGTTCTCCAGGCGGGGACGTTCCTGGAAGACAACCGAGGCCGGGGATCCCGATCCACAGATTTCACAGATGACGCAGATGTTCGGCAACCCGTTCCCTGCGAGCATCTGTGGCATCTGTGTCATCTGCGGATGTGCAGAGTCTGTATGTGGAATCCGGAGGGTCGGATCCAGGGGGGCCGGCGAGGCGGGCGGATCACGATCCGCCCCTCCGTCACGGGTGTCAGATCCATGATGTGTAGGGGCGGGTTTCAAACCCGCCCGGGATGCGCACGAACGGGATCGGAGAGGGCGCTTTGGGGTTTCCGTTGGGAAAAGGCCGAAAGATGCCGATAGGTTGGGAAACCGTCGTGGAGGAACAGAGATGACCAGTATGCCCCTGATGCTTGCGACCGTGCTGACGATGATCCTGACTTACGAGATCACGATCGAATCCTAACGGATCCTGCCTGGGGCCGGCGGGGGTGTTGCCGGCGCCTGGGGAACGAGCGGCTGGCCGGCTTTCCGGAACTCGAAGTTGCGGTAGTAGAACATCAGGATCCGGTAGGCGTCGAGGCCTTTTTTCGCGAGGCCGTCGGCGCCGAACAGGCACATGCCGATGCCGTCCCCGCTGCCGACGCCCCGGTAAATGGTTGAGCGGCGCATCGGCTCGACGGTGAATCGCATGCTTCGCAGCGAGTTCGTTCCGAACTGCTCCTGCATTGCCTCGAGAAACACCGTCCCGCGAACCTTCTTTTCCCGCTTTCCGCGCAGCGACATCTCGACGATCCGGCCCGCGGGATCCGTTTTTGAGGGTTCCCAGCGCAGAAAGACGCGCTCGGCGCCGCCTGCGAACATCACCGAGAGAAAATCCGCAATCTCCTCCTGGGCGAACTCGCGCACCCAGTTGAACGACGGGCTGTGGAAACAGTTCTCCGAGCCCTTGTTGTCGAGGCGGTCGTCGATGGCCTGGTGGTTGGGATCCTCGATATCGTAGATGTCCTTCATACTCGAGATCTTCCCGCCGCAGGTGTGCTGGAACCGCGCGAACAGCGGCTTTCCGCCCGACACCATGATCTCGTCGGCGCACCGGTCCGTCAACAGGGCCACGAGCTCCCGGTTCGGGGCATCTCCCGAGAAGGGCATGCAGTGAGGTTTGTCGCACAAATCGACCGAGTCGGTGGCGTGCCGGCGGTCGACGATCGTGCGGACGAGCCGCGATCGGACGGCGATGATCATGGCTTTCACGGCTTCCGGCTCGGGGGATGAGGTCAGCTCCGAGACGGAGGATACGAGGTAGGCCCGGAGGGGAATCTCGTTCACGAACCGGAGAATGTTCACCCCGAGGCTGACCTCGAGCTTGCCCCGCAGCATCACCGGCTGTCGGCCGGCAATCTCGATGAGCAGCGTCTCGCCGCCGGTCAGTTCCACCTTCGAATAGCCCGCCTCGAGCTCCCGGCCGCGCGAGGTGCGGCCCGTGATCCCCTTCGAAGTCAGCATCAGGATGATATCTTCGGATTCGGGAATCGCCTCCGTTTCCTCGCCCGACAACAGAGGCTCGCTTCCGCTCGCCGTGGGCCTCGGGAACAGCCGGACGCGCCACTCCCCGCGCATCGCCTGCAGCCGGAGGGTGGTGGGTTCCCGGTTCTCGAACAGGGAAACACGGATCGTCGAAGTATCCGGGGGAATTGCGACCGCCGGCTCGGGGGCCGCTTTCGAAGCCTTCGCGGCCGAGGCGGGGGGGAGCATCGCGACCCCGGTCAGGATGAAAATGATACAGAAAAATATATATTTAGTGTTATATATCGTTTTGTTCATGCGTTACGTCCGTCGTTCCTGGAGGATTTCGATGAAACTTTCGAGGCGGAGCCGGGTACGGGCATCGCAGGGGCCGGGGGCGTCCCCCTCGATGGTGAGGATGGGGATGCCCAGCTTCTGCCGGAGAAGGATATCATGGATCTGCCGGTGACAGAAAGCCTGGGTGTAATGGACCAGTCCGTCGATCCGCCGCCGTTCCGTCTCGGCCGCGATGTCGTCCATGCGTGGGGCGCCCCCGTAGGGATACGTGAACGCGATATACCGGGAGACAAGGTCGGGGGCCGGCCCGATCATGGCGAACTGGCGCGGGATCTCGTTGTACACGATCCGTGCCCCAAGCCGCTCGAGCAGATCGAGCAGATCGGTCTGAATGGGGGGCACGCCAAGGATGCCGAGGCGCGGCCCGGCTGTCGGGGCGGGCTTCCGGCTTCGGACCCGGTCGAGAAAGGCGTCGAGCTGATGCCCGAACAACACGGGATCGCCGTTGAAATCCGACGAGGAGACCAGCCACAGATGATTCTCTGCGCCCGTGACGGTGCCCTCCTGCCAGGTCAGCCGGTCGAGTTCGGCGAGCGAGCGGCGGATCGGCTCGAGCCGCTTCCCCGCTTCTTCCGCGGTGGCGCGCGAGACGCCGAACGCCTGGCAGAACCGGTCGAGTTCGCGGGACAGATCGCCGGCGTCGCGGCTTGCCGGGTAGGCGAACGTCTGCAGCTCATCCAGGTCGCGGGCGAGCGTTTCCATCATTGCGTGCGTGTTCGAACAGTCGCCGCCGGTGACGAAGATGACCCGCCGGACGCCGGTGGAACGGATCAGCCCGTAGAGTCCCCGGATCCAGGCGCAGCAGGTGCGCGGATACCCATCCCGCTCGGCCAGGCGCACGAACTGGCCGGCCTGGGCCGCGAGAACGAACCGGTTGTTCAGATCGAGCACGCGCCGGCCGGCGGCGAGAGGGATCTCGATGGGAATCGAGGAGGTGATGCCGAAGGCATCGGGCGGAAAGGGCGCGGTCCCGGTCATGGCGTCGTCAAGAGTCGCCGGGTCACGGCAAGAACCGGATACAGCGCACAACGGACGAGCCCGCGGGGCACGCGGAGCCGCAGGGCCGTTTCCACGAGAATCGGGGAGAGCCGGACATACCAGGTGACGAACAGGCGGCCGGCGGTGCGCGTGAGAAGGCGGCGCCGGAGCCGCCGGAACGGCTCGAGCGCCTCGGGGGCCTCGTCGTAGGCGAAGCCCGCGAGAAAGCAGAGCGACGAGGCTCGCAGGCGGGCGATCGTGGTGACGTAGTCGGGGTTGATCGCGAGAATGTCGCGCCGGATGAGCGCCGCGTGAGGCTCGTCGTTCAGATACATGTAGCAGGTGTAGAGCTGGTCCAACAGCGAGATCTCGTCGGGGGCGATGACGACGGCCTGCTCGAGCAGCTTCTGGGCCTTGATGAACTGGTCACGGCCGAGCGAGGGGCCGAGCTTGAGCCCTTTCTTGAGGAACACCTCGGCCCCGTGCGTGAGGGCTTTCAGCTTGGTCTCGAGAAAGTCGATCTGGAGCTGCTTCGTTTTTTCGTTGTGCAGGTCGATTTCAAAGGCCCGCCGCAGGGTCTGGGCGGCCGGGTGAAACAGGTGTTTTTCGGTGAGAATGCGCACCTTGAAATGCATGGCTTCGATGAGCCGGGGTTCCTGGATCAACAGCCGCTCGACCGAGGTGAGAGCGGTGTCGAACTCGCGCTCGCGCAAGGAGTCCCCGATCTTCTTCAGCTCGACTTCGGGATTCAGGGGCGGCGTCGCCGGTTCGAGGTCGGCCGCGGAAAGAATCGGCGGCAGCTCGTCGTCCTCGATGCTGCCCACCGGCAGCCGGCCGGTCTCGTTGAGCCGGTCGATGATGCGCTGGGTCTCGGCGGTTTTTTCCTCGTCCTCGAGATACTTGTAGCAGCGCAGCAGGCTGGTGTAGGCGGGCAGCCCGTCGGGAATCAGCGAGCGGGCGCGTTCCAGGATCTCGAGGGCCTTGTCGAACAGCTCCTGGATCGTTCGTTTGTTTTCGGCTTCGAGACGGTTGCGGGCAAGGGTGTCGAGGCCGGTGTTGTGCTCGGCGAACATCTGGGCTTTCTGGCGCGCCGTCTGGATTTTGCTTCCGGACAGGGCCACGAGGCTGTCGTAGAAAATCTTGCGGGCCAGCTCGAGGCTCGCCGCGACCTCGGCGTTGTGCGGCAGCCAGGTGGAAACGAGGTGCAGCAGCTCATAGCCTTCCTCGTTGGCTCCGTGGCGGTTCAACTCGGTGAAGCACTTTTTGACGAAGGCGATCTCGGGAAGGTTGCCCTGGTGATACAGCTTTTTGAACAGGTCGAGGCCGACGTCGTGATCCCGGTCGCGGAACGCGGTCAGGATCTGGGTCGGGGTGATCGCGGGCTGTTTATCCATGGGGTTGGAACGCTCAGAAGCGGAAATGGATATGGATCGCCTTGGCCGAGAGCACGTCGACCTTCTCGATCAGCGCTTCGGCGATCAGCCGCTTCTCTTCGATTGGCACGAACTCGCTAAACTGGCCCATGTCGCGGAAGAGATGGCGTACATCCTGAGCCGTGATCTTGCGGTCGAGGTGCCGTGTCGCGGCTTTCCGACCCTCGGGATTCGCGAGGAAGTTTCCCACCTCTTTCCAGACGAGTTCTTCGAGCGTGGTCACCGGCGCGATGCTGGGGCAGCCGGCCGAGCAGGTGAAATGGCCGTCCTCGAGCTTCATCTGGGTGAAGCAGAGGCCGCAGAAAACGAGCGATTCGAGAAACGTCTGGGAGGGGGTTTCCGGCATGTCGGAACTGTACTCCAAACCCCGCCGGAATGCAAACGGCACTCCGGAACGCGCGGTTCCGAAGTGCCGTTTCCGACCCGGCCGTTATCGTTTCTGCCGCAGCCAGGTGGGGATCATGTCGATGCCGTGCCGGCCCGCGTCGTGGCCGTAATGCGTCAGGTCACGCAGCGCCTCGCGCCGCATCAACTGGGGGATGCGCGGAAGAACGAGCAGCAGCGCCCCCATGAGCAGGATGATCCCCGAAACCAGTCCCGAAATGAACCCGATGAACAATGTATCCGTGTGCATGGGTCGCATTCCTCCCTTCCATACCGTCTTGCCGGCGGTACTTTCGGCAGGAAGCGGGGATCGGTTGAGGATCTATTTTCGAATCAGTCGCGGTTCGAGGCCGCGATATGGATGAGAATGCGCAGCAGAGCGACGAAGAGGTTGATGAAATCGAGGTACAGCTCGACCGTCGCGAGGATGTACTCCTCGTCGCGGAACTTGAGCATGATGTTGCTCATGTCGTAGGCCGTGAAGCCCATGAACAGCACGGCGCTGAGGATCGAGATGCCCAGGCCGAGGCCGGCGCCGCCGACGAAGATATTGAGGATGCCCGCCACGATCACGACCAGCAGGCCTGCGAACAGGAACGGCCCGATGCCCGTGAAATCCTTGCCGGTCGTCATCACGTAGGTGGCGATGGCGAAAAAGCCGACTGCCGTCAGGCCGAGGGCCTGGACGACGAGCCAGGGGTTGATCATGTTGGCCAGCGCCACCAGCGGCCCCAGCATCATGCCGTTCACGAAGGTGAAGCCGTAGAACAGGGCCACGTTGAGGCCCGGTGTGTGGCGGTTCCAGACGAGGGCGAAGTAGAGCACGAGGTTCAGGATGAAGGCCCCGATCAGCATGCCTCCGCCGGCGTTTTTCGCGAATGCCGTCCCGACGGCCGTCAGGATGAGACCGCCGCCGAAATAGGGGAGCACGCGGGACATGAAGGTGGACTGGGACATGCCGGTCCACAGCGCTTTGCGCTGCTGGGATTCAGGCCAGGACGACTCCTGGGCGCCGACGCGATCGTGAAATTCCATAGGGTTACCTCCGGTGTGTGCGGCTTGAACCGCGTGTGTTTCACGGGTATTGTAACACAGGTCGGTCGAACGCAACGACGGCATACACGGCGCCGGCTGCCGGCGACAGGAGGCTGGACACATGTACGATCTGGTCATCAGGAACGCCCTTCTCATGGACGGCTGGAACGAGTGGCGGGGCGATCTTGCGGTGAGCGGCGAGACGATCGCGGCGGTCGGAACGGGCCTTTCTGGCCGTCGGGAGATCGACGCGGCGGGGAAGTGGCTGATGCCGGGCGCGATCGATGCGCACGTGCACCTGTCGCTGCCCTTCGCCGGGGCGGTGTCGGCCGACGATTTCGAGACGGGAAGTCGCGCGGCGGCGTTCGGCGGCGTGACGACGATGATCGATTTCACGGCGCAGCAGGGCGACGAAGGGCTGCGGCCCGGCTTCGAACGGCGCAGGCAGGCCGCCGAGGGGAAGGCGGTCATCGACTGGAGCGTTCACGCCTGCATCGGCCGCCTGTCGAAACAGGTGCTCGCCGACCTGGACTGGGCCGTCGGGGCCGGCCTGACGAGCCTCAAGTTTTTCACGGCCTACGGGCGCAGCGGGCTGATGCTCGATGACGGGGCCGTGTTCGAGCTGATGACGGCTTGTCGGGCGGCCGGTATCCTGCCGACGGTGCACGCCGAGACCGGCGCCGTGATCGACCGGCTGTTCGACGGCTTCGCTGCGGCCGGAACCCTGGGTATCGAGATCCTGCCCCGCATGCGCCCCGTGTTCACCGAGACCGAGGCGATCCGGCGCATCGCGGATCTGGCGCGAGCCGCCGGCGCGGCGGCGTATATCGTGCACGTCTCCTCGGGCGACGGCGCTGCCGAGATCGCCCGCGCGCGCCGGGACGGGGCGCGCCTGTTCGGCGAGACCTGTCCCCAGTATCTGACGCTTGACGACACGCTGCTGACCGAACCCGACGGCCAGCTCTACGCCTGCTGTCCGCCGGTTCGGCCGGCCGGACAGCCCGATAAACTCTGGGAACAGCTCCGGACCGGGGCCATCCAGGTGGTCGCGACCGACCACTGCCCGTTCACGAAGGCGGCGAAGAATACCTGGGGCGGACGGATCGACCGGCTTCCGATGGGTCTTCCCGGCATTGAAACGATGCCTGCCCTGGTTTTGTCCGAGGGGCGGAAGCGCGGAATCCCGGCGAACCTGCTCGTGCGCGCCATGACGGCCGCGCCGGCGCGCCTGTTCGGCCTCGACCGCAAGGGACGTCTGAATCCCGGCTGTGATGCCGATCTGATGCTGTATGATCCCGACGAAGCATGGACCGTGACGGCTGCCGGCCTGCACATGGCGACTGACTACTCGATCTACGAGGGCCGTCCCGTCCGGGGTCGCCCCGTCATGACCATTTCCCGGGGCGAGATCATCGTCGACCGCCACCAGTGGCTCGGCACCCCCGGCCGCGGCCGCTTCCTGCCCCGCAAACCCTTCGATCATGCGACGGTTTGGTGATTGACTTGACGAGAGGGGCGGGATGGGCGTATGTACGCGGCACGCCCGGGTTGGGCGAATGTTTATCGTGAAAAACAGGAGATTATCAAGATGAAGAAACTCGTTCTCGTTGCGGGTCTGGCTGCTGTTCTGGTCGGTGGCGTGCCTCTGAGCGCGATGGCGGCGAAGCCCCCCGTCGAAGCGAAGGTCAAGGCCGAAGCCGTCGAGAAGACCGGCGTGGTCGAAGTGAAGCCGGCTGACCAGGCGAAGAAGGAAAAATACAACACCGTCACCCTCAAGGTCGGCAACGACACCTTCAAGCTCATTCCCGGGAAGGGCAACAAGACCATCATGGCCGACATCGAGAAGCTGGCCGGCAAGGAAGTCACCGTGAAGGGCGATCTGCTGCCCGCCGATGACAAGCATCCGATGGCCGCCATCCGCCTCCAGTCCTTCGCCGAGAAGGCCGCTGCCCCCGCCGCCGCTCCGGCTCCGGCTGATGCCGCCACGCCGGCTCCGAGCGCCGAGCCCGCCGCCGCTCCGGCTCCGGCTGATGCCGCCGCTCCGGCTCCGGCCGCCGAGCCCGCTGCCGCCCCGGCCGCCGGCAACTGATTCCGCGTTCGTATCGGACGGGGCGCCTTCGGGCGCCCCGTTCTGCGTCAACGGGAGCCGGACTCCCGGCGGCGAAGCAGGAGAAGGGTCACGTCGTCCGGGAGCGGGCCTTCCTGCCGCCAGGCGTCGAGAGTCTCGACGAGCCCGGCGAGAATCGTCTCCGCCGTCGCGCCGGGCCGGGCGCACAGGCTGGTGAAGAGCCGCTGGAGCGTGTCATACCCGAACGGGGCGCCGTTCGCGCGGCCCGGACACTCGACGAGGCCGTCGGTGTAGAGCAGGATGGCATCGCCGGGGCCCAGTTCCTGCCGGAGGGGCTTGCTCGAGCGGTTGGTGCGGATGCCCAGCGGCATCGAGGGAAGCTGGAGCTCCCGGGAAGCGGCTTCCGCTGATATATAGACCAGCGGATACGGATGGCCGGCGTTATCATACTCGAGCGTATGTTTCGCCGGGTCGAGCAGGATCGAGGCCATCGTCATGAACTTCTGTCGCGGCTTCAGCTCGCGGTTGAACAGGGCGTTCAGCCGGCCCATCAGCGGGCCGGGATAGCCCCACCGGGCGATCGTCTCGAACTCCACCGTCGCCTTGGCCATCGCCATGGGAAGCGCCGCGGCGATGCCGTGGCCCGTCACGTCGCCCAGCACGACGGCGAGGCGCCCGTCTTCGAGCCGCACGACGTCGTGGTAATCCCCGGCAAGATCCGTCGCGGCGCGGCGGAACGAGCGGATCTCGTATCCTTCCGGCGCTTCGGGCTCGACCGGCAGCAGGCTTTCCTGGACGACCCGGCCGTATTCCAGCTCCTCGAACTCGCTCAGCAGCTTGTTGAAGGCCGCCGCGACCGCTCCGAACTCGTCGGGCCGGCGCAGCGGGATGCGGAAGCCCGAGTCGCGGCGCCGGATCGCGCTGACCCCTTCCCCGAGATCGCTGATCGGAACGAGGAACAGCGAGGCGAGCAGGGAGGCGCTGAGCAGCGACAGGAGCAGGGCGAGACCCGCCGTCAGGGCGAGTCGCTTCCGGAAGGGGGCCAGCGCGTGAAGCTGGTCAGCCGCCGGGGTGAGATCGGCGAAAACGTGCATGCCCAGCACGGTCTCAGGCTTGATGACCACCCAGTGCTCCTCCCCGCCGATGCGGACCGAGCGGCTCAGGATCCGCCCCGACTCCTGGCTTCGGATCACGGCATCCCGCAGTTCGGTGGCGTCCGGCCCCCGGAATGCGGGAAGGAACCGGTCGATCGCCGCATCCGGGCCGTACCGGAACGACAGGATCCGGGGGGTGCCGGCTTCCGCCTGGCTCGCCGCGCGGGACCGGAGGTAGGAGTTGTAGATCCATTCGAGCTGGTTGGTCGAGCAGAAGAACGCCGGACCGGTCGCCTGGTCGGGGTAGACATCCCAGAACCAGAGGGTCGGGTTCGTGCCCATCTTGAAGGTCCAGACCTTGCCGCGGGAGCGAAGCATGCTCGCGAGGCCGACGTCATCCGAGGAGAGAAGCGCCTCGCCGATCAGTTCGTTGGCGCCCACCTTGTCGGCGGCGCCGGCGATGCGGTTCGGCGCATGGCGCCGGATCGCGATGCGGCTGAACATGTCGATGGCCTGGTTGCTGCCCTTGACCACCGGATCGATCGTGGTGAAGATCGGCGCCGCACTGCCGTCCCGAAGTTCTATATCTTGTATTATATCACGTCCCTGGAGCCGGAGAGCGGCCTGTTGCACGAGCCCGATGCGGCCCTCCCGCATCGCCCGCGCGTCGCGGAGGCGTTCCGAGACGATGCGGAATCGCTCCACAAGGCGGGTATAGCCGGTTTCGGCGCGGTGCAGCCGGTCGAGGGCATGGCGGCCCGACTCGGTGGCGATCACTTCGGTGCGGTCCATGACGCCGATGCCGCCCAGGATCAGGGCGAGGCCGAGGGGGAGGGCCGTCGCCATCAGGAACAGGGCGGTCAGGCGGAACCGCATCGGCAGCGCCTCGAGCTGTTCGATCACCCGGCGGCCGGGCGCCGTGTCGAGCCTGGCCAGCAGCCAGAAGCCGAGCGGCAGGCCGGCCAGGAGCATGGCCGCGACGACGAGGCCGTGCATCCAGGGCGCCGACGAGCCCTCGGGGATCCGGCCGGCGATGCACCAGACAAGCCCCTGCTGACTCTGGCAGAACACCCACTCGCGGCCGGCATGACGGGTCTGGAGGCGCCCCTCGGCCCGGCATTTGCCGAACGCCACCTGCATCTGATTGGCGGAAAGCCCCTCCGGCGGTGCCCAGAGATCTTTCTGGGGGTGCGCGAAGCCCGCAGAGGGGGCTATCCGGCGGCGGGCAAGGCGCCGGAACCGCTCGAACGCCTCGGGAATGCGGTGGATGGTCGTGATGACCGCAGTGTCGTCGGGGAAGTCGTTCCAGAAATAGGCGCCGCGGCTTTTTCCCGGCCTGCCGAATCGGACGAGAACGCCCCGGTACCGCTTGATGATCTCGAGGCGGCTTCCCGGGCCGAACCGGGTCAGAAGATCGTTGCGGATCTCCCGCTGGCCGGCCAGGAATGCCGGGCCGGAGGCGTGGAGAAGGCCCATCATGCGAGTGAACAGGGGGGGCGTCGGCCCTTCGGGTATGGCGTCGGTCAGGCGGTCCCCGGTGTAGCGATACACCCGCGCCCCGATTCCGTCGCGCTTCGCCAGATCCCGGAGGGCGGCTTCGAGACCGGCCGTGTCGAGGCCCGGCCGGCGGGCCAGGCCGATGCGGAGCCGGAGACCGTCGAGCAGGTAGGCGTTTTCGGAAACGGCTGCGACGACCGCGTCGAGACGCTTTTCGAGTTCGCTGAAACGCTGCCGGTCAGCGTTTTCCTCGAACCGGCCCAGCGTGTGGCCCCCGATGACGGCCAGAATCAGAATGGGAATGCCGATCGCGAGCAGGGCGAGACGGCCGAATCCGGATTCGCGCACGCTCATGCGATCCCTCCGTTCTGCGCCGGCAGCCGCACGATCGCCAGCAGCGTGGTGTCATCCGCCCGCGGTGGCGGGCTGATCGCATCGACACGTGCCATCAGTCGGTCGATCCAGGCATCGGCCGTCTCGGCAGGCGTGATGGCGGCCCACTCCTGAAGCCGATCGAAGCCGATCGGCCGGTCGGTGGCGTCGAGGGCCTCGATGAATCCGTCGGTCGCGATCAGCAGTCGGGTGCCGGGCACGAGCCGCAGACGATGAATCAGCCGTTCCTGCGGCTTCTTGCCGCGGCCCAGGGGCAGCGACGGCGAGCCGATCAGCGCCGGGGTGCCGGCCGTGTCGACGAAGACGGGGTAGGGGTGGCCGCCCACGATATACTCGACCTCGTGCGTGGCCGGATCGAGAATGCCGCAGATGGCCGACATGAACCGGCGCGCCTCGCGCTGGCGCCGGAGCAGCAGATCGAGCGTGTCGGTGAAGTCGCGCACGGTCAGCCGGTCAGACTGGCTCCAGTGGAAGGTGACGGCCCGGGAAAACGCCATCAGCAGCGCCGCCGCGACCCCATGCCCGGTGATGTCGCCGACGAGAAAGACGAACCGTCCGTCCGGCAGGAGGAAGCCGTCGAGGCAGTCCCCGCTGAGGTCGGAGGCGGTGTAGACGCGGCCTGCGATCGAGTAGCCAGCCACTTCGGGGAACCGTTTCGGAACGAGGCCTTCCTGCACCGTGCGCGCCACGTGCAGCTCACGGCTTTCGGCGAGCATCTCGTTGAAGGTCTGGGAGAGGCGTGCCATCTCGTCGTTGCCCACGACGGAGAGCCGGTTGTCGAAGTTGCGCAGCGCCAGCGCCTGAACGGCTTTCTCGATCTGTCCGAGCGGCTGGAGGAGCTGGCTGGCGATCCCGGAGCCGAGCAGCACGACCATCAGCAGGAACGCGGCGCCGGTGACGAGAATGTCGCGCCACAGCTTCCGGATGCGGTCGAGATGCCGGTCGTCGGCGTAAAATGCGATCAGGCAATGGTCGGCCAGCCGGGGGGTCGGGATGCAGGTCGCGAAACCGCTGCGGGTGTCGATCTGCAGTCGGGTCGCCGTCGTCTGGCCGGTGACCCACGAAGCGGCCGCCATCCGGGCAAGGGGGGCGGTGAAGAGCCGGGGCGGGGCGACGGGCCAGCGTCCCGTCCGCATATCGAGGGCGTAGAACCGGATCCAGCCGCCGTCGAACTCCTGCCGCTGCACGCCCCGGCGGCGCAGATAGGTTTTCACCGCGATCTCGAGGGGAAGACGCGTCTCCATGTAGGCTGCTTCGCCCCGGCCGCGCGGCATCGTCGCGAGATAGTAGACGAACCGGCGCATGCCGGACTGGACGAGCTGGGTCTGGCGGTGGCCGTTGATGAGCGTCGAGAAGCCCATGTCATCGCGCCGCACCATCGGGTCGGTGAAGGCGTTGCCCTTGTAGGGGTGCTCGTTGAGCCGGTCCGGCTGGAACCGTTCGACGGCCCGGCGCGCGATGCTGACCATCAGGGTTTCCTGGTCGGTCGGGCCGGGCGGCGTGGACGAGTAGAGGAGACGACCGGCCGCGTCGCGCAACTGGAGCCAGTCGGCCAGGTGCAGCCTCCGGAGCTCGCGCAGGAGCCTGTCGCCATCGGCGGGGGCGCGGACGTTCGCGGCGCGTTCCAGATACGGGCGCATCGTGACGGTGCTGGAGGCGAGATACCCGTCGAACTCCTGGACCAGGTTGCGGATGGCCTCGTCCTGGGCGCCTTTGACGCGTGTGCCGAGCACTTCCTGGTAGCGTGTCACCACGTCGATCGAGCCGATGAGGATGCTGAACAGCGGGATCGAAGCCGAAGCGAGGAACAGCAGGATGAGCAGGAACCGGAGACGGATTGCCGCGGTGCGGCCGGAACGTGTGAGGACGAAGAGTGCCGCGGCGAGGAGGAGGCTGCCGATGCCGCGCAGCAGGGGCCTCCACACGTCGGTGGTTGTCGCCGGCGGCTCGAAGGCGCCGTAGACGGTGCGGCCCGTCGATGTTTCCAGGAACTCCCACCAGAAGCTGCCGAACATGCCGCTCATCGAGCGGGTTTCGGCGAGCGCCCGGGCGGCGCGGGTCGCGAGCGGGTCGAGCAGCCGGCCACGCTGCCACATCTCGGGTTCACCGTTCCGGCCGAGCCCGGCCAACACTGGTCCGCCGGCGGTGGGGCGCCGGAGGAGCCGGTCGAGCAGGTCGACATCCGTCGGCAAGGTGGCGCAGTGCAGCAGCCGGACCCCGCGGGCATCGGCGTTCCAGGCGAGATATCCGGGGCCGTTCGGGCCGAACACCTCGATGAGTCGGTCTCGTTCATTCCGGAGCCAGGGCAGATCGCGGCCCTCGCCGATCAGGAAGGGCAGTTTCCGGTCGATCTGGCGGCGGATCTCTTCGATCTGGCCGGGGGTGCGGGCGAGCAGCCCCCGCGCGATGCGATCCATGAGCCAGAGGTTGGCGGCGCCGGACGGGGCGTGGTCGATGCGCGCACCCGTGGCGTCGTACCGGTAGATGGTGGCCGGAATCCCGCTGAGGACCGACCGCTCATGGAGCTTCGCAGCCGGGGTGGTCGCGCCGGCCCTGCCGCGCAGAAGGGGCAGCAGGGCCGACCGGGCGTGGAGTTCGGGATTCGCGCGTGCGGCGAGTTCGGTGATGCGTTGCGCCGCCGCCGTCGAAAACGCCTGCATCGCGAGCTGTTCCCGGTGGTCCAGCCACGCTTCCAGACCGAGCCAGGCCGACAACGCGAGAATGATGACCTGGATCGCCAGGCTCGCGCGCTCATGCAGCCGCATTCCGGGATCGACACTCATGCGTTCATGATACCCCGGCCGGTCGAAAATGACGAATGCAAAATGCTGCCGACTGAGCTACCCTTGCAAGCCATGGGCAGGTTTGTGCGGGTGTCGGAGGCGGCGCTGTGGGGCGTAGCGGCCGTGGCCATGGCGGCCGGTTGCATCGGCCTCACGCTCGGCTACGACGTCTGGTTTCACCTGCTGAACGGCGAAGCCGTGCGCACGCTGGGCGGCATCCCGCACCGGGACCTCTGGCTGGTGCCGATGGGCAGCCTGCCGGACGTGCATTTTCCGAACTACGAGTGGCTGTTCGGGGTGGTGCTCGACACCGCGTGGCGGCTGGGCGGGTATGTCGGCATCGATCTGGTGCGGGCCGGACTGATTCTGACGTGCATGCTCCTCACGGCCATCGCGTGCCGCCTCGAGGCGGGAACGGAAGGCTGGGCGCGGCTCGCGTGCCCGGCGATTCTGCTGCTCGCGTATGCGGCGGCTTCGCAGAGGTTCGAGCCCCGGCCGCAGCTCGTATCGGCCGCCGGGCTCGCGCTGCTCGGCGTCCTGCTGCGCCGGCCTGGTCTGGCGGGGGCGATCCTGCTGGCACCGGCCGCCCTCGTCTGGGCGAACTGCCACATCGAAATCCTGTTCGGGATCGGCTGCGCCGCGCTCATGCTGTTACCCGGTTCCGGCCGGCCGGCCGAAGCGGCAGGGGCTGCGAAATGGCGGGCGGTGATGCTTGCCGAGCTGGTGCTTGCCGTGGCGATCTCCCCGGCCGGCCCGCATCTGATCGGCCAGACGGGGGCTTATTACGAAACCGAGCGGATGATCCGGTCGATGGGCTTCTGGAACGTCGAACTCCTGCCGCTCCGGTTCGCTCCCGGTTCGTCGGCGGCATCACACCTGGTGCTGCTCGGGGCTGCCGCGCTTCTGGTGCGGGTCGGCCGCACCCGACGCCTCCTCGATCCGGCCGTCCTTCTCACCGCGGGCTTCTGCCTGATCCCGTTCCTGAGCGTGCGGTTCGTTTTGCCGGCCGCCGTCGTTCTCGCCCCCCCCATCGCGGGGGCCGTCCGCTGCGGCCGGGGGGGGCGGGATGGCGTTGCGTCACCGGACCCATTCCCGGTTCGGCCGGCCGCCGTGTTCGCCGCCGCCATGGCCGTCGCAGGCGTGCTGTTGTTCCATGCCCCGGCGTTCCAGCCCGGCAGCGGTGCTCGTCCCCCGGCTGCCACGGCGACGGCGGGGATTCCGGCCCGGGACGCCGGAGCCGAGTTCCCCGATGCCGTGATCAGGTATTGCGTCAGATATGATATTGCAGGGAACATATTCGCCCCGGACCGGTGGGGGAATTTTCTCGCCTGGTATGGGAATCCCCCGCTCGGTGCGGCAACCGGCGCCCGTCGGGTGCCGTTCGTGAACGCCATGTTCCAGACCATGTCGGGAAAGCGCGTGGAGCGATATCTGGCGGCCGTTCTTCGGGAATCCGATTGGGCGAGTCTTCGGGCGGAGGCCGCGATCGATCTGTTGCTCCTGCCGTATCCGGAAAACGTCTCGGATCCCTGGCGGCCGTTCCTGCAGCGGATTGCTGCCGATCCGGCATGGCGCCTCGCCTGGTGGGACGACGCGGCGTTTCTCTACGTGGCGTCGGGACATCCCGCTCTTGAACGTGTCGGAAAGACGTTTGACTCGGCTCGCCCCGACCGGTGGCTGCTGGGCGGTGAGCTTCCGGTCGAGGCGCCGGCGCGGGACGCGGCTCTCGCCGAGCTGGCAGGGGCGCGCGGCGAGCCCGAGGGCTGCCGGGTGGGGCGGACCCTGCGCTGGATGGCATCGATTCATCTCGCCGCCGGTGCGGCCACCGAGGTGGTCCGGCTGCTCGAGCCGGAGTGCGCACGGG
>DAOOQQ010000031.1:0-48941 GCA_035388825.1 Candidatus Ozemibacteraceae bacterium
CGCGGTTCCTCAAGATCGGCCACGGCACCTCCGAGATTCTGCGCAACCGCATCGGCGCCAAGCTGTAAGCGGACCCGCCTCACAGGAAGGATCCACCCATGAATATCATCGTCACCGTGAAACAGGTTCCGGACACGAACGACGTCCGGATCGACCCGACCACCGGAACGCTGATCCGCGAAGGCGTGCCGAGCATCGTGAACCCCGAGGACCGGCATGCGGTCGAGCTCGCGCTCGAGCTGCGTGAAGCGGCCGGCGGGGGCCGGGTCACCGTCATCTCGATGGGCCCGCCCCAGGCCGAAGTCGCCCTGCGCGAGGTGCTCGCGATGGGCGCCGACGAGGCGATCCTGCTGTCGGACCGCGCCTTCGCGGGTGCCGACACGCTGGCCACGGCCTCGGCGTTGTCGTATGCCATCAAGAAGATCGGCAATTTCGATCTGATCATCTGCGGTCGCCAGGCGATCGACGGGGACACGGCCCAGGTGGGCCCGCAGCTCGCCGAGTTTCTGCAGATCCCCCAGGTCACCTACGTGCTCACGGCCCGGTTCAGTTACGGCGGGCTGCTGATCGAGCGGCAGACCGATTCGGGAACCCAGCGGCTGACCGCCCCGCTGCCGGCGCTGCTGACCTGCCTGAAAGAGACGAACGTGCCGCGCATTCCGACGCTGCCGGGCTGCATCGGCGCCTACCGCGAGAAGACGTTCACCGTCTGGTCGGCGAAGGATATCGCGGCCCCGGCCGAGCAGATCGGCCTCAAAGGCTCCCCGACCCAGGTGCGCCGCACCTTCACGCCCGCCCCGAAGGGCGAAGGCCGCATCCTGACCGGCGAACCGGCGGCGACGGTGCGCCAGACCCTCGACATCCTTCTCGAGAAAGGACTCATCTGAGACAACGCCATGGCCATCAATATCGATAAAACTATCTGTGTAGGCTGCGGTGCCTGTCTGAAGGCCTGCCCCTATGACGCCATCGACATGATCGGGCGCAAGGCGATCATGAACGCCAACTGCGTGCACTGCGGCAGCTGCGTCGACTCGTGCAAGTTCAAGGCGATCACCTCGACCGCTTCCGATGCCCCCAAGGCCGACCTGGCCGAATGGAAGGGCATCCTCGTGTTCGCCGAAACCCGCGACGGCGCCCCGGCCAAGGTGGCGCTCGAGCTGCTCGGCCGCGGCCGTGGCCTGGCCGATGAGCGCAAGGTGCCGCTGTATGCGGCCCTGCTCGGCCACCAGGTCGAGCCGCTGGCCCAGACCCTGATCGCGCACGGCGCCGATGTCGTGCTCACGGTCGACGACCCCCAACTCGCCGAGTTCCGGACGGCGCCCTTCTGCCGCGCCCTGACCGGCGTGATCCGCGAGATCAAGCCCGAGATCGTGCTGATCGGCGCGACCGTGATCGGCCGCGACCTGGCCCCGCGCACCGCGAACCGGCTGCGCACCGGCCTGACCGCCGACTGCACCGAGCTGGCCATCGAGGCCGCCTCGGGCCTCCTGCTCCAGACCCGCCCCGCGTTCGGCGGCAACGTCATGGCCACGATCATCTGCCCGAACCACCGGCCCCAGATGTCGACCGTCCGGCCCGGCGTCATGAAGCCGCTCGCGGCGGATCCGAACCGCAAGGGCGAGGTGAAGCCCGTGAAAATCGGCCTCAAGGATGCCGACCTGAAGGTGATCGTGCGCGAGACGATCCGCTCGGCCGCGAAGCACGTCGACCTGGCCGAAGCCCAGGTCATCGTCGCGGGCGGCCGCGGCGTCGGCGGTGCCCAGCAGTTCGGCGTCGTCAGGGACCTGGCCGCCTTGCTCGGCGGCGAGATCGGCGCCTCCCGCGCGGCCGTCGAGTCCGGCTGGATCGGCCACGACCACCAGGTCGGCCAGACCGGCAAGTCGGTCAGCCCGAAACTTTATATAGCTCTCGGTATAAGCGGAGCGATCCAGCATCTGGCCGGGATTTCCGGCGCCGACTTCGTCGTCGCCGTGAACCGCGACCCGCTCGCGCCGATCATGAAAGCCGCCGACGTGGCCATCGTCGGTGACCTGCACCAGGTGGCCCCGCTCCTGGCCGCCGAGATCCGCCGCCATCGGAAGGAGGCCTCCGCGTGATCGAGTTCAAACTCACCCCCGAACAGGAACTGATCCGTCAGTCCGCCGCCGAGTTCGCCCGCACCGTGATCGCCCCTGTCGCGGCCGAACTCGACGAGAAGCAGGAGTTTTCCTGGGAAGTCACCCGTGCCATTGCGAAGCAGGGCTACATGGGCATCATCATCCCGAAGGAGTACGGCGGCGCAGGCGCCGACGCCCTCACCTACGCGCTACTGATCGAGGAGATCTCGAAGGCCTGCGCGGCGCAGGGCGTCACGATGTCGCTGACCAACTCGCTCGTCGCCTACCCGATCATGACCTACGCCTCGGAAGAACTGAAGCGCAGGTATCTGCCGGCCCTCGCCTCGGGCGAGAAGCTCGGCTGCTTCGGCCTGACCGAGCCGAACGCCGGCTCCGACTCGGGCAACCAGGAGACCACGGCCACCCCCGACGGTGACTCGTACATCATCAACGGCTCGAAGATCTTCATCAGCAACGGCGGCGTCGCCGACTTCGCCCTGATCATCGCGAGCACGAACCGCTCGGCCAAGATCCGCGGCCTCTCGGCGTTCATCGTCGACAAGGGCACGCCCGGCTTCACCGTCGGCGTGAAGGAGAACAAGCTGGGCATCCGCGCTTCCAACACGGCGGAGCTGGTGTTCCAGAACTGCCGCATTCCGAAGGAAAACATGGTCAACACGCCGGGGCGGGGCTTCCGCATCGCCATGGACACGCTCGACGGCGGCCGCATCGGCGTCGGCGCCCAGGGCACCGGCGTCGCCCGCGCGGCGTATGAGGCGGCGCTCAGGTATTCGCGGGAGCGCAAGCAGTTCAACACGCACCTCGTCGACTTCCAGGGCATCAACCACAAGCTTGCCGAGATGAAGATCGACATCGAGACGGCCCGCCTGCTCACCTGGCACGCTGCCTGGCTGAAAGATCACAAGAAGCGGTATTCGAAGGAAGCCGCGATGGCGAAGTTGTTCGGTTCCGAGATGGCGACCCGGGTCACCCACCAGGCGCTCCAGATTCTCGGGGGATACGGCTTCATCAAAGACTACCCGGTCGAGCGGTATTACCGGGATGCGCGCATTCTCGAGCTGTACGAGGGCACGAGCGAAGTGCAGCGGATGGTCATCGCCTCGCACGCCCTGGGCGTCTGAGCGGCACGGACAGGAATCGGAGGAAGGGAATGGATACATCGTTCTTCGGCCGGCTGGCCGGTGATCTCGACCGCAACAGGCTGTGCCGCGTGGCCGTCCCGTTCGCGCAGGACGAGGCCGTTTCGTATGCCGTCTGCGAGGCCGTCCGGCTTGGCGTCGCAGGGGCCGTGCTCATCGGCGATCCCGCAGCGATCCGCGAGATGTATGGCGAGACCGCGTCCCACCCCGCCGTGAAGATCGTGGCGGAAACCGACGCCGCCAAGGCGTGCCAGACGGCGATCGATGCCGTGCGCGAAGGGAATGCCGAGATCCTGATGAAAGGCCTGGTTCCGACCGCCGTCATCCTGAAAGCCGTGCTCAACTCACAGCGCGGCCTCAAGAAAAACCCGGTGCTGTCGCATCTGGCCTTCTTCGAGCTGCCCACACAGCCCGGCCTGAAGCTGCTGACCGACCCGGCCCTCAACATCGCCCCGGATGCCGAGATGCTGGTGAAGGAAGTGGAGAACGCCGCCGAGGCCTTCCGGATCTTCGTTCCCGGCCGGCCGCCCCGCGTGGCGCTGCTGGCGGCGAACGAGAAGGTGTCGGACAAGGTTCCCTCGACCGTGATGGCCGGTCTCGCCGCGCAGGCCCTTTCCCAGCGCGAAGATCTGGTCGCCGAGGGGCCGATCTCGCTGGATCTGGCGTGCAGCGCCGACTCGTGCCGGATCAAGAAATACAAGGGCCGTATCCAGGGCAACGCCGACATCCTCGTCGTGCCTCGCATCGAGACGGGGAACGCGCTGTACAAGTCGCTCCAGTATCTCGTGCGGGCGCGGATGGGCGGGATGATCTTCGGCGCCCGCTGCCCGATCGTGCTCACGTCGCGGGCCGACGACAATGCGACCAAGCTCAACTCGCTGCTGCTGGGTATCCGGCTGTGGCAGGGGGCCGGTGCGTCGAAGCCCGAACCAACGCTGGCCGCCGGCCGATGAGGGGGGCTGCGTCCGTCCTGACGGCGGAAGCCGGGAGATGCTCATGACGAGTCTCAAGCGGGATATCAACGTCAACCAGACCGTGTCGTTCGGCTCGGGGCAGCTTCATCAGCTGTTGAAGCGGTTCGAGAACTTCTACGGGGTGCCGCTGTCGCTGCGGTCAAACTCGGGCGAGACGGTCGTCAAGACGGATTATTTCTACGGCCCGTGCAGCCTCATCCGGGGCACGGACCGGGGCCGGCAGCGGTGCAAGCGCGCGTATCACACGATCGAGGACCGGCTGATGCGGCGGAAGGTGCCGTTCGTGAACGTTTGCTACGCCGGCTTTCTGGTGTTCGCGATTCCGCTCGAGTTCCGGGGCGAGATGGTCGGGACGCTGCTGGGCAGCCAGGTTCTGCCGATGGCGGTGCCGACCCGCAGCGATCTGACGATGCATTTCGAGCACACGATCATGGCGCTCGGGCTGCATGATCACGAGACCTTCTACCGCAGCTTCAGCCGCGTGCGGAACTTCAACCCCGATTTCGAGCGGATGGCCTTCCTCCAGTTCCTCGATAATATTGGGAAGCATTTTATATCGATGGCTTTTGCCGGCAAGTCCTGGCCCGTGGTGTGCCGTGAGATGCAGCGCGACTTTCCGGCGGCAGCCAAAATGGGCATGCCGCGGTATTTCTGATGTACCGGCTCCTCGACAACTGTCGGATCCTGCACCCCGACGAAACGATCGCCCCGGGGCGGCTGGTGCTGTTTCACGACACGATCTCCGAGATTCTGCCGCCCGACGGCAAGCCCGAAAAGCCGCTGGAAACGACGATCGATCTCGGCGGCCGGCTGGTGTTTCCGGCGCTGATCAATGCCCACGATCATCTGTATGACACGTTCTGGCCGAAGTTCGAGCGGCCCGGCTGCCAGAGCTGGCAGGAATGGGAAACGGCGTTCCATGCCTCGGAGCTGCATCGCGACCGGCAGACGCTGTCGATCACGGATCTGTATGGGCTCGGCATGTTCCGCAACGTGCTTTCGGGGGTCGGGCTGATCGTCGACCATTTCCCGCACGAGGTGAACTCGGCCTACGTCGGCCGCGGGCTGGTCAGCCTGCTCGAGCATTACTACCTCGCCCACTCGATGTCGCCCGATGCGCCCCCCTGGGGCCAGGGTGTGGCCGAGGAGGCGCGGCTTGCGCGGGGCGTGTTGCCGTTCATCACGCACTGCGCCGAAGGCTTCACGACCGAGCTGCGCGAGGAGCTCGAGTCGCTGAGCCGGCTGGGAGCGCTGGGGCCAAACACGGTGCTCGTCAACGGCATCGGCCTGAGTGACACGGATCTGTCGCAGATCGCGACACACCAGGCCTCGCTGGTGTTCTGCCCCTCGTCCCTCCAGAATCGGTTCGGGGCCGTGCCGCCGCTGAAACGAGCGCTGGAGCTTGGCATCCGCGTCGGCATCGGCACGGACGGGGCGGTGCGGGGGTCGGTCAACCTGCTCGACGATCTGCGGCTGATGCGGAAATGGTCCGATGAGCATCTCGACGGCCAGCTGAAACCGCGCGATCTGGTGCGGATGGCCACCAAGACGGCGGCCGAAATGTTCCGCGTCGAGAAGCAGTTCGGCAGCATCGCGCCCGGCAAGATGGCCAATTTCCTGGTCTTCGACGATACGGCCGGGGACCCCTTCGAAAGCTTCATGGCGCTCACGCCGCGCGATATCTCGATGGTCATCCACAAAGGCGCGCTGGTGTACGGTGACGAGGCGATGCGCCGGGCCTGCATGATCGATTTTTCGAACTTTTCCGAGGTGACGGTCGAGGGGCGGCCCAAGCTGCTCTACGGCCGGCCACTGAACATTCTCGAGCGGATCGAGGCAAAGCTGGGCACGGCCCGGCCCTTCCCCTTCCTTCCGCTTGCCGCACCCTGACAGGACACACAATGAACCAGGAACGAACGTCTCCGGGCTTCCGGTGGGAGCCTTTTCAGCATCGGGTTCTCCCCAACGGCCTGACCGTCCTCGTGCGCGAGCACCGGACCGCCCCCCTGTTCGTGTCGGACATCTGGGTGCGGGTCGGCAGCCGGAACGAGACGCCCGAGATCGGGGGCATCGCCCATTTTCTCGAGCACACGCTGTTCAAGGGAACGCCCACCCGGGGCGTCGGGGCGATCGCCCGCGAGATCGAAGGATTCGGCGGCCGCACGAACGCCGGTACGTCGCTCGATTATACGCATTACTATATTAGCGGCGAGAGCCGGCACCTGGACAAGGCGCTGGAGATTCACGCCGATGTGATGCGCCGTTCGACCCTCGAGGCCGCGGCCGTCGACGCCGAACGGTCGGTGATCGTCGAGGAGATCAAGCGCTCCGCCGACAACCCCCACCGGGTGTTGTGGGACGCGATGATGGCGGGGTTGTATCCCGGCCACCCCTACGGCCGGCCGACCCTGGGGCCGAAAGAGAATATTGCAGCAAATATATCCAGAGATACATTGGATGCGTTTTTCCGGACCTGGTATGTTCCGTGCAACATGTTCCTTCTCGTCGCCGGCGATGTCGATGCCGGGATGGTGTTCCGGCGGGCGGAAGAGCTGTATGGGGACTGGACGGCTCCGGCTCCGGCCACCCGTGCGGCTCCCCTGCCCCCCCGGCCCGAGTCGGGGTCGCTGGTGCGGCACGCGATGGATGTGCGGCGCGGGTATTTCCAGTCAGCCTGGCGGACCGTTTCCCAGGCCAACCGGGAGGATGCGACGGGGCTCGAGCTGCTGGGGATCCTGCTCGGACAGGGGCGCAGCAGCCGGCTTTCGGCGGCGCTGAAGGAGCAGCGGGGGATCGTCACCTCGATCTCGGCGGGCCAGCTCTCGCTCGGGGAAGACGGGATTTTCCTGGTGCGGGCCGAGTTCGATCCGCTCGACGAGGCGCCGGTCCGGGAGGGAATCCGGGCCGAACTGGACCGTCTGCGGCGCGAGCCGGTGTCGCAGGAGGAGCTGCTCAAGGCGATGGACATGCTCGAAACCCTGTATATGCGGGGGGCCGAGACGAACGAGGGCCAGGCGGACATTCTCGGTAACGCCCTGATTCACGACGCCCTCGAGCACGAGCTCACGTATCTGCAGCGGCTGCGCGCGGTCACCCCCGAGCGGCTTCAGCGCCTTGCCGTGCAGTATCTCGCCGAAGAGGCTGATTTCACGACGATCGCGGGGCCCAAGCCGCGGTCGACGCCGCTGACGGTGCCGGCTGCCGCCGGCGCCGCCCCGGATACCGGCCTCACCGCATGGCGGCTGGACAACGGGATGCGCGTCATCCACCGGCATCTGCAGGGGATCGGGCTGGCGGGTGCGACGCTGACGGCGGCGGCGGGAGTGCGTCACGAGCCGGCCGGCGCCGGCGGCACCAGCAATCTGATGTCCGAGATGCTGCTCAAAGGCACGCGGCGACGCGACGGCCAGCAGCTCTTATGGGATCTGGAACGTCTTGGGGCCGAACTGGACCCGGCGGCGGACCCGGACATGCTCCGGCTGAGCCTGAGCGCACCGGCGCGCACGTTCGCCCAGGCCCTCGCGCTGATGTCCGAGACGGTTCAGATGCCGGTTTTCCCCGAGGATGCCTTCGAGATCGAGCGGCAGAAGGTGCTTGGCCGGCTCAAGGCCGTCGATGATGATATGTTCGAAAACACCTGGCGCCTGTTCCAGGCCCGTTTGTACGCGACCCACCCGTATGGCCGGTATGCGTACGGCACGCCCGACTCGGTCCAGGCACTGACCCCGGCCGCCCTGGCCGCGTTCCATGCCGGCATGCTCCGGCCCGGGGAGATGGTTCTTTCTATCGTTGGAGATATATCTTCCGACGAGGCGTTGAGACTCTCGGGCGATTTGTTCGGGCAGATCCGGCCGCGCGCCGATACCGGAAGCGCCGGAGGGGACTCGACGCCCCCCTTCCCTGCCGATTCGGTACGGGCCGAGGATCACCGGGACCGCCAGCAGGCGATGGTGTGTCTTGGCTGGCTCGGACCGCGGTTCGACCACCCGGACTACCCCGCCATGAAAGTGTTGAACGCGATTCTGGGCGGCGGCATGTCGGCGCGCCTGTTCCGGAAGGTGCGGAACGAAGCCTCGCTGGCTTACGCCGTGCACGCGCTGTTCCCGACCCGGCTCGACGGCGGCCCGCTCTGCGCCGTCATCGGAACGGACCCGGCGGCCGTCGACCGCGTCATCGGGATGGTCCAGGACGAGATCGCCGATCTGACCGCGAACGGCCCCACGGCCGAGGAGCTCGGTCGCACGATCTCATACGTGACCGGCCAGTTCGCCCTCGATCAGGCCGCCTGCCTGCGCCAGTCGCACTTCTACGCCTGGTTCGAGGCTCTCGGCGCCGGGTATGGGTTCATGACGTCCTACCCCGAATCGATCCGCCGCGTCACCGCCGCCGACGTGCAGCGCGCCGCCGCCACCTGGCTGCGCCCCGACCGCTCCGTCATCGCCGTCACCCGCCCGCCCCGCTGATTCCCGTCTCTCCGTTGGCAAGCCCATCCCGCAGCGTACACCACGGGCAGTTACGCCAATTGCCGCGTAGGGGCGGTTCGCGAACCGCCCCTACACATACGGTTCATCAATTGACCTATCCGAACGCATCGTGATGAGCCCGGAACGCTCCTGTCGGTATTGCATTTTTCTCCGCCTCGTGATATCCTCATATTGCTTGGGCAGTTGGCTCAGTGGAAGAGCATCGCCTTCACACGGCGGGGGTCACAGGTTCAAATCCTGTACTGCCCACTCAGAAACCCCGGAACCAGAAACGGTTTCCGGGGTTTTTTATTTCCGATGTCGGCGACTTGGTCGGTCAGCCCCACCTATCCACCGGAGTTCCGTCAACAGCCAACGCCGCCATGAAATACACATGGCGGCACACGCAGGCTTCATGAGCACGAAAGCCCCGAACCGTCCACCAAACCAGGGTCCACTTTTCGGTGGTTCGTGGTATTCACCATTCGCTCGCCCTTGACAGGCGATACTACCAGTAATACTATTATCTCATGAGCACGCGAGAGAAAACGCTCGAGAAGATGCGGAACAACCCGAATGGCTGGAGCATTGATACGCTCAAGGCACTAGCCGACCACTTCGGCGTCACCTACCGGCAGAACGGAACCAGTCACGTCGTGTTCGTCTGGTCCGGTGGCCGAACGCTTCCCGTCCCGTTTCGCCGGCCGATCAAGGCCATCTACATCAAGAAGTTCATCGCCCTTCTGGAGGAGTGACGTATGAAAAAGCGCGATCTGAGCAGATATCCTTTTGAAGTCAGCGCCCTTCCCGACGAGGACGGCGGTGGGTTCCTGATCTCCTTCCCGGATTTTTCCGAGTGCATTTCCGATGGCGAGACCAGAGAGGAAGCCATTCGCAATGGACTCGAAGCCCTCGCCGATACGATCTCGGCGCTCGAATCGATGGAGCTTCCCGTTCCCGAACCCGGAAGCGGCGGCTTCTCCGGGAAGTTCGTTCAGCGCATTCCCAAGTCCCTGCATCAGAAGCTCGCCATGCGCGCGAAGGCCGAGGGCGTCAGCCTCAACACCCTGGTCGTCGCCCTTCTTTCCGAGGGCATCGGCCGCGACGAGGCATCGAAGCGCAAGAAGGCCGCCTGATTTCATCTCGTCGGTCCCTTCGATAACACCTTCTGGAAGAACATCGCCTTCACACGGCGGGGATCACAGGTTCAAAACCTGTACTGCCCACTCCCGAACCCCGGAACCAGAAACGGTTTCCGGGATTTTTCATTTTCCGATGTCGGTGATTTTGTCAGTCAGTCTCCCCATCCAATGGAGTTCCGTCAGCAGCTCGCACTCCTACGTGAAATGCGAAAGGTGTCACGCACAGGCTGCATGAGTACGAAAAATGGCTAAACCCGGGTCACGCCAAGGTAATTTTTTATCAGGTGTGTGTCCCGGTTTTTTATAATATACCGGATATTCCGTCCGGAACCTGCGTGGTCGGGCCGCGTTCGTGGCCGGAATGTGGTAGTATTCGGGGGTGAAAACTGCCCGGGAAGCGCCCGCCCTTTCGCTCTCGTGAAGGCACGGCACGCCGATGTGCTCAGGAGTCGATGAACCGTCATGGCATTGAAGAAATCGGAGTTGTATTCCTCTCTCTGGTCGAGTTGCGATGAGTTGCGCGGCGGCATGGATGCCAGCCAGTACAAAGACTACGTGCTGGTGCTGCTGTTCATCAAATACGTCAGCGACAAGTATGCCGGCCAGCCGTATGCGCCGATCACGATTCCGCCCGGGGCGGGCTTCGCCGACATGGTCGCGCTCAAGGGCAGGCCCGACATCGGCGACCAGATCAACAAGAAGATCATCGCCCCGCTGGCCAACGCCAACAGGCTGTCCGACATGCCCGACTTCAACGACGCCACCAAGCTCGGCAGCGGCAAGGAGATGGTCGAGCGGCTTTCCAACCTCATCGCCATCTTCGAGAACAAGGCGCTCGATTTCTCGAAGAACCGCGCCGAGGGCGACGACATCCTGGGCGACGCCTACGAGTATCTCATGCGGCATTTCGCGACCGAGAGCGGCAAGAGCAAGGGGCAGTTCTACACCCCGGCCGAAGTCAGCCGCATCATGGCCCAGATCCTCGGCATCCGCGACGCGAAAACGACCAGCTCGACGACGGTCTACGATCCGACCTGCGGCTCCGGCTCCCTGCTGCTGAAAGTCGCCGACGAAGCCGGGGCGGTCACGCTCTACGGCCAGGAAAAAGACGCCGCGACATCGGGCCTGGCCCGCATGAACATGATCCTGCACAACAACCCCACCGCCCTCATCGTGCAGGGCAACACCCTCTCCGACCCGAAATTCATGGACGGCGCGGCGCTCAAGACCTTCGATTACGTCGTGGCCAATCCCCCGTTCAGCGACAAACGCTGGAGCACGGGCATCGATCCCCTCAACGACCCCCACGAGAGATTCAAGCCGTTCGGAACCCCGCCCGCGAAGCAGGGTGATTACGCGTATCTCCTGCATATCGTCCGCTCGCTCAAGAGCACGGGGAAAGGCGCCTGCATCCTGCCGCACGGCGTTCTGTTCCGGGGCAATGCCGAGGCCGAGATCCGCCGCAACCTCATCCGGAAGGGCTACATCAAGGGCGTCATCGGCCTGCCCGCGAACCTCTTCTACGGAACGGGCATCCCCGCCTGCATCATCGTCATCGACAAGGAGCACGCGCACTCCCGGACGGGCATCTTCATGGTCGACGCCAGCGCCGGGTTCCTCAAAGACGGGAACAAGAACCGGCTTCGCGCGATGGATATCCACAAGATCGTCGATGTCTTCAACCGGCAGCTCGAAATCGAACGGTTCTCCCGTCTGGTGCCGACCGAAGAGATTGGGAAAAACGAGTTCAATCTCAATATCCCTCGCTATATCGACAGCCAGAAAGCCGAAGACCTTCAGGACATCGAGGCGCACCTGAAAGGCGGAATCCCCGCTGCCGACATCGACGCCCTGCACGACTACTGGAAGGTCTGCCCGGGCCTTCGGAAATCGCTGTTCCGGGATACCCGTCCCGGCTATGTCGGTCTCGTTCCGGAAAAGGCCGCCCTCAAAACCGCGATCTACGAGCACCCCGAGTTCGTCGCCTTCATCGAGGGGATGACCGGCCACTTCGCCTCGTGGCGGAAGAAGGCCTCCGCCCGGCTCCGCGAGCTGGAAAGCGGCTTCCACCCGAAAGAGCTGATCGCCTCGCTCGCCGAGGATCTCCTCGCGCATTACCGGGACAAGCCGCTGATCGACGCGTATGATACGTATCAGCATCTATTGGACTACTGGGCGAACACGATGCAGGACGACTGTTACCTGATCTCCGCCGACGGCTGGACGGCGAAACCCTTCAGGATCATCGAGAAAGACAAGAAGGGCAAGGAAAAGGACAAGGGCTGGACCTGCGACCTCGTGCCCAGGTCGCTGATCGTCGCCCGGTATTTCCCGAAGGAGCAGGCCGCCATCGACGGCCTCACCGCCGAAGCCGAGAGCCTCGCCGCCCGCCTCACCGAACTGGAAGAGGAACATGGCGGTGAAGAAGGCGCCTTCTCGGAGCTGGAAAAGGTCAACAAGGCTTCCGTCACGGCCCGCCTGAAGGAGATCAAGGGCGACAAGGAGGCCCGCGACGAAGCCGCCGTGTTGAGCGAATGGCTGAAGGCCTCGAACGAAGAAGCCGAGCTGAAGAAGAAGCTGAAGGATGCGGAGGCCGCGCTCGACGCCCTCGCCTACGCCAGGTATGCGGATCTCACCGAGTCGGACGTGAAGACGCTGGTCGTGGACGACAAATGGCTCACGACGCTCGACACCGCCATCCACGGCGAGATGGACCGGATCAGCCAAGCTTTGACACAGCGGGTCAAGGAGCTTGCCGAGCTCTACGAAACGCCGCTGCCCCAGATGGTCACCCGCGTCGCCGAGTTGGAGGCGAAGGTGAATGCCCACCTGAAACAAATGGGGTTCGGGGAATGACGAAGATAACCCGATTTCACGAGCCCGTGTCAGTCAAATCCGGAATTTTGGCCGGTAAAGGAACATCTGAAATTCGCCCGACAGTGTCGGCCTCAACCAAGCCGATCGGCCCCGAAGGCCTCAAATCCAGCTCGCCGACAGTCGAAGACATTGAAGCAGAACTGGGTGGTCCCCGATGACCGGCAAAATGATCATTCCGAAAGGATACAAACAAAGCGAGGTTGGCGTCATACCGGAGGAATGGGAGGTGAAGCGTTTGGGTGAACTCGCGTCTCTCAAGAACGGCTATGCCTTCAAGAGCGATACCTACACACCTCTCGGCAATTTCAAGGTCATCACCATAGCAAATGTCCAAGACGGCTATATGACCACCAACGAATGTAATTCCATCGCTTGCGTACCCAAAGACCTACAAAACCATCAGCGTCTTCAAATCAGCGACATCCTTATTTCCATGACCGGTAATGTTGGCCGTGTTTGCCGCGTCACTGAAAATTTCTGCCTGCTGAACCAACGTGTCGGAAAACTAATTCCAACAACAGTTGATGGCTCAACGCTCTTTATGTTGCTCAGACAGCCCTCATTCATCAAAGCGATGACTGGAGTGGCTAAGGGCGGAGCCCAGCCGAACCTCAGTGTTTCAGATATTTCGAACCACCTATTCTGCATTCCCAAGACAAAATCTGAACAAAGCGCAATTGCGGAGGCGTTGTCGGATGCGGATGCCCTTATCGAGTCGCTGGAGCAGCTCATCGCCAAGAAACGCCGCATCAAACAAGGCGCAATGCAGGAACTCCTCACCGGCAAGAAGCGTCTATCAGGCTTTAGTGAAAAATGGGATATTCAAACATTCGGCGACTTGTTTTCGTTCTCTGGCGGTTATTCAGCTTCTCGCGACCAGCTCTCATCTAATGGATATTGCTATCTACACTATGGCGATATCCATGGCGCGTCAAAGCCATTCGTGGACACCGCCACCGATTATCAGGAAATACCAAAACTCGATATCCCACTCAACCGAGTTTCCCGCGACTCTCTACTCGATGATGGTGACGTCGTGTTTGTTGACGCCTCTGAAGATGATGCAGGAACAAGCAAGCATATCGTCGTGGTAAATAAGAATAAAGTGCCATTTATTTCCGGATTACACACGATCATTGCCAAGAGCAAGACGAATGAGTTGGCTCATGAATACAGACGCTATTGTTTTCAGGCAGCATCTATTCAGAAACAGTTTCTGCATTATGCAGCCGGAACAAAGGTGACTGGGATCAGCAAGAAAAATATAGTCAAAATATTACTAAAATTTCCCGAACTCAACGAGCAAATAGCTATCGCAGAGGTGCTGTCTGATATAGATGTTGAGATCGCAGCTCTCGAAACCAAGTTCGCCAAGGCGCGTCAGATCAAACAGGGCATGATGCAGGAGTTGCTGACGGGGAGGATTCGGCTTGTATGAAAGAGCATCAGCATGTCGAGTGGAAAGAATCCTGGCGGGACGAGTATCTGAAATGGATCTGCGGGTTTGCCAATGCTGGGGGCGGTGTCCTGGTCATCGGCAGAAATGACGACGGCATCGTAACCGGAGTCAAGAACGCTGCCCGCCTGCTGGAAGAAATTCCCAACAAGGTGCGCGACATTCTAGGGATCATGGTCGATGTGAACCTGCGCAGGGAAGCAGGGAAAGAATACCTGGAGATCGTGACCGAGCCGTATCCTTATCCCGTCAGCTACAGGGGTGAATACCACTTTCGCAGCGGCAGTACCCGGCAGGAGCTCAAAGGCGCCGCTCTCGACCGGTTCCTGCTTCGCAAGCAGGGCCGCCGATGGGACGCCGTGCCGCTCCCGGGATTTACCGTCGACGAATGCAGTCCGTCAGCCCTTCGGCTCTTCAGAGACAGGGCGGCTCGCGGCGGCCGAATGTCGGAGCAGATCCTCCAGGACGAAGCGTCCGCGCTTCTCGAAAACCTGCAACTCGTGGAGGGCTCTCACCTGAAACGTGCCGCGGCCCTGCTGTTCTGCGACACACCCGAACGGTTCGTCTCCGGTGCATGGATCAAGATCGGGTTCTTCGTCACCGATGACGACCTGCGCTACCAGGATGAAATCCACGGCAACCTGTTCGAGCAAGTCGAGAAAGCCCTCGAGCTTCTGTCGATCAAATACCTCAAAGCCTTTATCCGCTATGAAGGTCTGCACCGCGTCGAGGAATACCTGTTTCCCCTGCCCGCCCTCCGCGAAGCCATGCTGAATGCCGTCGTTCACAAGGATTACGGCAGCGGGATTCCCATTCAGATCAGCGTCTACGAAGACAGGATCGTGCTGTGGAACTACGGGCAACTGCCGGAGAACTGGACGCTGGAGCGGCTTCAGCAGAAACATCCTTCGAATCCCTATAATCCGCTTCTAGCAAATGCGTTTTTCCGCGCCGGATATGTCGAATCCTGGGGGCGCGGCATCGAAAAGATCAACCGCGAATGCCGTGAACACGGCATCAAGCCCCCCTTGTTCGATTACAGCCTATCGGGCCTGATGCTGACGTTCCAGGCCGACCAGGCCCGCCTGGCTTCTCTGAAAAATTCCACGGAAGTGAACCGAACCATTGGCCAAGAAATTGGCCAAGAAATTGGCCAAGAAATTGGCCAAGAAAATATCCAGGAACGCGATCAGGAAAAACTGATCAGCATGTTGAAGGAGCAGCCGGAGATCACCGGGCGCGAACTGGACCAACGCCTCGGCATTGGCGAAAGGCGCATACGATATCTGCTGGGCAAGCTTCGTGCGGCGGGTATCATCCGACATGTCGGGCCGAGGAAGGCCGGCAGATGGGAAGTGCTGAAGTGAACTCTCTCGGAAAATCCGAACGGGTCACGCAGAACCGGGTCATCGCGCTGTTCCGCGATGAGCTCGGGTATCGGTATCTCGGCGACTGGACGGATCAGGAAGGTAACGGCAACGTCGAGGAGCACCTGCTCACGGACCACCTGACGAAGAGCGGGTATTCCCAGGCCCAGATCGGCGTCGCCATCCACAAACTCCGGACGGAAGCGCACAATCACAGCCGGGGGCTCTACGAGAACAACAAGGTCGTGTACAGCCTTCTCCGGTATGGCGTGCCGGTCAAGACAGAGGCGGGCGCGGTCACGGAGAGCGTGCATCTCATCGACTGGCAGGATCCCGGGAAAAACGATTTCGCCATCGCGGAGGAAGTCACCCTGCTCGGGAACCACGAACGCAGGCCGGATCTCGTGCTGTATATCAACGGGATCGCGATCGGCGTGCTCGAACTCAAGAACAGCCGCGTCACGATCGGCGACGGGATCCGGCAGAGCATTTCCAACCAGAAGCCCGAGTTCAACGAGTGGTTTTTCAGCACGGTCCAGTTCATCTTTGCCGGCAACGACTCGGAAGGCCTGCGATACGGCACAATCCGCACCCAGGAAAAATACTTCCTGAAATGGAAAGAAGACGAGCAGGACAACTCACGTTTCAAACTGGACAAGTATCTCCTCAAGATCTGCGCCAGGGAGCGGCTGATCGAGCTGATCCACGATTTCGTCCTGTTCGACGGCGGCGTGAAAAAACTGCCGCGCGTCCACCAGTATTTCGCGCTCAAGGCGGCCCAGAAGCACGTCCAGGCGCGCAAGGGCGGCATCATCTGGCACACCCAGGGCAGCGGCAAGAGCATCGTCATGGTGCTGCTGGCGAAGTGGATCCTGGAGAACGATCCCCATGCCCGGGTCGTCATCATCACCGACCGCGACGAGCTGGACAAGCAGATCGAGCAGGTCTTCCAGGGGACCGGAGAACGCATCAGGCGCACGGAAAGCGGGCGCGATCTGATGACCCAGCTCGGCCAGCCCAAGCCCCGGCTGCTGTGTTCCCTCATCCATAAATTCGGCCGGAAAGGCGTCGATCAGTTCGAGCAGTTCGTCAGGGAGCTCGAAGCCCAGCCGACCCCTGCCGTCGGGGAGATTTTCGTTTTCGTCGACGAGTGCCACCGCACCCAGAGCGGCAAGCTGCACCGCGTCATGAAGGCGCTGCTGTCCGAGGCCGTTTTCATCGGCTTCACCGGTACCCCCCTGTTGAAAAAAGACCGGGCGAACAGCCTCGAAGTCTTCGGCGGGTATATTCACACCTATAAATTCGACGAGGCGGTCGAAGACGAGGTCGTGCTCGACCTGATCTACGAAGCCCGCGACATCGACCAGCGGCTCGGCTCGCAGGAGAAGATCGACGTCTGGTTCGAAGCCAAGACCAAGGGGTTGAACGCCTGGCAGAAGGACGAGCTGAAGAAAACCTGGGGGACGATGCAGACGGTTCTCAGTTCGAAATCGCGCATGGACCGCGTCGTCAGCGACATCGTCTTCGACTTCGGCGTCAAGCCCCGGCTCAGCAGCGAACGTGGAAATGCCATCCTGGTGGCGTCGAGCATCTACGAGGCCTGCAAGTATTTCACGCTGTTCCAGAAAACCCCGTTCAAGGGGCGGTGCGCGATCGTGACCTCGTACAACCCGCAGGCGCAGGATGTCACGACCGAAGAGATCGGCGCCAACACCGAGACGGACAAGCAGTTCATCTACAACGTCTACTCGGAGCTCCTGAAAGACGTCGAGGCCTGGCCCGGCAAGTCGAAAACCGAGACCTACGAGGACAAAGCCAAGGCCGCCTTCACGAAAGAGCCGGCGAACATGAAGCTGCTCGTGGTCGTGGACAAGCTGCTGACGGGCTTCGACGCGCCGCCCTGCACGTATCTCTACATCGACAAATCGATGCAGGACCACGGGCTGTTCCAGGCGATCTGCCGCACGAACCGCCTCGACGGGGACGACAAGGATTTCGGCTACATCGTCGATTACAAGGACCTGTTCAGGAAGGTCGAGAACGCGATCGCGGTCTACACGTCCGAACTCGATCACACCGCCCCTGGCGCCGACCCCGAGATCTTCCTCAAAGACCGCCTGAAAACCGGCCGGGAACGGCTCGACAACGCCCTGGAAGCCCTGGCCCTGCTCTGTGAGCCCGTCGAAGAGCCCAAGGGGGAGCTGGAGCATATCCGGTATTTCTGCGGCAATACCGAGATCCCGACGGACCTCGAAGAGCGGGAGCCGCAACGGTCGGCCCTGTACAAGGCGACGGTCGCCCTGATCCGGGCGTATGCGGCCATCTCGGACGAGATGGAGGCGGCCGGATATGACGAGGCGCGGATCAAGCGGATCAGGCAACAGGTCGACGAGTATCTGAAGCTGCGCGAGATCATCCGCAAAGCCAGCGGCGAGTTCCTCGATCTCAAGCCGTACGAAGCGGACATGCGGCATCTCATCGATACGTACATCGAAGCCGAAGAGCCCCGGAAGATCTCTCCGTTCGACGATCTTTCCCTGCTCGAACTGATCGTGAAGACGGGAATCTCCGAGGCCATTTCGAAACAGCTCGGCGCGATGAAGAACGACAAGAACGCCATCGCGGAGACGATCGAGAACAATGTGCGCCGGAAGATCGTGAAAGACCACCTGAACGATCCGGTGTTTTTCGAGAAGATGTCGGTGCTGCTCGAAGAGATCATCGCCGCGCGCAAGGCCCGGGCGATCGAGTATGAGGAGTATCTGAAACGCATCGCCGAACTGGTGAAGAACGTCGAAAGCGGCCAGGACGAGGATATTCCCGACGCGCTGAAGAAGAGCCAGGCGTTGCGTGCGTTATATAACAACCTGAAACCCGCCAACCCGCCGGCGACACCCAGGCATGTCGCCGCCGAAAAAGCCGATGAATGGCAGGTTGCCGGAGACCCCGCGCTGAGTCTCGCCCAGACCCTCGATGAAACGATCCGGCGGGTGAAGCCGGACGGCTGGCGGGGTGTCCAGCCGCGCGAGATGGTCATCAAACGGGCGCTGTTCGAGATCCTGCACGATCAGGCCGAGGTGGAGCGGATCTTCCTCATCGTGAAGGCGCAGAAGGAATACTGATGGGAAGCGCCACGCTGAAGCTGGGCGAGATCAACGTGGAGGTCATCCTGAAGAACATCAGGAACATCCATCTCAGCGTCCTGCCGCCAGACGGGAACGTCCGCATCTCGGCGCCGGCCCGCATGAGCCTCGACACGCTGCGGGTGTTTGCCGTTTCCCGTCTCGACTGGATCAAACGGCAGCGGAAGAAGTTTCTGGAGCAGGAGCGCGAGACACGGCGCGAGCACCTCGATCGCGAAAGCCATTTCCTCTGGGGAAAGCGCTACCTGCTCCAGGTCGTCGAACTCGATGCCGCCGCGAAAATTGAACGGCGACCCAGGACCATTCTTTTACGGATTCGCCCCGGCACGAGCGAGGAAAAGAAGCAGGAACTTCTTGAGGAGTGGTATCGCGAACAGGTGCGGGCCGCGGCCCAACCGTTGATCGCCACCTGGGCGCCCCGCCTCGGGGTGACCGTCAGCCGGTTGTACGTGCAGCACATGAAAACGAAATGGGGCAGTTGCAACCCCCGGCTTCATAGTATTCGCATAAATACAGAACTGGCGAAGAAGCCGCCCGAATGCCTCGAATACCTCGTGGTTCACGAGATGGCCCACCTTCTCGAACCGACCCACAACAAGCGCTTCACAGCTCTGCTGGACCGATTCATGCCAAAATGGAAATTCCATCGCGACCAACTGAACCATCTCCCCATCCGCCACGAACAATGGGAGTATTGATTCAGCGGTTGTGAGCGTGATCCCGGGAACAGCCGTGTGGGTGTCCCAGAATTTTTTCCCAGGTGCCAGGGTTCGGCGGATGTATGGATGAAGCGATTTTTTCCGTTTCGAATCATCCTTCGAAGGAGCCTGGGATGGGAGACCACAAGCGATATCCGTTGCGAAACGACTTCGTTTTCAAGCTGGTTTTCGGCAAGGAGGGCAACGAAGAGATCCTGGCGAAGCTGATCGATGCCCTGCTCCACTTCACCGGCGATCGGTGCATCGCGGATCTGACCCTGCTCAGCCCGCTGAATCTCAAGGAGTTTCATGACGACAAGTTCACGATCGTCGACGTGAAGGCCACCGACCTGGCCGGCCGCAGATTCACGATTGAGATGCAGGTCAGGGAACTGCCCAGCTTCGCAAAGAGAATGGCCTACTATCTCGCGTTGCTCTACACGGGCCAGCTGCTCGAAGGAGAGAGTTTCGAAAAGCTCAATCCGTCCTACGGAATCGCGATTCTCGATTACGTGATGTTCGACGGCTTCGATCAGTTTCAGTCGGCATTTCAGTTTCAGGAACAAGCGACCGGACTGGTTCTTCCGGATCTGATGGAACTGCATTTCATCGAGCTTCCGAAGTTCAAGACCAAGCCCCGGGGCTTGCAAACACGCCTGGAAAAATGGTTACATATGATCAGGTTCGCAGAGATGTATGAGAATGCAAAGTCTCTGCCGGACGAACTACGAACCGACGAGATCTTCGTCAGAGTTCTCGAGGAGCTGGAACACGTGAATGCCGACGAACGAATGCGCGCCATTCTCGAACAGCGCGACAAAGAAGAACGCACCAGGATCACCGAACTCAACGCCGCCGAAAAGCGAGGCCTCGAAAAAGGCCGAGAAAAGGGTCGAGAAGAGGGCCGAGAAGAGGAACGCTTGGATGTTGCCAGGAAGATGCTGGCTGAGGGGTTCGACATTTCTCTGATAGCCAAAATGACGGATATGTCGATCGCGGAGATCGAGAAAATCAAGGCTGCGCTCCCATGAAGAGAATGCCTAGGAAGAGGACGCAAAGCCAGATTCTCCTGTTGTGAGGGATGCTCAGGAAATAGCTGATCTCGGGCGACAGGATGAGGGCCGTCCAGACCAGCGGCCAGCCGATGAGGATCATGACGGAATTTTTGGCGATCCAGTACACGACCGCCACCCACCCCTCAAGCCCCCTCGCATGCGGGAACACCTGATTTTCCAGGTTTTTCCAGGAGAAATACGTGAATATCGGAATGGTCGCGACTCCGACGGCCAGATGGGTTTCGAACGTAAGAAATCCAAACGACAGGCAGTAGATCGCCATGGCGAGAATGAGTGCGAAGCTGAAGAACACCGCCCTGGCCAGCCTGAAAGGAAGTTCCCTGAACACGATTTCGCCCACCTCCGGAGGGGGGGTGTTTCCCCGAGTCCCTGGATCCCGCAACATCTAACTCAGCAAGCTCTATTCCAGAACGTATTTCGCGTTCTGAAGCGATTCTCCGTAATCCGCGGCGCCAGATGTCGCAGCAGGTGCGACGCAACGATACACACCCGGGGGCTTCAAGAAACGAAGCACGCCCTCCGATTTCGATTGATTGCATAACAGGGATATTTCTTGTAAGATAATCTCGATAATCGAGATTATCTTACATAAATATGCAAACGTTAACCGAAGCTTTGTGGAATCTACACCCGCCGGGCGGTTTGTTCGACGAGTCGGTTATCAGCACCTGTTTTCCCACGGCGACGGCCGCCGGGCGCCGGAATCTTCTGTATCGGGCGACCCAGGCCGGGGAGGTGATCAGCCTGCGGCGCGGGTTATACGTGCTGACCTCGCCGGCGTGCCGCACTCCCATCGATCCGCTGGCGCTTCCGCCTCTGGTCTACGGGCCCAGCTACGTCAGTTTCGAAACAGCCCTCCGGTTTCACGGGCTCATTCCCGAGCTGGTCCACACGATTGCCGCCGCAACCTCTCGCCGATCGAGAACCTTCGACACACCTATGGGCCGTTTCGAATTCAGAAGCGTGCCGACTCGAATGCTGATGGCCGGGGTCCGACTCGAGGCCTTCGAACACGACGGCGGGCCCGTTCTCGCCCCTGTCGCCTCCCCCGCACGAGCCATCGCCGACCTGCTCTACACAAGGAAAGACGTGTCGAAGCGCACAGACATCGAGAAGTTCCTCTCGCAATCATGGCGCATCGAACTCGACGAGTTGGCGGCAGCCACCACCCCCGAAGAGATGGGGGAAGTCCTGGCCACGTATCGTAACACTCGCGTCCGGCAATTCCTCGATGGACTGAGCCGCCTGCTCGCCCATTTCCCCCAACACACGAATTCTCCGCCGAAGGAGCAGAACCGATGCACCTGATCGAGCAAAAGCTTCGCGATTATCATCCCGAATCAGCCCTCGAGCAGGATATTGCCCTGACCGAAATCGTGCAGCAGTTCATCCTGTTCGGGCTGGCCAGATCGGGCTTTTTTTCCGATGCGGCCTTTCACGGCGGAACATGTCTGCGAATTCTGTTCGGCCTACCCCGCTTTTCGGAAGATCTCGATTTCGTGCTGAAAGCACCGGACCGGGGTTTCTCCTGGGCCAGGCACCTCCAGGTGATTCGTGACGAGTGTGCGGCCTATGGCGTCGAACTCGAGGCAAAGGACCGGGCCCGGGAAACAGGGGCAGTTCAGGCGGCGTTCCTGAAAACCGACTCTCTCGGCACCATTCTCCGGGCGTCGCTTCCCTTTTCGGCTCATCCACGCCGGAAAATCGCGGTCAAAGTGGAGATCGACACCAATCCCCCCGCAGGCGGGGACTTCGAATCCAGGTATCTGACGTTTCCCGGTCCCGCGGCGGTCACCACCCTCGACGAGCCGTCGGGTTTCGCGGGAAAACTCCATGCGCTTTTGTGCCGCGCTTATGTCAAAGGCCGGGATTGGTATGACCTGCACTGGTATGCCGACCGGCGCGTGAAGCCCAACCTGCCCCTTCTGGCCGCCGCCCTGAATCAGACCGGCCCATGGAAGGGCCAGAGGTTGAAAATCGACACCGCCTGGGTTCTCGATGAACTGGCTCGAAAGATCCAATCGATCGACTGGGTAACCACCCGAGACGATGTCGCCCGGTTCATTCCTGCCCGCGAACAGAAGAGCCTGGAGACCTGGAGCACGGGCTTTTTTCTGGACGTGGTCTCACGGATGCACACGTCCTGGCGGTAATCAGACCGCAATCATCGTATTTTGCATCATACTGCAATATACTCACTTCTATTTTGTAGTATGATGCAATGTGAGCCATAATTTTTGCGCGGTCCGACGAGGCGATACCTGTTCGACTGCGTCGTTGAGTTCATCGGCAGGAAGATGGTGGTCGTCAGAGCCACCGGATCAACATCAAAAAGGCTCAGCGTCGGGGCGGGGTTCGGAAGCCCCTGATCAGCACTTTCCGCACAGGTAGCTGCCGGATTCGGGGTCGTAGGGGGAGCCGTGGCAGCAGTGGGAGGGGGCGTTGTATACGGATATGTAAATATCTGTGACCGCCGGGTCCCGGAGATACTCGGTGAGGATGGCGGCGGCGGCGAGGTCGGTGCCTTCGATCTCGAGCCGGGTATGGCCGGAGTGGAAACCAAGGGTCTTTCTGACCATCTCCGTCAGTTCGTTTATCGTGATCGTCGGTTCAACGGTCAGAACATGGTCACCGAAATGAATCTTCAGCATGCGGTCCTCCCCAGATACCATTCAGCTTATAAAGCATGAGAACGTTCATGTCCGTCAAGCGCAAGTCTCCGAAAGCCGAATTTTCTTATATTTGCTACTATCATTATGTCGATTTCGGGGTTTTATCTTTCCCTGAATACATGTTTCTCAATGCCTCCATGGCCCGGGTCAGCGCGGGGTCGTTCAGGCGGGCGAGCTTCGATGCGAGGCGGGTCAGGAAGTTCAAGACCGAGAAGGTGAAGCCGCAGCTCGCGGACTCTCCGGTCGGGATCTTCCGGAGATCGCCCGTGGCGGCTCGTGAAAGTTCTGTAACGAGGTCGGTCCAGCCCACGGCCCTGCAATCGGCCTCGAGGAATCCCTTCACGGCGAGCGAGAGGGCGTCGGCGAGGTCTTCGGCGCCGCTCGTCGTGTAGCCGCCCCAGTTCCGGTCTTCCCATGTCTCGCCGGGGCTGTTCCGGGCCGCCTCGACGGCCGGGCCGAGCCGTTCGAGAATCGGGATCAAGGCAAGGGCGGGGATCCCGTCTTTCCTGGCCCAGAAACAGTATTTCGCAACCGATACAACCTTGGGATGCGGCGAACTTCTGTCGCGAAGAATCTTCAGGATATACTCCCGAACCTGCCTTCCGGTGATCGCGGCCGTCCAGCCCGTCCAGGTCAGGTGCTCCGATTCGATCGCCTCGGAAAACAGCTTCTCGAAAAGCTTCTGGTCCAACTCGATCTTGCCGGTGGCGGCGAGCCGCAGCATGGTCATCTTCTCTTCGGTCGTGACGAGCGCACCGACAGAGACTTTTCGCGGAACGTCGGCGACGGAATCGGCGTTTCCGAGAGAGAGAAGAAGCTCGTCGACGGCCTGCAATGCGCCGTACCGGTTTGGTGTATCCGTTGGCACATCCTCTTCAAGATGCTGTTTCAGGGATTTCAGCGGCTCCAGGAAGGAATCTTTGGGGGCGCGGGCGAGGCACGTGACGATCTTCTCGAGCAGCCCCATGTCGCTCAACACGAGCCGATGGTCGAGAAAGCAGACGAGAAGTGCATTGAACGGCTCCGGCGCCTCCAGGTCACTCCACTTCGCGATCATCCGGATCATCCCTGCATCCCGCTCCATCTCGGGCTCGGGCAGGAGGGCGAGCAGGTCGGGATAGCGCTCTTCAGGCAGACGGGCCATCTCACAAACCAGATTGCGATAGATCGCGTGGCGGCACAAGGTGTGGGGAAACACGCTTCGGAGGAACGTCACCAGGGCGGTTTTTCCCGAAGGGGCGGTGCCGGGCTGCTGGGCCGCCTCGTGTATCGCCTCATATACCGAGCGAAGCGCTTCTTCGAGCGCCTCGAGGGTGTCGAGTTCGTGAACCGTGCGCCGTTTTCCCGGGGGAGCGCACCAGGCGAACCCCTTGAACGGCTTCATGCCGGCTCGTTTCAACCGTTCGTTCACTCGTCGTTCGGCCGCTTCGCGCACCGAGGCGAAGTGGGATTCGCTCGTACGGTAGGCGAACATCGTTTCGACGGCGATGGCAGGGAAGGTCGCCGGCTTCACGAGATCATCGAGCTGGTCCAGGGCGTCCCGGATCAGCGACGTCCCGATCATGGCATCCCGGAACAGGCACAGCGCATCCGGTACGACCGTTTCCGGATTCAGGCTCCGCCGGATCTCCATCGCCGCCCAGGCCGGAATATCGGCGAACACGCCCCATTCCGCCGCCTGCCCGACCATGGCTTCGAGCTTCTGCGCCGTCTCGCCTTCGCCGGGCGTCGGCATCGCGACAGGCAGAGGGAATCCCATCCTTCGGGCCTCTCTCAGCGTGGCTCCGATCTGTCTCAGAATTCTGTCAGGTTCGTCTGCCTCGTTCATGAGCTGCGCGATCAGCCTGCCCGCCAGATCGGGAGCCCCGACAAAGAGGAACGCCAGGGGCGGTCCGAAGGAACAGGAGTCCGGATCCATGGCCGGGTCGAGCGCCGCGCGCACGCAGGCCGACTCCCACGCCTCCCGCTCCCTGGCCGTCGCAGCCGCGGCCGAAACCAGGAGGGCAGCAGCCGAGGCTGCGATCAGTGGCAGGAGATCGACCTTCCGGCTCTGCGAGGCAAACGACGGCTTCTTCGACGGCCTGGGCAACAGCTTTTGCGCAGCCGCGAACAGCGCCCTGGCGGGCTCACGGACGGAAGCCGGCTCGAGCCGGGCAAGCGCCTCGAGCAGAATGGCCAGACCTGTCGCGCCGGCATACTGGCCGATCGAGTCGGGCAGTTCGAAGTCGTCGGATGCCGTGAATGCCGCCGGAACGAGTTCCTTCAGCATCTCGAGAATCCGCCGCCTATCTTTCGGCCGGGCCCAGCCATGAGCGGCAATGGAAAACGTACGATCCTTGGGATAATCGATCCCAGGTAATAAAGGCAACAGTATCTTGAACGGGTCTTCCGCAACGCGGCTCACCACACGGCACAGCCAGCCCGCTTCCACCGACAGGCCCGGCTTCAGCTTCCGAAGCCGCGCCGCAGCGGATGTTGCCGCGGCGGCCTTGATCTTCACCAACTCGTCGAGGGCCTCGTCATCCTGCGTCCGATCCAGCAGGTCACCGACGGAGGTCTGGGGTCGCGATGCTCGTGTCATGCGGGCAGTCTATCTTGTTTCGAGAGAGAGTGCGACACTGCCCTGGCGGGTTGGGGCGGAGGGCGGGCGGGTCAGAGACCCGCCCCTACGGCAGCACGGGGCAATTTGGCGGGAGGATTTCGCGGATTTCTTCCGCATCATGTACAATGGATTCACCCTGTTCGTAATGGAGATGAGATGCATGGAAACCACCGCGGCATGCGGCTGTTCCATCTGCCGGGAGCTGCCGGCGGATGTGGTGGCCTACCTGGATCGCGATGAGGAGCTGCCGGCCGAGGTGAAACGGCTGACGGTTTTGGGAACATGGTTCCGCCGCTGTCCAGAATGCGGCGCGTTATATAGCTACAACTACATGCCGCCGGGAGCCGGGAACATCGGTGACCGGGAGGACCTTCACCGGCTGACCGACCGGGAGAGCCGATTTCTGAGGCCCCTTTTGGACGCGGCCGGGCCCGTGCGGCTGGCGTCTGCCCTCGTCTCGGCCATTACGGAACTCGGCTGGGGTGACGATTCCCTCGTGCCGACGGCCGTCGAACACCTCGCGGAGCGGGGGGTTCCCAAAGACCAGCTCGTGAAATCGCTTTCCCGGCTGTTACGGAACGAGTCCGTCGCGGTGCGGCGTTTCGCGGCGCACCGGCTGAAAGTGCTGGCCTACATGCGCACCGATGTATCCGGAGCCCTGACCGGCCTGATCCGGTGCATGAAATCCGATGAGGACGGGAACGTCGTCTGGAACGCCGCCGGGGCGCTCGCGAACCAGGCGAAGATTCCGACTGCGCGCCGGCCCGTTCCCCCGAAGCTTCTCGAATTCGCCTGCCAGCGCTCGAAATGGTGAGTTGGGTGGCCCTCGACATCCATGTTTTGACACCCGATGCGGGGGCTGGTATCCTTGATCGTGGATTCGACGTCGTTCGATGGAACGCGTGAAGCCAAGGCACATTTCGCAGCATGTATTTCCTGTCCGGCCGGGAGACGTAACGAGTATCGATGCCCCGATGGGGGCAGGGTCCCGGGGTGGCCGGATTGCCGCAGACAATCGAGTATGGAGTAGCACGGATGAACGCACGGTCGACGCGCTTTTTCACGCTTCTGATCCTCGTTTTCAGCCTTTTCCTCCCTGATTTCACGTTTGCCGCCGGGCACCACAAAGACGGTCCGCTGCTGCGCGTGACGTTTCTCGATGTCGGCCAGGGCGATGCGATCCTGATCCGGTCGAAAGAAAAAGTCGTGCTCATCGATGCCGGCAACGACAACGACCACGCCGCCGAGGACATCATCCTTCCCTTCCTGGAAAAGGAAGGCATCAAAAAGATCGACACCGCCGTCATCACGCACGCGCATCGCGACCATTTCGGGGGTTTCCTCACCCTGGCCCAGGCCGTTCCGATCGGCGAATTCATCTACTCCACCAGTGCCACCATCGCCGTTCCCGGCGACCCCGAGACGACCAAAGGTGATGACGTCCTTTACAAGCGCCTTTTCAGCCTCGCCCGCGAGAAGAACATCCCCCTGCGGAAAGCCCGGATGACGGATGCGTTCAACTGGGGCTCCCAGATCCACGTCGACCTCCTGCACGCCGATCATCTCCACCCCGCCCCGGCGCCCGGCCAGCCGGCCCTGACGGCAAACGACACGTCGCTGGTGTTCAAGGTCACCACCGGCAAGGTCAGCTACCTGTTCACCGGCGATGCGACGGCCTTCAACGAGCGCGAAATGCTCGCCGACAAGCCGAGCTGCTTCCCGTGCACCGTCCTGAAGGTCGGCCACCACGGCAGCAAGACCTCCTCGAGCGAGGCGTTCATCGACGCCGTCAAGCCGGCGTATGCGGCCATTCCGGTCGGCATCAGCAACTCGTACCGGCACCCTTCACCGGACGTCGTGAAGCGGTTCGCCAGTCGCGACGTGAAGATCTACCGCACCGATCATGACGGCACCGTCGAGTCGTCCACCGACGGCACGAGCGTGGTGTTTTCCAGCAATCAGACGGCCCGGGATCTCCACCACATCGCGACGCGCCTCGAGGAGACCGCGCCGCTGCTCGATCCGGAAGTCGCGGCCAGCCGCCGGGAAGCCGTGGGAGACCTGCTGCTCAATTCGTTCCGGCAGCGGATCGATGAGGGAACCGTCGCCGAGCTCGAGCCCTTTTTCGCAGGTGGCCCGAGCGAGGCGAACGAGGTTTCGGCCGGGCTCGCTGGCCTGTTGCGGTTCCGTCAGCTCCACCGGGAAGCGACGGCGGAAGAAAGCGAACTGTTGTCGAGCCTCGAAGCCGCAGCCGACTGACGGCACGGCCAATCTGTGGTAGAATGCCCCCGGTTCTGCATCCCCCATTCCCGTTTCCGACTGGAGGAAAGCGCCGGTGGCGCCTGAAAAGCTGACGTTCTACTTCGACTTCACCTGCCCGTATTCCTACATCGGCTGGGAGTTGCTGCAGAAAACCCGCAACACGCGACCATTCGAGCTCGACCTGGTCGCCATCGGGCCGAATCCGCCCGGCAACCCCCGCCTGCTCGGCAGGGCCATCTGGAGCGACGAGCGGTGGGAAGGTCTGAAAAAGCTGGGACAGCAGCTCGGATTCACGATTGCGCGGCCGCATCCGAAGGCCACCTCGACCGTTGCCCGGCGCGGGCTCGCGATGTATCAGGGAAGCGCGCTTCCCGAGTATGTTTCCGGTGTTTTTCGCGCCTGTTTTCGCGACCAGATCGACATTTCAAACCCGCACACCCTGGTCGAGCACCTGCAGACGAACGGCATCGACCCCAAGCCTCTCGCGCATGCGATCGTGATGCCCGAAACCCTCCGCAAGGCCGAGGACGAGATGCTTCTGTGGGGTCACGAGCGGATCCGGACCGTCCCCACGCTGCGTTTCGGTCAGGAGCGGCTCGCCGGCCTGTTCGACCAGCGCGGCATCGACGGCTTTCTCTGCCTGGTGGAGCTCTGAGCCCGATGCCCTATACGTATGAGTATCCCCGCCCGACCGTGACGGTCGATGCGGCCGTTCTCCGCACCGGGGAAAACGGTCTCGAGATTCTTCTGATCCGCCGCGGCCACCCGCCGTTCGAGGGTTGCATGGCCCTGCCCGGCGGGTTTCTCGAAATGAACGAGCCCCCCCTGGCCGGTGCCGCGCGCGAACTGGCCGAGGAAACCGGGTTGACCGGGCTTCCGCTCGCGCCGCTGTTCGCCTGCGGAGAGCCCGGTCGCGACCCTCGCGCCCGCTGCATCACCCTCGTCTACGGCACCCTCGTTTCGGGAGCCGGCCTCGCCCCGCGGGGTTCGGACGACGCGGCCGAAGCCGGCTGGTATCCGCTGTTCCGGCCGCCCGAGATGGCCTTCGATCATGCCCGGGCCCTGCGCGAGATCACAGCCCGACTTCAGTGGCAGGCCCGCACGGCCGTGATCGGCCGCACCTGTCTGCCCGCCACATTTCGCCCGGAGGCGCTCCGGAAGCTGCACGCGGCAGCCCAGAACCTGACGGATGCCGCCGACGATCCGGCGGCGCGGGGCCTTCGGCTCGGTCTTCTGGAAGCCGCCGGCACTGACAGTGAGCTGCGGTTCACCCCGAAGTCCGTCCCCGGCCCCGACTGGGACCCCCTGCCCTGGTGAGCCGACGCGCATGACGGCCTCTTCCCTGCTCTACCCGAACTGGCGGGCGCTCGTTCGCAGCGTCGAAAAACGCAGTCCGAAGTTTCTCGCGCTGGTGACGTCGGGCGGGCTGCTCACGGCCTTCATTGTATACTATGCCCTTTACAGATTCCTCGAGTATGTCGGGCGCGCCCCGATGCTCGGTGCCGTCGTCGGGCCGATGATCGGCGGTCTGCTCGTCTCGAAGCTGCTGGAGATGCTCTACCTCGCGCTGTTCATCATGATCGTGTTCAGCAGCGTGATCGCCTCGTTTTCGGCCTTTTACCTCGACGACGAGATCCGGCTCCTGATGGCCTCGCCGGTGTCGGCGGCCCGCATCTTCTGGTCGCGGTTCGTGCAGATGGTCGTCGAAAGCAGTTGGATGGCGGCGGCGTTCTTCCTGCCCGTCTTCCTGGCATTCGCGACGGCGGCTGACGCGCCGACCTGGGCGTATCTGATCTACCCGCTCTATATCGCGCTGTATCTGCTGACTCCGAACCTGTTCGGCGCCCTGCTCGCCCTTTCCCTGGCGACCCTGTTCCCGATCCGTCAGATGCGGAAGGTGTTCCAGTTTCTCTCGGTGCTCGTTCTGGCGAGCATGGTGTTTTTCTTCCGGTACATGGAGCCCGAGAAGCTGCTGAATCCGAGCTACTTCGGCAGCGTCTCGAACTACATCCTCAACCTGCAGAACCCGATGACGAAGATCGGGCCCAGTGCCTGGGTCACCTCGGCAACGCAGACCCTGTTCCACGGCGACCCGCTGCTCAGTCTTGGGAAACTGCTGCCGCTGCTCGGATTTCTCGGCGCCGGCTTCGTCATCCTCCACCTGCTCGCGCGGGGCCACTACCGGCGCAGCTGGCAGGCCTCGCTCGAAGCCGTCGAGAACCAGGTTCTCGGCCTCGAATGGCTCCGGCGGCTGCTGATTCGGCCGTTCCGGCTCGCCTCGCCCGAGTTCCGCGTCATCGCCGAGAAGGAGATCACGGTGTTCTTCCGCGACCCGGCGGTGTTTTCCCAGATCTTCATGATGGCGGCGATCCTGTTCGTGTACGGCTACAATCTGACGATCCTCCCCCTGAAAGAGCTGCCCTCGCTGTATTCGGGAGAGATCAACGACACGATGGTGTATTTCAACGGGCCGTTCATCGGCTTCATCCTGGCCGCGATCGCGATGCGGTTCGTCTACCCCTCGATCAGCATGGAGGGGCGGGCCTTCTGGGCCGTCAAATCCTCCCCCGTGCCGGCCAGCCGGCTGCTCCAGGTGAAGTTCATCCTCTACCTCGTGCCGATGCTGCTTCTCGGCCTCATGATGTGTGGGATATCAAATAGTATATTTTCCGTCACCAGCTCGTATCTCTTCTGGATCAGTTTCCTCAACGTCACCCTGATGTCCGTCGTGATCACGGGGCTGGCCATCGGGCTCGGGACGATCTACGCGCGGTTCGACGCGGACAACCCGCTGAAGATCTCGGGTTCGTTCGGGGGCTTCGTCTTCATGATCAGCTGCGCCGTCTACGTGCTGAACATCCTGCTGCTCGAAGCCTACCCGATGTTCCGGTTGTATTTTTATCGTTATTATCCCATCACGGGCCATGGAAGCCGGATCCTGATCGTCCTCTCCTTCGTCCTCCTGACGATGTGCAGCATCGTCTGGACCATCGCGCCCCTGATCCAGGCGCGTGATACAATCGAGCGGTATGAACCAGACTGAACCCGCAATCTCGCTTGCCGGCATCGGCAAGCATTACGGCCATTTCGAGGCCCTCAAGCCGACGACGCTCGACATCCAGCCGGGCGAGTTTTTCGGCTTCCTCGGCCCGAACGGCGCCGGCAAGACGACGATGATCCGCATCATCACCGGAATCATCATGGCCTCGTGCGGCACCGTGCGCATTTCCGGTCACGACATTTCGAAGGATCCCGACGCCGCCAAGCGCCGCCTGGGATATATCCCCGACCGGCCCTACCTCTACGAGAAGCTGACCCCGCTCGAGTATTTCGGCTTCGTGGCGGGCTTGTACACGCTGCCGGGCGACGACTGGAAGCGGCGGGGCGAGGAGCTGCTGAAGCGCTTCTTCCTCTGGGAATGGCGGAACGAGCTGATCGAAAGCTTTTCGCACGGCATGAAGCAGAAAACGGCCATGTGCGCCGCGTTCCTGCATGACCCGGACATCATCGTGGTCGACGAGCCGATGGTCGGCCTCGATCCCAAGAGCGTCAAGCTGGTCAAAGACGTGTTCCGGGAAATGGTGGCGCAGGGCAAAACGATCTTCCTGACGACCCATACCCTGTCCGTCGCGCAGGATCTCTGCTCGCGCATCGGCATCATCAACCGGGGCAGCGTCATCGCTCTCGGCACGATGGAGGCGCTGCGCACCCAGTCCGGCTCGGATCAGACGGATCTCGAGTCGGTGTTCCTCAAGCTGACCGAAGAGGCATCGGAGGATGCGGTCGGGGAACGCCCTGCCATCCAGGCATGAGATGACGCGCCGCACGGGAATCCTGCTCCTCCTCGCCATGAATTTCGTGTGGGGCGGCTCGTATGCGGTCATCAAATGGGCCCTCCAGTTCATGCCCCCCGCGACCCTGGCGATGACCCGGTTTCTGATCGGCGGGGTCGTCCTGATGCTGCTCGTTCCGCGGCCCGCGCCGCGCATCAGCCGCCGGGACTGGATCGGCGTCGCCCTGGTCGGGGCGCTCGGCATCAGCCTCGCCTTCCTGCTCAACTTCTGGGGGCTTCAGCGTACGACGGCCACGAAGGCGGCGATCGAGATCACCCTCGAGCCGATCGCTCTGGTGCTTCTCGCGCGCCTCGTGCTCGCCGAGACGCTCCGGGCGCGCACCTCGCTCGCGCTGGCCGTTTCCCTTGCCGGAACGTTCCTGCTTCTCTTCGCGGGGAAAGACCCGGCATCGGTCTGGAAGGAGCTCACGGCGGGAGGCGAGCTGCTCGGGGATCTTCTCGTTCTGGCGTCGGTCAACCTGGGTGGGGTATACACCGTTCTCAGCAAACCCGTCACGGGCCGCATCGGGCCGATGTGGACGACGGCGCTGAGCAGCCTCATAGGAGCGATCCTGCTGGCTCCCGCCTCGGCCTGGGAACTCTTCAACGGCCATGTGATACAATGGAGTATCGGCCTGGGCGTGGCGCTGCTGTTTCTCGGCCTGGTCTGCACCGCCCTCGGTTTTGCGCTCTGGAATCGCGTTCTGGTCGATCTCTCCGCCGGGGACATGGCGGTGACCCTGAATATCCAACCCCTCGCAGGCATCATTATCGGATGGTTATGGCTTGGCGAAACGATGACGTTTGGCGGATACGCCGGGGCCGCGCTGATCCTGGCCGGCGTTTCCCTGCTGCCCGTCAAATCCGCCCCACGCGGCGACGGAAACGCTTCTTCGGCTGCATGAGGGCCGGTTTCTCCCGGTTCGCGGTGCACCCGACCGGGATCTGACGAATGTACTGCCACGAAGCGTTCCGCTGCGACCGGGTGGATTGTCCCGTTCGCCGGAACCGCATCAAGCGCTGCTGGACCTTTTTCGGCGAGAGCGGCACGAGCAATCTTGACGACTGCCCCTACGCCCCGTGCTCCACCTGTCATTACCGGATGGGATGGGATATCGGCCTGATCGGGGAAAGCATGTTCCCGCCCGACGCGCCGCCGGGACCGGCCGATCTTCTGCCGCCGGCATCGCTGCCGGATGCCCCGCCGCCCTCTCCCGCACCCGCTCCGCCACCGACTCCGGAACCGGCGCCGCCTGCTCCCGTGACACGTGCGCCGGAATCCGCCCCCCCTCCGGGACCTCCCCTGGAACCAGCCCCGGAAGCCGCTCCACCCATCCAGCCGTTGGCAGACGCCCTTCCCGAGGCCACCGGCAAGCCGGGCATGCGCTTCTGCTGGGAGGTCATGGAGTGTCCGAATCCCCGATGCCCCGTCCGGGAGCGGCGGATCATCCGGTGTTTCAAATTTTTCGAACCCCGGGGAACGGCGGGGAAGCTTGCAATCACCTGTGGCGACCGGACCTGCGACAAGTGCCATTACCGCGACGGTTGGGACATGGGCATCATCACCGAGGAGCTGTTCGAGGACATCCTCGCCGAGAAACGGCTGAAGCTGGCCCGTGCCGACCGGATCAAGCGCCAGACGCTGGTCGAGCTGTATCTCGACGAGCTGTCGAAAAAACCGCTGTCGCGCCAGGAAGAGGTGGCCCTCGCGCGGAAACTCGCCGGCGACCGGGATGCCAGCGAACTGCTGCTCACGGCGAATCTGAAGCTGGTCGTGCGCATCGCGAACGGGTTCACGGAGCGCGGCCTGAGCCTCATGGATCTCGTGCAGGAGGGCAACATCGGCCTGATCCGGGCCATCTCGAAGTTCGATTATACGCTCGGCTATAGATTCTCGACGTATGCCGCCTACTGGATCCGGTATTACATGCAGAAGGCCGTCAGCGAGCAGGGCCGCGTCGTCCGGGTGCCCCACCACCTGCTGGCCGTGGCGCACAAGATCCGGCGCAAGATCCGCGAGATGGAGGCGGAGCTGTTCCGGGCCCCTACCCTTCGCGAACTGGCCCAGGTGCTCGATCTCGAGGAGGACCGGATCCTCGAGATCATCCAGGTGACCCAGACGCCGATCTCGCTGGAAGCGGGAAAGCCCGACGCATCCGAGGACGAGGAGTCGGCCCCGGAGTATTTCATCGCCGACCGCACGGCCCTCTCTCCCGAAGAGGTGGCGATGGAGCAGGCGAAAACCGAGGCCTGCCGGAAAGCGATCGCGCTGCTTCCCGAACGGCAGCGGGAGGTGGAGGAGTCGTTCTACGGCTTCCGCGACGAGGTGCTGTCGCTCGCCGAGATCGGCCGCCGCATGGGCATCACGCGGGAACGCGCACGGCAGATCCTGAAAGAAGCGCTCGACGCCCTCGGAGAAAAAGAGTTCGTCGCCAACCTGAAAGATTTCCTCGTCTGACCCCCAAAAGACCGCGCCACAGAGGCACAGAGACACAGAGATAGAAAATCGTCCTTTTGTTGCGCTGTAGGGGCGGGTTTCAAACCCGCCCGGAGGAAGGAAACACCACAAAGATACAAAGAACGTTTCACCGCCGAGGCGCTGAGGCGCAGAGCTTGAAACAAGATGAAAAAAAAGATGTGAGAAAATATTTTCCTCGGCATCTCAGCGTCTCAGCGGCGAATCGTTCGAATTTCAACATACCAGAGTGATCCGTTCCTCCGTGAATTCTTTGTGTCCTCTGTGTTCTTTGTGATGAAGCTGTTGCTCGGGGTGTTCCTTCCGGCTTTCACGAACGGGGAGTATAATGGGGTACCCTTCGCGTTGCGGAGGGAGGAAAGAGACGTTTACGGGAAAGGATGCGCATCGATGAAACTTCGTTCACTGGCGGCGGGGGTGCTCACTGCAGCGGCGTGCCTGGCCTCGCTTCCGGCCGTTGCCGCACCGGCGGCGGAAAAGGCCGAGCGGATCCAGCTGGTCAACAACAATCACGTTCCGCAGAAGCTGCTCGTGGTGTACACCTACGGGAACGGGGCCTTCGTGAAGGATCTGTTCACGGTCGTCAAGCAGATCAACGAGCAGGAGCACCTGTCCGGTGCAGATCGGCTCAAGCTGCACATCGTCACCTCCGGCGGGGATCCGGTCAAGGAGCTGGGCATCACCGCCGCCGACGCCGAAGCCTACGTCGAGGTGAATCCGAAGTTCCGCTCGAGCGACATCTGGATGCAGGACTGCATGGAGATCTGCTCGGCCTGGGTGGGCGGGAAGCATCTTCAGGCCGTGTTTGACAGCAACCGGGGCCGTGGTCTCGCCGGCCTGCCGAAGACGCTGGCCGAGATGTGGGACCTGGTGTATTTCAAGAACCCTTCCACGCAGATGTCCCATGGGGATTACGGCGGCAACCTGGAAGTCACCCCCTTCGACGACATCATGGTCGCGGGAAACACGATCACGCCTTCCTGCAAGGCCTTTTTCGAGAAGATGGGGTATGCCGGCCGCCTCGCCACGCCCGACACGCGGTGGCTGACGGTCGGTCATATCGACGAATATATTTCTTTCATTCCCACCCCCCACGCGCCGGGCGGGTATTCGATCGTCCGGGCCGATCCGGGATATGCCCTGGAGCTGCTGACGAACATCGACGACGGCGAGCTCAGCCGGCTCAGCTCCTCGGACCGGGAGTTCCTGCTGCGGGTGAAGCGGGTGCTGAATGCTCAGTATGCCGATCCCGCCGCGGGCCGCGGCACGACGGAAGGCGCATTCATCGAACTCAACCGCGCGATCGGCGAGATCATCGAAAAGAACGTCGGCGAGCTGAAGCAGTTCATCCGGGCGGCGACGAACGACCCCGACCGGGACATCGCCGAAGTCTACTGGCCCTCGCTGTATGAGGGCCGTGGCGGGTCGAACCCGTCGGGCTGCTGCGCGTATCTCCCCGGCGTCGTCAACCTGACCGTCGTGCGGAACCACTTGCTCGTGCCCGCCTGCCACATCCCGAGCTTCGACAAGGTGATCGAGGCGCGGTTCCGGGCACAGGGGAACACGGTGCATTTCATCGACGACCAGCCGTATCACACCTCGATGGGGGAGATCCATTGCGGCACCAACGTGCTGCGCGACCCCGAGCGCACGATCCTCACGAAACGCCAGATCCGGGCGGTCCAGGCGGTGCGCGAACGCTTCCGCGCCATTCACGGAAATTGATGTAAGTATATATCTCACACGACATATCCCCGGGCCGCCCTGCCGGCTCCGGGGATTTTTTCATCCGCCGCCGTTCCCGGGCGAGCTCCGGTTGACAAGAGGGGGTGCCGCTGGTACAGTGACCCTCGCAACCGGAAGGTGTTCCGGACGATACAGGATAGCTGTCAATTGCGTCAGGAGAAGAATGATGAGCCAGAAGCTGGTCGTGGTGTTCGGCATCGGCCCCGTGGGTCAGGGGCTGGCGCAGGCCGTGGCGACATCCGGCTGTGATGTCGTGTTGATCGATGATTCCTCCGAAAAGCTCCAGGAAGCCCTCGGCAAGATCACCCAGGCGCTGGATTCCGAAATCGCCCGCTGGGGCCTGACGGAAGGCGAGAAGAAGGCCATCCTCGGCCGCATCCGCACCTCTACCGACATGAAGGAGGCTTCGAAAGCCAGCCATGTCATCGAGACGATTCCCGAGGGGCTCGAGGTGAAACGCGAGCTGTTCCGGAAACTCGACGGGATCTGCCCGGTCGACGCGCTCCTGATCAGCAACTCCGCAACCTCCACCGTCACCGATCTGTCGCACGGCATGACCCACCCCGAGCGGCTCATCGGGATGCACTTCCTCAATCCCGTCCGCAAGACGCCGGTCGTCGAGGTTTCCCGCGGCATCCAGACGAGCGACGCCTCGTTCGTCAATGCGAAGCGGTTCGCGAAGATGCTCGACAAGACCGTCATCCAGGTGTACGAGTATCCCGGCCTCGTGACGACACGCGTCTTCCTGCCGATGCTGAACCAGGCCGCCAAGGTGCTCAACGAGGGCATCGCGGGCTGCGAAGACATCGACTCGGCGATGAAGCTGGGCTTCGGCCTCAACATGGGCCCCTTCGCGCTGGCGGATCAGATGGGCATCGACGCCCTGCTTTCCTGGATGGAGCAGCTCCACCACGAGACGAACGACAACGCGTTCCTTCCCAGCAAGCTGATCCGCAAGATGGTCCGTGCCGGCCTGAACGGCATCAAGACCGGCCGCGGCTTCTACCGCTACGGCCCGGACGGCAGACGTATCGACGGCAGCGGCCTTTCGATCGGCGAGCTGAGCGCGCCGGCCGCCATTTCCCAGAGGTAACGAACGAATGAAAATTCTTGTACTCAACTGCGGCTCCTCCTCCCTCAAGTATCAGCTGTTCGACATGGCCGACAAGAGCGTCATGGCGAAGGGCCTCGTGCAGCGCATCGGCATCGCCGGCTCGAACATCGTGCACCGCAAGGGCGATGACGGCCCCAAAGTCACGATCAACACCGAGATTCTCGACCACAAGGACGGCATCAGGAAGGTGTTCGACCTGCTGGTCAGCGCCGACAACGGCGTCGTCAAGTCGCTGAAAGAGATCGAGGCCGTCGGCCATCGCATCGTGCATGGCGGCGACAAGTTCGCCAGCAGCGTCCTGCTCACCGAAGAGGTGCTGCAGGCCATCCGCGACTGCATCGTATTCGCGCCGCTGCACAACCCGCCCAACCTGAAGGGCGTGGAAGCCGTCTCCGAGATCCTGCCCGCGGTCAGGCAGGTCGGCGTGTTCGATACCGCCTTCCACCAGACGATGAAGCCCGAGGCGTTCCTGTACGGCATTCCGTACAACTTCTACGAGAAGGAACGCATCCGTCGCTACGGCTTCCATGGCACCAGCCACCGGTTCGTCTCGAAGCGCGCCGCCCAGCTTCTGAAGCGGCCGCTCGAGGAGTTGAAGCTGATCACCATCCACCTCGGCAACGGCTGCTCGATCTGCGCGATCGACAAGGGCAAATCCGTCGAGACCTCGATGGGTCACACCCCGCTCGAGGGCCTGATCATGGGCACCCGGTCGGGCGACGTCGATCCTGCCGTCATCCTGCACATCATGAAGCGGCACGAGCTGACCCCGCACGAGGTCGACAACCTGCTCAACAAGCATTCGGGCGTGCTCGGCATCAGCGCCGAGTCGAGCGACCTGCGCGACCTCGAGGAAGGCTGGCCGACCCGGAGCGAGCGGGCGAACCTGGCCCTCGACGTGTATTCCCACCGGATCAAGAAATATATCGGCGCCTATATCGCCGTTCTGAACGGCTGCGACGCCCTCATCTGGACGGCGGGCGTCGGCGAGAACAGCCCGATCGTGCGCAGCATCGTCTGCAAGGAGCTGGGCTGGCTCGGCATCGAAATCGACCCCGTCGTCAACGACAAGACCTGGCGCGGCGCCGAGGGCGACATCGCCACGCCGAACGCGAAGGTGCGCAACTTCGTCATCCCGACGAACGAGGAGCTCGTGATCGCCGAAGACACCCTGGAGATCATCGGCAACCGCTGACCTCAGCAAAGAAAAGGAACGAACCACAGAGACGCAGAGGCACGGAGAAAGAAAGTTCTCTTCCGGGAAAAACTCCCCTGGAAAATTCTCTGTGCCTCGGTGTCCCTGTGGTTCGTCATTTCAGGGCATCTGTCAGGGAGTGGACGCCGCACGGTTTTTCACCGGGCGGGTTTCAAACCCGCCTCTCCATGCATGATCCCTTGTGTCCGTTCTCTGTGTCTCGGTGCCTCTGTGGTTCGTCGTTTCGGGTCAGGCGGCGAGAGAGGCGAAGGCGGCGCGGAGACGGGCGAGGTTTTTCAGATCGTCGGCAGGATCTTCGTTACCGGCCTGGGGCGTTTCCATGATGACGGGCCGGCCGGCAAATCCGGGCCGGAGCAGCAGTTCGGCGAGATTTTCGGCGCCGATGACGCCGCTTCCGATGTTTTCGTGGCGGTCGTGGTGCGCTCCGAACGGCTTCATCGAGTCGTTCAGATGGATGACGCGCACGCCGTCGCGACCGAACAGCCGCACGGCATCCCGTTCGAGCTGATCCCGCACCGAGGGCTCGCGCAGATCGTATCCCGCCTGAAACACGTGGCAGGTGTCGAGGCAGACCCCCGTGGGAAACGGCATTTCGTCGCGCACCTCGGCGATATCCGCCAGGTCCGCGCCCAGATCGTTCCGCTCGCCGGCGGTGTTTTCGAGCAGCAGCAGCGGCGAGGCCGTCGCGACATCCCCGAGAGCCGCCCGCAGGCCATCCTTCATGTGGCACATGCCTTCGGCATGGTCGGGATTGCTGCCCATGTGGATGACGGCATAATCGGCCCCGCACCGCGCCGCCATTTCATATTCGAACCGCAATACATCGACAGATTTTCTTCGCACATCGGGATTCGCCGAGGCCAGGTTGGCCAGGTATCGCACATGCACGATCAGCGGCGGCGAGCCGGAAGCGGCGCGCGCGGCATGGAACCGGTCGACCAGTTCCCCGGGCCAGGGCTTCATCTCCCAGACACGGGGGCTGGCGGTGAAGATCTGGAGCGCGGTGCAGCCGCGCACGCGGAATCGCTCGAACAGCGTTTCGGGACCGGCGGCGATCGAGAGATGAAAGCCGACCGTCAGGCCATTCGGCCAGGTCGCTCCGTCAGCTTTCTTCTTCGCCCGCGGGCGGGCAGAGACGGCAGCCATGGAAGTGGGACTCAGCGCTTCGGCTCGGGAAGGAGATCGGCGACACACCGGAACCCGACGGTCGTGCTGCGATAGAACGGCGAGCGGTGCACGTCGCGGGCGCTGACGCGGCTGCCCTTCGATTCGTCGTCCCAGGAGCCGCCCCGGATGATGGGCTGACCGGTGTGTCCGTTGAACAGGCGGCCGTCACGCGCATCGGGCTCGTAGCAAGTGGCCGTCCATTCGGCCACGTTGCCGGCCATGTCGAGCACTCCCCAGGGCGAGACGCCGCCGGGAAAGCTGCCGACGCGGACGGGGTACCCGCCCGTGTTCAGGTTGTCGGTGGAGTATTGGTTCCCCCAGGGGTATTCACGGCCGTCGCCGCCGCCCGCCGCGATCTCCCACTCGTCTTCGGTGGGCAGTCGCTTCCCGGCCCATTTCGCATAGGCACAGGCATCGAACCAGTCGACGAGCACGACCGGGGCCTCCTCCATGCCGGCCGGCGGCCGGCCGCCCAGCCAACTGAACCGCAGGGCCCAGGCATACGTGTGATACGGCACGTGGTCCTTCTGGTGCGGCTCGTCGGGGTGGCACCAGTTGTGTCCTTCGCGTTTCACGGCCTCGAGGAACCGCTGGTATTCGCTGCACGTCACTTCATACCTGTCGATCCGGAAGCCGGGGGTCTTGACCTTGCGCATCGGCCGCTCATCCGGGTTTCCGCGCTCGTTTCCCAGCATGTAGACCCCGCCCTTCACCTCGACCATCTCGCCGCGGAATCCGCTGTTGCTGCCGTTTTTCGGGGCATCTGACGGTGCCGCGGGGGTCAGTTCGAGAGCAAGGCGCTGCTCCTGCCCGGAGGAAACGGTCACCCGCATTTTCTGAGCCGCGTGGCCCGGGGCCGTCGCTTCGATCCGGTGCTCTCCGGCCGGCACCTGGAGGCGCAGTTCGGGGCCGTTGCCGCGCGGAAGCCCGTCGACGCTCATCGCCGCATCGGCCGGGGTGACGCTGAGGATCAGGGTGCCGGTTTCGGCCTGCTCGGCCTGGCGAAGCTTGCCTCCGTCGAAGGGGCAGAAGTTGACGCCGTCATCGAAGGATTTCGCGCAGGTGGGGCATTCCCGCGCGGCCATCACCGGGCCGGCCTGGAGGCACAGGAGAACACCGAGCGCGGGCAGCCAACGCCTCCACACGTTCGCGAACAGGGAAACCCTCGGGCGGGCTGATGCGACGTGCCGTGGCATGGGTGATTCCTCCATTGAGCCTGGAATTTCGGGTATCATATACCACCCCTCCGCCCCTGGCAAGCCGCCGGCTGCCGGGACCCGACGGGGCTTCATCCGCCCGCGGGCGCTGCCCGGAGAAGTCTGAGCGCGGCCGAGACGAGAATCCGGAACTCGGCTTCACTCCTGGCGCCGGGATGTTCGACCGCCAGGGCGGCGAGCTGGATGAGCTCCCGATAGGCCCCGGCGCCGTTTCCCCCGGATGCCGCACCGAACGCCATGATGAACCGTCCGGAATAATCGAGCGGACCAAGGCTGGATGCCTGTTTCAGAGCCTGAATACTCGTTTTTATATCTCCAGATATAAAAGCCGCCCGGGCGAGTCGCAACAGCACCGGGCCGTTCGAGGGAGCGATTTCGGCGAGCCGCCGGAGGGCCCGGAACGCATCGGCCGGTCGCTGAAGCGCCTCGAGCGCGTCGGCCAGCAACAGATACGCCTGGGGCAGCTTGGGATACAGCCTGATCGCGGTGTTCAGCGCCTCGACGGCAGCCTTCCAGTCGGCTTTTCCATGCGCGAGCACGCCGAGGGCATACTGCGCCTTGGGCAGGTTCGGCTGGATCGCCAGGGCCTTCCGGTAACAGGCCTCGGCCCGGGCCGCGTCGCGGTCCTTCTGATACAGATCCCCAAGCGCCATCAGTCCCTGAAGATGCCCGGGAATGAGCGCGATCAACCGCTCGAGCAGCCCGATCGCCGTCCCGCCACGGCCCGCCTGAATCTCGGCTGCGGCATCGTTCCACAGCTTGAGGGCATCCGCCTGGGCGGCGGTGGTCCTGGTCTGCTCGGCCCGCTCGCGATGCTGCCCGACGGCGGCCTGGAGCTCCCGGTCGAAGATCTCCCGCAGCTCACCCCCGGTTTCCGAAACGGCGCCGCAGATTTCCCCGAAACATTGCAGGGCATTTTTTTTGCCGTCCGCATCCGAGGCCGCAAGCCATCCGCGAAGCTCGTCGAGCACGGCCCGCACCCCCAGCTTCCAGAGCAGGCTGGCTGCCTTCCGGCGAACTTTCTGATCGGCATGTCGCAGACACGAGCGCACGGCATCGATCAGCACCGGCCCCAGAACCCCCTTCTCCATCCCGCCGATCACCTCGAGCACGGCCGTCACGACCTGGGCCTCGGGATCCCCGATGAACGGGGTGATGCGCACGAGCAGATCCGACACGCCCAGCCGCGCCAGCGTCTCGATGATCTGGGCCCGCACCCCGGCCGCTTTCTCGACCTCGAGCCGCTTCAACAGGGCGGGGCGGCAGGTCTCCCCCATGAGCTGGCCCAGGGCGATCACGCATTCGTGACGGACTGCCGGCTCCGGATCGTCGAGAAGGGTCTGGATATCGATTTTCAGGGCCGGCTTGACGGTCGACGGGGCTCCGGACGCGATCTTCCGGAGCGCGATCACCGCGTTCCGCCGCACATCGGCATCGGCATCGCGCAATGCCGCGATCAGCGGCCGCTCGAACGCATCGAGCCGGATCTCCCCGATGGCATAGAAGCCCGAGACCCGCTGCCGCTTGTCCGTCGAGCCGAGCATCTCCTTCAGGGTGGCCGAAACCTCGAAGTCCCCGTAGGCCCAGATCGCCTTCACGGCGTTCGCCCGCACGCGCTGGTGCGGATCATACAGATACGGCTGCAGGATGGCGATGGTCGACGGATTCTTCAGCGTCTGGATCGCCTCGATCACGTTCGCGCGCACCCGCGGATCGGGATCCTTGAGGAGGCCGGACATCAGCGGCAGCAGCGCATCGCTCATCAACGGCGTCATCGCTGCCACGATCGTCGCCCGCAGCCGCGGATTCGCCTCCTTCAGCAGCATGCGCCGCAGAAGTCCCTGGCAGAGCGGTGTTGCAATCCGGGCCAGCGCACGAATCGCCCCGGCGATCGACTCCTCGCTCATCAGGACGCGTTCTTCGGCCGGGATGGCCGGGCCGGCAAGATACATCTCGACCGCGTCGGTCAGAACCTGGACCGCCTCGTCGGACTTGAGCCGGGAAAGGCCATCCGCTGCCGCCAGTCGCACTTCGAGCTGCGAATCGTGCAGCGCCTGCACCAGCAGCCGGGCCGCCTTCCGGGCATCCAGCCGCGCCACGGCCAGCGCCAGAAACTCGTCGAGGTTGTCGCTGCGGAACTGGTCGTAGATCACGTCGGCCGCGGCCTCGCCGCGCAGCCGGCTCAACGCCGTCAGGGCAGCACGGCGCAGCACAAAATCCTCCCCGGCCAGTTCGGCGAGAAGGGCCCGAAAGATGTCGGCAAGAGCCGGAATATGCGTCATGGCCTCCACAAGAACCGCGGCTTTTGGATGCCTTCCAGTATAGCACTCTCCGGCCCGAGCGGCTTGCCGATTCGCGGCGAGATGCAGTAGGCTGGTATCGAGAGGCATCCTTCATGAGCATCACCACCCGGCACGCGTATGCCGCGGTCACATTCCTCCTCCTGGGCCTGCTGTGCCTGGCCGGCACCGTTGGCGCACCTCCGACGGAATCCGCCCCGGAACTCCCCCCTGCCTGGGAAGAAGCCGCCCGCCGTCTCGCCCCGACCGGCCTTCGGATCGCCGCCGCGGCCCACGGTCCCTGCCGCCTCGAGGGCAGCGACGCATCGGGCTCGGTCCGCTGGCATGCCGTGTTCAGCGCCTGGCTCGAGCCGCGGCCGGCCGGGTACGCCGGCCCGGTCGATCTGGTGGCAGGCTTCGACGATGCGGGGCGCATCACCGGCGTGCGCATTCTCGGCCATCGCGAGACACCGACATTCGTCGCGGGTCTCGAAGAGGAGTGGTTTCTCGGCCAGTTCCCGGGGAAAACCGCCGGCGATGCCCTCCAACCGGGCGAGGATCTGGACGGCCTCACCCGCGCCACGACGACGGTCGAAGCCGTCTGTCAGGCTCTCCGACAGGGTTTCGCCGCGGCTTCTCACGGTTCGACGGCCGTCGGGCCGCAGAAACCAGCCTCGGCTGCGCCGGGCCGGCAGTTCCGGAGCCACGCCCCGCTCGCGGCGCTTGCCGTCGCGGCCGCCGCCGCGCTTCTCCAGCGGTTCATCGGCGCCATGCCTGCCGCCGCGATCGTCGTCCTCTCGATCGGGTATGCCGTGCCGCAATTCCTTTCGCTGACTCACCTGCGGCTGCTCTCCGGCGGTCACCCCGCCCCCCAGACCCTGGCCCTGCTGCTTCTCGCGGGCCTCGCCCTCCTCGCCACGCGGCGCGGCTACTGCCGGTATCTCTGCCCCTGCGGCCGGGCCCAGGATCTGGCCCACGGCCTCTCTTTATATATCTTCAACAATACCTTATCCATCGGCGGCACCCGATTCCGTGGTGCCGGTCGCGCCCTGCTCTGGACAACCCTCCTCCTTCTGCCGCTGGCGGGATCCCTTCCCCTGGAGCGGATCGAGGCGTTCTCGGCGCTGTTTCTCGGCACCCTCAGCGGCTGGGGCCTTCTCCTCGCCGGCGCGGTGCTCCTCGGAGCGGTTCTGATGCCACGGTTCTACTGCCGGCTCCTGTGCCCGCTCAATCCCCTGTTCGTCGATCTCGAAGCCCTCCGACGGCGACTCCCCGGCCCGAACGGCAACCGATGAACCGCCGCCGCTTCCTCACCGATGCCTGCGCTGTCGCCGCCGCCGCGGGGCTGTGCGGCCTGCTTCTCGACCGGCGGCCCGCAACGCGATCCGGAGCGCTTCCGGCGCCCGCCGCCGGCAGACACCGGTATGACCGCCGCGAGGCCGAGGCGGGGCTTCGTTCCCTCGAAGCCCAGGGCCTGACACCGAGGGAGGCGATGTACTGGGAAAAAACCGCCGCCGGCCGCATCCGATGCACCCTCTGCCCGCGTTTCTGCACCCTTCTGCCCTTCGAGCGGGGCTTCTGCCGGGCCCGCATCAGCCTCGAAAACAGGCTCGGCACGCTCGTATACGGCCGCCCCTGCTCCGTCGCGATCGACCCGATCGAGAAGAAACCCGTCTTTCATTTTCTCCCCGGCAGCACCGCTTTCTCGATCGCCACGGCCGGCTGCCTGTTCGGCTGCCGGTACTGCCAGAACTGGCAGATCTCCCAGATCGGTCCCGAGGAGGCGGAACGGTATGACCTGCCCCCCGAACGCGTCGTCGCCGAAGCGCAGGCCCGCGGCTGCCAAAGCATCGCCTACACCTACACCGAGCCGACCATCTTCTATGAGTACCTGCTCGATACCGCGAAACGGGCGCACGCTGCCGGCATCGCGAACATCATGATCTCGTGCGGCTTCATCAACCCCGAGCCGCTGCGCGAGCTGCTTCCCTGGCTCGATGTCATGAAGGTCGATCTGAAAGGCTTCACCGAGCGGTTCTACCGCACCGTCTGCGGCGGCAGCCTCGAGCCCGTCCTCGCGACGATCCGGCAGCTGGCTTCCAGCCGCGCCCTCGTCGATATCGTCACCCTCGTCGTCCCGACCCTGAACGACGACGGGGAGACCTGCGGCCGGATGTTCCGGTGGCTGTTCGACAACGCCGGCCCCGACATCAGCCTGTTCCTGTCCCGGTTCATGCCGACCTACCGGCTCCGGAATCTGCCGCCGACCCCGCTGGAATCGCTCGAAAAGCTCCGCCGGCTCGCCCTCGCCGCCGGGCTGAGGTATGTCTATCTCGGTAACATCCCGGGCCACGAGGGCGAGAGCACCTATTGCCCGGGGTGCGGGAAACGGGTCGTCGAGCGGTTCGGCTTCACGATCGGGGAACGGGCCATCCGCGACGGGAAGTGCGCCGCCTGCGGACATCCGATCCCCGGCCGCTGGGAGTGATCCCGGGCCTCTTTTGCGTCACAACATTCACCTTTACCTTCCGGTCGCGTTGCATTATATTGAAGGCATGATCGGTCAATCCATCGCCCGGGAGGAACAAGGATGAGCCAGAAACCAGCGCAGGAAGGCCAGGGGGAGACGATTCTCCGGAAATACCCCAACCGCCGCATCTATGATGCGACGCGCAACACGCACGTCACCCTCAGTGAAATCGCGGACCGGGTCAAGGCCGGCGAGCGCATCCGCATCCTCGACCACAAGACCGGGGAGGATCTCACCCAGGTCACGATGGGCCAGGTGCTTGTCGAGACATTGAAATCCCGGCCGGATTACCTGCCGCTCGATCTCGTGACGCTGATGATCCGGGCCCAGGACAACGTCGTCCGGGATTTCCTCTACAACGGCCTTCCCCAGGCCTTCCAGGGGTATCTCGAACACCAGCGGCGGCTGATGTCGGGGATGATGATGCAGAACTGGCTGCCGGGCGGTTTTCCCAACATGAATCCGTTCGCCGGCTTTTTCGGCGGTATGCCCAACCAGCCTCAGCCCGCTCCCCAGCCGGCCCCATCCCAGGCCCAGCCCGCTCCGGCGACGCCGTATCCGCAACCCGGCCAATCCCCCTTCGGGTCAGCCCCCCAGGGCTTCCCCGGCCCGACCCCGGCCCCGCAACCGTCCCAGCCGGCCCCCGCCGGTGACGACCACCAGCTCCGGGATGAGCTGAACCGGCTGAAGCAGGAGATCGAGGCGCTGAAACATCCCCCCAAAGCGCCAAAAGGCCGGCCTCGCCGCAAGAGCTGATCCCGTCCCCCCTTTCCCGAGCGCCACCGAAGGCCCGGCACCCGCCGGGCCTTTTTCGTTTCCAGAATCTTTTGCCAAACACAATTTTTTTCCCGCTCCGCCAAACACCCAGATCCACGCCCGAAGCCGGTTTTCTCCAGCCAAACGAAATTGTGCAATGCAAAATTATTTTGCTTGACACAAAAACATGCCGATGGTATATTCGGGATGTGCGAATGAAACACCCCGAAAAACGAATCGCACCGCAAAACATTCTTCAACATCAGGCGAAATGGAGAACCGACATGAGACTTCAGAATAAAGTTACGATCATCACCGGGGCCGGAGCCGGCATCGGCCGCGCCGCCGCCCTGCTGTTCGCATCCGAAGGCGCGAAGGTGTATGCCTGGGATCTCAAGCCGGAAGGTCTCGAAAGCCTCAAGCAGGAGTCGAAGGGCGCGGTGAAGACGATCGCCGTCGACGTGACGGACAGCGCGGCGGTCAAGGCCGCCGTCGACACCGTCGTGGCCGCCGAAGGCCGCATCGACGTCCTGGTGAACAACGCCGGCATCACCGCCGACGCGCTGCTGGTCAAAATGGAAGAGTCGGCCTGGGACCGCGTCATCAGCGTGAATCTCAAGGGCGTCTTCAACTGCAGCCAGGCCGTCGTGAAGGCGATGATCGAAAAGGGCACCGCCGGCAGCATCATCAACACCAGCTCGGTCGTGGGTGTCTACGGCAACGTCGGCCAGGTCAACTACGCCGCGACGAAGGCCGGTGTGATCGGCATCACCAAATCGCTGGCCAAGGAGATGGGTCGCAAGGGCATCCGCGTCAACGCCGTCGCCCCCGGCTTCATCATCACGGACATGACCGCCAAGATGCCTGAAAAAATCCTCACCATGATGAAGGAAAAGGCCCCCCTCCAGCGCCATGGCACGGTCGATGACGTCGCCCGCTGCTACCTGTTCCTCGCTTCGGATGACGCCTCGTTCATCTCCGGCCAGGTGCTCGGCGTCGACGGCGGCCTGGTGCTCTGATCCGGCTTCAGCCCGGAATCGCATTTCACGAGAGGACAGATACCCATGCAGACGACCACCGGAACCCCGACCCCGTTCGCGGACCTCCCCGGCATCGCCGGCGACCTGATCGAAACCTCGATGCGCCTTTCCAGTCAGTTTTCGAAGAATCTCGAGAAGATCGCCTCGATCCAGATCGAAACGCTGACCGAGATCCAACGCCGCCAGTCGGAGATCACCAATCTGGTTCTCGACGAGACCCTCAAAGCGGCCCGGATCATCCGCAACCATTCGGAATCCCTCTTCCATCGCGCCATCGACCGCCAGGCGCAGACGCAGGCCTGATCCCCTCATGACGACCCGCCGACACAAGACGAGAAAGGAACTCCCCCATGAACAACCCGCTGTTCGATCGCGAAGAACTGACCCGGCTCTCCCGGCAGGGAATGGAAAACTCGCTGAACTTCTTCATGACCCTGACGGAAAACGCCCTGAAGCTGGGCGAAATCCAGAAGGACACGATGAACGAAGCCAGCCGCCGGCAGATCGCCCTCATCAACACGTCCTACGAGGAGTATCAGAAGAACTCCCGCACGATCACGGCCACGTTCGAGAAAGAGTGGCGGAAGATCGCCGACCTGGCCCAGTCCACCCGGCAGACGGCCGCCCAGTAACCTCCGGTCACACGCGAACGGCATTCGATGCCGCTCTCAATACTATTTACAATATAACAAGGAGTATCACGATGAACCCGACCAACACCACCCCCCTGTTCGACCGCGACGAGATGATCCGCCTTTCCCGCGAAGGTCTCGAGAACGCCATGAAGTTCTACACGACGCTCACCGAGAACGTCACCAAGATCGCCGACATGCAGCGCGACGCGTACAACGACACCGCGAAGAAGCAGATCGAGATGGTCAACAAGGCGTATGAGGATTACCAGAAGAACACCCGCGTGGTCATGCACCACTTCGAGAACGTGTGGCGCCAGGTGATCGAGCAGGCCAGCCCCAAGGCCAAGGCCGCCGAATAACCTCCCCTTCCGTAGCCAACCCCACCGCCGGCAGAAAACTGCCGGCGGTTTTTCGTTTCGGATATCCTGCCCGCCGCCCCCTTCATTGACACCCCCCGGATCGGTACATATAATTTTCATACTGGTGGAGTTTCGGCTGCCCTTTCCGGCCGCCAGTGAATACGCCCCGGAGGGTTCACCATCGGCATGAGCAACCAGCAGGCCACGGCCACCGCCCAGGACCCCAAGCTCCAGGAAGATCTCACCCGCGCGAAAAAGTTCGTCGAGTATCTCCAGCATGCCGCCGCCGTGGGTGACCGCGCCGACGACCAGCAGCTCGCGACCCTCGGCATGGCCCTCACCCCCTCGCGGATCGTCTACCACGAAGGCACCTGCCGCCTGTTCGAGTATGAAGTGCTCGGCGAGCCCCTCGATGCGCCGCCGATCTTCATGGTGTACTCCTTCATCAACCGCTGGTACATTCTCGACCTGATGCCGGGCCACAGCTTCATCGAGGCGTTGTCGAGGGCCGGCTACAAGGTGTATCTCATCGACTGGGGCATTCCCGGCTCCGAAAATGCCCAGCACGGTCTCGCCTATTATC
>DAOOQQ010000032.1:0-48003 GCA_035388825.1 Candidatus Ozemibacteraceae bacterium
CCGACGCATCGGCAACGACCAGAGCCCCGAAGCCCCCCCGGGACATCGCCAGAATGGCCTCTTTCAGGGGCATCCCCGGCGCCGCGAAGGGAATCCGCTCCCCGGTGTGCATCAGATCGCGCACGGTCAGGAACCGCCTTCCGAGACTGCCGGACGGATGCAGATACGCGAAATCCTTCTCCCGGAAGCCCCGCGCCTCGATCAGGGCGATCGCCAGCGCATCTCCCATCGCCATCGCGACGGTCGTCGAACTGGTCGGCGCCAGGTTCATCGGACATGCCTCGCGAACGACCGACGCATCGAGCACCACATCCGACATGCGCGCCATCGACGAGGCGGTGTTGCCGACCAGCGCGATGATTCGGGCGCCGATCCGGCGCAGGAAGGGAATCAGCCGAACCACCTCGTCGGTCTCTCCGGAGTTCGAGAGAAGCAGCAGGACATCCTGCTCCGTCACCATGCCCAGATCCCCGTGCAGGGCCTCGGCCGGATGCAGAAAAAACGACGGCGTGCCCGTGCTGGAAAGGGTTGCCGAGATCTTCCGCCCGACCAGACCGGATTTCCCCATCCCCGACACGATCAGCCGACCACGCGAGGTGAGAATCAGATCGACGGCCCGCAGCACCTCTCCGTTCAGACGGGCTGACGCAGCCGTGATCGCCGCAGCCTCAGCCTCGAGAGCCTGGCGCGCAGATGCCAGAATCGTGTCTTGATCGTCGGTGGGTGTTTTTGTCATGACAGCCTGCACGATACCAGCCCCTCCGCCCCGATGCAAGCGGGGCGCGGGAAGGATGGTTGCCTTCTCCGCGCCCCGGAATCGACGAGAGTCGATCAGAACGTGATCTTGCGGTCGACGAGCGGCACCAGATTCGGGCCGACGACCGTCATGTAGCCTTCCGTGCCGCTTTCGGCCGGCACCGTCACGACCGCCGTCCCCTCGGCACCCGTCGGGCGGGTTCCCATCGCCTCGAATCGCGCAGTGTAGCAGGTGACCTGGGCCCCCTCGACCGGCTTGCCGTCGGCATCGACGACCTTCACGGCAACGGCGCTCTCGGACCCGGTGTTCTCGATCGTCGTCTTCACTTCGATCCGGCGCGGCGTCCGGGTGCGCACCATCAGCGTGCCGTCACCGAACCAGTGCCACTGTTCGGCGATCTTGAGGCCCTCGCTCTTTTCTTCCGTGCCGTACTGCTCGAGGCCCTTCATCACGCCGTTCATCATCAGGGCACCGGCGGTCTTGTAGGTATCGTTCATGAGATAGTTCGTGTTGATCTCGGCCTGGACGACGCAGGGCGGCACCCAGCTCATATTGGTCGTCGCCCCCATGAACCCGACGGCGCCCCGCGGATTCTCGATATCCCCGGCCTTCAGCCAGGCTTCGGCGAAACAATCGGTCCCCTTCGCGAAGTCGCCGTTCACGCAGGCGACACTGATCACGAGCGGCATGCGCCACCCGTTCGCGAGCTTCGCCGAACAGTCGGCGACATTGAAGCCGGAACTCACCCACCGCTCCTTGCTGCCGTGACCGATATAGTTGATGATGCCGCGTCCCTCGTTGACCCCTGCCGCGATCCGGTCTTTCCTCGAAACGGTCGGCGCCGGAGCCGTGCCGGATGCGGAACCGGCAGGGTTGGCGTCATTGGCGCCCGCGGAGGTCGTCGCGACACCGTCACGCGCCACGGCGAACATGGGTCCCCAAGGGCCCCAGGGGCCACCGGGCATGTGCGGCGGGAACGGAGACACCCCGCCTCCGCTGGAGGCCTGCTTCTCGTCGTAAATCTGGTCCATCGAGGTGAATCGCTTCAGCAGAACCGTCCGCAGCTCCTCCATCCGCTCGAAATCCGTCGGGGTGCCCTCGGAACTGGCAACGCCCATCAGCTTCGTATACCAGGCGGCATCCTCGCCCTCGGACGGGAACTGCTCGTAATTGATGAACTTCGCGACCTGGTAGGCGACCTCTTCGGCAGTCGTGGCAGAGATGCGCGAGATGATCGCATCGGGAACGTGATCATCGCCCGCCAGCTTCATGTAGCAGGGATCCGAGTCGGCCCCTTCCTTCACGCCCTTCATCGTCGGCACCTGCTGGGCATCCCCGACGAGAATGACATGCGTGAAGGGGCGGGTGTTGAACTCCCCTTGCAGATAGGCCTTCACGGCCTCCGGCGTCGCCCCGCCGATCTCTCCGAGCTTCACGATGTGCGTGTCGATGCCGCACTTGAGCTTCCACGCCATCAGGGGCATGACCGCCTCGGCGAGCTCGTCGGCCGCCACGATCACCAGGCGCCCGTTCTCGCCCAGGCGGGGCAGCCGCTGCGCCATCGGCGCGAAGTTGGAAAACATCTTTTTATATAATGGCTCATACACACTGGAAACGGCCGTCCGGCGCCGCGACGAGCTCGTCGCGGAATCCGATGTATTGTCAATGCGAACGCGAAACCGTCGATAGACGCGAAGCTGCTGTTTCACGGGATTATACTGAACCGGATGGAACGAAACCCGGATGCCACGGACATCGCGGAAAAGAAACGGCTTGCCGACGGAAACCAGCTCCTTGTCCGAAGGGATCCAGGCGTCTTTTTCGTAGGACTTGCCCGTCTCGTAGGGAACCGAGGAGGGGTCTTCCGCGCGGGACAGCGGACCGCGGCTGGGAAGAATGATGCCGTCGACCGGCATCGTTTCATACTTGGCCTCGAGGATGCGAACGGCCGGCGCTCCCTCGTTCTGGATCATGAAAAAGCGGGAGATCACCGGCAGTTCCGGCTCCCCTTTGACCAGACGGGGACAGGCATCCTGCATCACGAGTGCCGCAGCAGGCTTTCCATCGAGCCGGGTCCGGATGAACTTCAGCGCCGGCACCGCCACCGAAACTTCGGTGTTGAATCCCCGGTCGACGCTCACCTCGACAGCCGCACCGGCCGCCGCCGACACCATGATCATCGCCCCGCACACGATTCCCGACAGGGTCTTGAAAGCCGCTCCCATCCCGTTTCCTCCACATCCGTGAATATCCCGCTGAATCGCGCTTCCAGCAGCAATTCCGGTGCCAGCAGCCAAAACAGCCTCCATCGGCCATTTCCCAAAGTCGGCAATCCGGAATGACAATTTTTCATCACTCGCTGCCACATTCCGATCATCCGTATGTTGTGATAGCATGCCCCCATGCCGATCACCGCTCCGGCCGACGCCGACCTCTGGACCCCGCTCGCCCTTCGCCTCCTGAAGGAAGGGACCGATGCCGATCAGCAGGCCGTCCTCGAGACCCTCGGACACCACACCGCCCTGACGCCCGGCCAGGCGAAAGCCTTTCTTCCGACCGTGAACGAGCTGCTGCTCGACCCGGACCCCCAGGTCCGCTACTTCGCCCGGAAAGCCCGGAACCAGCTCGAGCCCCTCGCCCCTCCCTCGCCGGCTCCTGGCGAAGCGACTCCGGAGCCGCCGGCCGGCACAGCCCCGCTCAGCCGCCGCGACATCCTGCTCCACAAACTGCGCCTCGGCAGTCGCTACGTTGCTTTCGACGCCATTGAGCGACTCACCGAAACGGCCGATCCGACCCTCGCAAAGCCCCTCCTCGACCATCTCCGCTCCGAAACCGACTCCTTCAAACTTTCGTTCCTGGTCAAACGTCTTCCCCGCATCCCCTCGGATGACATACCATATGCTATTGAATCTTTCCTCACGCACTCCGATCCCCGCGTCGTCGCAAATGCCCTGGAAGGACTGAGCCTCTGCCGGGTCCCTCATCTGCACGACCGACTTCTCGAACTCTCCGGCTCGCCCGACAACCGGATCCGCGCGGCTGCCGTCCAGGCGCTCTACGGGTACGATCCCCTCGTCGCGGAACGTCACATCCAGGAAATGCTGGAGCATCCTTCTATCGCCATGCAGGATTCGGGCGTCTATCTGCTGGGCCTTCTCCGACCACCGCGCCTGAACACCCTGATCGAAATTCCTCTCGGCTCGAAGTTTCCAACCATCCGCCTCCGGGCCGTCGAGATCCCTCGCCCCCCACAGGGATTCGATCTCGCCGACGAAGAGGAGCAGCCCGGCTCACCGCTCACCGAGCGCTATGCGCGGAAAGGGCTCTTCGGAAGCTTCGCTGCCTGCGCAGGACTGTTACTGGCCTCATCCTTCCTTTCCACGAGCCAGACGCTCCTCCTGCTCGTCGCGGGAAGCGCCGTTCTCATCGCGACGACCCGCAGCAGGCTCAGCTCGTTTCTGCGCGCAACCATCTCCGCCGCCCTTGCCGTCGGCCTGTTGTGGGGAGAGCCCCGGCTTCTCATCATTCCCACGCTTCTTGCCGTCTGGCATCCCGCGCTGAAGAAGAAGACGGACGACCGCCTCCCACGCATAGCAGCCTGGGCCTTCGCTCTTGGTGCATGCCTCGTGACGGGACTCCTGGCTGGCCCCTACCCGCAGCTCGTCCGCTCCGCCCTTGCGCTTGGGAGCACGATCACGGGGCCTCTCGGGAATCTCCAGGGCGTCGTTGCGCAACTGACGAGGTTCGAAACGGTCCTTTTCGCGCTCATCTCCGGCTGGAGCTTGCTTCTCCTGAACGTCGACACGCTGCTTGCGGCCGCCGCCGCTCCGGAAGGCCGAAAACGCCGGTTGCTGATCCTCTTTGCTGTTGGCTTCGCCATGGTTGCCGCCGTGAATGCCGTGATGGTCTGGTCCCTCCGCTTCAACCTCGCCACACTCGGCATTTCAGCCCCGGCCCAGTTGTTCCCTTCGTCGGGAAATTGATCCCGAGAAGGGGTACACCTTCTTTTGTCTCCATGTACCTCGCGACCAAGAGGCACTTCCTCTGGCCCGAATCTACCGCCGTACACTTTACGCGTAATTATTTATGTAAACCTTCACTCCTGTGTACACCGCCCTCCGACCGCGCCCTGAGGATCAGAGTCACCGCACACACGGCGGGGTGTACCCTTTCAGAGAACGCCGCGGAGCCGGGTCACGATGTGAGGCGATGACCGCACTCCCGGCAGAAGGCATCCGTCATCGTGACGGGCTTTCCGCATTCAGGGCAGAAGGCTTTGGCGTCCATCTTCGCCCCGCACGAGGCACAGAACTTCCCTCCGCCGCTTTTCTCGCCGCACGAAGGGCAGACGAGCTGTTTCGCCGTCTTCACATCCCGCTTCTTTCCCCGGGAACGTCCTTCCTCGGTTGCCGCTTCGACCGCAGCCTCCGTTTCGCCGCGCGCCCGTGCAGCCTCGACCTCGGCGTCCGTATCCGGAGCGCACTGGAGGCAGAGGCCCCGCTCCCGGTTCCAGCAACGGTCGCACACATACTGGGCGCAGGTACCGCACCGGTGGAACCGCCCGCGGGCGAGCTGCACCGCATCCCGGAACGCGGCATCCCGGGCCGTCCCGAACCCCGACTCCGCCATCCCGCTCACGACATCCCCCGCACTCCCGAAAAGACCGCCCAGCAGATCCGATGCCTTTCCAAGCCAGCCTGAAACCTGGCCGCGCCGGTAGGGAACGAACGGGGTGCGCCACGCATCGTTGCAGTGTTCACAGAAAAATTCGAATTGAAACCCGGCATTGACACCGGACTCGCTGGAAAGATCCGTGTAATTGTCGCCGAACCGAACCTCTTCTGACATGATGCAGAGACTCCCGGAATGAAGATCGCCGAAAACCAGAAGTGCGCCCGGTCGGCGCACTTCCATCGGTCATCAAAACGATAGCACGGAACGGCCGGTCAGGTCACCTGCGCGCCGCGGCCTTTTTCCCCCAGACGGCGAACTGGTCCCCGCTCGCGAGCAGCTCGAACCCGTCCCCCGGATTCCAGTCGTTGGGGCCGAGCTTCATGGCGAGGTTCCCGCCCACGAAGGCGGCATACAGGCCCTGTTCGGCCTTCGCGATCTCGAGCTTGCTGTCCGCCACGATGCCGCACCGGCGGCGGGCATCGATCAGCTTTTTGATGGGCTCACGCAGTTTCCAGTCGTAGACGTGCTCCCAGAACACGCACGGGGTGCCGGGATGCGTGAGGATATAGGCGTATCCCTGCATGATCTTCTCGCCGGGGAACGGCCAGTGGCTTTGCTGGGAACCGGTGTCGTGGTTGTCGAGGAACGTGACGGCGCGCGCCGGCCACCAGCCGATCAGACCGGCCGCCTTGCCGCTGGAGTCACGCAGCCGCCAGTATTCGCCCATGACCGCGACCTGCAGAATGCCCTTGGTCGTGAAGTCGAAGGCAGCCGCCTTGTCCCCCGCCTTGTCGAGCCAGTTGCACAGAACCTGGCGGTGGGCATCCTGATTCGGATTGAGGGAGGAGCCGCTGAAAGCCATATCCGTCCAGATCTCGCCGACCGAGAAGGCAGGATTCGTCGCCTTATCATAGATGGCGGTATATTCCGGGGAGTATCCACGGCTGAAATCATAACGCCAGCCGTCGAATCCCAGGGATTTCAGCCACTTGAGCCACTCGATGATGTCGCTCTGGACGCTGCTGTTCGCATGGTCGAGGTCGGGTGCCGGGCCGAAATTGTCCCCCGAATCCCGCTGGCCCGAACCGCCGTACTCGCCCGTGCAGATCATCCGGCCATCCCAGCGGGCTTTTCCCGACGCAAAGTTGTAGATGTTCCAGACGCCGTTGGCATCCTGGTGACTGGCACACCGGTGATTCACGACGATATCCGCGATGGCGAGCAGGCCCGCCTGGTCGAGGCTTCGGAGGCATGTGACGAGCTGGTCGCGATCGCCGTAGAACGTGGGGCTCTGCTCGGTTCCCACGTCGTAGTAATCACCGGGAAGATAGCCCTGGGGGCTGACCGAGCGGGAAACGGGGGGCAGCCAGATCATCGTGACGCCCAGCTCGGCGATGTCGCGGGCCCGATCGCCGACCAGCTTGTACCAACGGCTGGGAACCCCGCGCGACTGGGAGTTCCAGCCGAACCCCTGCATCAGGATGTGCTGCCCGGCCGAACGACGCGGCGCAGCGTCTGCAATGACGGCGCAGCACAGGACCAAAGCCAGCAGGAACCAACCGATACGGGAGTGATGCCGAATGGTACGATCCATCTTCCGCCCCCTCTGGTAAATCTGATTCTTTTGATTATACCAGAGCAGCAGCCCCCTCCGGGGTGAGGCCGAAGAGAGTCAGGGCAAATGCACCCCTTCTCGCCCCTCCCCACGGCTCGAGGAGTTCCCGTTTGCGTGAAAAGCGGGCAGGGGCGTCAGAAACACCCCTGGAGGGCGGACTCCATCTTTTTCTCGAGATCCTCGTCGGCGCAGAGGAGGCCGATGCGGATCGAGGTCTTGACCGGCTCGGAGCCCCAGGGCCAGAACGCGCAGAACATGCTCAGCTCGGGCGAAATATCGAGCCGGAACAGCGTCTGGTCGCGCCGGATGCCCCCGACGCCCTTGACGAACCCGTCGAACCAGTTCTTCAGCAGCGCCGACTGGCCCGCCGGCTTGTAAGCCGGGCCAAACCGCTTTTCGACGACCGGCATCAGCTTGTCGATGAGATTCGACTCGGCCACGCCCGTGTACAAAAGCTTGCTGCAGCCATCCGGATGGCGCCGCACCGAGAACTGACGTTTCAGTTCGTCGATCAGCTGCAGCGCCTCCTTGATCTTCGTGATCGCTTCCTGCATCGTTTCCTCATTCAACCTTGATGGTTATGGGATCTGACTGAACCCCACCAACAACAACATACACGGTTTTTTCCTGAGAGCCAATGACCGATGAAAATGGATTTCTGAACGAGATATAGGTATCCGTCCATGTCGTATTCATTGGCTGAATCCGAACACCGCCAACCATGAGATAAGAACTCGTTTCTCCGAGGCCCAGATACTGACCATTCAACGTAATCATTGCGTCCGCATCATAGACAGTACCGGGCGCGGCGTCCGAAACATTGGGTTTTGCCAGATACCAGCTACCGGCAACATATTCCCGATCGTTGAGAGTCAGCCTTATTTCATGAGCAGAGAGAGAATTCGCAATGCCAGAAACATATGGTATATTGAATATTATTCTATTTGATGTCCAAGATGAACTATTTGGATAGACAGGGGTAGAACCGAACATTAATCTTGCGTTGTAATCTCCCTGGGAATTTCCAAATCCCTGTCCGACGATCTCGAGTTTTGCACCGACATAGTTGCCCGTCGTATTCGGGGAATCGACAGCTGAAAGGCTTGCCCTAGGATAGACATAATTGAATGTCGTTGAATACGTGGATCCATTTGCAAAATTTATCGTAAGAATCGTACCGTTCTGGCTGCTTGCGGGAACTCGACACGAAATAAAGGTTGAGGTCCAGTAAACATCCGTGGCCGGAACACCATTGAACCTGATTTGTGAAGTCGATGATGATGGCCCGAAACCAGTTCCTGAGATCGTCACATAGGTCCCAGGAATGCCAGAAGTGGGATTGACACTGATATTCTGAGGAGAAAGGATCGAAAACTGCGAGTAGGGGCTCGACGACAAGCCAGAGGCGGCCGTAACAACAAAAGCCCCATTACCGGCAATAGCAGAAGGAACATAGCAATAGATGAGCGTATCCGTCCAGATGGTATGATCACAACGAATCCCGTTGAAGGTAACGACATTATATGTGCCTGCGCCACCAAAGTTTGCCCCGCGGATTGTAACCAGATCTCCAGGATATCCACTCGTCGGGGAAATCTCGTAGATCTGCGGGGTGGTGGTGGTGCTGACGGGGTTGCTGCCGCCGCCGCCCCCGCAGCCGATGGCGGCGAGGCTCAGCAGAACGGCGATCATCACGAAAAGGCGTTTCATGCATTCGATTATACGGGCGGTACAGGGGATCGTCAATCGCGAAGACGGCCTCGGAAGCCTCTTTTCGGCATTCGGGCCTTGATTGTCGGAGCCGGACTTGGTACATTCGATGCGGATTCCCCCCGCAGCCTCGGGCGAAGGGCTCGGAATACCGCATTGCGACAGGAGTTGTATGTTTCCAGAACGTTACCGGCCGGCCCTCGATCTGTTCACGACCGAACACGCGATCAAGCACGTCAAGGATGCCTTCGAGCATCGTCTCGCCGAACGGCTCCGCCTCGTCCGTGTCACGGCGCCGCGGTTCCTGAAAACCGGCAACGGCCTCCAGGACGACCTGGCCGGCACCCAGAAGCCGGTTTCGTTCGTCACGAAGTTCCGCCCCGAGACGATCGAGGTCGTCCACAGCCTGGCAAAATGGAAGCGCCACGCCCTGGGCCGGTATGGCTTCGAGCCCGGCCGCGGCCTGTACACCGACATGGATGCCATCCGCAAGGACGAGCTCGTCGACGAGATCCACAGCATCTACGTCGACCAGTGGGACTGGGAGCGCGTCGTCACCCCGGCCGAACGCAGCCTCGACCATCTGAAATATATCGTCAACAATATCTGGGACGCCATCCTCGAAACCCACCGGGATGTCACGCGCGCCTTCCCGGTTCTTCGGCAGAAGCTTCCCGATCATGTGACCTTCCTCCACGCCGAGGAGGTCGAACGGCGCTATCCCGAGCTGGAGCCGGCCCGGCGCGAGGCCGAGATCGCCCGCGAGTTCGGCGCCGTGTTCCTGATCGGCATCGGCCACCCGCTCGACAGCGGCAAACCGCATGACCTGCGCGCGGCGGATTACGACGACTGGAGCACCCCGACCGGCCCCGGAACCCGCGGCCTCAACGGGGATATCATCGTCTGGGACACGGTGCGCGGCAAGCCGCTCGAGCTTTCCTCGATGGGCATCCGCGTCGACGCCCAGGCTCTCGAACGCCAACTCGAGATGGCCGGCCTGCGCGACCGCCGCGAACTCGAATTCCACCGCGGCGTCCTCGAGAACACGGTCCCGCTCAGCATCGGCGGCGGCATCGGCCAGTCCCGCCTCTGCCTGTATCTGCTCGAAAAAGCCCATCTCGGCGAGGTCCAGGCCAGCGTCTGGCCGACCGAAACCGAACAGGCATTCCGCGACCGCGGCATCCCCCTCCTCTGAACCTCGGAAAAACGAAGGAACGTTTCACCACCGAGGCACAGAGACACAGAGTCCGGGCAAACTCTTGAATCCCCACCAAGAGGAATGAACGCCTGGGCTCATCTGACGAGAACGAAGAAGAATCCTTCGTTTATCATGCCGTTCATCTGCGACATCTGTGTCATCTGCGGATTCGGTTCCCTTTCTGAGAAGATACCGACAACCGTAGGGGCGGATCGCGATCCGCCCAAAACAGCGCAGATCTATGTTCCACCCTTCTTTGTGCCTCGGTGTCTCCGTGGTGAACCGTTCCTCGTTCTTCTCCGCGCCTCGGCGCCTCTGCGGTGCGTTTCTCTCGTTCAGCGGAGGTAGCGGATCCAGAGGTCGTTGATGAGGCAGCCGTGATCCGAGTAGCCCTGCTCGAACCCGTCGACGAACGCCTTGCCGGCCCGGATCGAACCATAGCTGAAAATATAATCGATCTTCACGTCGGGCTTGTTCAGGAACGTCGTGTTCACGTTGGCCGTCGTGTCCTTCATGCGGCTGGCCAGCCACTTGATCCGGGCACTCCCGGGGCGGGAGTTGAAGTCCCCCATCAGGACGACCGGATGTTTGCTGTCGATCGCCAGTTTCCAGATCTCTTCGATCTGCTTCGTCGACTCCTCGGGCAGGAGGCTCAGATGCGCGACGAGCACGCACAGCCGGCGGCCGTTTCCCAGATCGAGAACGGCCTCGAGGCAGCTCCGCTGCTCATGCTTGGGGTCGGTCCGGTACAGCACGTGGTTCTTCGACGAGAGGATCGGGAACCGTGAAACGACGGCATTTCCCTGCGTCGCCAGCAGACCGAGCAGCCGACTGACGTTTTCGCCGTAGGCGTAATGCAGGTTTCCGGCATGCTCGGCGATATATTTCGGCTGATTTCTGAACTTCGCCCGCAGATCGCCCTTGGAAATCTCGGTCAGCCCGGCGATATCGATCTCGTGCTTTTTCAGCAGCGCCGCGATCCCGTCGAGGTTCTCCTTGCGGGCGATCTCGTTCTTCGTCTTGCCCTCCTCGTTCCCGCGGGCGTGGGCAATGTTGTAGGAAGCCACGCGCACATACTGCTCGACGGTCTTCGGAGGAACGAGCGAGGCGGTCGCGGTTTCCGCCTCGTCGACGAGCACCGTCGTGCGATCGAACGGTCCGGCCGACCCCGTGGCGGCGGCCAGGCACAGCAGGGCGACACAGGAGGCGCGAAGCAGGGAGTTCATGACGAAGGCTCCTTCCCGACAGACATTCCAGGACTTCTCCTCTCTAGATACCACAGGTGTACGGAAAAAGTTTCACCGACCCGACGGAACTCCCTTCGCGGGCTGCCGGGATCTGCCGATATCCGGAATGAATCCGTCATCTTCGGGAGTCGCGATGTTCAGCATGGGTAGAGGGGCGCGCATTCTCCGGGCATTCCTGATGCTCTGGGTCGCGCTCGGCCTGACGGGATGCAACCTGTTCGACGGCATGGACACGGCCATGAGCGCCCGCACCGACGACGAACTCGTCGACGAAGCGTATCTGGCGCTCGGCTCCGGGGATTACACCGGAGCGCGCGAGATCTTCCAGAAGCTCGTGGACCGCGGGAATGCGACCGGCCCGGTCATCCAGGGCCTGGCCGAGTCCGAGGCCGGCCTCGCCGGCTTCCGGGTGCTATCCGTGCTCGACACGATGCAGAACGGGGTGGGCCCGTATGACCGGGCGGCGCTGTGGTTCCAGTGCGCAACGGCGATCTCGGACATCGACCGGCTCGAGCGGGCGTCACGCATGATGCAGACGGTGACGGCACCCTCCCGCACCGACCGGCTCACCCGGGGGCTGATTCCGCCCCTGATCGCTGCGAAGCGGCTGCTCGAGAAATACGATACGAACAAAAACGGCCGGCTCGACATCTACGACCAGATCACGTTCACCACGAACGATGCCAAAACCGCCACCTGGCCAGAGCTGTATGCCGCCTTCATCGGCGGATCGGCCGCCTCGGGCATGTCCCTCGAACAGGCGTTCAGCGATCTCGTCTACGGGTTCGACGGGCGGGGTGATGCCTGGACGTTCCTCTCCCCCGTCAACGGCACCCGGCTCACCGGGAGCTTCAGCGCCTCGAACCGAGCGACCATCTCGGCCGTCGGGGATCTCGCCGACCGGCTCGAAGCCGTCCATCCGTTTCATGACGTGCATGCGGCCAGCTTTTCCGCGCTGCTGACCGAGATCGACGGGGCGAACTGACGATGCGACCGATCATGCGAGCTGCTCTGGCTGCCTTGTGTCTGGCCACACTGTCCTTCACACCGCTTGCGGCGAAGGAAGCCCACCCCCTGGTGTATGAAACGCCGCGTCAACAGGGCATGGGCGGAGCGTTCACGGCCGTTGCCGACGACCAGCAGGCGCTGTTCTCGAATCCGGCCGGTCTGGGTCAAATCACCGACAAATCCTACGCCATCCTCGACGCGACGGGGGAGATCAATCAGGATCTCCGGCGCGTGGAGAACAAGACCGACGGCCTTTCGGATGCCGACACCCCAGAGGCCCGCGCCGCGAACAATCGCCTGCTGAGCGAGGTCATGGGTCAACAGGCCCGCACCGTCGCCTCGAATCTCGCCTATTATCTCGGGGGAACGGGCTTCGGCGCCGCCTTTTTGTACCAGACGGTGGCCCAGATCGGCGTCGAGAGGCCGACCAATCCGGCGATCCGGGCGAAGGGCGATATCGACTCGGTGCTGGTCGGCGCCATCGCCCGCCCGATCCCCGGCAACCGCATCGTGTTCGGTGACGCGGCGGCCGGCCACTGGGGCCTGGGCATGAAGTTCCTTTCGCGACGCAGCATCGATCGCACCTACGACGCACGGGATTTTGCCTCTCTGTCCGAGGACGATCTGCGTGATGATGCCCGGAAGGGCGCCGCGTTCGACATCGACGGGGGCGTGCTGTACCGGCTCTCGAACGCCTGGAACCAGTCGATCGGCCTCTCGGTGAGCAACCTGTTCGAGTCCGAGGTCGATCCCTCGATCGGACGCCTGCCGCGCCGTGTCGATATCGGGACCGCGGTCCGCCCTCTCACCGGCTCGTCGAGCCGCACCCGCAAGCTCCTGCTGGCGGCCGATCTCGCCGATGTCACGAGCGACGGCACATTTTTTTCGAAACTCCGGCTCGGCCTCGAAACGCTTCCCCGACCCTGGCTCACCCTGCGCGGCGGCGTTCGCGGCGGGTATCTGAGCGCCGGTGCGACCGCAACCTTCCGGGAGGCGCGGATCGAGTTCGCGACCTATTCCGAAGAGCTCGGCCCCCGCCCCGGTGACCGGGAAGACCGCCGCTACTCGCTCTCCTTCGCGATCAACTTCTGATCACCCGCCCCTGCGGCCCAAGAGCCCCTATACACGGTCCGGGATCCGGGCTAGAATACCCGACATGCAGAGCGTTTTTCTCGACACGGACGAGCGGCTCGACGAGGTCGTCGGAACCGATCTCAAACTGATCCAGAAAATCGACGGCACCGCATTTGCCATCGACACCCTTCTGCTGGCCGAGTTTGTGCCCCTCTCTCCGAGCGTATCCCGGGTTGTCGATCTCGGCTCGGGAAGCGGCATTCTGGCCTTCATGCTGAAATACCGCAACCCCGCCCTGACCATCACCGGCATCGAACTGCAAGAGGAGTTTCATCATCTTGCCAAACGCAATCTCGAGCTGAACCCCCGCCTGATCGGCATGGAGTTCGAGCATACCGATGTCAGGGAGATCCCGGCCCGCATGTTGCCGGAATCCTTCGACCTGGTCGTCATGAATCCTCCCTACTACCCCAAGGGAAGCGGCAAGATCCCGGAAAAACCCGGCCGTGCGGCAGCCCGACACGAACTGAACGGCACCCTGGCCGACTTCATCGAAGCGGCGGCCTATCTGCTCCCCTACGGGGCGAAGCTGGCCATGATCATCCCGGCCGAGCGCTTTTACGAGGCCTGCGAGCATTTCAAGACGGCGCATTTCGGGATGAAACGCCTCCGGTTCGTGATCCCGAAAGAAGGCCAGCCCGCCCACCTGGTGTTGATCGAGGCCGAACGGTTCTACAACGGCGGCCACGAACCCCTACCCCATCTCGTCATCCATCTCGCCGACGGCCGGTTCGGTGAAGAGGTCGACCGTCTCTTCAAGCACGGCCTCACGAAAAAACCGACATGACCCGGCACTCTTCCTTGTCCCCATCCGAATCCGTCCATCCACCAGGAGGATCCATGCATACCGTTCTTTCCGCCTTGTCCCGCACCATGCCGCTGGCACTGGGCCTCTCCGCCCTCATCATCCCCCCGGCCGAGGCCTACATCGACCCCGGTACCGGAAGCTACGTCTTTCAGATCATCGTGGCAACGCTGTTCGGAGGGCTCTATGCCCTCAAACTCTACTGGCAGCAGTTCAAAGATTTCCTGACGGGAAAAAAGAAGACCGACGATCCCAAGACGCCGCCTCAGACCGACGATCACCCCGCCGAGAAGAAATGAATACCGCGCGGCAGGAGCGGCATCGCGCGTCGTTTCGCGACCCGGCCGGCTTCGTCTTTTCCCGGAATGGAATTATATATCGACAAATACAAACGATCGGGCAGGAAGATCATGAACAGTTCATGCAGTCCGGTCTGTATGCCCGCCTGACCGAAGAAGGGCTTCTGATCCGCCACGAGGAAACCGGCGAACCGCCCCTCGATCCGGACGGCTGTTTCCGCATCATCCGGCCGGAGACGGTCCGGTTCATCTCTCATCCCTGTGAATGGTCGTTCGGCCAGCTCCGGGACTCCGCCCGGGCGGCGCTCCGGATTCAACAGCTCGCGATGGACCACGGGATGCGGCTCAAGGATGCTTCGGCCTTCAATTTCCAGTTGCATGAAGGCAGAATCGTGCTTCTCGACACCCTGTCCTTCGAGAAAGCCCAGGCCGACGAGCCCTGGCCCGCCTATCAGCAGTTCTGCCGCCACTTCCTCGCCCCCCTCGCGCTGATGAGCCGCGTCGATGTCAGCCTGGGCCGTCTCTCCCAGCTCCATCTCGACGGCATTCCGCTGGATCTCGCCTCGCGGCTGCTCCCGCTGCGCACCTGGTTTTCCTTCCAGCTCCTGATGCACCTGCACCTGCACGCCCGCGCCCAGTCCGGCCTGGCCTCGGATGCCCCCCGCCCCGCCGCCGGCCGCAAGGTCCATCCCCAGGCCGTTCGCGGGATCGTCGACGGTCTCCAGAGCGCCATCGAGGCTCTCGACTGGCAGCCCGCCGGAACGACATGGGCGGAATATTATACGAATACGAATTACTCAGAGACCGGGTTCGCGGAAAAACGCGATCTGGTCGCCGGCCTCATCGATCGGGTCTCCCCAGGGACCGCCTGGGATCTCGGGGCGAACACCGGCGTGTTCAGCCGCCTCGCCAGCGAGCGGGGGGCTCTGACCGTGGCCTGGGACATCGATCCGGCGGCGGTCGAGCGCAATTACCGGGATGTCCGCTCCCGCGGCGACACCAAGCTTCTCCCCCTGCTGCTGGACCTGACCAATCCCACCCCGGCCTTCGGCTGGGCCCATGCCGAACGGGCATCGTTCGCAGATCGCGGACCGGTCGATCTCGTCATGGCCCTCGCCCTCATCCACCATCTCGTCATCGGCAACAACCTGCCCTTCGATCGTGTCGCCGCCTTCCTGGCCGGGCTTGGCCGCCACCTGATCATCGAGTTCGTCCCCCGCGAAGATTCCCAGGTGCAGCGCCTCCTCGCCGTGAGAAAGGATATCTTTTCCCGGTATACCCAGGAGTCCTTCGAAACCGCGATGAAAAGCCAGTTCGAAACGATCGCCAAACATCCCGTTCGTGACACGCAACGCACGCTGTATCTGATGAGATCCCGGGGCTGCCGATGCTGAGCCTGCCCGAACTTCCACCCATCCTTTATCTCTGCATCTGGTTTTTCGCTCCATTTCGCCAGAACCTCACCGTTATCGGAAGGGACGATGTATTGCTCTTCCTCGGCTTCCTTCTCACGACAGCGCTCGCCATGCTCTTCCTTCATCGCCGGTCATCATCCAGATATGGTTCCTGCATCGGACTGACCACGGTCCTTGTCCTGTCTACGCAATATGGATATCTCTATAATTTTTTTGCGATCCGGAAGCTGCTGCCGGTAGCCCCGGAGACACTGCATGGAATTCTTCTTGTATTCCTTGGCGTTGCATTTGCCCTGTTCTTCCTGGCACTGCGAAAATCAGCCCTGAACCTCCTTCACCTGATAAAAATCCTGAACGTCTATCTCCTCACCCTCACCCTGCTCATCGCCATCGAGGCTGCCTCGGAGATTCGATCGGCTGCGGCCCTCCCTCCTCCGCCTTCCGTCAGCGTTTCACAGTCATTCTCGCCCCCCATCCTTTCTTCGGGAACTTTTCCCGACGTCTATTGTCTCGTTCTCGATGGATTTGCACGCAACGACGTCCTGTCCGAGCTTTACTCCTTCGACAACTCTTCCTTCACGGCATTCCTTCGTGATCGCGGATTCTACGTCGCCGAGCAGAGCACCTCGAACTATCCGCACACCTATTTATCTCTCCTGGCTCTTCTCGAGGGCGGATATGTCAATGACGCATTCGACCGTCTCTTCACCCCGGAAGATCTTGCACGACGCATGTCGGCCAATCCGACTGCCGCATCCTTCGTCCAACATGGATATGGGATACTCTGTTTCAAGAACGGACGTGACTCGCCAAACATCTCCCCGAACGCCCAATTTCTCACGGAAGACAGCCTCGATCTGCACATCTTCACCGAGATGAATCTGGCCTATGCGATCTTTCCGGCATGTGCCTCCCTGGTTCCACACTGGGTGATGGATAACATTGCAACGGGCGTTCGCCGTCTCATCTCACCTCTCCGCGGGCATCAGGATAGGATCAGATTTTTTCTCAGAGAAGTTGCGACGGCTCCCAAATCGGCGGCCCCTCAATTCGTCTTTCTCCACATCATTTGTCCCCATGCCCCGTTCGTCTTCGACAGAGATGGCCGGGAAACGACCCCTCCTCACACCTTTGGGTTCAATGACAATCTCCTCCCTCCCGATAATTATATCGAATCATATATCAGCCAGCTCCAATTTCTCCAGAATCGCATCTGCAACGTTGTTGAGGCCCTCCAGAACCGGCAAAGGGAGCGCATGAGGCCTGTCGTCATCCTTCTCTGTTCCGATCATGGCCCCGCCAGCCGTATGATCGAGGGAGAGATCGAACGCACCAATCTGAAGGAACGATTTTCGAATCTGACTGCCGTCTACTTTCCCGACCAGAACTATGCCTTGATGAACCCAAGGATCAGTCTGGTCAATCTCTTCAGGGTCGTCCGCTCGAAACTTTTCGGAGAGTCCCTCCCATTGCTTGAAAACAAAAACTATTTCGTCTCCGGAAAGATCGTGTTTCCCCCAATTTCTTCTGCAACAGCTTCTCTAATCGATATAACGGACCGACTCAAACCATGAGTTCCACGCTTGCGCAATGTCTCAATCCGGTCACCACGGGAGGAGCTTGAAGCCAAGATGGCTTGCCTATTCGACACCCTCGCCGTCACGCCCGTGCGGAACACGAAGTGCACATTGTATCTGATGAAATCCCGGGCATGCCGATGCTGAGCATCCCCGAACTCCCGTCCCTCCTGTATTTTCTGATCTGGAACACCCGACGCCTTCTCGAAAATTCATTGTTCCTCCAGACCGGGGAGATCGCTGTCGTCGCAGGCCTTGCCTGCATGGCCTCCGCTCTCGTTCTCCTCTCGAAGCATCTCTGGGCCGACAGGCGTCATGCAGGCCTGTTTTCCCTGCTGGTTCTGACGGCCTTTTTCGGATACGGCACGGCCTTCGAGTTCATCGTCCCGATGCTGCCAGGGGATCTTTCCCCTTCCGGGCGTCATCTCCTGGTGCTTTCGGCGACCGTCGCATCCCTCCTGATTTTTGCCACACTGCTGCGACGGACACGGCTGGATCTCGATCGGCCGCTTCGGATCCTGAATGCCTATCTTCTGATCTTCGTTCTGCTGACGGGTGCCGAACAGCTCTTCGTCTTCGCAAACCGCCCGGCCCGATCGACAGCCCGCGTTCTTCCGGCTTCCGAGCCGTCCCCTCGTTCAGCACCGGAAACAGGATATCCCGACATCTACTGCCTCATTCTCGATGCCTATGCCCGCGAAGACGTGCTCCGGGATCTCTATGGCTTCGATACCTCCTCCTTCACACAATTCCTCCGCGACCGGGGCTTCTACGTGGCCGACCGCAGCACGGCAAATTATCCGTCAACCTTCGCGAGCTTTCTCTCGATGCTGGAAGGCCGGTATATCGACGATCTTCTTGCCCCAACCCTGTATCCGGAAGATTTTGTGGCCAGGATGGCGGCAAATCCAACGATGGCCGCATTCGCCCGTCACGGATATCATCTCATAACATACAAGAGCGGATATTATTATACGAACGTATCCCCTTCCGGGGATTTCGAAACCGACCAGTATCCGCAAACGGGCGAATTCACCGGCACCATCATCGGCCGGACCATCCTCCCGGCTCTGGCGTCCGTTCTTCCTTCGACCATCCTCGAGGCCCTCCCCCCCCGGTATCGTGAACTCGCCTTTCCCTATGAAGGCCACAGGGATCGCATCCGGTATGCCTTCGACACCATGCCGCGAGCCTCCCTTGCTTCGGCACCGGTCTTTGCCTTCGCCCACCTCTTTACCCCCCATGCCCCATTCGTTTTCGACGCCCAAGGCCGGGAGGTCGAGCCTTTATATTGTTTCAGCTATATAGACGCCATCAATATCCGCTGGAACAGGACCGAAGAAGAGTACAAACGCGCCTATGGGAACCAGCTTATCTGGCTGCAGCGGCGCGTCCGCAACCTTGTCGACGCTCTCCTCGCCTCTCCCGCCAACCGCCCTCGCGTGATCATCCTCGCATCCGATCATGGTCCTGGCTGTTACTTCCGGTATGGGGATATCGATGCCTCGCATATGAAAGAGCGATTCGCGAATCTGATCGCCGTTTACTGCCAGGATCGAAGATACGGGCGGCTGAGGCAGGACCTCTCCCTGGTAAATCTGTTCCGGTCGATCCGCTCGGAATATCTCGGTGAAGATCTCCCCCCCCTCCCGGATCGAAACATCTTCCTCGCTGGTCCCGACTTCGTCCCCCCTCTCGCATCTGGCCGGTCGGTCCTCGTCGATGTCACAAATCGTGTCCAGCAGGGCCCGCCCCCGAGATGACTCCCAATCAACGGTTGTCACACCCCGGATGAGACAAAAGAGTCCCTTCGGCATTGACTTCCCGATCGGTTCTCCGCTAGCTTCGATACAATGCCCTCAACAAAGATATTTTTTCCGGAGGCACAGAGGAATATGAAATCCTGGCTTGTTCGCTTGTTCTCCTGTTGTTTGATCGCAACGGCTCTTCTTCTCACGGGGTGCGGAGGCGGGGGCGGCGGCGACGATCTGTTGCCCGGCGGCTCGAACAATCCCGGAACCAACGAGGGGCTCACGGCCGGAAACGGCGTTGCGACCGGCTTCGTCAGCAACGCGCCCATTTCCCGGAGCATCCGGGGCAGCATGCTCAGATCCGTCTCCAACCCGGCTGCCAACATTCTCGTCGAAGCCGGTGATTACGATGACCGCGGAGCATTCGTTCCATTCGGCCAACGGACGACGACGAATGCCAGCGGCTATTACAAGCTCACAGGGCTCCCGACCGGCCGGCGCAATATCGTCCTGCGCGCCATCCTCGGCGGCACGATTCTGGAAGGCATCCTCCCCGAGATCCTCGAAGGGAAGACCGCTTCGGCGCCCGTCATCGATCCCAACTCGATCTTCCAGGCAAAGCTGGTCCAGTTCGCCGAGGATTTCGATGCCACGTTCGAAGTCAATCTGGGCGAAATTCTCAGCGTCATCCCGCTCGACAAACTACCCACCCTCGATGACACAGAGCTGGCCAAGATCGCCCAGGCGTTCGTCAACCGCGAGAAAGCCCAGCTCGAGACGTTCCGCCAGGCCGGCCTGGGGGATGCGAAGTTCGTCGAGTTCCGCGAGTTCGCCTTCACCCTCCAGCGCGAGATCTGCGAGGGCATCGCCCAGGGCCTCTACAGCGAGGCGGAAGGCTGGCAGTTGTTCGGCGACCAGCTTCGCCTGCGCGCCCGCTCGCTCGGACTGCCGCCCGACGTCCTTCTGGGCCTGCAGGATGCCGACGGCACCCTGATCGGCGAAACCCTTCCCGGGATCGTCAACGACCCCGAGGTCACCCGGCAGCTCGAAGCCCAGATCCTGACGGGCAAGCTGGAAGGCATCATCGCGGCCCTCAAGGTCATGACCACGATGTCCACGCCCGCGCTGCCGCCGGCCGATTATCAACTGATCTCCGACAGCCTCGAACGCCTGACGACGACCCTGAAAGCTGCCCCGAGCGCCGATGCCGTTCGCTCGATGTTCCAGGCCGATCCGGTCCACGGCCTGATCCAGGCCGCCTTCAAGACCGTCTTCACGAATCTGAAACTTTTCGAAGGCACGCCGCCCCTGATCACCCGGTTGTATCCCGCGCCTGTGGAAACCCAGCTCATCGATGCGACAGCCGGCTATAAAACGGGTCTGGATCAGCTGACCCTGGCCGCCTCGGTGCGAAAGCTGACGGCGCCCTCAACCCCGCCGACCCCCGACCAGCTCACGATCTACCATGACGCCATCCGCGACCTGATCATCGGCAAGATCCTGGCCAACGTCCCCGTCATCGCCAACGCGGCCAATGCGAAGGATCTCGCTGCCGCTCTGTTCGTGCTTCTGATGCAGGGCCCCGAGATGGGCTTCGCTTATATACCATCCGATATCCCACAGAATCCCACCGGTGACCTTCCCGGCCGGATCATGGGCGTCATAGTGAAGCCTCACGAAAACGATCCCGCCCTCTACATCCAGCCCCCCGAAGGCTTTCCAGAGGGCCCGGCCTCTTTCAGCGGATTCCTCGCCATGGTCGCTGACGGCAGTCTGATCGGCGGCCAGCCCGTGACGGCCACGACAACGCCTCACGTCTATACCGGATACTATACAACAAAGCCCGACGTCACGAACAGCACCCCGCCCTCCTTCCGCATCACGGGATATGCCGATGACGTCGTCACGATTCCGGTGCTGGAGCCCATGACCTTCACGGGCGGCCCGCTCGAACGAGACGCGGAAGGTGCCTTCTGGTTCGGCCTCACCCAGAAGATCCGCACGAAGTTCATCCCCGACCCCAACTCCGGCTCCGCTGCATTGGAAAATGCCATGCAGAGCATGCTCGGCATGGCCGTCACCATGGAAGGCATCATCATCGAGAAGCGGCCGGAACCTGATTACGGTCCGGCAGTGGTCAAGGTGTTCGCCATCCGGCCCGCCTCGGATACCGGCTTCGTTCCGCCCAGCATCGAGATCCCGGGCGAACCTGCGGAAGGGGCCGAGATCAGCAGCCAGAGCGGTCTCTGGAGTTTCAACCAGGCATCCGCGGATCCCCGGAACATGTTCAAATTTTCCTGGAGCGAGGGAACGGTCACGAAGAGTGCCTACGTCGTCTTCGACCCGAACGCCCTCACCAAGACACCCGCCTTCCGCTACCAGGATCAGACGAACGGCCGGGACCTCTGGGAATCCGACGGGCACACGGTCGTCATTTCCGGGAAGCTGTTCACCGATACGGATGGCTTCCAGCGCATCTTCATGGCCGTCTTTGCGGATACCTCGACTGTCTGGCCGAATCCCGCAGTTCCCTTCGCCCCCCCGGAGGAACCAACCTCCGGAACGGTGATCACGAACCTGAACGGCATCCTGAGCTTCGATCCGAACTCGACGGATCCGGGAACGGCCTTCAAACTGCTCTGGACGAAAGACACGGTGAGATACAGCGCCTACGTCGCCTTCGATCCGGCCACCCTCGAAAAGACCCCCAAGTTCCGCTACCAGGATGCTGTCGGTGGTCACGACATGTGGGAATCGGCCGGCCATACCGTGATGGTTTCGGGACTTCTGAGCCCCGACGGAACCCGCCTGTTCATCACGAAGCTCTCGGATTCCTCCACCGTCTGGCCCCCCCAGCCCGGAATGCTCCCGCCGCCCGGATCGGTCCGATGATCTGACACGACGGCCCCGGGCTCATGCCCGGGGCTTTTTTATTTGCCTGCTTATTGAAAACCGGCTTCCCAGGACGGGAAGCCGGTTTTTCTTCATCGCGCCCGCGAACGGGCTGAAGGTCACTCTTCGAGTTTCGGAAGATCGTAGAGGACGTCGTCCCAGGGGTGGCGATACAGCGGGGCTTCGAGGCGGCGCTGATCCATGTAGTGGCCGATCATGCCGATCGTGCGGCCGAGCAGGAAGAGGCCGTTGAGGCCGCCGCTGTCGACGACTTCCTGGATCTTCTCCTCGTCCCAGCCGAGGCCGTACATCATATCGACGGAGAGAACGCCGATGCAGCCGTCGACGTTGAGGATGAGGGTATCCTTCTTCGACGTCGTGATCTGTTCGACTTCGAGGGCGTAGTCGAGCAGCGGGGTCGCCGGGAAGTTCTCCTTGGCGAACTTCTTCAGAAGAACGACGCGCATGTCGGGGTTCTTGAGGCTCTTGATCAGATGCCCGATTCCCTGGATCTTTTCGTTCTTCTTCTTCATCTCGTCGACGAAGCCTTCCGGTGTCATCTGGGCGTCGCGGGCGGCTTTGAACGCGAGAGCCGCGCCGGCGACGGCGCCGCCGAACCGGGGGCCGATCGTCAGCAGGCCCGAGGCGACGGCGCTCATCAGGTCACGGCCGGCGCGCGCCGTCACGATGGCGTTGTGGGCACCCGAAACGCAGGGGCCGTGGTCGGCGCACAGTTTCAGGACGTTCTCCATGAAGCCCGCCGCCCACTTGGGCAGCCGCTCCTTGAACCAGAGCAGGCCGATGACCTCCCCGAGCGAGTAGTTCTCGGAGATGACCTTGCTGATCTTGTGTCCCGCGTAGATCAGCTCGTCGCCCGAGTCGTCGGAGATCGTGCAGGTGAAGTTGGTCGGCCGGCGCACCATGTTGCGCGCCGAGGCCTCTTTGTACATCATTGGGATCGCCGGCGGCTCGACATCGGGAATCGGCTTGTGAGCGCCCTTCGCCACGAGCTTGTCGAAGGTCTCCTTGATCGCCTTGTCGAAATCGTCGAACGAGGTCGGCACGACCGCTCCGGCGGCGCGCAGGGCGTCGTTCTTCGCCTCGGCCGTCTCGCGGCTGGCATCGGCCTTCGCGCCGGCGTGGCCGAATTGTATACCCTTCGGCATATATTTGATCGAGGTGCCGGTGACCCACATGACGAGGGGTTTCTTGATCTTGCCCGACCGGAGGGCCTCGACGATGCGCCACTCCTCCTCGCCGCCGACCTCGCCGAGGCAGACCAGCATCTTGATGCTGGGGTTGGCCTCGAAGCGCATCAGGTGCTCGAGCAGGTTCGAGCCGGCATACGCGTCGCCGCCGATGGCGATGCCTTCGAACAGGCCGTCGCTGTTGCGGGCGATGATGTTGTAGGCCTCGTTCGACATGCCGCCGGACTTGCTGACGAAGCCGACCGAACCCGGCCGGTGCAGCTTGGAGGAACAGATGTTGTCGATCGTGCCGCCGGTGTTGCCGATCTTGAAGGCGCCTGCCGCGATGCCGCCGACGGTGGCCGGCCCGATGATCGTCTTGCCGCGCTCGAGGGCGACAGCGCGCATGTGGCGCGAGTATCGTTCGGGAACGCCTTCGGCGATGACGCAGATAGTGCGGATCTGCTCGGCGTCGAGCGCCTGCATCGTCGTGTCGTAGGCCGACCGGAACGAGGCGAAGTTGATCATCACGTCGACATCGGAGTGGGCCGCGACGGCCGTGGCGATGTCAGGATATACCGGCACGAATATTTCCTTCTTGCCGTAGAAGCATTTGCTGGTGCCCGAGCGGCCCGGGTCGACGATGCCGGCGACGGAGGGCTTTTCCCTCTTGCAGCAGTAGTCGAAGTCGAGCATGCGCTGGACGGCGTTCGTCTGCATCCCGAAGACGATCGCGCGGGTGTTTTTATCGAACAGAAGATATGACGGTCGTTTCATGGTCTACGCTGGTTCCTTTCCGCGGTTATGCCGTCTGGAGGGCGTCGCGCACGATGCGGGTCATGTGGTAATCCGGCCCGTGCACCTCGATCGGCAGACCGAGCTCGGTCGCCGCCGCCTTGATCTTGGCGAGACCCTCGTGATAATTCGGGCCGCCGCGCCGCACGTAGATCCGGGCGCCTACCGACTGAAGCTTCTTCGCGTATTCCTTCATCGCCATGATGATGCCGGTGAAGGTCTTCGCAACGTCGGTGAAGTTGGCGATGCCGCCGCCGATGATCAGGCATTTCGGCCGGCCCTGCGGATCGGGTTTGCGGGTCATCAGATCCATGACGGTCTTGGCATACTCGTAGGTGAGCTGGGTGCTGGGATCGCCGGAATACTCGCCGTAAAAGGCCAGTTCCTTCGCGAAGCCCAGGTCGCACACCGTGTCGGCGAAGATGACCGAGGCGCCGCCGCCCGCGACCATGTTCCAGACGAGGCCGTCGGGATTGAGCAGCGTCAGCTTGAGGGAAGCGCCCGACATCGCGTCGAGCTCGCGCACTTTCTGCTCTTCCGGCGTGAACGCGCGGCCGAACGCGGCCGGGAACTCGATGTCCTCGCCCCAGAACTTCGCCGCGCAGAACTCGGCGGTGTCGTCGAGCTTGGCGACCATGTCGAGCGGGATGATCGACTCGCCGGCGATGGCGAACGGGTTGATCTCGAGGTAGGCGAAGTGGAGCGCCGCGAAATACTTGTACAGCCCGATGATGAACCGGGCGACGAGCTTCTTGTTCTTGCCCAGCTGCGCGGGCAGGACCTTCTCGACGTCGATGCCGTCGATGCCCCGAAGAACCGGAACCTGGATCTGGATGACCTTGTCCCAGTTTTCCTCGACGCTGATGCCGCCTTCGAGGGAGAAGTAGATCACGTCGCCTTCGGCGGTCGATTTGATCGCGACATAATACTCGGCTTCGTGCGGGATGCAGGGCTCGATGAGGAAATGCGTGAGCGTGCCGGTCGTCTCGCCGACCTTGGTGGTCTTGCCCATGCGCTCCAGGATCCAGGCCTTCGTCTCGTCGAAGTTCTTGTTGACGAGCACCAGGCCGTGCTTTCCGCGCTTGCCGAACAGCTGGTCGGGCTTCGCGACCAGAGGCATCGAGCCGAGCCACGGATTTTCCGTGCGCAGCTGCTTCCAGTCGGTTTTCTCGTCGACGAGCACGATCTTGCCGTCATAGCCGATCCCGCCGTTCAGATACTCGCCCAGGTGGCGGGCCAGCATCTTCTTGCCGTGAAACTCACGGATACCCCGTTGTGCCATGAATCCTGCTCCTTTCCCTGTCATACGGCTCTCTGGGGCCGCATGTTCTTTGGGTATATAGTACCTTCCCTCAACCGTCAAGCGGATACATGTGAGCTTCCTTAGCACGAAAAACGGGCGAGAAACGGGGCGAGGCGGGCGCATCGCGATGCGCCCCTACGCGCCGAAGGGATGTCTTGCGCATGATGGTCGGCAGCCTTCGCCGGGCTGGCATCTCCCTGTTGTAGGGGCGGATCGTGATCCGCCCTGCCTCCGGGATTGACCGGTGCGACGGAGACGTCGCGAGGGAGGCTGCCCAATGCGACGTCGCACGTCCGTTGGTGGGCGGAAGGGGCTTTCAGAGGCACGTTTCCTTGTGGCACGATTTTTGTGAGTAAAAGAGAGACAATCATCATCTGTACACCCGCGGCGGACGCCGGAGGTTAGATAGCAATGGATATGAATCGTTTGACGCAGAAGTCGCAGGAAGCCCTGCAGAAAGCCCAGAATCTCGCCGTCCAGTATGGACACACGGAAGTCGCGCCGGAGCACCTGCTGTCGGCGCTGCTCGAGGATGCCGAGGGGCTCGTTCCCCGCCTGTTCAACCGGATGAACGTCCCCCTGGACGACCTGAAATCCCGCCTGACCGACGAGATCGGCCGCAAACCCCGCGTCTCGGGGCCCGGCATGAAGCCCGACCAGGTGTATGTCACGCGCGAGTTTTCACAGATCCTCGTGGCCGCCGAGGACGAGATGAAGAGCCTGAAAGACGAGTATCTGTCGGTCGAACACCTGGTCCTGGCGATGATCTCGTCGGGAGGCTCGACGCCGGCCGGGAAGCTGCTCGCCACGTTCAAGATCGACCGTGAACGGCTTCTGAAGGCCCTCACCGAGGTCCGGGGCAACCAGCGGGTCGTGTCCGCCAACCCCGAGCAGACGTATGAAGCCCTCGAGAAATACGGTCGCGACCTGGTGCGCGAGGCCGGCAGGAACAAGCTCGACCCCGTGATCGGCCGCGACGACGAGATCCGGCGTGTGATCCGCATCCTGTCGCGCAAGACGAAGAACAATCCGGTGCTCATCGGCGAACCGGGCGTCGGCAAGACCGCCATCGTCGAGGGCCTGGCCCAGCGCATCCTGCGCGGGGACGTGCCCGAGGGACTCCGGGACAAGACGGTGTTCGCCCTCGACATGGGCGCCCTGATCGCCGGGGCGAAGTTCCGGGGCGAGTTCGAGGAGAGGCTGAAAGCGGTTCTCGCCGAGATCAAGCAGAGCGAGGGCCGCGTCATCCTGTTCATCGACGAACTGCACACCATCGTCGGGGCCGGCAAGGCCGAAGGCTCGATGGATGCCGGCAACATGCTCAAGCCCCTTCTCGCGCGGGGCGAGCTCCACTGCATCGGCGCCACGACCCTCGACGAGTACCGGCAGCACGTCGAGAAGGATGCCGCCCTGGAACGGCGGTTCCAGCCGGTTCTGGTCGAACAGCCCGACGTGGCCGACACGATCTCGATCCTGCGCGGCCTGAAGGAGCGGTTCGAGGTCCACCACGGCGTCCGGATCGCCGACTCGGCGATCGTCGCGGCCGCCACCCTCTCGCACCGCTACATCACCGACCGGTTCCTGCCCGACAAGGCGATCGACCTGATCGACGAGGCCTGCGCAACTATTCGTACAGATATAGAATCGATGCCGACCGAGCTCGACACCGTGCTGCGACGGATCATGCAGCTCCAGATCGAGGAGGCGGCGTTGGCCAAGGAAAAAGACGAGGCAAGCGCCGCCCGGCTGGCCGACGTGCGGAAGGAGATCGCCGACCTGAAAAACCGCTCGGATGCGATGAAAGCCCAGTGGGAAAGCGAACGCGAGGCGATCCGGGGCGTGCAGGCGCTGCGCGCCGAGATCGAGACGATGCACCACGACATCCAGGCGGCCGAGCGGGCCTACAACCTCGAAAAGGCCGCCGAGCTGCGGCACGGGCGGCTCCCGGCCGCCCAGAAACGGCTGTCGGAACTCGAGGCCGAGCTGAAGCGCAAGCAGTCGACCGGCCGGCTCGTGCGCGAGGAAGTGAACGAGGAGGAGATCGCCGCGATCGTCAGCCGCTGGACGGGCATCCCGGTCACGCGTCTCGTCGAGGGCGAGCGGGAGAAGCTGCTCAAACTCGATTCGGTGCTTCACGAGCGGGTCATCGGCCAGGATGAGGCCGTCAGCCTCGTCGCCGACGCCGTGCTGCGTTCCCGTGCCGGTATCAAGGATCCGCGCCGGCCGATCGGCTCGTTCATTTTCCTCGGCCCGACGGGCGTCGGCAAGACGGAACTCGCCCGGGCCCTCGCCCAGGCGCTGTTCGACACCGAGGAGAACATCATCCGGATCGATATGAGTGAGTATATGGAAAAGCACTCCGTGTCCCGGCTGATCGGCGCGCCTCCCGGCTATGTCGGCTACGACGAGGGCGGCCAGCTGACCGAGGCTGTCCGGCGCAAGCCATACTCGGTCGTGCTGTTCGACGAGATCGAGAAGGCCCACCCCGATGTGTTCAATGTGCTGCTGCAGCTGCTCGACGACGGCCGGCTCACCGACTCCCAGGGCCGCACCGTCGACTTCAAGAACGTCGTCGTCATCATGACCAGCAACATCGGCTCCCAGGCTCTTCTGGAGGGCATCACCCCGTCGGGTGCCCTGGAAGCGGGCGTTCGCGAGACCGTGCTCGGCGAGCTGCGCCGCTCGTTCCGGCCCGAGTTCCTGAACCGCGTGGACGACATCGTGCTGTTCACCCCCCTCACCCGCGAACAGCTCGGTTCGATCATCGACCTCCAGTTCGGCGACCTGCGGAAACGGCTTGCCGAACGACGTCTCACCCTCACCGTCACGGATGCCGCGAAAGCCTGGCTGATCGAGCGAGGCTACGACCCCGTTTACGGTGCCCGGCCTCTCAAGCGGCTCGTGCAGAAGGAGATCGAGACCCGGCTCGCCCGGCGCCTGATCGCGAACGCGATTCCCGACGGCTCGGACCTGGTTCTCGACCTGCGCGGCGACGAGCCCGTGATCGACATCCAGAACGACTGAAAAGGCGCACCACATCGATGTTCCCGTAGGGGCGGGTCGAAGACCCGCCCCTACACCCACCCCCAAATACATTTTGCACACCATGTTCCAAAGGAAATCCGGGTATCCCCGATGAACGAATTTTTGCTATCGTATCGAGATGGGACGTGACGCGGGAATCGGTCGCGACCCCGGGAGACAGGGATCGGAGGAGGGAAACGCATGCGGGAACATCGACGCGGAGGTGTGGCCTGGATCGTCATCCGTTATTTTATCGTTCTTGGTATTTTATCAGCAGTCCTTCTCCTGATCGATCCGAACTATTTTCAGGCCGGCATCGGCGAGGGGTTGCTCGGTCTCGAACCCGGCCAGGCACCCGCCACCCCCTTCGCCTCGGAGCTCACGTTTGCCGCCGCCGCAGGCGACCCCTTCCGTATCGATTTCGGCGCGAGACACCAGGAGCTCCGGGATGTCCGCATCGAGGTCATGAACCCCGACAGCACCCCCGTAACGGATCAAACGGCCCATCTTCTCCGGCCACCCGATCCGTCGGCCCGGCCGACCTGGCATACCATCTACGTTCCAGCCACACGCAACGGCACGTACACCCTCCGCCTGAGCCAACAGGCGCCGGGGCAGGTCAAGATCTACATTTTCCAGGGCCCGCACTTCCTCCGCATGATGTTTCTGCCGTTGTTCGCAGCCATCCTGCTGTTCGTTCACGGCTACATTCGACGCCCCGCCCCTTCCGGGACAGCCTGAGGACAGATCCATAGCTTCGTCATATCTCTCCGGACACCCCGACGGATACGTGGTGAAACGGTACCCTTTACGCCCCCCCGGGTTCGCTCGTATAATTGAACAAATTATCATCTGAAGAGCCTGGGAGGTACCGTATGAAGCGTATCCCGTCAAACTGGGTCCGGGTATCCCTGTTCCTCATGCTGGTCTCGGCAACCGCCTTCGGCCAGACCGACACGCGGGCCGTCTACGACCAGTATATTTCCACCTACAAAACGTATCAGGACGCCGTCTCGAAGGGACTTTCCGAGACCGAGGTAAAGAAGGCCCTCGCAGCCTACACCCAGGCCAAGGGCGCCTACGAGGCGACGCTGAACCAGTCGACGGACGAGGCGCAGACGGTTTCGGATATCGATCAGGGAACGGCCGCGCCTTCCGAAGCGGGCGAGTCCGCGACTTCCTCGACGGGCTCGACCTCCGCGACGAAGGTCGCCCCCCAGCTTCCCACCGAGATCCGCAGCATGCTCCAGTCGCTCTGGAGCGACCAGAACCGGAAATCCCCCGACGCGGCGATTTCCCGTATCGAGCGGTATCTCCAGGCGAACCCGTCCTCGGGCCATGCGGCCCGGCTGAAGTATGAACTGGCCAAGGCCTATGAACAGCTCAAGGGTGACACGGCCAAGGCCACCGAGATTCTCCAGAAGCTCGCCTCCGACACCCGCAATCCGGCCTGGGCAAGCGAAGCGCAGGCCCGGCTCAAGTATTATGCCGCGAACAAGCAGCTCGACCAGTGGAAGACCACGCTTTCGACCAAGTATTCCGGCCTGTCCACCCAGTACGGCAAGTATCGCGACACCTCGTGGCTCGCCTTCCCGGTCAAGGTGTTCCGGTTCGGATCGTATTTCAAGAACGTCTGGTCGTTCACGAACACGCAGGACGACTACAAACAGTTCATGATCGCCTACGAGAACCTCGCGGCCCGCTTCCAGCCGGCGCCCGACATCACCTTCGACCAGTTCCGGCCGGCCTCGGGCGGAAGTGACGATGCCGCCGACGTCCGGCTGCTGTATCAGAACTCGGATGCCTGGTACACCCGCTGGAAGCTGGTCAATGAAGCCCGTTCCTCGATCGACATCCAGTATTTCATCGTCGACAAGGATATCTTCGGGCTCGCCCTGCAGGGCGCGCTGCTGCGCAAGGCCCGCGAAGGGCTCAAGATCCGGTTCATGATGGATGCCCGCGGCACGAAGGGCTTCACGCGCAAGCTGATGGGGCAGGATTTCGTCCAGGAGCTGGTCTCCTACCCCAACGTCGAGGTGAAGGTGTTCAACCCGGTCCACGAGAACCTCGTGACGTTCGTGCTCGACCCGCGCAAGCTGATGGCCAGCAACCACGACAAGATTCTTGTCGTCGACGGGGAGTATTCCGTCGTGGGCGGCCGCAACATCTCGAGCCACTATTTCGTCGATCCGGAAGACATGCCGACGGCGTATCGTGACTGCGACGTGGTCGTCCGCAGCGAAGCCATCGCGAAGCAGCTCGATCTGGCCTTCGACGAGGAGTTCGCCGAACGCAAGCAGACGAACATCACGAAGGATCTGTGGGGCAACATCGACGTGATGAGCCGGGAGCTGGAGCTCGCCTTCGGCGCCATGAACGCCCATATCGGCGGTGATGCCCTCGTCACGGCGCAGGATCTGGACAAGCGCCGGACCAAGGCGCTCACCGAGTATCAGACGGAGCTCGCCGAGTACAAGCATCTGAAGGGATTCAGCGGCTTCGAGTCCTTCGCCGGAGCGCACGAGGCGCCGGTCAAGATCATCGACAAGCACTCGCTCGCCGGCCCCCGCAACGACATCACCGACCAGCTGACCCGGTTCATGGACGGGGCCCGCTCCGAGATCGTGATCCAGAACCCCTACGTCGTCCTGACGGAACGGGCGAACGCGGCCCTCAAGCGCGCCAGCGCCCGCGGCGTGCGGGTCATCATCCACACCAACAGCCCCGCCTCGACCGACAGTCTCGCGACCCAGGCGATGTTCTACGCCGACTGGAAGCGCATTCTCAAGGAGATCCCGACCGCCCGCGTCTTCACGTTCGCCGCGCAGCGCAAGCTCCATGCGAAAACCTTCGTGTTCGACGGCAAGGTCGCGGTCGTGGGCACCTACAACATGGACTACCTGAGCGAGGAAGTGAACTCGGAAGTCGTCGCCGCGATCAAGTCCCGTGCGTTCGCTTCCGAGCTGCGTTCCGGCATCATGAGCGACATCGCGGTGTCGAAGGAATACCGGATCGAGCTGGATGAGAAGGGCAACGCGAAGGCGGTCTTCGGCCCGGACGATCTGCCCGGCAAGAAGATGTGGCTGATGAAGACTCTCTCGAAGCTCACCTTCCTGAAATCAATGATCTGATATATATCTAAAACAACATCAGGCCCCGGATGATTCCGGGGCCTGATGGCTTTTTCGGTGAGCCTGTTCGCGGAAGGCCTCAGGAAGCGCCGATATCCCGCCGGAAGTGAATGTTCTTGAGCATCAGCCGGTCGATGTCGCCGTAGACGGTGCGGCGGGCATCGGCGAGGGTTTCCCCGACCGCCGAAAGGGTGATGAGGCGGCCGCTGCGGAACACCCATTCCCCGGACGGGCCGAGCTCGTTCGAGGCGTGAAAGATCGTCGAGTCTTTCACGTCTTCCATCTTCCGGATTTCGGGCATGCTCTGTTCCTCGACGGGATACCCGGCGCGGGCAAGCACGACCGAGACGGCGCTGTGCTTCCCGAACGCGACCTCGGAGCCGGTCGAGTCGAGGCGGCCGAGGGCGCAGTCCATCAGCAGCGTGGCCAGGTTTCCCCGGAAGCGGGCGAGAATGCTCTGGGTCTCGGGGTCTCCGAGGCGGGCGTTGAATTCGAGCACTTTGGGGCCGGTCGCGGTCAGCATGAGCTGGAACGAGAGGAAGCCGCGATACAGCAGTTTGTCGGCCTGCATGCCGGCGACGGTGGGCAGGACGATGCGCTGGCGGATCCGCTCCTCGAGTTCGGGCGTCAGATCGGGCGAGGGGCTGACGGCACCCAGGCCGCCGGTCGTCGGACCGGTCTCGTTGTCGTTCGCCCGCTTGTAGTCGCGGCAGGAGCTGAAGGAAACCCATTGTTTGCCGTCGGTCAGGATGGTGTAGGAGCACTCGACGCCTTTCACCCGCTCCTGCAGAACGATGGGAGGCCCGTATGTCTTGAACAGGCGGTGGGCGGCGTCCCTGGCCTCGTCAACCGAGTCGACGACGGCGACACCGCTTCCGCGGGAGAAGCCGTCGCACTTGACGACACGCACCCAGGGGTTCTCGTCGAGGAACTTCTCGGCCTCACGCGGATTCGCGACCACCTGGGTCATCGGCGAAGGGATGTTGTGCTTGACCATGAACGCGGCGGCAAACGCCTTGCTGGTCTCGATCCGGCCGGCGTCGGCGGCGGGGCCGATGACGGGAATGCCGGCGCGCACCAGGGCATCGACGGTTCCCTCGGCGACGTAGCGTGACGAGCCGATCACGGCCAGCTCGACGTTGTCGCGGGCGAACTGGACCAGCTCGGCGTTCCCGCGGAACGGCTGGCAGGCCGCGAGATCCCGCATGCCGGCGTTCCCGGGGCAGGCGTAGATTTTCAGTACCGAGGGGGAATGGGAGAGAGAGTGCACCAGCGCATGTTCGCGCGCTCCTGAACCCAGAACGAGAATCTTCACTGTTCCGCCTCCACGAACCGGACCTGACGATCGATGGCGCAGAATGGTACTACACCCCCGGCCTCCCGTCAATCCGTCGGCGGTCGCCCGTGCCGCCGAAGAAAAACCCCCGCCGGGAACACCGGCGGGGGTTTTGGAGCTCGGATCTGGCGAACGCTTACTTGGCCTGGTTCTTCAGGGTATTATACTGGTCGGAATACACTTTGAGGTCTTCGTAGACCTTCTTGGCTTCGTCGTATTTGCCGGCTTCGACCAGGCGGTTGTAGTTGAGATAGGTCTCGTAATACTTCTTCTCGACGGTCTGGAGGTTGCCGCTGACGGGGGTTTCGGCGTTGCCGGTCGGGATCATGCCGTTGCCGGCCTGGCCGCCGGTGAAGATCCCCAGGCTCTGGCCGCTGCCGAAGGTGATGCCCGAGCCGGAACCGGAGTTCGAATTCGAGGAGGGGGTGAAGTTCCGGCCGCGGTTGAAGATACTGATCTTGTTGCCCTTGAAGATGCCCTGGACCCACTTGGCGACCTTGCTGCCCACGACGCCGCCGACGATGCCGCCGATGATCGGGCCAACGATCGGGATCGGCGCGAGAAGCGCCATGCCGATGGTCGAGCCGATCGAGGAGCCGATCAGATCGACGGGGTCGATCGATTTGATCGCCTTGCCCAGGTCGAACTGGCGATTCTTGATGTCACCGGCGAGCGAGGAACCGATCTGGCCGGCGGCCGAACCCATCATGACCGGGATGACGGCGCCCACGAGGCAGCCGACGGGGCCGGGCAGGAAGGAGCGGACGATCGAGGCGGTGAACTGGCCGCCCGCGGCGCCGATCGCGGAACCCACGACGCTGCCGGCAAACTCGAGCGATGCGACGGCCTTGGCGGCCTTTCCGAACGAGGGCTTCTCACCCTTGATCATCTGCAGGGCCAGGTTGGTGCCCACCGCAACGGTCGTGGTCACGGCCAGGTTGGTGAACGAGAAGCTGCTCTTGAGCGACTGCTTGGCATTCTGTTTGCCTTCGGCGACGCCCTTCTGGAGCTTGCCGGAGAAGGTGTCGGCATACTGCACGTCGGCCTGAGGCTCGATCGAACCCGTTTTTTCCTTGGCCGGGCCCTTCTCGTCCTTCTTCATGAGGCCGACCTTCTGGGCCAGGGCCACGATGCGGGCGCGGATGGCGTTGATGATCGTCTGCATCTTGGTCTTGATCGCATCGACGATCGTCTTCAGCTTGGCGACGATCGCGTCACCCTTGCCGTTCATGGGCATCTGGCCGGCCTGGACGCCGAGCTCGTTGAGGCCCACGCCGAGCTGCTGCTCGAACGACGGGTCGGCGGGAAGACCACGCTGGGCATACCAGTCGTTGACCTGGCCCTTGTAGGTGCTCATGCCGTCGTTGACCATCGACTTGGTGTTGCCGAGGATCGCCTTGATCCGCTCGCCGATGCTCATGGCTTCCATGTTGGACGGGGCGACCTTGTTGTAGAGCGGTGTCGCCGTGGTTTCGATCTGCTTGAGCGCCGCCTCGATCGTGCCCAGGTTGGTCTTGAGCATGCCGATCTCGGGCACATTGTTCGCGAGGGAAGAGAGGTCTACCTTGGTCCCGGCAGGGATCTGCTGGACCATCGTTCCCTGCTGCGCGTAGGCTCCGAACGTCGAAGCCACGAACATCAGGACGGTGAAGAGCGAGACGATACGGATCCTGGCTTTTGTGCGAAACATCATATGCAACCTCCATCCCTTCTGGAGCGGATTTTTCCGGGTCGGGCGGTACAACGTTGTATCAATTATAGGAATGAAACCGGAACCCGTCAATGCCCGGGCCGGTCACGTCGCGTGTCTTCGTGCGAGAAAGGACCGGATGCCGCGGATGACGGGCATCCCGCCCCACACCTGCCCCGAAAGCCGTCAGGAAACGGGATGCAGGCGTTTCGGAAGCAGGTTCAGAGCCTGTTCAAGGGTCGGAAGGGCGGCGCGGCCGCCGAGGGCACGGCACTTGAGAGCCGCGACGGCCGCGGCGAAGCCGAGACAGGTCGGCGTGGGCCACTGCTTCAGCAAGGCGTAGATCAATCCGCCGTGAAAGGCGTCGCCGCAGCCGGTCGTGTCGATGAGCGGGCTGACCTTCCAGGCGCGCTGCCGGAAGAGAACGCCGTTTGCGGCCGCCACGCAGCCCTCGTCGCCCAGCGTGATGCAGACCATGCGGCATCCGTAGGTGGTCAGCTCCTGGAGCGCCTCGACCGGGTCTTTCGTATTGAGAAAGCTGAACGCGAAGCCTTTTCCGACGACGAGGTAGTCGATCAGGGGCAGCAGCGGCTCGATCTCGGGCCGATACGTGCCTGAATCAAGCATGACGGGGATCTTCATGCGCCGCGCGAGTTTGGCAGCCTCGAACGAGGCCTGGATGTGAAGCCCGTCGAGGTGCAGGAACCGACTCTGCCGGATGACGTCCTTCTGCAGTTCGTCCACCTCGAGGGGGAACGCCGAGCCGCGATGCCAGAAGATCGTCCGCCGGCCGCTTCCCTGTTCGACGGCGATGAATGCGGTCTGGGAGGTCTTGTCCGGAGCCGTCACCAGGCCTTCGAGGTTCACCCGCTCGTCTTCCAAACCTTTGCGGATCAGCTCGCCATACTCGTCTCCCCCGATCTTTCCGAGAAAGGCGGTCGAGAGGCCGAGCCGGGAAGCCGCGACGAGAGCCGTCGCAACGGGGCCGCCGCCCTGGATCTCGAACGCGGACGTTTCGGCCTTCACGTCGACAGGCGGATAGGCCGACACCGTGGCCAGCAGATCGATGGAACACTGGCCCAGTCCGGCGACATCGAAGCGTTTCATGATGCCGACAGGATACCGCACTCCGTGCCCGGGCGCGAGATCCTGCGCGGCGTTGTTGCGCGACAGCCGGGATGGGTTTGCGTCAGATCCCCGGAGGTGGCATAATGAAAGAACAGATATGCAGTTCGAGACACTGGTATGAGCACCGGCAGCACGCGGTCCCCGGGAACGGCCGGATCCTCGCCCACCCAGGATCTGCGCAAGCTTCTCGCCGCCTGGGCCGATGAAGCGGGCGATCCGCTGCAGCGGCCGACCTGGGCGGATCTGCAACTGCTTCTTCTGCCGCTCAAGGGCGCCCCCTCCGCCTTCTGGGACACACTCCTCCCCTCGCTCCCCCCATCGCAGGCGCTGCTTGCAACGATGACGCTCGCCCGGTTCGATGCAACGGTGCGTGCCGCGTTTCTGAAACGTGCGTGCAGTGTTGCGCCGCTCATGCCGCCGAGCCAGGCTGCCGTGCTCCTGAAGCTGTTTCCCCATGATCTCGTTCTCGCCGGCTTCGGACCGGCCCTGCTTGCGCCGCCGCCTCTCGGCCCCCTGGCCGCCTACCTGCTCGCGCGGCTCGGAATAACGATCTCTCCCGGTGATCTCCCGGCTGTTCTGACCGCCACCCCACCCGCTTCGGCCCCTCTGGAAAATCTCGCCCGGCTCGTCCCCCCCGACCAACTCGCCGCGGTGATCGAGGATCTCACCGCGAGCCTCGCCTCCGCGTCCGGCGCGTCACGGCCGGCTCTCGAGATGTTCCTGAACATTCTTAGAAGCGAGCGACGCAGCGAGCTCGCGGAACCGGCGTGGGCCCGCCCGGCCCCGGACCAGGAACAGCCGCAGGCCCGCCCTCCCGCCAGTGGAGCACCGCCAACCCCCAGACCTGGATCGCCGCTGGCCCAGGCACAGGCCCGACTGTCCGGCATGGCCGTCGAAACTCCGGCTCCGGCAGCAACGAAGGTATCGGGCATCCTCCCCCAGGGCCTGCTCGACCTCGCCTCGGGAATCGACCGTCATGTCCTGATCGGCATCGGGGCCATCGTGATCAGCATACCGCTCGTCCTGCTCTCCACCACCGGCGTTTCCCCGGATGCCCCCGTTGCGACGCCGATGCCCAGGAAGGTCGATAAAGCCCCGAAATACTGGACGGATGCCGTTTCGAAGCGCCGCATCACCCACGAGTTTCTGGCCGCAGACAACGACTTCCAGATGGGCGAGATGTTTCTCGTCCGCCAGGAATACGGAGAAGCCCTGTCCCTGTTTCGCGATGCGCTGAGCCGGGATCCGGAGCATGTCGGCGCGCAGTTCCGTATCGGATGCTGCCTGTTTCTCTCCGGCGACCGCCAGGGAGCCGCCAAGGCGATGACCACGGCCCTCGAGATGCAACAGGATCTGCCCGAAGCCCACCTGTATCTGGCACGTATCGCCGCCGCGAACGACGAGTGGGAACCATGCCTGGCGCATTACCAGAAAGAGTTCGAGCTGACGGGCGAGATCCTGGTCGCCCTGGAGTATGCCGGGGTTCTCCGGAAGCTCGGCCGATTCCCCGAGGCCATCGCGCTGCTGAGCGGCCTTCCGCCGCGGTTTGCAGGCCATCTCGAGGTCGTGAACCTGCTCGCGCAGCTCAGAGACGATGCGAAGGAGCAGAGCCCATGAACCGGCGCGCCGTTTCCTTCGTTGAGATCGTCATTGCCCTCGGGATTCTCATCGTCTGCATGGTGCCCGTCCTGACGATGTTCGGCTCCGCAGGCCGGGCCGTATTGAAGAGCCAGAATCTCGGCTTCGCGATCGGCTTCGCGCACCGCATTTCCCAGCATCTGCTCGCGATGCCGTTCGAATCGGTCACCGAGGTCCCCCTGCCGGGCCAGCCCGTCGCGGACGGGCCGGACGACGAGTTCTTCAATCCCGTCTCGAATTTCGGCACCACCGGAGCGAACGCCCTGCGCATCACGAAGGCTCAAACCCCGGATCTCTGGGCCTTCCTGCGAAAATACGAGTTCCGGTATGCCCTGATCGTGAACAATGTGAACTTCGCCGCCGGCGATCGGATGAAATGCGTCGGCATCATCATCACCTGGAAGGAAGGCGGGAAAGACCTGCTGTACAAGCTTTACACCTATGTTCCAGACATCTGAACGACCGAAAGCGGGCGTGACGCTCGTCGAGCTGCTGATCGGCACGGCGATCCTTGCCGTCATCCTCGGCATCGTCTCACGCTGGTTCTTCATGCAGCGCGAGTATCAGCAGCGCCTGAGCCGCGTCAGCGAGATCCAGGAGGATTTCCGGCGGGCCTCCTGGAACATGATCCAGGAGCTCCAGATGGCGCGCGTGATCATCTGGCCGCGCATCAATGCCGACAAGTCGCTTCATTCCGACACGAAACTCGTTTTCAAGGATTTCAACGGCCAGATCATCTCGTATTATCACGAGTCGGCCACCCGGCAGATCCGGCGCTGCGTCATCCCCAACGGCCCGGGCGGCGTGGTCATCAATCCACGGCCGATCGGCGAGGGAATCGCCTCGGCATCGTTCACCGCTTCGAGTTTCGACAACCGTCTCATTTCCTTCCATCTCTCCTCGGGCGGGGTTCACGCCCTGGATGCGGTGTATCTGCTGAACGGAGACTGACATCATGACACGCAGACGCGGAATCGCGCTCTTTCTCGTTCTCGCCCTGGTGGCGGTTTTCGTTCCAGTGCTGCTGTATCTTTCCCAGACCGGCAGCTCGCAGGTCCGCCAGGCGATGAAGTTCCACGAAGTGCAGCAGTCGGAATCCGTCGCCCTTTCCGGGACGAACTCAGGGCTCTGCCGGCTGCGCGGCAATCTGACCGGCCTCCAGCAGCTCTCGAATCTGCTGCTGGGCGATACCAGCTATGATCTCACGCTCAAACCCACCGGCCAGGGCGTGGTTCTGCAGAACCTGTACCACCTGTTCTCCCGCTGTGCCCTGGGCCGCCACTCCTATATTCTCATGAGTGATGCCGAGCAGCTCCAGCCCGACCCGGATCCGCCGGTCATGGTGATCTCCCACGACACCTGGAACACCGTCGAACCCTACGACATCAATCTCGCCGCGGACGTCACCGCGATGGAGAACCTGCGCGGCCAGGACCTCCTGGGATTCGAGGCGACGAAGAACTACGAGCGCGGCAAGACCCCGGCCCAGTATGAAAGCGACCTCCTGGCCAAACAGAGCAGCCTCCCGCAAGAGCTGAAAGCCGACTGGAGCTCGATCGCAGGAGTCCTCAAGGAAGAAAAACTCCAGTTTTGATCCCCCTGGATTCGGGAAAATGGGGTACAATGTATATGAAGAGCACGGACAAGGGAGGAACCATATGATTCGATCCGTATCGAAAGCGTTCATTCTGGCGGTGATCTGCCTCCTCAACTGGTCGCTGCCGGCCGTTCTGGCCGAAGTGTCCGACACGGCATCCGATTTCCGGCCGAAAGAAGTCAGTGCAAACACCCTCACCAGCGTCGCCGCCGAGGGATTCGACATCAACAACAAGGATGCCGTCCCGGCAGGGGTGAAGGTTCGCTCCTCGCTCGAACTGGAAATGGCCATCCAGGAGTATCTGATGACCTTCGATGCGTACCGGGAAGCGCGCCAGTCGACGGATCCCGAGGCCCGGGCCAAGCTGCCCAAACTTCTGAAAGCTTACCGGGAAGCCTACGCCAAAGCCATCAAGATGATGCGAGACGACAAGCTCATCCACCCGATGATCCCCCAGAACCCGCTCAAGGTTTACAAGGAACAGTACAAAGCCAAGCACGGCGCGTATCCCCCTCTTGACAAGCGGGATTACAAAGAGCTGCGCAAGGCCATCAAGAAGGCCATCAAGGACGGCAAGAGCACCGACGAGATCCTGGTCATGATCCGGAATCGCGTCGCCAACCTCAGCCGCCCGGCCCCCGTTCCGACGCCGGTGCCGGGAGGGGGTGGAGGATCCGGCGACGGAAGTGACGACGGCGATGATGACGATGACCGCACAGGTCCCAAACCCATCCCCCAGCCCGGCCATCCCCCCTCGGGTGGCCATGATGGCCACGGTGGCCATGATGGCCACCACTGATCCCCAGTTGTTTATATCTTTATTTATATAGCAGACAACATTGACACCCGCCTCTGAGAAGAAACAACACAGCCGTTCCTGGAAGAGCCTCCCCACCGGAGGCTTTTTCGTCGCCACGCTCGCGGTGCTCCTGCTGTGCGGGCCGCTGTTCACCTCGCTCGACACCCGCCTCCGGGATGCCTGGAGCCGGTGGCGGCTCGCGGCCGCCGACCCTGCCGCGCATCCGTGGGCGGCACGCCTCGGCGGCTGGCTCTCCCCGCCCGCAACGCCCGGTCCCATCGTCCTGGTGCTGGCCGACGATCGGGCGATTCTCGGCATTCCCAATCTGTATCAGGGGAACCGCGCGGCCTATGCCGATGCGATCACCCTGATCGCGAGCGCCGGCGCGAGGGTGATCGCCCTCGACACGTTCTTCGGCACCCCTACCGGGAACGGCAACGGAGATGAGGACGAACAGCTCGTCGCGGCGGTGAAGCGTGCCGGCAATGTCGTGTTGAAAGCCTTCCGCCGGGGCGACGAGATGATGACCCCGCCTTACCCCGCGCTGGCCATGGCAGGTTCCGTCGCCCCCTCCTACTTCCGTCCGCTGGTCGACGAGTCGATCCGCCGCTCCTCGGCCGTCTTCCGTCCCCTGCGTGGAGAAGCGACTCCCGGATTTCACGCCGATATCGTCCGCCTCTGGCTGGGCCTGAAGCGCGAGGATCTGGCCTTCGAGCCGGGCCGGCTCGTCTTCCGGGGCGCCTCCGGCACCCGGACGATCCCGCTCGACGCCGGCGAGGATGTCCTGATCAACTACGATTTCGATCCCCAGGCCATCACGCGCGTCTCGATGTTCGACGTGCTCCAGGGCGCCGTCGCTCCGGCCGTGTTCAAGAACCGCATCGTGATCATCGGCGCTGCCCACTCGATGAGTGAAGAACGCCTGTTCACGCCGCTCGGCCGCCCCGAATTCCCCCCCTTCATCCACGCCGTCGTGGTCTCGAACTATCTCGGCGGCACGCCGCTGATTCCCAACACCCCCTGGCAGGGCCCGCTTCTGGCTGCGATCCTGCTGGCCATCGCCGCGTTCATGCTTGCCCCGCACCTGCAGCCGATGGCGTTCGGCCTGTTCAGCCTGCTGGGCACCTTCGGTCTGCTGGCCCTTTCCGCCCTCTCGCTGACGAAATCCGGGCGGGTCATCGACGTGACGGCGGCCATCGCGGCCATCGATCTGACCTTCGTCTTCGCGGTCGGCATGCGCTACTACATCGAACAATCGGACAAACTCCGCATCAAGAATGCCTTCCAGCACTACGTGACGGCCTCGGTCGTGAACGAGATCCTCAAAGATCCGGCAAAACTCAATCTCCACGGCGAGGAACGATGCCTCTCGCTCTTCTTCTCCGACATCGAAGGCTTCACGACCCTCTCGGAAGGCCTTTCCCCGCTCGTGGTCGTCAACCTGCTCAACGAGTATCTGACCGAGATGACCGACATCATCTTCAAATACGACGGGCTGCTCGACAAATACGAAGGGGACGCAATCATGGCCGTGTTCGGCGCCCCGGTCGACCAGGCCGACCATGCGATCCGCGCCTGTCGCTGCGCCCTCGACAGCCAGAAGGCGCTCGAGAAGATGCGCAAGCACTGGCGGAGCGAGGGCAAACCCGAGCTGTTCGTGCGTATCGGCATCAACACCGGGGTCGTCGTCGTCGGAAACATGGGCTCGCGGATGCGCTTCGACTACACCTGCATCGGCGACAACGTGAATCTCGCCGCCCGCCTCGAAACAGCCAACAAGATGTTCGGAACGGGCATCCTGATCAGCGGGAACACGGCCGACCTGGTTCAGAACGCGATTCTCTGCCGGTTCCTCGGCATGGTGCGCGTCATCGGCAGACAGCAGGCGGTGCCCGTCTACGAAGTGCTCGCGCGGCTCGACGACGGGGACGGCGATCACCTCGAAATCCAGCGCCACCGCAAGAAGGTCTACGAAGAGGCTCTGCAGGCGGCTCTCGACCGCAACTTCGCCTCAGCCGTCACCGCGCTGACCCAGTATCTGTCCTCGGATATCGAGGACCGGCCCGCCCGGCTGCTGCTCGAGCGGTGCCAGCAGTACACCGTCACGCCTCCCCCGCCCGAATGGGACGGCATCATGGCCCAGGATCAGAAATAGCATGGCGGGGGAGCCCCGGCTGGTGTATGATCGTGGCATGAAACGCTTGCTGCCGCTCGTTCTCACGCTCCTTTCGCTCGCCATCCTCCCGATCCGCCCTGCCGATGCGTGGCGGAAATGGGAGTTTGTCCAGCCGCACGAGCTCGAGATCACCATCCGCCCCGAAACCGCCGAAATCGTGGCGGGCGAGGTTGCCACCTTCACCATCCAGATCCGGAACCGGACCGACAAGACCGTCGACCTGCCGTTCGAGACCGGCCAGCGCTGGGATATGGTCGCGTTTCACGAAAACACGCAGATCTGGCGCTGGTCGAACCTGCTGCGCTGGGAAGAAGCCCCGCACACCGTTCCGATTCGCGCCGACCGGCCCGAGACGGCCGTGCTGAGCTGGCGCACGGTCGACAGGCACGGGATGCCGCTTCCCCAGGGCATCTACCGGGTCCAGGGAATGGTCATGTGCTCGCCGCGCGCCCTCGTCACCGATGAGACGGCCATCCGGCTGCTTCCCCCGATCGAACGGAAGCAGGATGCGGTGAAAGTGAAGATCGGCAGCTTCTTCGAGGTCCAGGTTCCGCATCTCATCGACAAGCAGACCGTCGCCTGGCGGATCGAGTACGAGTACAACGACAACCGCATCGATCCCGTCGAGCGGCGGTGCGACGACGTGAACGAGACGATCGTGTTCGTCGCCAAACGCGTCGGCCACGTCACGGTCCATCTGTATGCCCATCCCGAGTTCGCGCTCGTCGAGCGTTCGCTCGAGCGGCGCACCTTCCGCGTCGACGTCGTCGAGCACGACTGACACTCCCAGACACCGGAGGCCCCCATGAGCAGCCCTCACACCAGCAAGCGCACCATCGAAGAGTTGATGCTCGAGAAGCAGGTTCTCACGTCCGAGCAGCTCGACAAGGCGAAGAACATCCAGGCACAGACCCTCGAACGGCTCGAGGACATCATCATCCGGCTCGGCTTCATGTCGGAAAAGGACGTGCTGGAGCTGTGGGCGGAGTTTCTCGGCGTCTCGGTCGTCGATCTGACCAACATCAAGGTCGATGCCAAGATTCTTTCGCTGATCCCCGAGTATCAGGCGAAGCAGTACAAGGTCATCCCCTACAAGCGGAACAACAACCGCCTGACCGTCGTGATGGCCGACCCCTTCGACATCATGGCGCAGGACATGATCGCCTTCCTGACCCAGTGCAAGCTGGACGTGCTGATCGCCCCGAAAGCACAAATAGAGCTATCTATAAAACAGCTCTACTCGTGGGAGGGCTTCTCGGTGGCCGGCGAAGAGGCGCTTTCCGGCGGTGGAACCGGCGGAGAGACGGGCGTCGAGCTGGTGCGCCGCACCTCCGAGGAAGGCCCGGTCGTCCAGTTTCTCAACGCGATCTTCAAGCAGGCCATCCTCAAACGCGCCTCCGACATCCACGTCGAACCCCGTGAAGACATTCTGCTGGTGCGGTTCCGCGTCGACGGCATCCTGCACGACGCCATGACCGGCCCCAAGAGCCTGCTCGCGCCGCTGATCAGCCGCATCAAGATCCTCTCCCACCTCGACATCGCCGAGCGGCGCCTGCCGCAGGACGGCCGTCTGAAGGTGAAGATGGAGGGCCGTGAGATCGATTTCCGCGTGAGCACCGTTCCCAGTCTGATCGGCGAAAAGGCCGTGCTGCGCCTTCTGCAGCGCGAGGCCTCGTTCGATCTCGACAACATCGGCTTCCTGCCCGAGGATCTGGACAAGCTCAAGGCCGTCATGGACGAGCCCTACGGCATGATTCTCGTCACCGGCCCCACCGGCGCCGGCAAGACGACGACGCTGTTCGGCATGCTGAAGTATTTCAACAGCTCTGAAATCAACATCTTCACGATCGAGAACCCCATCGAGTACCGCATCGACGGCATCACGCAGGTCCAGACGAACGAGAAGATCAACCTCGACTTCGCGCAGGGACTGCGGGCCGCGCTCCGCCAGGATCCCGACGTCATCCTCGTCGGCGAGATCCGCGACCTGGAAACGGCGGAGATCGCGTTCCGGGCCTCGCTGACCGGCCACAAAGTGCTCTCGACGCTGCACACCAACAACGCCGCGGCATCGATCACCCGCCTCATCGACATGGGCGTGCCGGCCTACCTCGTGACGGCCGCCGTGCGCGCGGTCATCGCACAGAAGCTGCTGCACCGCATCTGCCCCCACTGCCGCATGGAGTACCGCCCCTCGCCCAAGACGATCCAGCGGCTCAAGCTGCCCCCCAACAAGGTGATGGGCGCGAAATTCTTCAAGGGAACGGGCTGCAAGCACTGCAACCAGAGCGGCGTCTACGGCCGCCAGGGCGTGTATGAGGTTCTCATGGTGACCCCGGCCATCCGCGACGTCATCGTCGACGGCGGCGGCCAGGAAACGGCCATCAAGCGCGTCGCGCGGCTCGGCGGCATGAAGACGCTGCGCGAGATCGCGATCATGCGCTCCATCGAAGGAGCCTGCACGCTCGAGGAAGTGCTGTATGTCACCCCGTCGGATGACGAGGCCCAGGGCCTCGGCGCCGCGGGCCTCGCCGCCGTTCTCGGCCGGGGCGTCGGAACCCCGCTCGTCGTGCCGGCGAACGTGACGCTGCCGGCCGGCGTCCAGGAAGTCGCTCCGGCAGCCGGCCAGGGCCAGCTCGACATGAACGATCCGATCGTTCGCTCGCTGATGGCGCGGATCGAAGAGGAGTTTCTCTTCTTCACCGACGAGGAGATCGCCACCAAGCTCCAGATGAGCCTGCTCCAGGTACAGGAAGCCCGGGGCTCGCTGGGCCTCACGCGCGACCGGGAGGGGTTCCGGAAGCGGTTCGGCCGGTATCCCGAAGAGCTCGATGAGAGCGACGCCGTCGGCCTCGTCGAGGACGTCCAGGAGCGCCAGGGGCGGCTGCCCGAGTTTCTGTTCGAGGACGCCGTGGGCGGAGCCCTGTTCGCGGGCGTCATGGCAAAACAGGCCCTGAAACTGCTGTCAGGCCGCGTAACTGATCCCGAGCTGATTCCCGCGGCATTCACCTCCGAGTTCTGCGCCGAGAGCGGCCTCGACCAGGCCGTCGTCTGGGCGGGCGGCAGCCGGTTCAAGCTGGTCGACACCGTGCTCCCGGACCGGTACAAGCCCTGGCAGTTCGGCGAGGCCGAGACATGGCTGGCGTCGGGCGAGCTGGCGGACCGCACCCGGGAGGCCCTCGAATGGCTCATCACCGTGAAACTGGGCTGCAGCCGCGGGGATCTCCCCCAGATGCTGACCGCCGAGGCCATGCGCGAGAGCGGTCTCGAAGCCCTGCTCCGGAAACACGGCAACTCCGTCTACAAGATGGTGCAAAGTATATATCCTGGAATATTCCAGCCATGGCAGTTCATCGACGAGGAGGCGGTGATCTGGTTCCGCGAAGACCGCTACGAGATCGCCCGGGCGGCAACCCGCTGGCTCATCGAAACACGGCTGGCGATTCCCGTCGAGGAAGTGCCGAAGCGCCTCTCGCTGCGCGACTTCCATCAGAACAACCTGTCGAAGCTTCTCGACCTGTTCAACCAGAACCTGTTCCACGTCGTCGACAACGCGTATCCGAACAAGTTCAAGCCGTGGGAATACGCCGAGCAGGGCGACCTGTGGCGCGCCGCCGACGGTCTCGAGAAGGCCCGGGAAGCGACCCTGTGGCTGATCGACGAAAAGCTCCAGTGGGAGAAAGCGAAGGCACCGACCCAGCTCACGCGCCGGCACTTCCTGAACAACGGCCTTGGCTGGATGGTCGGCACGCTGTTCAACCATTCGCCGTTCATGGCGCTCGAGAACTGCTTCGAGGAGCTGAAGAACAACGAGATCTTCCAGAAGGCACTGTTCGGCTATGCCCAGGAGGTGCGCGACATCACCACCCGCTGGCAGACCCTCGCCGAGAAGATAGCCCTGAACCACTTCGGGAAAGCGAAGTTCAAGGTGACGCTGCCGAACCTGAAGGTCGCCCCGATCGTGCCAGAAACCGAGAGTATCTACTACAACGCCGCGAACCAGATCGAGTATGTGCCCCAGATCGTCGTCGCCAAGCTCGGCGCCTACGATGATTTCAGCGACTTCTCGAACTGGGTCCCCTACTGCGACAGGCTTCTCTACTGGGTTCTGGCCGACGACCGCGCGCCGGGCTACGCCCCGCCCTCGCACCCGAAGGTCAAGCTCGTCTTCGTCGAGAGCCTGATCGGCGGCCTGCGCACGAAGGGGCTGCTGGACGTCGTCGAAAAGGTCAACTCCCTCAAGACGTCGTTCGACCGCCTCCTCGACCGCAAAGCCCCCGCCGGCATGTAACCCGCCGCCCGGGCGGCTCCAAATCGATCCTCATGCGTAGGGGCGGGTTTCAAACCCGCCCCTACATCGTACCGTATATTATTTTCTCCGTGTTCCGATGCCAGAAATGACGATATTCTCTGAATCACCACAAAGGCACAAAGACACAAAGCTCTGTCTGGCGTTCCTCGTGCCTCCGTGTCTTTGTGGTGAATGATTTTATCTCTGTGTCTCGGTGTCTCTGTAGTGTTCCCCGTTTCTCGTCACCCCTTGCGGGCGAGGCCGCGGCGGACGAGATCGTTCACGGCGAACGAGGCGACATCGTCGGCATACTTCCCCGGGCCGAAGCCGGCGTCGTACCCGAGCTCTTTGGCCAGCTCGTGCGTGACGCGCGGGCCGCCGCAGACCAGCACGACCTTGTCGCGCAGCCCCTCGGCCTCGAGCAGCTCGACCAGCTCGGTCAGGTTCTGCACGTGCACGTTTTTCTGGGTGACGGTCTGGGAGACGAGCAGCACATCGGCCTTCAGCTCGACCGCCTTCTTCACGAACTCCTCGTTCGGCACCTGGCTGCCGAGGTTGTAGGCCTCGATCATCTCGTACCGCTCGAGGCCGTAATGCCCGGCGTAGCCCTTCATGTTCATGATCGCGTCGATGCCGACCGTGTGGGCGTCGGTGCCCGTGCTGGCGCCGATGATGACCACCTTGCGGCCGATGCGGTCGCGGATGAACTCGTTCGTCTCGGGCATGCTCATCACCTGGTTGTCCACGGTGTGGACCTTGATCGCCGTGAAATCGACCGCGTGCTCGCAGGTGCCGTAGACGACGAAGAACGTGAACTGCGCATCGAGGCTCTTGTGGAAGACGACCTGCGGCTCGCGCAGCCCCATCTTCTCGGCGAGCTGGGCGGCGGCGGCGGCGGCGCGGTCGTCGTCGGCGAGCGGCAGGGTGAACGACACCTGCACCTTGCCGTCGTTCATCGTGTCGCCATAGGGTTTGACTCGGGTCAGATCGAGGGTCTTGTCGAAATCCTTCTTCGATGTCGAATACAGGCCGCTGCTCATGATTTCTTCCCTCCCAGCATCAGATCGATGAACGGGTTGACGTAGGCGGTGTCCTTCTCGACGACCCCTTCGAGGCCCTTGCCGCCGTTGACCGGCCGCTTCACGCCAGCGAACTTGCCCTTCTCGAGCGTCTTGAACAGGCCGTCGCGCTCGATCTCGCCGAGCAGCCGCGCGGCGTTTTCCAGGACCGTGTGCGCGCGCTGTTCGATGATGCCGCCCTTTTTGAACTCGATCTCGTCGCCGAGACCTTCCATTGTATTGAATATATATCGCGCATTTTCGAGAGCCAGATACCGGTCGGACATGAACGGCGTGTGGATGGCCTCGGTCAGCATGCCCAGCAGGCAGATGCGCTGGTTCGTCATCGTGGTGACCATGTTGAACAGGGCATCCTGCACGTGGCCCCGGAAGATGTTGCCCGTCATGAACTTGGTCGGCGGCATGTATTTGAGGGGCGCGCGCGGGAAGATCTCGCGGGCCATCTGCGCCTGCGCCAGCTCGTAGAGGAACCCCTTTTTCAGCTCGGGATCCATCTCGAACGCGTGGCCCAGCCCCATCTGCTCTTCGGGCAGCCCGGCCAGCACGGCGAACTGCTCGTTGATGAACTGCGAGGCCAGAACGGTGTGCGCCGCCTCGAACGCGTCGTCGGTGGTCAGGTAGTTGTCCTCGCCGGTGTTGATGATGACGCCGGCGAATCCGTTGATGATGCGGGAGAAATACTGGTCGACCATCGTGCGCTGCATGTTGATGTCGCGGAACAGGATGCCGTACAGCGCGTCGTTGAGC
>DAOOQQ010000033.1:0-15618 GCA_035388825.1 Candidatus Ozemibacteraceae bacterium
GGGGCATCGGAAGTGAAGACGATCGGTTGTTCCCGGCTCGTGCTTGCGACAAGAACCCCGCCCTCGACCCGGATCTCGACCTTCGCCGAGTCGTTTGCCCGTAGAGAATCGGCTTCCGCCATCTTCACCACGACGCCGGGATCGATCGTCAGTTTGCCGATATCCGTCACCGTCAGGTCGCCGGGAAGGACGAACGGGCTGTTTGCGAGCGTCCATGCCACATGCTCCGTGACCTGGCCGGGGATGACCATCGAGACGATCTCGGACGGGCCGCTTTCGTTCCCCGCCTGGTCGACCGCCGTGACGCGGTAGTGATACTTCATCCCGGTCTTGACCGTCGTGTCGATGAACCGCTCCTGCCCTTTGGCGATGAGCGTGTCGGTCACGAGCGAATACCCGACGGACGGCAGCTCCGACCGGTAAATGCGGTAGCCTTTCAGGTCCGTTTCGGAGTTTGCCCCCCAGAACACCGTGACCTGGTTGGGAATTTCGGAAACGGCGATCGCGGCATCGGCCGGCGGCGCCGGCACGGTCGCGTCCTCGAGCGTCGAGAGGGTCATGAAGCTGCCCGTCACCGAGGTTTCCGACTCCCGTCCCTGGCGGGAGGCGACGATCCGGAAGAAATACTGCTTCGCCGCCTTGAGCCCGGGAATCGTCACCCGATGCGTCGTGGCATAAACTCCCTGGGGCTCGTTCACATACCTGCCGAACGCGTCCGACTCGCCGTACTCGACGAGGCCGTTGGTATAGTCGGTGGTTTGCCACGAAATCACGGCGTGGGTGGCGGAAACCTCCTCGACCTTGATGTTCCGGTAATCGAAGCTGGCCGTTTCCATCTCGACCTTCGAAATCGTGGAAATGGCCCCTGAGAAAATATTCGCGCGGAAACTGGTCGCGCGGTAGCCGGATTTCTGCGCGACGAACACCTGTTCGCCGAATCCGACTCCCGAGACATGGAACGTGCCGTCGGTGCCGCTCTTCCCCCACCTGGTCGGGTCATATGCCCAGCTGACGAGCACCTCGGAAAGGGCTTTCCCTGCTTTGGAATACACCGTTCCCTGGAGTTCGCCTTCCCGCGGGGTGACGTTGTTGTCGGCATCGCATCCGATCAGGGCGGCAAGCGCCCCCAGGCCGGCGAAAAGCACGACCAGGGCATGATTCCTGAGGAATGCGCGCATCCGGTTTCCCCCCCGTTATTTGAGCCGAGCCACGGCTTCCTGGACGAACCGCGAGATCTGGCTGTTCTTCGGCGCGTGCTGCTGCGCCCGCAGATAGCAGGCCTTTGCCTCGGGCATCAGGGCTTTTTCCTCGTAGGCCTGGCCGAGGTTGAAGCAGGCATACGGATCCTCGGGCGCGAGGTTCACGACCTTCACGAGCACCTCGATCGCGGCATCCGTGTCGTGCGCATCCATCAGCGCCATGCCGAGGTTGTAGAGGGCATACGTGTCTTCCGGGTTGATCTCGACCGACCGCCGGAACGCGTTGATCGCATCGCTCAGTTGTCCCTGCTCATAGAGCGAGAGGCCGAGGTGGGAGAACGAGTAGCCGTCGTCCGAATCGAGCTCGATCGCCCGCGAGAACGCCTTGATCGCCAGCGGCAGCCGGCCCGAGTTCTTGTAGATGACCCCGAGGCTGTACTGCGAGAACGCATCGTCGGGATTCAGCGTGATCGACTTCTTGAACGACTCCTCGGCCTTCTCGAACACCCCCAGGGCACGGTACACCGTGCCGAGCAGGTAGTGGGCGAAGAACTGCTTGTCGTCCAGCCGCACCGCCATCATCAGGCAGTTGAGCGAGTTTTCGAGCTGATTCAGGTTCTTGTACACCGCCCCGAGGTTCACGAGGCAGGGCACGTGGTCTTCCTTCACACCGAGCAGCGCCTCGAACGTGTCGCGGGCCTGTTCGATCATGCCATTGTTCTTGTAGATCAGGCCGAGGATGAACCGGCTCTCGACGTCGTCGGGCTTGAGCCGGATGATCTTCTGGATCGCCGTCACGGCCTCGTCGAGCATGCCCTGGTTGAGATACGCCTTGCCCAGGTGCATGAACGCTTCCTGGAACTCGGGATCGATCTCCACGGTGCGTTTCCAGGCCTTCATCGCCTCGTCCGAATGGCCGGTGCTCTTGTACGCGATACCGAGCTGCAAGTGCGCGTGCGAAAAGTCGGGGTCGAGCGCGATCGCCTTTTCCCATTCGCGGATCGCCTCGTCCAGCATGCCCTTTTCCTTAAACGCCAGGCCGAGCCGGTAATGGGCGCCGGCATTCTCTGGATTGATCGAGACCGACCGCTTCCACCGGACGAGATTCTGGTCGTCGATGCCTTTCAGGCGATATATAACTTCAAGATTATAATGCGCGAACGAGTCGTAGGGGTTCAGCGAAAGCACCTTGCGGAACTCGATGATCGCCTCGTCGAACATCTCCTTGTTCTTGAAGGCGGAGGCCAGCTTGTAATGGGCCTCGGCATTGTCGGGGTTCGACAGCACCTCGGCGCGGTACCGCTCGATCATCAGGTCGAGTTCGGACCGGGTCTTCATCGGAACCGGCGGCTTCTCGACCGTGTCGCGCGCCTCGCCCTTCTTGCGCAGCTCGGCGGCCTTGCGCCAGTGGGAGACGGCCTGGTCGCACTGGCCCTTCACGTCGTAGATCTCGCCCAGCATATCGTGGGAACGGGAGAGACCGGCGTCGAGATACAGCGCCCGCTTCAGCTCTCCGACCGCCTCGTCGAGCATGCCGCGATCCTTGTAGGCGAGGCCGAGATTGAAGTGCAGCTCGGCATCGTTCGGGTTCACGGCGTTCTCGAGTTTGAACTCGTCGATGGCTTTCTGGGATTCGTTCTTTTTGCGCAGCACCGTCCCGATGTGAAAATGAATCCGGGGATACTTCGGATCCGTCTTGAGCGCCCGCCGGAACTCCTGCAGGGCCGCGTCGTCCATCGATTTGCGCAGGAAGGCCTGGCCGAGCATCACCCGGGCCTCGACCAGGTCGGGGCTGATGTCGAGCACGCGCTTGAGCGCCTCGATCGCCTCGTCATGACGTCCGGCGTGGAAGTGGGCGAGGCCGATGTTGAGGTGCGTGAACGCGTTGTCGGGATTCAGCTCGACCGACTGGCGCAGCACCGAGACCGCCTCGTCGTACTGCTTGAGATGGATCATCGCCCGGCCGAGCTGGCTCAGCGAATACGAGTCCTGCGGGTTGAGGATGACGGCTTTCTTGAACTCGACCGTAGCCTTGCGGGCGCGGCCGATCTCGAGATACGTCGAACCGAGCGCGAAATGTGCGTAGGCGTAATCGTGGTTCAGATCGATCGCGTTCCGGAACCGGATGATCGCCTCGTCGTACAGCTTCTTGAGCTTGTAGATCAGGCCCAATTGCAGATGCGAGAAGGCGAAATCCGGCTTGAGCGAGATCGCCTTCTTGAACCGGATGATCGCCTCGTCGAACATGCCCTTCTGCTTGTAGATGATCCCGAGGTTCGCATAGGGGAAGGCATAGTTCGTGTTGAACATGATCGCCTTCTTGAACTCGGTGAGGGCCTCGTTGACCATGCCCTTGTTCCGGTAGGCCAGGCCGAGAAAGTTGTGGGCATACGCGTCTTTGGGGTTGATCGCCAGCGCTTCACGATAGACGCCGATCGCGTTGTCCGTCTCGCCCGTCATTTCGAGCGCACGCGCGAGCTGGTAATACGCGAAAAAATCGCGGGGATTGGCCGCGATGCGCTTCTTGCAATCGGTGATGATCTGTTCGTTTTTCCTGTCGATCATACGCGCCTCCAGGTGCTCAGGGAACCCATTCCAGGGTGCGGAACGGCGCTATCCGCTCTCCGCGCGCCAGCCTGAGGATGTCATCCTCCATGTTCGGGAAGATCGGACGGTTGGCCAGCTCTTCCGCCGTGAAAAAGTCGATGCCTTCGACGCGGGGGTCCTCACCGGGCTCCAGCGTCGAGAAGTCGGGGCCGACGGCCTCGAAGATCGGGAATTGGATATGCCGGCCGGCCGCGCTGCTCATCGTCTCGCGCATCGCGAGGAAGTTCAGTCCGGAAACCGAGATGCGCAGCTCTTCGTGAATCTCGCGCCGCGCTGCCTCCTCGAGAGGCTCGAAGGGCTGCTGGCCGCCTCCGGGCAGGAGCCAGTACCGGCGGCCCTGCTTGAGATGCCGCACGAAACACAGCCGGCCGTCTGCATGGCGCAGCACGACCGTCACACGGACACGGACGAACGGAACGGACGGTTCGAGCATATGGTCCCCCTTTCCCGTTTATCGGCAAAGGGGGCCGGAGGGTGTAGGGTTATTTCCGGAACTCCTCGCAGCCGGCGCTGCGGAGCCGGGCCTCGTCGAACATCTGGTCGATCTTCGGCTGGAGCACCTTGGGCACGAACAGCGCCTTGCGAGGGGAGGCGGGGGTCGGCTGCGGCACGTTCAGAAGCTGGTATTCGTAGTTGTATTTCACCAGCAGGTTCAGGGCGCGCAGCAGATCCGACGGCGTGTGGAACCGGTACAAGACGTAGCTCTTGCTGGCCGGTCGCTTGTGATAGATGTATTCCCCGTGCAGGAACAGCTTCTCGAACTCGTTCTCGCCCTTCCAGTGCAGGGTTTCGGTGGCGCTGGTGAAAAAAACGCCATCCGGCTCGAGAATCTGGTAGAACCGCTCGGTCAGCGTCGCCTTGGTCGTTTCCTTGAAGTAGATCATCGTGTTGCGGCAGAAGATGATGTCGAACCGCCGCTGGGGCCAGGTGTCGAGCAGATTCAGCTGCTCGAAGCTCACCATCCCGGCGAGTTCGGGCTTGATCCGGAACTCGCCGGAGCCGGTCGGCATGAAATACCGGGTCAGCAGCATGCTGGACAGCAGCTTCAGTTCGAGGGCCGAGTAGATGCCTTTACGGGCGCGCTCGAGAGCCAGCGAGGAGATGTCGCTCGCGACGAGGGTGATCTTCCAGGCCGATGGATCGCGCAGGACTTCCCGGAGCGTGATGGCGATCGAATACGCTTCGGCGCCGATGGAACAGCCCGCAGACCAGATCGCAATGGCTTTCTTCTGGTCGCGTTCGCGGGCCCGGATGAGCGGCGGGAACACCTCGTCGCGCAGAATGTCGAAATGCCGGGGGTGCCGGAAAAACCAGGTCTCGTTCGTCGTCAGCACGTCGAGCAGTTCGGTGCGCCGCCCCTGGTCGAGCTGGATGGCCGTGATCAGGCCGTTCATGTCGACGCAGCGCAGCTTTTCGAAGAACGGCATGACCCTGTTTTCCAGGAAGGTGACCTTGCTGGCGTCGAAGAACAGGCCGAACTCGCGCGCGAGAAAATCGCGCAACTGCGCGTATTCGTTGGGGGTGAGGGAGCGGCTCACCGCGGCCGCTCAGTCATTCTTCGTGCTGCGGGGAAACACCCGGCCTGCGACGATCTGCCAGGTGGGGCGAAGGCGGTTCTCGACTTCCTTCGCGCAAGAGTCGCACACCAGACGCTCGGTGTTCTGGAACCGGTAATACGTCTGCTTCGAAATATCATATTGTTTGATGCGCATGCAAAGCGGGCAGCGTTCTTCCTGCATATGTCCGTTTCTCGGTGCGATACTACCACGCCGGGAGCGGATCCGGCAAGGGGGGGAGCGGTTGAGCGCGGCCTGGGATCATTGTTCGGAAACGGAGTGGGACCGCTCGTGCCAGATGCCGGCTTCCGCCGTCGCGATCACCTGCCAGCCGGACGCGGTTCGGAACCAGCGGTCGTAGGGGGAGTCCGGGGTCGTGAGGGCGGCCCGGGCGCCGAATCCCGCCACCCAGGAGGCGATGAGCCGCGTATCCGAGGCCGAGGCGGCGTATTCGCGCATCAGCGCATCGCCGGCCAGTTCGCACCGGTCGTCGATCGAGACCCGCAGCCGGGGTTCGACGCCGACGGCCCACGAGCCGAGGTTGAACTCGGTGTAGACCGAGGCGGCGGGCGCCGTGCGATCTGCGAAGACGCGCATGGTCGGGATCAGCTCCATCGGCCACCGGTCCGTCGCCGGAACCGCCCAGCCCCGGCCGAGCAGCGGCAGCGCCGAGCCGGATGCCTGGAGCCAGAGGCCGACGGCGAGCAGCACCAGCGCCGTCCGGAATGGCAGACGCGGGGCGGGGCGGCCGTACACTCTGCCGTAGAGAGGCTTGGATGAGCCGATGCTCTCGGGCCAGGGCGAGGCCCGGTACATCTCGGCGAAGGCAATGACGGCGGTGATCCCGAACAGCGGCGCATGGCGCACCCGGCCGACGGCGAGCAGGAACCAGACGACCGGCACCAGCCACGAAACCCGGACGGTGCCGGCTGGGCAGCCCCATTGGGGCTGATCACGATCCGCCTCGGCGGCGCAGGTGCCGGCGCGAGAATCCGTAGGGGCGCATCGCGATGCGCCCGGATTGCCACTGGAAAGGGGATCCTCCAGGCGGGAACGCCCGGAGAAGCAGATGAGAAACACGAGATACACGATGGCCAGCAAGGTCGGGGCAAAGGCATTGGCATCGCTATATAACGGCAGGTGTTCCACGATCAACTGCCGCACGAGGGGCGAGTCGACGATCGTCGCCCAGGTGCGGGGCAGATCGATGCCGTAGGGGCCCAGGACCGACATCAGGCCCGCCGCCGGAACGACGGCCAGGGCGGTGAACAGGTGGCGGCCGTTTCCGATCGGGCCGCGACGGCCGCTCAGATACAGGATCCCCCAGCCGGCGACGCACAGGCCCAGCGTGCCGAACCCGCCGAGATACCCCCCGTGAATGTTGGCCCAGAGCCAGAAAACGGGGAGCGTGCGCCAAAGGTGGGAAACCGGCCGGCGCTCCGCCTCGACATCGACGAGCAGGGCGAACAGCCACGCCAGGGCTGCCATCGTGAACAGCAACGGCCGCACCAGAAACTGCATCGAGGCAGATGCCAGGCCGAACGCCAGCAGCAGGCCCGTCAGCAGCAGGTGCATGCCGGATTCATAGAGTCTGAGCCAGAGAAAGCTGAAGATCAGCGCGACGAGCAGGCTGGCGGCCAGCAGAAGCGCGTCGAGCCCGGCGATCCGGTGCAGCAGGGCCATCACGATCTCGCCGAGCCACTGCTGGGCAATCCAGGGCTGGCCCTGGCGGCTGCTGGTAAAGATGTCGGCCCGCAGCAGGCTGCCCTGTCGCAGCATCGCTTCGCCGTAGGCGGTGTGAGAGAACGTTCCCGGATCATTCAGAAACGTGGTCCGGCAAAACACATGCAACCCCAGCCAGAGCGCAAGAAACACCAGCCTCCCGGCCTTGTGCGACAAGATCTCCCTCACACTCGATCCCATAGATGAAATGATAATACGAACACCCTTTGAGATACCCGATGTTTTTCCGTCCGGCTCCCCGTATCGCCTCGAATATTTGATGGGGTGGGCGGATGCCACCCGGGCGGATCACGATCCGCCCCTACGGCTCAGGGGGTATATCAAGGACGTCATTCCCCCTCGAGTGATCGATGAGGCGGGCGGATCACGATCCGCCCTTACGGCTCAGGGGGTATATCAAGGACGTGTAGGGGCGCATCGCGATGCGCCCGGGTTGCTTGGATCGTTCAAAAAAAAGATGCGACGAGGGTAATGTGGGTCGATAATTGGCGAAAAACGGCGGAAAAAAGGTGTTTGCGCGAGAAAAGATCGAATGATCGGGTTGGGTACGGGTATTGGCGGTGACGATGATAATCATAGAGATAAGGAGTTGGGGATAACCCCCCTCACGGCCCGAAAACAAGGAGGCAGGTTATGGTGCGAACACGGATGATCGCAAAATCCCGGGTGACCGACTCGCCCGACCAGCACGAGGCTGGAAATGGACCGGCAGCGCCAGGATGGCGCGGTTCCGCCGGGTCCATCCGGGCGATGGTGAACGGAATCAATCCGTGTCGCACGGCGGGCGCCTGGGTGCGGGGTCGCTAGGAAGGCGGCTTCGCGGATTCACGGAAACCGGAGGGGCGTGCGCAAGCTCGCCCCTCCCGGGTTTCTCAGAAGTTCGTGTACTCGGCTGGGGAGCCGCGCAGATCCTTCCATGTCAGGATCACGAAGGCGGCGATATCCCCGCTTCCGTCGCCGATGTCGAGCGAGGGGAGGGTGGGGTCATACAGTTTCCGGCGGGTGGGCGGGGCGTAAGAGGGGCCGGTGATGCGGGGAAGCGTCTTGTTGGTCGCGTACCGGACTTCGGAGCCGTACACCCGGTGGATCATCTCTTTCATGTCCGAGTGCTGGAGGCCCACGCCGGCGCTGACGCAGGCGAGCGACCGGCCCATCTCGTCATACCGCTTCGAATAATCCGGTCCCATATAGAACAGATTCGATCGCACCCCGCAGCTCTGGAAAATGCCGTTGGTGGTCATCTCGGGGAAGTGCAGGTAGTCGTCGGCCTTGTCCTGTTTCGGCTTGCCGCTGGCGTCGCAGATCTTCGCGCGGAGCTGGGTCAGCAGCTTGTAAACCCCGAGCTTCGGCTTTCCCGCTTCCCGTTCGAGGTAGTTGGTCTCGTAGCTTTTCCGGTAGGCGTCCCACAGTTTCTCGTTGCAGAACTTTTCGTAGTCGGCATCCGTGATCTTGTTGGTGTTGAACGTGTCGGAAAACTCGGTGGCGAGTTCCTTCTCGCGATTCTCGTCGCAGAGGGGGAACTTCTCGAAATACGAGGCGATCTTGTTCTTGGTGGCCGCCTTGTCGGTCAGGTCGGCATCGATCTCGCCCGAGCCCGAGATGTTGAGCATGTTGGTTTCGGCATCCGATTCGGGAATCAGTTCTTTCGCGAGGGCGAACTTCATGTACGGGTAGATCTCGTTCTCGAAACAGTCGATCGGGCTGCGGTAATCGTAGACGATCCGTTCGTTCGCGATGACGTTCGCCGCGAAATGGTGCTTGAACTTGGCCGGATCGTCGGGATTGGCACCCGCCGACAGATCGTCGAGGAGCAGATTCTTCGCCGTCGTGGAATAGTCTTCGCTATCCATGGCGTTCACGTCGTAGTTCTGGGGGAAGCTGTACCGCTCTTCCTTCCGGGTTTTGTTGTTGCGCTGGTTGAAATCGCCGGCGACGAAGATGCTTTTCTTCGAGACGATCTTCACGTCGCGCGGCGGATTGCCCTTGATGACGAGGTTCGAGTCGGAGAAGATCACGCCGTTGAAGTTCGAGGGAAGGGTGACGTTGCCCTTGTGGATGCCGTTTCCGAAATCGAGGATGGCCGCCTTCACGTGATCGCCGTCGTTCGGGTTCCAGCCGGGAGTGATTTTATATTGTGTCGTACATTCGGCCGCCGGGATGTATTTACCGCCGTTCTGGGCCTGCATCATCAGATCGGCGAACTTGGGCGTGCCCGGCGACAGGCTCACCATCGCGTTCTTGTCGAGGATGCGGCCCTTCAGCTTCTCCTTGACCGAGTCGGGGAACGTGGGCACCTTGCCCGCGATCTCGGCCGGGACTTCGCCGTACCGCTCGGCTTCCGGGGACGAATAGGTGCCGTGGGACGGGAAGGGGATGTTGCTGGGCGGGATCGTGACCGTCTCGGCCGGCATGCCGGGCCGGGCGCGGAACTCGACCTTGGTCGGCTGCCAGAAGAAGATGCCGCCCGCGCCGCTGATGATGCTGTGCATGTCGAACAGCTCCTGCTTCGTGCCGGGCGTGGTCGGGCTGTGCGCGTCGAGCAGGATCTGGCCGATCTCGACGCCCTTGTGACCATACAGGTTGCCCGTCGAGAACTTGTTGATGTTGGTCTCGCCCGGTTCGCCGTAGACGATCGAGAGGAACTCCATGTCGAACATCAGGAACTCACGGCCCGGAAACCGTCGCTGGACGATGCAGCTCACGCTGCGCGTCGTGTCGCCCACGCGGCCCATCGCATCGATCTTGAAGTAGCATTTGCTCTCGTCGATGTTCTTCGACCGCGGATCATCCTCATACGGGATCAGACCGACACGGAACCGGAACTGGCCGTCCCCCAGCGTGCCCTGATACGAGCCCTTGCCGCTGGTGTTCTGCTGGCTGAACGAGAAGTCCGCATCGTTGGCGACCGAGGTCTGCCAGTCTACCTGCTGGTCCCAGGCCAGCTCTTTTTTTGCCGCGTCGATCTTGATGGTGTGCGTCCGGAACGAACTGTCGAGGCCCAGTTCCGTCATCGCGAACGAGATGCCCGCCTCGGCGAGGGCCAGGGCTTTCAGGTTCCGGTTTTCCATGATCGAGTTCTGGATGCGGTAGGACGAGAAGGACTGGAGCGAGGCGATGACGACGAGCAGCACGAAGCCGAGCCCGAGGGCGATCAAAATGGCGGAGCCGCGCCGGCGGGCGGCGCACCCGGAAATCACGTGACCGTTCATTGCGGTTCGGCCCCCCTTTCCTTGATCGAAGTCACCAGGGTCGAGTCATACCGGCTGTCTTTGCCGCGGCCTGCAAGCCTCGCCCGTATACAGACGCTTCCATTCGTCGGCAGGTTCGGTTCATCCAGGCGGTAGAACACCAGCTCGTCCAGTCCCTCCATCAGGACCTTGCGGGCGCGCTGCGCCGGAACCTGCTGTCGGCGGTCGTCGAAGGGCAACGTCTCGCGCCACAGGATATACGGCCCCGTCGCCTGTCCCGGATCGGCCTTCTCGAGCTTGTAGGTGACCCGGAGCTGCGTGTAGTTGCACTGGTCCGTGGCCAGGTTCTTGGGCTCGAGGGAAAAATCGTACGTGACTTTGTGGAACGAAATATAGTTTGCCGGATCTTCGGTCTTCAGATTCTTCGCCTGGGCCATCGATGCCTTGGGAGGGGTGCCGTCGAGAACGAAGTTCGACTCGCGCAGGTCGTCCGTGATCCGGTCGAAGAGGCGCTGGAGCTCGTCGTTCGTCTGGTGCGCCTGCATCACCGCCTGCGCCTGCTTGCGAGAGCCGGAATACGTGTAATACAGGGCGGTCATCAGCAGGGCGAGGATGATGACGGCCATCATGATCTCGATCAGGTTCGTTCCGCGGCGGCGCATCGGGTCGTGCTCCTTTTCCGTCACTGGCGTTTGCTGATCGCCGTGAAGACGTCGAGCGTGTGGGTCTTGGTGTCCTGGCCTTTGTACTCGACCCGGAACGAGAGATACACCATGTTCGGCCGGTTCGAGGCGTCGCTCTTGTCGGCGGCGAACTTGATCTTCGGCTGCTTCACCTCGTAGGTGATGCCGTTGATCGTGCCCTTCCGGATCTCGTCGTTGGTGTTCAGGGCGTATTCGAACGTTTTCTTCTTTGTGTTTTCGTCGGTATTATACTGATCGGCATCGAGGAGGTCGAAGGGGCAGGCGCGGGCGGCCTCGAGGATCTGCTGGGCGAAGAACGAGGCCTGGGTGTGGTCGCGGGTGGCCGTGACGGTCTTCGTCTCGGAGATGATCACGTTCAGGGAGGGGATCAGGATCAGGGCGAGGATGATGACGCCGATCATGATCTCGACCATCGACATGCCGCCCCGGGGGCGGTGTGCGGCGCATTTCATCGGAACATGGCCTCCGGATAGATGAGGAATTCGCGCCGCCGGGCGCGGTATTCCGTAAGCGTCGCCTGGATGAGGCGGCGGATCTCGTCGGCATCCTTCTCCGCATCGATCGCCTCGCGCACGGCCGGGCCGCCGAGCAGGGTGTCGAGCCCTTCCGCGGCGGCCCGGTTCGCGAGGGGGATCTTGTCGGGATACAGCGAGCGGAGACTCTGAAGGAGCAGGACGCCGGTCATGACGGGGTCGTAGACGGCGGTGTCCGTGACGACGATCTCGATGCCGGGAACCCGCTTCTGTGCGAACAGTCCGTAATGCGGTCGGGCCTCGACGGGAAGAAAGGATACCCCGGCGAGCCGTTTCGAGAGCAGGCGCGAGATGAGGGCGTCGGGATCGATCCAGGGGGCGAGGATGTAATGGAAGGGGCGGGTCGTTCCCACGCCGGTCGAGAAGATGCCCAGTTCGCCCAGAAAGCCGGTCGTCGCGTAGTAGAGCGGGGCGTCGGGGTCGGGCAGATGTTCCGACGGAAGAGCCCAGTGGAGGCCGGTTTCCCGGAACGTCATGCTCCGGCGGTAGTTTTCCATGCCGATGACGGTCAGATCGGCATTCAGGCCGAACACCTTGTTGAAATACAGGGCCAGTTCGCCGATCGTCAGGCCGTAGACGAGCGGAATCGGGTAGACGCCGAACCTGCTGCGATACTGGACGTCGAGCACCGGGCCCGAAATCGTGCTCGCGCCCATGGGGTTCGGCCGGTCGAGCACGATGACGGGGACGCCTGCCTGCTTGGCCAGTTCGAGGAACTGGGCCAGAAGCGTCACCCCGCTGAAGAACCGGATGCCGATGTCCTGGATATCGATGACGAGAACGTTCGCCCCGTTCAGAAGAGCGGGGTGGGGGCGCTGGAGCGGATCGCGGATCAGATGGACGGGCGCCTGCGTCAGCGCATCGATCTCCGACGTCGCCGAGGCTTGCCGGATGAGCCGGCGGGGCCAGGGATCGGCGGTGAAGATGGCGGTGATCGTCGCGGCCCGCGCCAGTCGGTCGACCGTGTGGCGCAGGGACTGATCATACGATGCCTGGCCGGTGAGCACCGCGACGTTTTTCCCGGCAACCATCTCGGGATGCTCGCTTCCGAGGATCTCGATGCCGATGCGGATTTGCGGAACGGCCTGCGCGCAGCAGACCGCCGTGCAGAACAGCACGAGCAGCGCAGCCGTTTCCAGATGTTGTCGGATTCTCTGAATCATGATCTCTCTTCCTAGAGTATACACCTTCTCGTATCATTTCCGGTGCCTTCAAAAGAACCACGGAAATTCCCTTCGGTTTCAGGAACGCATCCGCAGATGGAGGGCAGATGCCGCAGATGGACAGCTCTGGGAGGAAAAGAGGGCTTCATAGGGATTGCAGAGTATTCCGGGGGGAATGGTAGTATGATGGGACAGCGCCATGAGAGAGAGGTGTGCGAGAGATGCGTGAACCGACCGTGAGCGGGCGTTTTTATCCCGACGATCCGACCGAGCTCGAGGAGACGATCCGCCAGTGCTACGGGCACCGGCTCGGCGTCGGCGACCATCATCACCCGGCCCAGGGGCGCCTGGCGGGGATGATCGTGCCGCATGCCGGGTACATCTTCAGCGGCCCGGTCGCGAGCTGGGGCTACCGTCGGCTCGCCGAGGAGCGGCCGCAGCCGAAACGTCTGCTGATGCTGGGTCCCAAGCATACACCCTATGGGGCCCTGGCGGCGCTGAGCGACGAGGATGCCTGGCTGACCCCGCTCGGAAGTCTCGAGACGGATGAGCCGCTGCGCGCCGCCCTCGAGGAGACGGGCTGCTTTGCGCGGGATGACGCGGCGCACGAGCTCGAACATTCTATAGAGGTGCAAATACCATTCGTCCAGCATGGGATGAAGAAGCAGCTTCCGAAAATCGTGCCGCTTGCGCTGGCCTTCGCCGAGTTCGAACAGTGTGCGCGGTGGGGGGCGGCGATCGCCGGTGTGCTGGCCCGACCGGAGTTCGCGGACACCGTCTGCGTCGTCAGCTCGGATTTCTCGCACGACACGCCCCGGAACGAGGCCTACCGGCTCGACGGGGAAGCACTCGAGGTGATCGGGAAGCTCGATGCCAGGGCGTTCCACGAGATGGTCGTCCGGGAAGACCGCAGCATCTGCGGAGTGATTCCGATCACCGTCTTCCTGCACGCGCTCGCTTCACGCAAGGTGCGCGCGACACGGCTCGCGTATGCGACGTCGATGGATGTGATGAACCATCCGCGCGGCGTCGGGTATGCCGCGGTCATCTTCGAAGAGGCCGTCTGAACCGTCGTGACGCCGCTCGAGATCGGGATTCTTGCCGGCTTCGTCTGGTCATCCATTCTCACCGTCTGGGCCCTGGCCGAGATCACCAGCGGCGAGCCGAGCCCCTGGCTGCTGCTCGTGGCTGCCGTCTACGAAGGCTTCGATCTGACCCCGCGCGGGATCCTGCGCGGGGCGGTGTGGGCGTTCGCCGACGGCTTCATCAGCGGGTATCTCGTGACCTGGCTGCTGTCCTGGGTCTGGTAGCGGCGTTCAGAAGTCGAAACTGCCGTAGACGCCCAGCATGCGCTCGCGGGTGAAGTCGCGCAGCGTGTTGCCGAACTCGGCATGGATCCGGCCGGTGTCGAACCGGTAACTGGCGTGGAGGGTCAGGCCGACGCCGCTTTCGCGATAGGTTTCGGGGGAGACGTTGCGCCAGGTGTTCGTGACGAAGCGGGTGTCGAAGCCCCACCACCAGTTCGAGCCGACGCCGCGCTCCCAGCCGACGAGCATCTCGGCGCCGCGGAAGTCGCGCGGAGCCCAGTAGGTGTACCCGTTGCCGAGGGCATCGAGCTGGTTTTCGAAGCTGGCCTGGGAAAGTCGCAACTGGAGCGAAAGGAACGGAATGCCGCGCCGGTTGATGAAGTGCAGGATCTCGGTATCGAACCGCCGCCGCGCGTTTCCGTCGGAGATGTCGGACGTCGTGAACGACTGCTGCAGCCGGGTGCGCTCGTGGAGATCGCCGAACACGGTCAGGGTTGCGTACTCCTCGGACATCTGAAGCCGTGCCGTGTCGAGATTCTCCTTGTAGGCGCCCTTGCCGGTATAGGCCGCGAGGTTGAGCTGGCCGTTTCCCGTCACGCCGTGCAGCCGGTACCCGCCGACGGTCCTGCCGCCGGTGAAGGTTTCGGGCGCGAACGTGGCGGCGATGCGGCTGCGATGATCGAGCGCGTATTCCAGCGTTCCCGAGAGCAGGCGGCTGTCGGTGGTCTCGTTGCGGTTGCGATCTTCGTAGGCCCAGGTTTCCAGGCGATACCGGGCTGACAGCTTGGGGTTGGTGAACGAGGGGTAATAGGCCTCGAGGCCCGTGACAAACTCGGTCTGGCCGGCGTTGTCCTCGTGGAGCCGCACGCCGATCTCGGCCGTCGAGTTCAGCTTCGAGCGCACCGCTTCGAGATTCTCCCGGAGGGCATCGCTCAGCGGATACAACTGGGTCAGCCGGTCGAAGATCGCCTTCGTCTGGCCGAACTTGCCCTGGCGCAGGAACACCATGGCCAGGCCCTTGTTGGCGAGCATGTTCTCCGGCTGGATCTGAAGGGCCTGTTCGAAATACAACTGGGCTTCCTCGAGGCGGCTCTGTTCGAGCCGCAGGTTGCCCATCTCGACGAGGGCGTCGAACTTGTGCACCGGCTGGGTGAGCCGCTCGAGCTGGATGTCGCGTTCGATGTTCTGGAGCTGCCGCAGCTCGTTGCTGAGCGTGTCCCCGTTCGCCTCTTCCGGAACGATCAGATCGAACGGCTGCGCCGCGACGGGGGAGGCGAGGAAGCCGCCCAGCCAGAGAACCAGCAGGGCGACGGCGCGCAGAACGGCACCGGATCGGGGAAACAGCTTGTTTCCGCGCCGGCCGTGGATTGGCAGGGTGATGACAGGACGAGACATCACCCCCTGTATCGGCAGGTTGTGAGGAAATGCTCAGGGATACGGAAATTCCGGGGAAAGAAAAACGCCTCCCGGCGAACCGGAAGGCGTTCTGGAGAACGGTCGGATCAGTTGCCGGCGGCAGGAGCCTCGGGGGCCGGAGTGGCGGCTGGGGCGGCCGGGGCTTCCGGGGCCTTCTCGTCGGCGGCCGGCAGGTCCATCGCCCGCAGACGGGCCGCGATGC
>DAOOQQ010000033.1:15628-45986 GCA_035388825.1 Candidatus Ozemibacteraceae bacterium
TCGGCGGCCGGGGCGGCCTTCATGCGGTCCTCGATCTTCTTGCGGACTTCGTCGAGCTTGGCCTTCGGGACGCTGAGGGTGATCTTGGCGGCGGTCTCGGCCTGCTCGACCTTGATCATGTTCAGGATCTCGGCGGCTTCGGGGGTCTGGCCGGCGAGCATCTTGACCATAGCGAGGAAGCCATTCAGGGAGGTCATGACGGCATCCATGTTTTCCTTCTTGTCGACTTCGCCGGTGAAGTTGAAGGTCAGGTCGGCGTCATAGTTGAAGGAGAAGAACAGGGAGTTGACGGCGGCGAGGGGGGCGGCCTGCGGGTTGGCCTTCGCCTGGTCCTTGAGGGCCTGCGGGATCATGCCGACGCCCCAGAGGGTGGCGGCGGTGTCGACCTTCTTGAGAAGGCTGCCGATGGCGGCATTGGCGGAGACGTTCTTGCCCTTCTGGCCCTTCACGTCGACGACCGACTTGATCGCCGGGGCGGTGCCGAGGACGATCGTGGTGTTGTCGAGGAACACGGCCATGCCGTCGGCTTCCTTCTTGGCCTTGACGGCGTCGAGGCCTTCATACTTCTCGATGGTGACGTCTTCGGCGGCCTTCTTGTCGGCCTTGATGGCTTCGAGGATTTTGGCGACTTCGAAGCTGCCGTCGATCAGGACGCCGGCGTCCTGCTTTTCGGCCTTCGGATCGGCCTTGGCGGCGGAGAAGACCACGATGTTCTTCAGGTGCTTGAAGGGATCGATGCCGGTCTTGGCGACGAACTCGTCAAAGGCCTTCTTCTGGTCGGCGGGCTGCTTGGACATGCCCTCGTCGATCTGCTTCTTGATCGCTTCGGTGGTGAACATCTTGCCCAGGTTCACGTTCAGCAGGAACGCGGTGTTCTCGGGAACAAGCTGCATCAGATCGCCAGCCATGGCGCTCATCGCGGTCGCGGCAAGCAGAAGGACGGTCACAAAGAAACGTTTGGTCAACATCGGTCGATCCCTTTCTCCTCTTGATTTCATCATGCGATCGTCGCCCTACGCGAACGCTCGGATGGCGGAATGATAGCCGCCGCCCGAAGGAAAGTCAAGTGCCGACGGTACCTTCGGGGAAGCGGCTTGCGCGGTTCAGCGCGCCATGGTAGCATGCTCCGGCTTCGCGCCCTGTGTTCCGCCCCGGAAGCGGCAGATCGCCGGAATCCCTTTTTGAATGCTGAAGAACGGATGACCATCATGTCAGACACGACGAGTCTCACCACCAACCTTCGCAGGCTGATCGACGAGATGCGCGCGACCGGCTTCTCGGAACTCGACCTGCAGGCACCCCGGCTGAAGGTCCGGATGATCCTGGGCCCGGCTGTCCAGCCGGCGGTCCCGGTCAGGGAGGCCGCGGCGGGCACGGAAGCCGGAGTGGCTGATGAAGCCGCGGCGATGCCCGTTTCCCGGCAGATCAAGGCGGAGCGGGTCGGGGTGTTTTCGTTCGGGCGGCAGCGGGTCGAAACCGGCGCCGCCGTCATCAAGGGCCAGACGCTCGGCCTCATCAAGGGCATCAGCATCCAGGACCAGGTCGTCGCGCCCGTCGCGGGCCGTCTGACGGCCGTTCTGGTCGAGGAAGGCCAGATCATCGACTTCGGTCGCCCCCTGTTCGAACTGCTTCCCGAGGCCTGATAGCGGGCCGCTCCACCCATCTTTTCCCGAGGAGCCTGCCAGATATGTTCGGTAAAATTCTCATCGCGAACCGCGGCGAGATCGCTGTTCGCGTCATCCGCACCTGCCGCCGTCTCGGCATCAAGACCGTCGCCGTATTCTCCGAGGTCGATCGCAACGCCCTCCATGTGCAGCTTGCCGACGAGGCCTACTGCATCGGGCCTGCCCGTCCCGACCTGTCGTATCTGAACATTCCGAACATTCTCTCTGTTGCTCATGCGACCCAATGCGAGGCGATCCATCCGGGATACGGATTCCTTTCCGAAAATCCCACGTTTGCCGAGATCGCGCAGAAGTGCGGCTTCGTCTTCATCGGTCCCGGCCACCGGGCGATGGAGCGGATGGGTCAGAAGTCCGTTGCGCGCGATCTGATGATCCGTTCCGGCGTGCCGGTCATGCCGGGCTCCACTGGCAGCGTCGAAGACCCTGAGGAAGGGCTCAGAATCGCCCACAAGGTCGGTTTCCCCGTGCTGGTCAAGGCATCGGCGGGCGGCGGCGGCCGCGGTATGCGTCTCGTCGAGACCGAGGACCGGTTCCGGACATTGTTCAGCACCGCCCAGGGCGAAGCCCAGTCGGCGTTCGGCGACGGCCGGGTCTACGTCGAGAAGTATCTGCGCAACCCACGCCATATCGAGGTGCAGATCATGGGCGATCATCACGGCAATGTCGTCGCCCTCGGGGAGCGCGAATGCTCGATCCAGCGCCGGCATCAGAAGCTGATCGAGGAGGCCCCGTCTCCGGCCGTGGATGCCGATCTGCGGCGCCGGTTGTGCGAGACCGCCGTCAAGGCCGCGAAAGCCATCGACTACGTCAATGCCGGCACGATCGAGTTCCTGCTGGATGCCGAAGGGAACTTCTTCTTCATGGAGATGAACACCCGGCTTCAGGTCGAGCACCCGGTCACCGAGCTTGTGACGGGGTATGACCTCGTCGAAGTGCAGCTCCGGGTCGCCTCGGGCGAGCCGCTGCCATTCCGGCAGGAAGACATCAAGCCGAACGGCTGGGCCATCGAGTGCCGCATCAACGCCGAGGATCCGGCCGGCAACTTCGCCCCCTGCCCGGGGACGATCGACCTGTACATCCCGGCGGGCGGTCCGTGGGTGCGGGTCGATTCGGCCGCCTACACCGGGTACGCCGTCAGTCCGAGCTACGATTCGATGGTCGCGAAGCTGATCGCCTGGGGCCCTGACCGGCTGACCGCGATCGACCGGATGCGCGCCGCGCTGCACGAGTTCCGGGTGGACGGCATCAAGACCACGATTCCGTTCCACCAGTGGGCGCTGTCGCACGAGGAGTTCCGCGAGGGGCGTCTCACGACCGGGTTTGTCGACAAGCACCAGGTTTCGATGATGGCGTATCTCCAGCCCCCGACCGACGAGGCCGGCGGTACCCAGAAGGAAAAGGCGGCTGCCGCGCATGGCAAAACTCCGGAGCGCAACGGCACGACCGGCGCCTGACGTTCGCCAGTCCAGCTTCGACGAGCTCGCCGCCGATGGGGCGGGGGAGCCCGGCGAAGAGGCTGTCGGACGGCCCGATGTCCTGTCCGTCGGCCAGCTCACGCGGCATATCAAGCGCGTGCTCGAGGAAGATACCCTCCTCGAAGGCGTCTGGGTGCAGGGCGAAGTTTCGAACCTGGTGAAGGCCGCTTCCGGCCACTGGTATTTTTCCCTGAAGGATGCCGAGGCCGTGATCCGGGCCGCTCTCTGGGCCGGAAACCGCCGCCGCATCCGGCACGAGTTCAAGAATGGCGATCTGATCGCGGCCTGCGGTTCGATCTCGGTGTACCCTCCGCGCGGCGAGTATCAGCTCAGCATCACGGACGTGCGGCCGGCCGGGCTCGGCGCGCTGTACGAGGCTTTCGAGAAACTCAAGGCGAAGCTCCAGGCCGAGGGGTTGTTCGACCCCGACCGGAAGAGGCCGCTGCCGTTCCTGCCGCGGGGCGTCGGGATCGTTACCTCACCGAAGGGTGCTGTCGTACAGGATATATATCGAGTGATACGCAGACGGTTTCCGAATATGCCACTGTATCTCGTTCCCGTGAAGGTGCAGGGGGAAGGAGCGGCCGCCGAGGTCGTCGCCGGCATCCGGCGTCTGGATGCGGATCCGCGGGTCGACGTCATCATCGTGGCCCGGGGCGGCGGCAGTCTCGAAGACCTGTGGACCTTCAACGAGGAGTCCGTCGCGCGTGCGATCGCTGAGGCCGAAACCCCGGTGATCTCGGCCGTCGGCCACGAAACCGATTTCACGATCGCCGATTTCGTCGCGGACCAGCGGGCGGCGACGCCCTCCGTCGCGGGCGAGCTTGCCGTGCCCGTGAAGGAGGAGCTGATCCGCAGCATCCGGGAGCGGCGCGACCGGCTCGGGCGGGCCCTGAAGAATCTGCTGGCGATGCTGGGTGAACGGCTGGCACGGGCGCGGGCCTGCCGGTTCCTGAGAAAGCCGTCGCTGCTCGTCGCCGAACGGCGGCTGCACCTTTCGAATGCCGTTCGGGAGCTCGAAGCCGCATGCACGGCATTCCGGAGCCGCTGTCGCCACGCGTGGGAGCTGCTCGCGGCACGGCTGAAGGCGCTGGATCCGACCGCCGTACTCGGGCGTGGATACCTGCTCGCGACGGACGAGACCGGGGCTGTCGTGACGTCGGCGGCACGGCTGACGCAGGGCCAGAAGCTCCAGTTGAAGTTCTCCGACGGGCGCGTGCGCGTGGCCGTCGAACAGATCGACCGGGAGAGCCCGGGAGGCACGAAACGATGAAGAAACCCTATGATGCGAAGCAGCTCGGGGAGCTTGCTGCCCTGACGCCCGAGGCGGTCGCCGCCCTCTCCTACGAGGATGCGATGGAACGCCTGGAGCAGACCGTCGAGGCGCTTGAGCAGGAGGGCACGCCCCTCGAGCTCGGCCTGCGGCTGTACGAGGTCGGCACGCTGCTCGGCCGGCGATGCGGACAGGCGCTCGATGCCGCGGAAGCGCGGATGGTGCAGCTGCTCGGCAACGCCCAGGAGGCGGTCGAGTCGCCGTATGATCCCGACAAGGATGGCCGGCTGACGTGAACGCCGCCTCCGAATCAGAACGCAAGGATCTCGAGCGGCGCCTGCACGGCTGCCGCCTCCGGGTCGACGAAGCCCTGGAACGCTGGCTGCCGGCGGCCGGGGACGAGCCCGCGAAGCTTCACGAAGCAATGCGGTACAGCGTCTGCGCAGGCGGAAAACGCATCCGGCCTGCGCTCTGCCTGATCACGGCAGAAGGCTTCGGGGCTGCCGGGGATGGAATTCTGCGGGCTGCCTGCGCTCTCGAGCTGCTGCACACCTACTCGCTCATTCACGATGATCTCCCCGCGATGGATGACGACGATCTCCGCCGCGGCCGGCCGACGAACCACAAGGTGTTCGGCGAGGGCATGGCGATCCTGGCCGGCGACGCGCTCCAGACGCTGGCATTCGAGTGGATGTCCGGCATCGGCCGCGACGGCTTGCCGGCCGATCGGGTTCTGGCAGCCGTCTTACGATTCGCCGAGGCGGCGGGCCACGCCGGCATGGTGGGCGGCCAGGTGCTCGACATCGAAGGCGAGCAGCGCAAGATCTCGCTCGACGAGCTGCGTCGCATCCATCGGCTGAAAACCGGTGCCCTCCTGGAAGTCTCGATCGGCATCGGCGGTATCCTGGGCGGTGCCAGGCCCGATGAGCTGGCCCTGCTCTCGGAATACGGCCACCAGATCGGCCTGCTGTTCCAGATCGTCGACGACATTCTCGATGTGGAGGGCGCCGCCGCGGATCTGGGAAAGACGCCCGGCAGCGACCTTCGTCTCGGCAAATCCACGTATCCCTCCCTCCTGGGCCTGGACGGCGCGAAACGGGAAGCCGCGCGGGCGCGCGACAACGCCGTCGCCGCATGCAGCAAGCTTCCGCGGCCGATTCCGGAGCTGCCGGCCCTGGCTGACTGGCTTCTGGCGCGTAACCGCTGAACCGAAAGGCAGATCATGAACCCCGTTCTCTACCCCGTGGTCGTTGCAGGCGGCTCGGGAACCCGCATGAAAAGCGAAACTCCGAAGCAGTTTCTCCGGCTCGGCTCAAAGCCGGTTCTTCAGTGGAGTCTGGAGTGCTTCGACGTCGTTCCCGAGACGGCCGAACTCACGATCGTCCTCCCGGAAGCCTGGATCGAAGAGGGGCGCCGTCTTCTCGCCGGCTGGTCTCCAAAACATCCCGTGAAATATATTATCGGTGGCGCGAGGCGGCAGGATTCGGTCGAGGCAGGCGTTTCGAGCATTTCTGACGATGACGGCTGGGTCGCCGTTCACGACGGGGCCCGGCCCGCGATCACCCCGGATCTGGTCCGCGAATGTTTTCACCTCGCGCTCGAAAAGGGCAACGCCTCGTGCGCCCTGCCGGCCTCTGACACGCTGGTCGAGTGCAGCAACGGCGTCGTGACGGGAACCATCGACCGGGGCCGCGTCTACGCGATGCAGACCCCGCAGATCTTCCCCGTGAAGCTTCTTTGCCAGGCTCTGAAGCTTGCGCGCACCCAGGGCATCGAGGGCACCGACGAGGCCGGCCTCGTCCGGCGGCTGGGCGTTCCCGTCTACCTGGCCCCGGGCTCGCCGCTCAACCTCAAGGTCACCCGGCCCGACGATTTGCGCCTCCTCGCCTCCGTCCTGGGCTGACCCTCCATTGACGGGCGGGGCGGGCTGCTGCTAGACTGGGCGGGTGACGAGGAGTTCCCAACCATGAAACGAACCCTGATCGTTCAGGCGCCCGCGAAGATCAACGTCGGGCTGTGGGTGAAGGGCAAGCGTGCCGACGGCTACCACGAGCTGGCCAGCCTGATGCAGACGATCGCGCTCTCGGATACGATCGCCATCCGCGAGACCAGGGAAGACGGGCTGCGCACCGAGTGCAACCATCCCGACGTGCCGACCGGCCCCGCGAATCTCGTTCACAAGGCCGCGACTCTGCTTCTCCAGCGGCTCGGCATCGCGCCCCGCCTGCTGATCCAGATCGAAAAACGCATTCCCGTTGCCGCGGGGCTCGCCGGCGGAAGCACCGATGCGGCGGCCGTCATGCTGGCCCTGACGCGGTTTTACGACTCGGCTCTGCCGCTCGTCGAGCTGATGGAGATGAGCCAGTCGATCGGCTCCGACGTGCCGTTCGTGATGCACGGCGGTCTGGCCCTCGCGACCGGCCGCGGCGAGAACCTGTCGTTTTACGAGGCGCCCAAGCCTCCCTACGTCGTCGTGATCGCCATTCCGAAGAACGTGCAGGTTTCGACGAAGTGGGCGTACGAGAACTACCAGCCGGGCGACAACACCCGGAAGGAAGAGCTGTTCAAAACCCTGTTGCCCGCCTACCGCGAGCGGAACATTCCGCTTCTGCGCAAGAACCTGTTCAACGATCTCGAATCCGTCACGCTGCATCGCCATCCCGAGGTTGCGCGGATCAAGGAAACCCTTGCCGCATCCGGCACCGGGGCGGTTCTCATGTCGGGAAGCGGCCCGTCGGTGTTCGGGCTGTTCGACGACCGGCGCGACGCGTTTGCCGCGGTATCCGCGCTCGATCCCGAGACGGTCGACGTGTTCGTCGAACACACCCAGCGGCTGCAGCCGCGCTGAGCCGGAGGCACCATCATGGCACGGAACCTCGCGATTCTCGGCTCGACCGGTTCGATCGGCAGGAACACGCTCGACGTTGTTCGGGCGCATCCGGACCGGCTTTCGGTCAAATCTCTCGCAGCCGGCAAACAATGGAAACGGCTTGCGGAGCAGGTGCGCGAGTTCCGGCCCAGGCTCGTGGCCGTCTACGAGCCCGAGGCCGCCGCACGGCTTCGGGACGAGATCCGCGGCATCGACGTCGCCGTCCGGGAAGGAATGCCGGGGCTGCTGGAAGCGGCTTCCCTGGCCGATGCGGATACGCTCGTCTCGGCCCTCGTCGGCTCGATCGGCCTGCGGCCGGTGATGGTCGCGATCGCCTCGGGAAAGACGATCTGCCTGGCGAACAAGGAAACCCTCGTCGTGGCGGGCGCTCTGGTGACGGCCGCGGCGCAGGAGAAAGGCGTGCCGATCATTCCCGTCGATTCGGAGCACTCGGCGATCTTTCAGTGCCTCGCCGACGGCAACCGCGATGCGAGCCAGATCCGGCGGCTGGTGCTGACCGCCTCGGGCGGCCCGTTCCGGCGGCTCGAAACCGAGCGACTTGCCGGCGTCACCCCGGGAGAGGCGCTTCGGCACCCGAACTGGGATATGGGCGGCAAGATCACGATCGACTCGGCAACGCTGATGAACAAAGGCCTCGAGGTGATCGAAGCCCGCTGGCTGTTCGGCATCGAGTTCGACCGGATCGAGGTGGTCGTCCACCCGCAGTCGATCATCCATTCGCTGGTCGAGTTCATCGACGGCTCGTTCCTGGGCCAGCTCGGCGCGCCCGACATGCGGCTGCCGATCCAGTATGCGCTCAGCTACCCCGACCGGTGGCAGGCGAGCGGGGACCGTCTCGACCTGCTGAAGCTCGGCTCGCTCACCTTCGAACCGCCCCGCCTGGCGGACTTCCCCTGTCTTGCCTATGCCTACGAGGCCGGCCGGCGCGGCGGCACGCTGCCCTGCGCGATGAATGCCGCGAACGAGGTTGCCGTCGCCGCCTTTCTGCAGGGCGATATCGGGTTCACCGACATCCCGGCCGTGATCCGGGCGGTCATGGACATGATGCCGTTCGAAGCCGCCCCGGACCTCGACGCCCTGCTCGCGCACGACGAACAGGCGCGGGGAATGGCTGCCGTCCGGATCGCCGAGCGGGCTGCCGCGCGGCAGAAAGGCGCCGAGGCCGCATGAGCACCGCAACGACGCCGCTCAGGATCGGTTTCGGCCACGACATCCACGCCCTCGTTCCCGACCGGGAACTCTGGCTGGGCGGGGTGCGCCTTCCCTTCGAGCTCGGCCTGAAAGGGCATTCGGATGCCGACGCGCTGCTGCACGCGGTGATGGATGCCCTGCTGGGCGCCGCCGCGCTTGGGGACATCGGCATGCTGTTTCCCGACACCGATCCGGCCTATCGCGGCATCTCCTCGATGTCGCTGCTCGGCCGGGTGATGGAGCGGATCTCCGCGGCCGGCTTCCGTGTCGTGAACATCGACACCATGATCCATTGCGAACGGCCGAAGATCGCCCCGCACCGCGACGCGATCCGCGATGCGCTCGCGGCCGGGCTCAAGATCGATCGGGCGCGGGTTTCCGTCAAGGCGGGAACCAACGAAGGCTTCGACGCCGTCGGCGAGCGCCGGGCCATCGCATGCAGGGCGGTTGTACTCCTCGAATCAACGGAGGAAGGGTGATTATGGCGGCAGAAAAGCAGGCTTCGCAGGTATTCCTCGGGATCGGGTATCTCTTCGTTGCGGCGATCATCCTGATCAATTACATCGGTCAGCGCAGTGACCCGCGCACCGCCGCCACCGGTTCGGGCACGGGCATCACCCAGCCGGCCGGGGCCGAGTCGGAGATGCTGCGCAAGCAGCTCGAGGAGGAGCGCAGCATCAATCGCGAGATGCGCAAGATGCTCGACGAGCTGCAGGCCTATGTCGGCAACGCCGCGCCGGGATCACAACGCTATGACGACGGCGGCCAGCCGCGACTCACCCCGATGGAGATCGAGCGGCTGGTGAAAGAGGGGTTCCCGATGGTTCCCGAAATCGCCCCGTTGTCCCGGAGTCGGACGAGCCCCTTCATCGTCGGGAAGAATCCCTTCGTTCCCTTCTACGGGATCGGGAAATCCTCCCAAACCATTTCCCGGGGCAGCTCGAAAGTCAGCATGATGCTGCGTGCGGATCCGGTTCTGCCCGTGGTCATGCAGGGTGCCTGGGCCCCGGTGAACGTGTTCGGCTCTCACTGACCGGGGAGAGCGGCCGGGGCGGACGGGCTGGCGGTTTTCCCGGCCCAGAGGCTTGATCTCAAGGTTGTGAAGTCTGACAGAAGATCGGCGTAAGCCCGGATCGGACGCGGGGTGTTCATTCCGGCCGAAGATCCGCAGATCTGGTGAAACTCCGCGATGCGCTTTTCGACGGCCCCATGGGCGGCGGCGAGATGCTGCGGCAGGGACGGCAGAAGGCGGCGGATCGTCGATGAGAAGCCGGCAAGGCGTTCCAACAGGGCTGTGCAGGAGGCGTTTTCCGGCAGGGAGGGGTTGAGGCCGAGGAGTTCCCATTCGGCTTCGAGAGCCGGGTCATACGCCTCGTTTCCGGTCGCGCGGGTTCCCATCAGGGTCATCTGCGTCGCGATCCCCTCGATCATGTCATGGGATGCCTGCGGTCGGCCGGAAACGAAATGCCTGCGCAGGTTGCCCAGCAGCTCGGATATCTGATCGATGCGGCTGATCCACCGGGGATCTTTGTCCCAGCGGGGGGGCGGGCTGGGGCGGTACCGGACGGTGAACTCCAGCCAGCCGGCCATGGCCGTCTCCATGAGCTTCCGGGCCGACTCCTCGTCATAGGCGGTGAGAGCCGAGGCCATCTTCTGAAGATCGCGGACCAGGACCAGAAGGGCGCCGGTGAACTCGTCTGCTGGATTCTGGCCCGTGATCAGCGTCAGGATCGTGTCATCGCAGGGAAGCGAAGGGCCCGGGAGCACGAGGTGGAGCGCCAGGACGGCTGCCGCGACGAAGCGGAGCCGGAACGGGGCTCGGGGTGGGAGACCCGTTTCGCGAGTCGGGAACGGTTTCATCGGGGTGTGGCTGTTTCCGTCGCCGGGGGGGGCATGTCGATGCTGGACTCGAAATTGGGCATCCGGACGCTTTCCGGGCGGATATCGAAGGCAGCGGTGGCGACGTCCTTGTAGATTTCCCCGTAGTCGAGGATCCAGGGGCGGCTGTCGTGTTTTTCGAAGTAACTCAGAAGACTGATCGTCGGCCGGAACATCACGTCGAACACGATGGTCGGGCTGACGGAGAACCGGTTCAGATAGACCATGCGGCCCGAGCGGTCGTGGACGCGAAACGTCGCGGTGACTTTCTCGCGCAGGACCGTCCGGATGATTGCTATATCAAAAAAGATAAAATCGAGCAGGCTGATGCGGTCGCCGGTGCAGGAAGCGACGTGGACCGTCAGAACGAGGGGTGTCGATGCCGACGATGCGCGAGCGGCCGGATCGTCATCGGATATCATGCCGGCCGGGAGAGAAAAAACGGAAGAGGCGGGCCATGTCTGCTCGAGCGCGTTCAAGACGCGGGCGATCTGCCCTTCGGTGGCCGGGGCGTCGGACGCGCCCCAGGTGACCCCGGCGAGGGTGATGCCGGTGGGTCGGACCGAATCCGAGGCGAGCCGGTCGGCGAGATCCTTCCTGAACTGCAGGCATGCCTCGCCGAGGCCGTGGCCGCCCTGGTCCTGCAGGTCTTCCGTGGCGCTGGCGAAGGGAATCCATTCGTGGAGGAAGTTCAGACAGGCCCAGGCCGGCGTGCCGGCGGTCATCAGCGTGATCGTCAGGATCAGGAGGGCGGTGAGGCGGGAAGTGGCGGGCCGGATGTTCACGGGTGCGTCCCCCTTTTTTCTTCATTCTACCCTGCTTTTGTGGCCGCAACCAAGGGGATGGGATGTAAAAAAACGGGGTAAAAATTTTTTGCTCCTGACGAACTTCTTCACCTCCTGTAGAATGGAACGGATGGGCGCCCGGATGCCAGGCAAGGGAGTTTCCACGCCTCTGCGTGCAGGGAGCCCCTCTCGTCTGAAAATTGCATGAGATACAACGAAGATGTGTGGAGGATGACGATGAGACGTTGGTCGTATGCCCTGTTGCTGCTGATTCTGGCGCTGGGGGTTCCGGCGCAGGGGCAGCAGGTGAAGTTCATCGACACCCGGCTGTTGTTGCTGGCCCATCCCCTGTTCCGACAGTTTTCGGCCGATACCGGTCGCTTTGCCGGCACCCCATCCGAACCCGTGTCCGACGGCGAAGAAGGGATCAGGCGGGTGCAGGCGGAACTCGAGGCGAAGCGGCAGGAGCAAGCGGCGTTGCCGGCGGCGTGGGCGAAACGGTTTTCCGCGAAGCTGTCCAGGGAAGAGCGGACGGCGGCGGAGGAGGCGTTTCTTGCCGAGCAGCGCAAACTGCAGGACCGGATCAAGGTTCTCGAAGAGCGGCTTGTCCAGCTTCGGGGTGTGCATGGCCGGCCTGGCCTGACGAGCAACGTGTCGATGGTCGGGCAGGCGAAAACGATCGCGAACGATCTGCGGGCGGTGATCAGCCGGCTGCGATCGGGTTCTGGTGGGGCGGTCATCGACATCTCCCCGCTGCTGCCGGATCGCCCGGCCGCCCCGGACACGCGGATCGTCTACACGAATCTGAACTTCCAGCTCTGGCGCGGACCCTTCCAGGCTGACGACAAAACGGTCGCCTGGCTGGAGCACGCGAAGCGGTTTCTCGGCACCTGGCATCAACCGCTGCTTCCCGTCGTGTATGGGGGCGCCGATGCCCGTCTCGAGGCCGTCAAGCATCTCGAACAGATCACCGGAGGAAAGTGAATCATGACGGCTAGTAGTATCGTGAAGTATATATATCGTATTGTGTTTCTGTTCGTGGCTGTTCTCGTTTCCGCATCGGGTGCGGGCGCGGCCGAGGGCGGGTGGGCGAGCGTCGATGTCCGGCTTTTGCTGGCGCTCCATCCGTCGATGGCCTCGTTCGATTATTCGCACGACCGGTTTTTCCGGGGCAATGCCCCGTCCGGTGATGCCGCGGCTCTGGGGCAGGCGCTCCAGGCGGCCTGGGAGAAAGCCCAGCCGAAGCTGCGCGAGCTGGGGGTGAGGCGTGAGAAGCTGAACCAGAGCAAGTTCGAAATCCTGCAGCGCCGTGAGGAGACGATGAGGAACCTGCTCGAGAAAGAGGCGACCCAGCCCGGCCAGGTTCGCGACCGCGAAAAGCAGATCGGGGAATACGAGGATCGGTATACCCGGGCGATGGCCGAGTGCGATGCGCAGCTTGCCCGCCTGGAAAAGGAGTTCGAGCAGGCCCAGGAAGAAGCCTATACGCCGGTCTATCTGACGAAGGACGAGACGGCCCGGCAGATCGCCTCGATCAAGCAGGAGATCGAGGCGCTCATTGCCCAGACGGCCCAGGAGAACAGGATCGGGGTTGTACTGGACACGTCGTTCGGCCGCGGTTCCCTGGAAAAAAACCAGGAAACCGTGACGGTTCCGCAGTATCCCGAGCCGTCAGATACGCTCGCGTCGAGGCTGTTTCACACCTTCTCGAACTGGGCGCCGCCTCCGGTGCCGGAAACGACGGTTCCCGGCCCGAACGGTCAGCCGATTCCGGCCCGGGAGCACGTGGCCTTCGCGGCGAGCCAGAACATGATCCAGACGCTCGAGCGGTATCTGGAGTTCCGGCCGTATCTGACAAAAACGGCTGCGAACTTCAGTTCCGGCAACATTTTCCTCGGCGGCGGAACGGATCTGACCGCGACCGTCGCGCGGAAAATCTTCTCGCGGTACCGCGTTCCGCCGGAAATCCAGAACAGTTTCCAGGTGTTGATCCAGAAGTATGCTCAGTTCGACAAAACGTCGGGAATGTAAGTGATGCTCCGGGTGCGAAGGGAGGATCCTATGGACAGATCATGGCTGCGGGTGTTGACGATCCTGGTGCTGCTTGCCCTCGTTGCCGTTCCGGCCGAGGCTCTGCATCCGTATTACGAGCAGAACGGCGACTGTTATGTCCTGATCTGCGACGGCCCGTATCGCGGGGTGTATGCCCTCAACAACCTGTCCGGAGGCTCTGTCCAGAAACTCTGGAACCTCAAGGATACCGCGAGCCGGGACCTGGATGCCTACGGGATCGCCGCCGCCCAGAGCTGGGACGGTCGCGCCTCCCAGAAGCGGCTGTATGTCTTTGCGGGTATCGATACCGGCTGGGCTCCCTGGTCGGGCATGATTTCCCGGAAAGTCATTGTCTGGCCGGATCCGTCGGGCCGGTATACGACGCCCGTCGACCGGATCATCCATCGGTATCACTCTCCCGGACGGCCGGGAGACAGCCCGACGGGCCGCGGCAACCACTGCGCCAGTGACTACTGCCGCTCCCTGCCGAACATCTTCGGCGGAACCTGTTACCCGTGCAGTATCATTCCGGCACCGACTCCCGGGAAGCCCGGCTACTACGATGTTCCCGCGGGCAGGTGGTTCCATTGTCTCGACCATCCGGTCTGGAGTCCCTACACGTATGGCTGGGGCTCGGGCGGTGGCGGCGGCTGGGTCCATTATGTCTGCCGGGAGAACGTGCTCGCGAAGTTCCGTGACATCAAGCTCCACATGCTGAATCGCAACACCGGCGGGATCGACCCGAGTCCGTATCCCACCAATGTGGCGAACGTGAAGACCGGCGAGAAATCCACGATCGACCAGCGCGGCGAGTGCGTGGACGGGTGTATTCGCGCTGTCGACGGATTGACCGGCCCGTCCGGCGAGATTCCCTATCTCGACTGTGCCTATTCCAGCATCGGGAAAACCTATCTCTACCGGCGTGAGCCTCTGAAGACCGAATACTCGTTGCTCGGCATGGACGGTAACACGACGATCGTTGGCGATCCCAGCAACCTGACGACGACCTCGATCGGGGTGAGCTCGAAGAACATGTCGGGAGATTTTGTCTACGCCGTCGGAACCAGCGTCATCAACTCATGGCTTCGCGCAGCCGGCGCGCCCTACTCGATCGCGACCCTCACGGATTTCGCCGTCTCCGACCAGTGGTGGCAGACGGGCGGTATCGCCTACGTCTACGACAAGACGCAGCGCACGGTATACAAGTTCGTTCGAAACGATCTCCTCGGCACGACGCCGATTCCCGAGCAGATCAACGTGGGCCTTGACGGGATCCTGCCGGACTCGATCGGCGCCGACGGATTCGGCCACCTGTATCTGATGAAGACGCGCAAGGATCCTACGAACATCAGCGCCTGGACGCCCCTGGACGCGTATCGATACGAGCTGTATTTCACCGATTTTGCCGGCAACCGGTACGGACGGGCCTATTTCCGGCAGGGGGTGTACAAGACCGTTTCAAAACGCAACTACTACACCCGGGTGACGGCGCCCATCGCAGGCGACATCGTGCTCGGCTACAACCAGTTTTTCCGAGACTTCGTCGTACGGCCCGGGATGAATTTCGACAACCGGGGAAACTGGATCTGGTCCAGTGGGTATACCCAGAGCGGCCCGACGGTCCAAACGGATTATCGGGTTGAGATCGCGGTCATCAACAGCGCGACCCCGCCCCAGGTCGAAGGCGACCGGAACGGCGTCTGCGACGTTCGCGGCCCGCTTCTGTTCAGCGCTGGGTCCGGCGATTTCACGGCCGCTGCCCCGGAAGCCGACGGCCGGTACCGCGACGACAACGTCTACTTCTTCGAGGTCGAGAATTTCCCCCGGTTCGACACCAACGACGTCAACACCTGGTCGGGCGATGATGTCGACCATGACGGCCGGCGCGGCCAGTTCGTCTCGACCATCAAAAAATCCTCCATCAAATATTACTGGAAGGTCATCCAGACCAAGGACCGCAGCGGCGGGACGGTCAACAACACCATTCTCGATCAGGAAGCCCGGCTGACGCCGGGAAGCTACCGGTATTCTGCCTCGCTCAGCGCCGGCGAGTACCGGATCGGCGTCAAGACGGTGTTCCAGTTCTACGATTACGACCGCCTCGCCCCCGGATCCCTCGCCCAGGACAAAGAGTCGGTCATCAGCGGGCTGCGAACGGCCGTCGGCGAAGATTCCGGCGGCTACTCCTGGGTCACCTTCACCATCAAGGGCGTCGATCCGAATCCGACCGGCACGGGCGGCGGCATCATCATGAGCGGGAAGCCCGCCGGCGGCGGCACCTACACCTACAAGCCGGCAAGTTCCGACACCTTCCCCGCCCCGCTCACCCGGCCGAAATACGTGATCCCGGAGCAGGAAACGCCCACCTGGAGCTTCAAACTGCGCGATCTCATGAGCAATCGGGCCATCAATCCCCCCGAGGGGCGGCTCACGGTCATGAACAACCCCCGTCCGCCGATCCCGGCCGGCATTGCCCGCATCGTGCCGAACAGCAACGTCTGGACCCCGGCCGACCAGCCGGCCCAGTATACCTGGAGCTCGCTGCTGAAGCGGGGTTCGGAGACCGTGATCGACGTTTCGATCACGACCGACCGACCCGACCTCACCCCCGCCGAAGTGAAGCGTCTGTTCCCCGTTCCCTCTCAGCCGCAGCAGTACACGCTGTCGGTCACCGCGCGCCGGACCGGAACCGTGCTGGCCTATTTCCCGACGCCGGTCGTGTATCCCGACGGCACGATCGGGACGGACTGGGGACTTCCGCAGGACTACCCGATCATCATCCAGATGACGGCTGTCTGTGACGTGATCGTCAAGGATCAGACCGGTCCCCGGGTCACGTTCAATGATCCGCTCAGAGGCGGAGCCACCGTTCCCGGCGCGTTCGTGAACCGGGACACCCTGTATGGAACCACCGGGGAGCCGATCGCCACTCCCGACAGCCCGCCGGTTGCCCAGCCCGCCAGCCTGATTTTCGTCGTGGCGGACAACAACCCGATGGGAAACGATCCCACGAATGTCACGTTCGCGGATCCGTTCCACAACAATCCGCTGGTCAACGATCTGACCGTCCAGCATACGTATAACGCTCGCTATGCAGAGTTCTACTACCCGACCGTGCCCGTCAGAACGAGCATTTCTTCGTCCTATTACCGCTCGAATCCCGTTCAGAACAACAACACCAATGCCGCCTACAAGCTGCAGCAGCAGGATCTCGTGGAGGCGAACTTCGGCACGGGGGATCTGAGCTGGCTGCCCCGGACGAACTACCATCGTGCCTTCTCATACCGGATGTACAAGATCGCCCTGACGGATCTGGTCCACTTCTCGGACCAGGGAGCGCCGCTGAAACACGATCTGGCCAACAATGTGAGTTCCTATCGGAATCTCGTCTACGGTCTCGTCGCGAAGGATGCCTCGCCGGCAGGGTTGAGTTCGTCGAATCCGAACGAGTATCTGGGCCGTGGCGAGATCGTGATCCGGGACAACGACCGTCCGAACGCGTTCATCCAGGCCCAGGATCTCAAGCATGAAGGGGTCGTGCACGTCGTTCCCTCGAACCTGTCCGCCGCACTTCTGGGCCAGTGGCTCCGGATCTCCACCCCGCCGACCTCCGATGCGACCAGAAATGGTTTGCAGAGCTGGACGGGCACCAATATCGGCAGTATCGACACGGGCAGGAAAGTGAGCTTCACCCTGCCGGTTTCGACCGTTCTCACGACACCGAAAGCCGAGTTCGAGATCGACGTTCCGGTCTTCTTCCACCCGATCCACAACGACAACATGGGCCAGACCACCGTCAACACCTTCTCCCTCCTGGATCTCGACGGGGTGAGCGTTCTCGACAACCGACCCACCGGCGAAGACATCCGCTACCTGTTCCGGAGACCGACGACGGCCACGGCAAAATACCGCGTGCGCCTGCGGGTTTCCGACAATGCCCGCGGCTGGCCTTCCGACCCGCGTCGGCCGTTTGACACCGCCGTGTCGAACGCCTCGACGCAGAACATGCGTGAGGTCGAGCTCGTTCTGGATGTATACTCGTCGAAACTCGATATCCGCGTGATCGACCGAACCAACCAGGGAAAATGATTCATGGCTTCCATCCGGCTCCGAAGCAGTAACCCCGGCGTGACGCTCCTGGAGATCATCTGCGCATTCCTGATCTTCACGATCGCCACGCTCGGGGCCTCGGGGCTCATCAGTTTCGGCCATCGCGGAACCCAGAAGGATTTTCGGATGGTCGTGGCCATGGACATCCTCTCGGACAGGATGAACCGTCTGATGCTGGTCTCGTATGCGAGCATGTCGGCGGCCATCACCGCTGAGCCGACGGTGCTCACCAATGATGGGTCGGCCGGTGCGGCGTTCTGGGGAGTTCCCTACGGGCTGGCCACCTACTCCCGGGCCGGCTCATTCAACGTGGATCTGACGCTTCGGCACCAGGCCGTGACGTTCGGCGTGCAGCCCTTCAACATCATGTCGTCCGTCGGGTATGCTTCCGGCACGCCGACCACGTTCGCCTTCGACTCGTTCGAACCCCAGTATTATATCTGCGACGGAACGGCCGGCCGGCCCTATCAGGTGATAAAATACATCGCGACGGTGAAATGGACCGAGCCGAACGGGGTTGCCCGATCGGTGCAGGCCGTCAGCTTCACCGTGAATCTCCAGGGAGCCTTCTGATGACGCCGTTTCGAAGACAGGCAAGGAATGCCGGCATGGCCATCGTGATCGTGCTGGTGTTCGCCTTCACCCTTCTCGTTCTTGGAAGCGCCTATCTGAAGACCTTCTCCACCACCAAACCGGTCAATCCCAAAATGCTGGAACGCCTCCAGGCCGACTGCTTCGCCCAGGGGATCTCGCAGATCGCCATGCTCAAGTTCAAGCGGTTCCCGGCCGACTTCTACCATGCCTATATTCACCACCGTGCCGGCCTGCGGAATATCCTGCCAACCCCTTTGGAACGGTTTTATGGCGCGGCGAACACCCCCTTGCAGGATTTCCGGCCCGGAGGGGCCAGCCTCGGCGATCCGGTCCCGGTGGCTACGTATTCGACATGGTATAATATGATTAGCTATCACGGCTACAACCGCGATGCTCTCGAGATCAACGTGGCGGTCCGGATCGGAGCGATCCAGCAAAATTATGTGTTCACGGTCGATGCCAGCCGGACGCGGCTGCTGTAGTTCCATGTTCAGAGGAAGAAGAATGGCGAAGGGAACGAACCGGCCGGGATTCACGCTGGCGGAGGTGCTCGTCGCCTGCGGGGTGCTGAGTCTTCTGCTGGCGGCCCTGTTCGGGGTGTTCCGGGGCGGCAGCGCCGGGTTCAAATCCGGACAATGGCAGATCCAGACCCAGAAGAAGGCCCAGCTGTTTCTCATCCAGCTCCGGGAGCTGCTCGAGAAAGCCAACAATGCCGAGTCCTACTTTTCCAACTCCACCCCGACCGTGAATGCGCTGCCGATCTATGCAAAGACGGGATTCCTGAACAGCGTCTCCGCGCTGTCCGGGGCCACCGGGCTGATGTATTTTTCCATCACGACCTCCTACAACTCGGCGAATCCGCTCATCGGCGCCCCGGAAACACGGGGAACCTGGGCCGGCGTTTCCCTCGCGGCCGTCAGAGGCAACGACGGCATCGGGTATAAACTGGTTCTCAAACGCTCCGGGGTCGACACGGATCACATCCTGTGCGGTCCCCCGTATGCGCAGGCGCTGGCCGGCCCGAATTTCACCGCGGAGCCGGCCAACAGGCGGGTGACCATCGAGCTGGAGGATGTGCAAAGCATCGGGTTCAACAACACCCAGCCGGGGACGGTCGAGGTCACGATCGTGCTGAGCCGCAATTTCGGCGGCGGCCGGGTTGCCTCGTTCCGTGAAACCGTCCGTGCGAAGCTGATGAACGTCGATCTCCGGCTGACGGCCGCCAGCTTCTGACCCCCCGCGTCCTGCGGGCCGGGTCTTTCCGGGCGGATCACGATCCGCCCCTACGGCACAGGTTCTGGTTCAACAATGTGTAGGGGCGCATCGCGATGCGCCTGGGTTGAAGATACGCCATCCGGTGGCGACCGGCCCACTTCCCGCATCCTGCGAAGAGGGTCCATGGATTCTTTCTGGAAGCATTCCAAGGGCTAAATCGTGTGTCGCAACATGCCGATAATCTTCTCAGAGAATAACCGACCTCGCTTTCAGGAGACAGACAACCATGAGGCAAACACTTCGGAACCTTGGTCTGCTGGCCGGTCTGCTGGCTATCGGAACCCCCCTGGCCGCCGAGCCCGTCGTGGGCGGCTACGTGCTTGACCGGCTGCCGGGCGGGAAACCCGTCGTCACCGACGGCAAGAGCGTCGTCCTTGCGCACGTGTTCAACCCTGACCAGAACACGATCCGGGCCGGCAGCTTCGACGTCGGCGTCGAAGTTCAGGGTCCGAAAGGCGTGAAGACCTTCGTGCTCCGGCCGAACGGCGACCTGGTCGGAGGGGCGATGAAGACGTTCCGGCTCCGCGTGCCTCTGAATGATGCCTCGAAGGCAGGCATGGTCCGGGTGTTCGCCCGCCTCGGCGGCCGGAAGATCTGGTCCGATGCTCTCGGAGGCGCGAACACCGCGACCCGGAAGCATGCCGACGGAACCGCCGTGACCACCCTGTTCACGGAAGCCCCGCCCGAACCGGCAGCCGGAACCCCGCCCACCGAAGTGCCCTTCGAGAACGATGTCGTTTCCGCCGCAAAGCCCCGGACGGCCCCGAAGCCGGCCGCGAAAACCGGCCTGACGCCCGCCACGGCTCCGGCCGTCACCGCGAAGCCGGCGAAACCGGCAGCTCCCGCCGTGGCTCCGGCAGCCGTTCAGGCGCCCGCCGCCACGACGGCCGCCAAGCCCCGGGTCATCAACCCGAACGAGTTCAAGACCCTTCGCACCATCGACGAGGAGCTGGTCATCTATGTCGTCAAGGCCGGTGACACCCTCCAGACGGTTGCCGAGCGGTATTACGGCAGTGCCGACCATGTCCGCACCATCGCCGATCTCAACTTCATCGAGGCGCGCGCGGCCGTGAAGCCCGGCGAGGAGATCATCGTCGACGTGCGACCCCTTTCCGGCAGCAAGACGGCCGCCGGCAAAAAAGAATCGGTGAAGGCCCCGGCCGCCCCGGCTGCCGTTTCCCCGAGCATCGCCGATGCCCAGGGAGGGCGCCGGTACACCGTCCAGGACGGCGACACGCTGGCGATCATCGCAAAGCGGTTCTACGGCAAGGCCACGAAGGCCGGCCTGCTGATGAAGGCGAACCCGGGTCTCAATCCGAAGAACCTCAAGATCGGAACCGAGCTGGTCATCCCTGCGGAAGCGGGTGACAAGGCATGATGACGAATACGACGACCGCGAAACGGGGGCCCGGCATGAAATCACCGCTTGTTCAGATCAACACCGTCGGCGAGTCCGGCATAGCCTTTCAGGTGAAGGGAAAGGCGTTCCAGGAAGGGTATCTGTTCCTCACGCCCGAGATGCACCGCCTGTTCCCGTTCAAGGAGGAGCTGAGCTCGATCCTGTTCGTCGACGAAGCCGAAGTCGTGCACTCCGCGATCTATCACAAGGGCCGCGGCTACATGGTCTGCCTCACCTTCGGTGAATGGTGGGAAAAGAGCGGCATGCGCGAAGGCGACCAGATCGGCATCGAGCTGATCAGCCTCGCCGAGCGCAAATACAAGCTTTCCCGCGTCATGCCCGAGTCGGCGCGCGCCGCTTCCGACGTCGACGCCGTCACCGTTTCGATGAAACCTGCCGCTGATCTGCCGATTCACTATACTCCCGGCAATCTCGAGGTGCTGCGCAAGCTGATCACAGGCGACTTCTCGCCGTATGCCGAGACCGGGCTGATCCTCCAGGGCGAAGAGATGAACGCCCGCACCGATGAGCAGGACCTGCTGTCCCTCAAGACCTGCTTCGGCGTCTCGGCCTACCAGCACCAACTGAACACGGTCCACAGCGTGCTGGGCCGGTACAACGGCCGCGCCCTGCTGGCCGACGAAGTCGGTCTCGGAAAAACGATCGAGGCCGGCCTGATCCTCAAGGAATACCTGCTGCGCGGCATGGTGCGCAAGGTGCTGATCCTGACCCCCGCCTCGCTGATCACCCAGTGGCAGCAGGAACTCAAGACGAAATTCGATCTCAGCTTCAAGAACCACAACGAGATCCCCGACTGGGAGCAGTCTGACCTCGTCATCGCCTCGCTCGACACCGCCAAGAGCCAGAAGAACCAGAAGTCTGTCCAGAAGGTCAACTACGACCTGCTGATCATCGACGAAGCGCATAAACTCAAGAACAAGAAGACCCAGAACTGGAAGTTCGTCAACTCGATCAAGACCAAGTACCTGCTGATGCTCACCGCGACGCCGATCCAGAACGACCTGATCGAACTGTTCAACCTGATCACGATTCTCAAGCCGGGCCACCTGTCGACCCTGCAGAAGTTCAAGAGCGACTTTCTGGCCGAGCGCGACAAGCGCATTCCGAAAAATTCGCTGAAACTACGGGCGATGCTGTCCGAGATCATGATCCGCCACCGCCGCAGCGACACGATGATCAAGTTCCCGCAGCGGTTCGTGCACACCCAGACGATCACCCTCAAACCCGACGAGGCGCGCCTCTACAGCGAACTGACGGATTTCATCCGCCGTCGCTACTTCACCCTGCCGACGCACAACAATCCGCGCGGCATCAACCGGCTGACCCTGATCCTGCTGCAGAAACTGATGGGAAGCTCGACCCAGGCCCTCAAGCGCGCGCTGACCAAGATGATCTCCAGCAACTTCTACAAGGACGACTTCGACGACTCGCTCAAGCGGCTGCTCGATCTGGCCAACAACGTCGGCATGTCGCGCAAGACCGAGGTGCTGCTCGAGCTGCTGGGCAACCTCAACGAGAAGCTGATCATCTTCACCCAGTTCCGCGGCACCCAGGATTACCTCACGGATCTGCTGCGCGAGCGCGGCTATACGGTTTCGGTGTTCAACGGCCAGTTGTCCCAGACCGAGAAGGATGCCTGCATCGAGAAGTTCCGCAACGAGAACCAGATCCTCATCTCGACAGAGTCCGGCGGCGAAGGACGCAACCTCCAGTTCTGCAAGGTGCTGGTGAACTACGATCTGCCCTGGAACCCGATGCGCATCGAACAGCGGATCGGTCGTATCCACCGCCTCGGCCAGACCGACGATGTGCACATCATCAACCTCAGCGCGAGCGACACGATCGAGTCCTACGTGCTCGAGCTGCTCGACAAGAAGATCAACATGTTCCGGCTGATCATCGGCGAGCTCGAGATGATCCTCGGCAACATGCACTCGAAGAAGACGCTCGAGCAGATCATCATCGACATCGTCACCATGTCGCCCAACCAGGAGGCGATGAAACGCAAGTTCCAGACCCTCGGCAACAAGCTCGAACGCGCCCTCAAGACGCACCAGGACATCACCCGCTCCCAGGAGGACATCTTCAATGGAAACGAGTAAAATTCAGACCCTCGTCTTCTCGTTCATGGACAAGGTCGGCATCTCCCGCACCCAGTCGGATGCCGGCGTCTGGAGCGCGTATATTCCCGAGGCCGAGCGGGCGTTCTTCAACGGCTACGAGTTCCTGCACTTCACCTTCGACCGTGAGATCGCGGAACGGCGCCGCGAGCTCGAGCTGATCTGCCCCGGCTCCTTCCTGCTGCGCAAGATCGTGGACCGGCTCGTCGAGATTCCCAAGGTGAGCCGCCTCTTCAGCAATGCCGCTCCCGAGCTTCCCGCGACGGGGAACCATCCCGGCGAACTGCGCGTTCTCAGCGGCTGTAAGGCGCATTACCGGCAGCAGGTGCTGTTCCATTTCCGCGTCAGCATCATCGGGGACCAGCGCACCGAGCAGTTGTTTTCGGCCCTTGCCGACCCCGCAAAGCATGAAATATCATTGAAAGAGGGATTGACCGGCATCGATCTGACGACCTTCACCGAGACGGCCGATCCTGCCCTTCCCATCCAGGAATCCGGCGAAGATCTCGTCCGTTTGTATCTCCAGGCGTGCCGAACCCTCGAAGCCTCTCTCGAAGACCGGGTCCGCGAACTCCAGACCGAAGCCGACGAGGCGTTCCGTGAGGAGCTCGAGAAAGTCCAGGCCTACCTCGAAGACCAGAAGAAAGAACTCCAGAAAAAGCGCGAAAACGTCTGTTTCCACCTCTACTTCTTCCAGAAGGAAGAGGAGATCGACAAGATGGTGCGCGAGCTCGAAAACGAACAGACCCGCAAAATCGAGGAGCTGAAGGAGAAGCATGCGTTGAAGATCCAGGTGAGCCTGATCAACGCCGTCGTGCTGTGCATCCCGACGCTCGGCCTGCCGACCGGCCAGACCGCCACCCGGCGCAAGCGCGATTCAAATGTCTTCCCGATCCATCTCGGCTCGCCCGACCGGCTCGAGGCGCGACCTGCCGTCTAACACCCGGACCAGAAAACCCGACGACACGGAGGTTGAACGATGTTCTTCAAGCAGATCCTGATCATCTTCATGATCCTGGGCCTCCTCGGCTATGTCTACGGGGACCGGGTATTCTATTTTCAGGCGAATCTGATGATCAACTGGCAGTATGACTTTCCCGCCTACGAGGCCTTCGAGCGGATCGTGCGGTATTATCCGAACAGCAAATACCGCGCAGAGTCGTACAAGATGATGGACATCCTCATCAAACGGAACGGGGATCTGAGGAATTATCTCAACCAGCGCGACAATGAAATCCGCAAACTCGAAAAACAGCGGGCGAAACAGGAGTCGTTCCGGTGACGAACGACATGGATGTGTTCGATGCGTTTTCCGCGCCGGTGATCGCTCGGCGCAGTGTACGTCAGTTCCGGCCGGATCCGGTCGATCCGGCGCTGATCCGGCGCGTGCTCGAAACCGTCCGCTACGCGCCCGCGCCCACGAACCGTCACTGTTTCCGGTTTCTTGCCGTTTCCGACCAGCTCCTGCTCCAGTCCATGAGCCAGGATGTCTCGCGGCGGATCGACGAGATCGCCGGCCGTCTCGACGGGGAATCGGCGGCCGCGTTTCGGGACTATTCGAAGTGGTTCACCTTCTTCGACCGTGCACCGCTCGTGCTGTTCGGTGCCTATCGGAGCTTCGCCTCCCGCCTTCCGAGCGGGGAAAACGACCGCACGCTCGAAGGGCTTGCCGAGATCCAGGCCTTCGGCGGAGCCGTTCATGCCCTTCTGATCGGCCTGCACGCCGTCGGCTTGGGCAGTTGCTGGATGAGCGGGCCGCTGGTTGCAGAGAACCCGCTCGAGCGGCTCCTCGATCTGCAGAAACCCTGGCGGCTCGGGGCGGTCATCCCCGTCGGCTGGCCGGCGGTGCGTCCCAAATGCCCCAAAAAGCCCTCCGTCGAGGACATCCTCGTCTGGTATCCGCCGAAATCCTCCGCCTGACGGGATGCCCGAGCATCCGCAGCGCCCCACGGAACAAGAACCCGTGGGGCGCTGCGGCGTTATGGTAAATTACCAGTTATATATTGCCTGGATTCCGTAGATGTCGAACGAGGTGTCGGTATCCCCGGCGAGATTGCCGCGCAGGAGGTTCCCGGGCACCGTGGCCCGCAAATCGATCGGCGCCTCGTCGTAGAAGAGCCGCATGATGCCGGCGGAGATCAGTAGCCGGTCGGATGCGCGATACTCGGCGCCGATGGCCACCTGGCGGCTGTCCGAGCCGGGGATGCGCGGGGTGCGCCGGTTGTCCGGAATCGGGGAGCGGTCCAGGGCGACACCGGCCCGCCAGGCGAGTCGCGAGCTGCTCTGGAACCGTACGCCGGCCGAGGTGAACCAGACGTCGCGCCACCCCTCGGCAGTCACGGCATCGGGCTGGGCCGGATTGTCGAATTGCACCGTCAGGCCCCCGTACCGATGCCAGAATGTCTTCGTGACGTCCAGCATCAGAGTCCAGGAGGCGCCGCAGGTGCGGCTGTAGCCGAGACCGAAGATCTCCGGGGTCGTCAGGTGGGCATGGGCTGCGGTCGGGGCGAAGATGCCGGTTGCCGCGTTGAGCGTGGCGGCCATGCCGGCCTGATCGAAGGCGAAGGAGCCGGTTCCCTCGAGCCGGTGGCGGACGGCGGAGCGGAACGAAACTCCGAGGGTTTCCCGGGGGGAGAGATCGCACAGAAGGCCGATCACGTAGCCGGCATCCCGGGAGTCGCCGGTCAATTCCGCGATGCCGTCCTGGAGCGTGGGGGCATTGCCGGGAATGCCGTTGGCCGCGGCGATGCTGCCGTAATCGACGGCATTGCTCAGCTTGGCCTCGACGGACTGGATGTTCAATCCGATGCCCAGCCGCCATTTCCCGTCGAGCCGTCGGGCCGCGACGGGCATCACGGCGAGGGACTGCATGTCCGAGTCGAGGGCATGATACCGGCCGACCCAGGTGGGGGCATACGACGTCTTGAGGCCCCAGGGGGCGTTGACGGCCAGCCCGAATCTCCAGCCCTGACGATCGGCGATCGAGGCATACAGGGCCGGGATCGTCGCGGACGGGGCCGCGTCCTCACCGCCCGGGAAGCCGCCGATCACCCCGCCTGCCGCCGTCGTCGCGCTTCTCAGCCGGAAACGGACCTCGGGTTCGAGCTGGAGGACCGAAACGGCTGCTTCTCCGGGCTCGTGCCGCATGAGGGTGGCGGGGTTGAAAAACATGTCGGCCAGATCGTGGGCGCCGGTGTGAACTCCGGCAAACGCGCTCGACAGGCCGGAAGTGCTGTGCTCGCGGACCAGATATCCGGCGGATTGGGCCGTTCCCGGCAGAAGAACCGCAACGAGGACGAACAGAAGGGAGAGGCGTGAGAAAGAATGCATGGCGCGCCTTTCAGGAGGATGATCGTGAGGTGGGAGAATGATAGGCGATTTCATTCCGGCGGACAACCCGCCTGAGACATCCGCAGCCTGGATTGCCGGGGAGGAGCACGGCGGGGAAAAAAAGAACCGGTTCACGGGGAACCGGTTCGACAAATAGGAACGTGGGATGTAAAAACGGTGTTGATCAGGATTCCCGGAGGAACTTCGCGACGGTGTCGAACATGCCGCGGGCCTTGCGGCCCATGACGACACCGATGTGGCCGGCGTCGATGACGACTTCGTTCACGGGACCGGTCACGAGCTCCGAGAGGCAGCGGGCCGACTCGATGGGGACGATGTGATCCTTCGAGGCCATGACGTTCATCGTGGGGACCCGGAGTGTCGAGAGGTCGATCCTGACGCCGTCGAGCTCGAAGCTGCCGCCGCGAAGGGCGTTGTCGTGGTAGCACAGCTTCACGTAGCCCCGGTAGGCTTCGCCGGGCACGTTGACGTTGTCGTTGAGCCACGACTCGAGAGCGACGATGCTTTCCGAGGCCTTCGCGTCGAGACTGCTTTCGAACACGTTCTTCCACTTCTGATAGCTGGAGAACGGCTTGATCAGCTGGAACGAGGACTGGAGCATCGAACAGTCGGCGTGGCCCAGCACGTCGACGAGGGTGTCGACGTCGAACGCCTCTTTGCGGGCCCAGGCCGAGAGGGGGCCGTCGTCATGGAAGTTGACCGGGGCGGCCAGCATGACGAGTTTCTCGATCCGGTCGGGGTGGAGGGCGCAGTGCATCAGCGACATCGTGCCGCCCATGCAGTAGCCCAGCAGCGATGCCTTCGCGGCGCCGGTGTCGCGGCACGCTTCGCGCGTGGCCATCGAAACCAGGTCGTCGATGAAGAACCGGAAGGAGAGGTGGTCGTGCTGCGGGCCGGGCGTTCCCCAGTCGATCAGATAGACGGGAATGCCGGCTTCGCGAAGGCTGCCCGCGAGGGTGGCCGAGGGCATCAGATCCATGATGTAGGCGCGGTTGATGAGGGAGGGCACGAGGACCAGCGGCGTCTTGCAGGTCAGGGGGGCGGTGCCGCGGTAGCGGAGCACGCGCATCGTGTCGAACCGGAAGATCTCGTCGACGGGTGTTGCGCCGCGATACGGTTCTTCACGGGGCGTGCCGGGGGCCGCGAGCAGTGAGTCCATGTTGCGCTCGAGGATGCGGGTCGCCAGCTCGAGGTTGTTCCCCGCGGCTTCGATCATGCGCCGGGCGCTGGTGGTGAGGGTGTCGTTCATCGTCGCCTCCTGTTGGCGAAGTTCGGAGTGCCGTCTCAGGCGTTCGTGCGGCCGGCGAGGGTTTCGGTCTGGGTGCGGAGCTGGTCGGCGATGCCGGCGAGCTGGGTGGTGATCTTGTCGAGATAGGCGTTCTGGTCGTAGAGACGGCGGTTCACCTCGTCGAGTTCGCGCTTGGTGACGAACTGGCAGACCTCGGCCCAGCGGTTCAGGTTCGTTTCCCAGATCTTGCGGGCATCGAGCATCTGCTCGAGCGAGCGGGTCATCGTGTTGACGAAGGTCTGGGACTTGGCGAACTCGTCCATCGACTGTGCAATGCGATTCTCCCAGAACGTCTGAACGTCGCGGCCGGCCTTGAGATACTCCTGAAACAGTGCTTCCATCGTGCTGCTCCTTGATGATGTCGGGGTGTCTTCCTGAAATGAAGATACTCGCGTTGCAGGATAAAGTCAAGCAATAATTTTGCGCTGCACAAAATCTGTCGGCTGGATCAGCTCTGGACCGAAGTGGGTGAAATGGGATGGTGCAAAAAACCGCCCGGCTCGGAGCCGGGCGGCGGGGGGCGGGGGGCGGAGGGGGATCAGGCCTTTTTCGCGGGCTTCTTGCGGGGGGCGGCCGGCTTCGCGGCCGGGCGCTCGGCGGGCTGTGGGCCGGCGGCGCGAAGTTCGGCGAGCTGGTCTTCGAGGTCGAGGAGTTTCGACTCGATCCGCTGCAGATAGCCGAACATGCGTTCGAGATCTGTTTTCGAGGGCATGTTGATCGACTTCAGATACGCCTCGATCTGGGTGCCCATCTGTTTGCGGAGGTCGAGGGAGTGCGTCATGGCCTGGCTCATCGTCTTGATGAAGTTCTCGTCCTTGCTCAGGCGCTCGAACGACTCGGTCATCGTCTTTTCCCAGGACTCCATCATCGTGCGGCCGAAATCGAAGGGATTGGTCACGGATCTTCTCCTTATCTGGTCAGTAGCCAGGTGTCGATCTGCTCGAGCACGGTCCGATCGAAGCCGACGAAGATGTGGTTCAGATCGAAGATCGCCTTGCCGAGAAGCTTGGCGCCGCGGCGCAGGATGCCGTCCGTCGAGAGGGACGAGGCGAGCAGCACCACGCCGTCGGAGGGCTGGCCGACGATTTCCCACGGCATGGGGAAGTAGCCGAGGCCCTTGATATATTTTGCAATATACTTGCTGCGGCCCGCGATGACGCCGAGGCGCACCGAGGGATCGATGCCCCGCTCCTCGAGCCGGTAGATGAGTCGGCCCCCGGCCTTGATCGCGGCGTCGATACCCCGCGAGCGGACATACAGCGAGGAGCCGCCGAAATACAGCGTATTGGCCGTCAGGTTCGCATCGCCCGGGGTTGCGCTGTCGGGGCCGAGATCGACGCCGGCATCCCGTGCGAGGTTGAACAGGAGCTGGGCCTGGCCCGGAAAGTAATTGGGTGTCTTGGCGAAGACGGACCGGGGTCGGACGTCTTTCCAGCCCATGGCGCTCATCAGGTAATCCGCCGCGACGGGGGAGTTGATCTCGTCGGGCTGCTGCGTCACGGTCAGGTTGTAGAGGTAGTACCGGAACGGGATATCGATCCCCCGGAACGGCGATGCGATCGCGACATAGGTGCGCACGTCGCCCCGATACGGCGTCAGCCAGGGCTTTTCCGGGAAGAGGGCTTTCATGTCGGAGAGATAGATGCGGGTCGCGACGTTGCCCTTCGAATGCGCGATCACGTCCACCTTGAACGTCGGGTCGTTTGTGCGGCGCATGATGATGCGGATGCGCCGGATGGCGTTCGCGATCTGCTCGGCCTGCATGATGTTGTCGCCCTGGTTGTGGGCGAACGTGACGGCGAAGGTGGCGTAGCCCATCTCGGCGAGCCAGAGGGCGAAGCCCCGCTTGTCGGGATCGATCTTGGAGGGCATCAGGTGGTCCTGGGGGTGGAGCCATGCCCGGTTCGCGTTGTCCCCCGCCCCGTGAACCAGCAGTACCGGGTTGCGCAGCGTGCGCCGCTTGTAGCCACGGGCGCAGTGCAGCAGAAATTCCCCCGAGGGCGGGGTGGAGGTGTCGCCGAACCATTTCCGGAGGGATGGATCGAGGATCATCGAGGGCGGGGCGAACGGCTCGGGCTTCATCATCGGATGGCTGTCGCGAAGCCGTTCGACGCACTCCCAGAGACCGCATTCCGGCTGTCGGAAGACGGCGACCGGCTCGGGGGAGAACAGCTCCGTTGCCGCGGCCGGGGCGGCCAGGAACGGCATCAGGGTCAGCAGCGCCGTTCCGAACAGGCGGCGCAGCCAAGCTCCGGGACGGAAAGGGGGCGTGGGGAAGTTCATGTCATGCCTTCTTTCGCGGGCCTCGAGGTGGGCCGTCATCACGCGTGGCCGAGCCACTCGATGGTTTCTTTCCAGACGGTTTCGCGGATGGGGTGCGCCACGGTCAGCGAGACGTGGCCGGCTTCGTATTTCCGGTTCGTGACCCGGGAGTTGGGCAGAAGGGCCGGGTTGCGCTCGGCGCAGGGGACCGAGACGACGTGGTCCTGCGTCGCGTAGATGTTCAGCGTCGGGAACGTGATGCGGGTCAGGTCGACGGGTTTGCCGTCGATGCGCATCGTGTTCGAGGCCAGCAGGTTCTGCTGGTAGCAGTCGTGGATGATTTCGACGAAGGTCTTGCCGGGGAAGGGGACGTTATCCGTCGCCCACCGGTCGAGGGCCTTGAAATTCTTCAGATACGTGTCGTTCAGGATGTTTTCGAACAGCATGCGGGGTTTGGCGATGGAGTTTCGCGTCTGCAGGAACGGGAACGGCGCATGCAGGATTTTTTCGGGGATGCAGCCGAAGGTGTCGGCCAGCTTGCGCGGATCGAACGAGTTCTTGTTCGTCCAGAGCGTGAGCAGGCCGCCCTCGGTGAACTCGAGGGGGGTGGTGAGCAGCACCAGCTTTTCGTATTCCTCGGGGTGGAGGGCTGCCATCATGGCCGCAAGGGTTCCACCGAGGCAGTAGCCGAACAGGGTCAGTTTTTTTC
>DAOOQQ010000034.1:0-45355 GCA_035388825.1 Candidatus Ozemibacteraceae bacterium
AAACCCCAGCGCCACCGAAAGCACCGAGGCCAGCGCCGCGTCGGGGGGGACGTTCATGCCCAGCGGAAGCTGCTCGATCCAGAGGAGCTGGAGGATCGTGCCGATCATCAGCCCGAGCTTGAGTCCGGCGGCCTCCTGGCCGACGAGCGCACCCAGAAACAGGCCGGTGAGCGGGGCTGCGACGATGGGCTGGGAGACCATGAACTGCCAGGTCGCGGTCGAGTCGAGATCGACGATGCCGCCGATCAGGCCGATCAGCAGGGAGGAGGTCAGGTGGTCGTCCATCATCGGCTCAGCGGTGCTTCCGGATGGCGGCGTCCATGTCCCGCATCGCGTCCTCCGGCGAGACGTCGCCGTTGATGACCAGGGCGAGGTGGTCGCCGATGGGGCCGTACAGGCTGCCGTCGCGGGGTTGGTCGCCCGAACCCTTCAGGGTCTGAAGCTGGAGGACGAAGGGGGAGAGGAACGGATCGTTTTTGATCTCGGGGTCGTTGAACAGGCTTTTGCGGGCCGGCAGGCCGTAGGTGCGCTTCACGAGGATTCCCAGCGCTTCGGGGGAACAGACGTACCGGATGAAGGCTTGCGCTTCGGGGCGGTGATGGCAGCCCTTGCCGATCACCAGGCTCTGGCAGCCGACCGGGCTGTGCCGGTCGACCGGTCCGCGCGGAAGCGGCGCCACGCCGAGTTTCGACGAGTCGTCGCGGAACGCCTGGCCCGCGAGGATGTCTCGGATTGCCCAGGGGCCGTTGAGGATCATTCCGACCTGACCGGATTTGAAGCTCTGCATCATGATCGTGTAGGCGTCGTTGCGGACGTTGACCGGGGGCACCGAGTGGTCGGCCTCCTTCAGGTCGATCAGGAAATGCAGCGCTTTGAGGGTCTGGTCCGAGGTGATGTTCAGCTCGCCGGCGGCGGTGTAATACCGCCCTCCGAATCCGAACAGGAAGGGCTCGAACCACCAGCCTTCGGGATGGATGAAAAAGCCGTACCGGGCGCGGCCGGGGTCGGTGAGCTTGCGGGCCGTTTCCCGGAAACCGTCGAAGTCTTCGGGAGGATGGTTGATGCCGGCTTCTTTGAAATATGCTTTGTTATAGAACAGACCGAGGCAGTCGAGGGTGTGCGGAAAGCCCCAGAACTTGCCTTCGACCGTGACGACATCGCGCGCGAGGGGAAGGAGATCCTCGAGCTCGGCCTGCATGCCGGCCGTGTCGAACGGCTCGAGCATCTCCCTCGTCGCGAAATCCTTCAGCCAGAACCGGTCGCACCGGAAGATATCGGGGGCGGTGCCCGTCTTCACGGCCTGTTCGTATTTTGCCCGGGCCTGGCTGAACGGAATGCTCTCGACATCGATGGCGATGTCGGGGTAGGCGAGTTTGAACTCGGTCAGCACCGGGGCGAAGGCCTCGGATTCGGTCGGGGTCATCGTGTTCCACAATTTCAGCCGGGCCTTGCCGAGATTCGAAGCGGGGGCGGGACCGGTGCTTCTGGAGGCTTTCGAGTTGCCGCATCCGGCCTGGGAGAGGAGGAGGACCAGGGCGAGGAGGAACGACAGCACCGCCGCCGGGCCTCGACGGCCGGCGGCGGCGATGAGGCCGGAACAGGGCATCCGGCGCGTGACAAGCCTCACATCATGCCTCGTTCAGACGGGCGATGCGTTCCGTGCTCTTTTCGTCGAAAAGGTGGAACCGGGCCTGCGGGATGTGGGCCGTCACGGTCTGGCCGACCTCGGCGCGGGTCGCGGGGTCGACGCGGGCGATGAGGCTGTGACCGGCGGCCTGGAGATACAGGTAGGTTTCGGCGCCCATCGGCTCGATCAGGTCGACTCGGGCCTGAAGCGGCAGGGTGGGGATGCCGGCGGCCTTGTCCCCGATCAGGATATGCTCGGGCCGGATGCCCATCGTCAGCGCGTCGGTGTCGCCGCCCGACTTGAAATTCGCGGCGATATTCATTTCCCACGACGTGGTGCCGGTGCCGTCCTTGGCGGGCAGCTCGAGCCCCTTCGGGGCACGGCCGACCTTGAGCAGGTTCATCGGCGGCGAGCCGATGAACGTGGCCACGAACGTGTTCGCGGGCCGGCTGTAGATGACGTCGGGCACGTCATACTGCTGGATGATGCCGTTGTGCAGCAGCACGATGCGGTCGGCCATCGTCATGGCCTCGACCTGGTCGTGGGTGACATAGACGAAGGTCGTCATGAGCCGCTGGTGCAGCTTCTTGATCTCGGCGCGCATCTGGACGCGCAGCTTGGCATCGAGGTTCGAAAGCGGCTCGTCCATCAGGAACACCTTGGGCTCCCGCACGATCGCGCGGCCGAGGGCGACGCGCTGGCGCTGGCCACCCGAAAGCTGCTTGGGCAGCCGCTCGAGATAGGTTTCGAGGCCCAGAATCGTGGCGGCCTCGTTCACCCGCTTCGAGATCTCGGATTCGGGCAGGTTGCGCAGCCGCAGGCCGAACGCCATGTTGTCGGCGACGTTCATGTGCGGGTAGAGGGCGTAGTTCTGGAACACCATCGCGATGTCGCGGTCCTTCGGCGGAAGGTTGTTCACCACGACGTCGCCGATCAGCAGTTCGCCGTCCGTGATGTCCTCGAGGCCGGCGATCATGCGCAGGCTGGTCGATTTGCCGCAGCCGGACGGGCCGACGAGAACGACGAATTCCCGGTCGCGGATGTGCAGGTCGATGCCTTTGACGGTCGGCGCCGGAGCTCCCTCGTAGGTTTTCACGATTTTCTTGAAGGTGACGGAAGCCATGAAGTTCCTCGCTTTACAGGATTTCGCCCAGCGGCAGAGGCTCGTTCTGGGGGGTGGGCTGGAAGACCGGCATGACGCCGCTCTTCAGGATCAGATCGAAGTGTTTGCGGTCATCCTCGTCGAGATGAAGGGCTTCGCGCAGCTCGGCCTTGCCGGCGCGGGCATGGAGGCCGCCGATGTTGACCACGGCGGGTGCGAGCCCCGCCTGCAGGCAGAGCCAGGCGTCACGGGGCGAAGCCACCAGGGCGAGGGTTTCCGGAACGACGGCACGGAACGCCGCGGCGTCGCCCGTGGAACAGAACTGGAGCGTGACGGTCTGCGGCACGCTCAGGCCCATCATCTCCTGGCGCATGCCGTCGGCCGCGATGCGGTCGTTGACGACCAGAATGTGGGTCGAACCAAGCGTCGGGAGCCACCCGACGATGACCTGGCCATGAATCAGCCGGTCATCGATGCGGAGAAACTGGATGCTTCCCGTCATGGCTGCTGCGCCTTCTTCTTCGCGGCGCGCTCCTCGTAGAAGGCTTTCAGATCGATGATGCCGCGGATGGCGCCGTCGCGGACCCGCTGGGCCAGGGCGACGAGGTCGCCGGTGTTGCGGTGGTTCGCCGCTTCCATGACCATCGGCAGGTTGACGCCGGTCAGGACGCGGACGCCGTCCGTCTTCAGCAGCTCGACGCAGATGTTCGTGGCGCTGCCGCCGAGAACGTCCGTCAGGACCAGGCACCCGTTCTCGCGATACGGGGCAATGGCGTCGAATGCTTTCTGCCGCAGGGTTTCGACCGATTCGCGCGCGGAAAACGTGATGGCGACCAGGTCTGGCTGCGGGCCCATGATCATGCTCACGGTTTCGACGAGGATCTGCGAAAGGGTTCCGTGGGTGATGAGCACGATTCCGATCACGTCAGGCCTCCAGGTAATGGTTGAGGGTTCGGGCGAGGGACACTTCATAATCGACATCCATGCCCGGGATGCCGAAGCTGCCATGCAGGCCGAGCGCGAGGTCGTGTTCGCACGCGACCAGGCCGATCTTGACGCCGCCCCCGGCCACGTCGAGCAGCGGGCTGTCGATCGAACGCATCACATCCTCGACCAGCCGGGTGATCGCATACCGGTTCCGCGGGGAAACGGCCAGCAGGCCGCTGTTCTCCGCCGCTCCGAAGGCGTTGCGCAGCAGTTTGCTCTTCAGATTGTCGCCGCTGCCGCCGGCCCGGGTGATCACGGCCCGGACCTTGCGCTGGGCGAGCCAGGCGACGAGCGCCCCGTCGAGATCGTTGGAGATCATGCAACACAGCATCGCCGCCTTGCTGAGCGACAGGCGGCCTTCCGTGTAGAGCAGCGCCTCGAAGGCGAGCTGGTCCATCACCTCTCCGATCCGTTGGGGATGCTGATCACCGGCCCATTATAGGGAGGGAGGGAAGCCTTGTCAAGAAACAATGCCCGAGCCGGGCGGCCGGGTTCGCAGGTGCGCGAACGGGAGGGCGTGTTCCCCTCTTCGGAAATGCCGAAACTCTGTCGATACGTTGCCCTATGAATCGCCTTATCAGACGTGCATGCCTTGGAATGTCGGCCCTGCTGCTGTGGGGTGCGGGCAGCGGGTTCGGTGTCGACCTGGCGGCTTTCCAGGGTTTCATGAGAACACCAGCGGGCGCCCCAGCGCGCTCGCGGCCGGCGACCCTGCAGGCCGCGAAGCTCGAGCCGGTTCGCATGGTCGGGGATGCCGATGCCTCCTACCAGCAGCAGAACCAGCTCGTCACCCTCGGCAACGCGCGTCAGGGGCCTCAGGACACCCTGTCGCTGCCGCCCGAGACGCGGGTCCCGGAGGGGCTGCGCCCCCTGCTGACCGATCGCAAAACGCCCCGGCAGGGAGTCGGCCTCTCGGGAAGCACCGGCGCCCAGCTCGTGCCCTCGCCCGGCGTTCTCGAGCCCGGCAAGAGCGCCGTGGGCGTTCACGTGCTGCCCTTCGATCTCAAGGGCATCAATGATGAGAGCGTCGGCGAGGAAAGCTACATGGACACCAGCCTCGCCCTCACCTACGGCGTGATGGATGGATTCGAGTTCGGCATCGACAAGAGTTTCGGCAACCAGGACACCTACGATGTCAACGAGCCGGTGTTCGTGAACATGAAATACCAGGTGCCCGGCAATCTCACGCTTGGCGGAAGCTTCTGCACCGACTCCCAGGGCGCCTATCATTCGGTCTGGGTGAATGCCGGCGTGCCGGTCGCCTGGGTCGGTGTCGGGGCGAATTTCGGGCCGGGCGAATACCATTTCAGCTACAACGGCTGGGACAAGATCAAGCGTGCAAAATATGGCGGATATAATTATGACTATAATTCTGGAAAGGGGTATGCCGACCCGGTCTTTTTCATGGTCGGCGGCGCCGTTCCGATCAGCGATGCCGCGCACTTCATCTACGATTTCAACGGCGACCGGTTCAGCCTGGGCTTCCGGTTCAACTACCAGAAGATCGTGTATTTCGACGCGTCCTACATCTCGGATGGCGACTACGAGCGCCTGCCCGGCGCAATCGCGCACAAGCGGATGAGGAACGTCACCTTCGGCGGTTCGCTGGTGTTCTGACGGGTTTTCGAGGCGATACGTTCGGGCCGGTTCCGGTGGCGGAGTCGGCCCGTTCCCGTTTCAGGAAGGCATAGGCGCTGTGGGCGTGGATGCTTTCGAAGTTCTCGGTTTCGACGGTGTACCACGTGATCGCGGGCACGGCATCGAGCCGGAGCGCGACTTCCCGCACCAGATCCTCGGCGAACCGGGGGTGCTCGTAGGCGCGCTCGGTCAGATACTTTTCGTCCGACCGCTTCAGCAGCGCGAACACCTCGGCGCTGGCCGACTCCTCGACGCACCGCACCAGATCCTCGATCCAGAGGAAGGCGTCAAACCGGGCGCTGACCGTGACCAGGCTCCGCTGATTGTGCGCCGACTCGCGGCTGATGGCCTTGCTGCACGGGCAGAGGGTCGTCACCGGCACCGTCACGGTCAGGACGAAATCGTCGCTCCCGTCATACATCGCCAGGAACCGGCAGTCGTACCGCATCAGGCTGCGCGCTTCCGAGACCGGGGCGGTCTTTTCGATGAAGTAGGGGAAGGCGGCCGACATGACGGCCCGCTCGGCCGACAGTTTCCAGCGCACGTCGCGCAGGATGGTGGACATCGTCGTCATGGTGATCTCGCCGCGATGGGCGTCGAGAATCTCGATGAACCGGCTCATGTGGGTGCCGCGGAAATGGCGGGGCAGATCGACGGTCATCTCGATCTCGGCGACGGTCTGCTGCGCGCGGTTCTGCCGATCGTGCACCGTGATCGGGTAGGACAGGCGCTTGATACCGACCCGGTCGATCGGGATGTCGCGCAGGTCGTTCTGGTTCTGGATGTCTTCCATGCGGCACGCAGAATACCATCACCGGCCGACGGGGGCAACTCCGGCGCGCTGGCTCTTGCCCGTGGCCTGCCGCATCGGTTACCATCCCTGCGAAGTTCCGGCGCGGACGCGCGGGGGAGAACATGACGAAAGCGGCACTGCGGGCGGCCGGGCTGGGCCTGATGCTGGCAATCGTGCCGGCGGTGGCCGTGTCGGGGCTGACGCTGTACCGGTATCTCGATACCGACGGCCGCGTCATCGTCGTCGACCGCCTCGAAAAGGTGCCGCTCGACCGCCGCTCCACGGTTCGGTCCGAGACGATCCGCTCCGGCCGGCCGCAGAGCCGACAAACCAGTCAGCGAGACTCCTCGGGAACGCTCGAAGCGCCCGCGGTCGAGTTCGTCCTGCCGATCGCGATTCCGGAACCGGAGCGGCGTGGTGATGAGCTCATTGCTACCGGAGAAGTGAAAATCGATGTGGAGCATGCCTCGGCGACGCTGTGGCTGAACGGCCTGACGACGATGTTCCGGCAGAGCGAGGAGCTGTGGCACACGACGATGGCCTTCAGCGTGTTCCATCGCCGGGTCGTGGTGCTCCAGGAGGAAAATCTGCGGCTGCTGGAAGGCTTGCGCGAACTCGAGCGGATGTCCTGGAAAGGCCATGAAGACTGGGTGCAGCAGGCGCGTGGCGTGACCGACCAGCTCCGCCAGCTTTCCTACTCGGTCTCGCTCTGGCTGCGTCAGAATCCCGGCCGCGTCAAAACCGATCTGCCGCCTCTCCTGAACCGCCTGCGGATGGTCATCGGCATGCTCGAGCGGGCGCTTCCTCCGGCGAATACCGGGAAATAGCCATGCCCGCTCCAGCTTTTCCGCGCCGTTGCCGATATTCTGAGTATGAAACCCTCCGCCACATCTCACGATCAACAGGAGTCCGGCATGAACTGCAAGAACTGCCCGGATCGCACCGTCTGCACGTCCCCGATTACGAGCTGGAATTTTTCGTCCCAGAAAGAATCCGCTGTGACGCTGCTGCGCATTCTCCGCTGCAAGAGCGGATACGCCCGCAGATAGGTTGTGCATTGCCCCGGCTCGCCGTGGCGATGTTGCTCCTTTTTCGACTGGTTGCCGCCTGCAGCTGCTTCGCGGAGGCGAGGGAGACGCCGGCCGGGGTGTTCGCCGGAACGGCCGTGCGGATCGTCGAGGAGATGGGCGATCCGAAACTCGTGCCGGGAGAGGTGGCCGAGTGTGTGCTGTCGCGGGACGGCCGGTTCCGGCTGGCGGCAGCCCTGCCGGGCGGGCGCCTGCTCTGGACGCGCGGCACCTGGCGGAGCGCTGGCGGAAACGACGCCGGCACGGATCTTTCCTTCCGATGTGATGATCTCTCGGGAACGCTGGAAGGCCGCCGTGAAGGGCGCGAACTGTTCCTGAAATTCTCGCCCCGGCCCTTCGAGACGCAGGCGTTCCGGATGAGCCTGCGGGCTCCGGCCGTCGCCTCGGGGGAGGGATGGCCTGCGGAAGCCGCGCGGACTGCCGCTGTGAATGGAGCCGGGATCTACCTGTGCGATGCTTTCGCCTCGATGGCGCCTGCGGAGGCTGGCCGAGCCCGCGCGGGGCAGGGCGTGCTGGCGCTCGAATCCGACGGCAGACTGCGGGGCGGAATTCTCGCGCCTGGCGCCGGCCAGAAGGCGGGAGAGCCCGTTCTGTGCCCTGTCGGCGGCCGTTGGCGGCTGAGTGAGGGGCGGCTGGTCATCGAGCCATCCTGGGGAATGCCACGTCCCGCCACAGCCTGGCGTGATCTTGTACTGCAGTCGATCCTGGAGGAGGGGATGCGGGTCGCAACTGGCCAGACTTCTCTGGGCGGGCTTCCCGCCGATGGATGTCGCCTGGAAGCCGTTTCGCCGCTGCCCGATGCGGAAACGGCCGTTCCGGGGCGCCTGGCCCTTTCCGGGCTGGGCGCGGTTGCCCAGATTTCCGGCGCGCCGCCCTGGACGAAAGATATTCTTCCGATACGGATTGCAGCCGATCGCCGGTTCCTCTACCTGCGCGCACCCGATGACCCTCAGACCTGGCTGGCGTTTCCCCTGCAGGTCGGGCCGGATGGGGGTGTTGCGGTGAATGTCGATGGCAGGTGCGGATACCTCGTGCGGGATGAGGCGGGGGAAGGCTGGGCTTTCGTCCTGAGGAGCCCGCCCCGGTCCGGTGCCGATCCTCACGTTCCCTCGAATTCAGCCGGGGATCTGTGGCTGATCACTCTCGATCTGCACTGGCAGCCCATCGGGGCTCCGCGCGGGCGGGCCGGCTGCTTCTGCCGGCTGCTTCTCGCGGCCCGTTCGATGCCGGAAGATCCGCTGGACGAAAGGACGGTACGATGAGCCGCCAGATTGCTGCACGTTCCGTGCTGAAAACGGAAGCGTCTGAAATCGATGCCTGGTTCTCAAAAGCCAGGGCTTCGCTGACAAGCCGGGGGCTCTGGCTTCGCGGCGGTGAACCGGGAACGATGCCGCCGGCCGCGTGGAACGGGGCCGGGCTGCGTGTCCTGATCGTCCGGTTATCGGGATATCACGACGTTGCGACCGGCATCACGCATGGGTATCTGTATCAGATGGCACGCGAGGTCGAGGGCGTCTATGCCGATCTCGCGTTTCTGCCTCCCCACAATGACGAGCTGCTGATGCGGCGCGACGGTATCCCGCTGCTGACGGGAACGGCGTCGAAACGGCCTGCCGGCGCGTTCGACGTGATCGCGGTCAGCAACTCCGTCGTGCAGGAGCTGCTCAACCTGCCCGCCCTTCTGGCGCATTCGGGTATTCCTCTTTCCCGGCAGGAGCGGGATGCCGCGGGATCCCCCCTGATCCTGCTCGGGGGAAGCAACTCGGCGGCGACGGCGATCCTGCACGGCCCGATCGGGGAGGCACCCGACGGCGAGGGACTGGTGGATGGCGTCGTGATCGGGGACGGCGACGAAGCGTTCCCGGCCGTCCTACGGCTGCTGGTAGGGCGTCGCGGAGCTCCCAGGCCGATCCTGCTGGACGAACTCCGCGCGGGAGTGCCGGGTTTCTATGATCCGTCGAAATATAGGTGTAAATATTCTGAGTCGGGCAGGCTCGCGGGTATCGAGGCGGTGGACGGGGCCCCGTTTCCGGTTCGCGCAAACAGAACCGACGTGCGGCGTCTGAAGCGGGCGCACGGAAACAGCCCGATCTGGTACGACGAGGATGCGGCCGGCGCTTCCCACGTCGTCGTGACGGCGGGATGCCCGTCCTTCTGCTCCTTCTGCAAGGAGTCCTGGGAACAGAAACCGTATCGGGAGCGGGAGGTCGATGATGTCGTGCGGGATGCGCTCGAACTCAAGCGGTCTCTGGGATTGAAAGAAATCGCTCTCTATACATTCAATGCCAACACCTATACCGGGCTGATGCCGCTCCTCGACAGGCTGGATCCGCTGTTCGAACGGGTCGCGATCAAGAGCCAGCGGTTCGATGCGATCGCGAAGGCGCCGGCGCTGCTCGAACGCCAGCTTGCGGCCGGGAAACGAAGCTACACCTGTGCCATGGAGGGGATCAGCGACCGGCTGCGGACGTTCCTCCAGAAAGGGCTCTCCGAGGCACAGCTTCTCGCCGGCTTCGACGAACTGTTCCGGCGGAACGTGCGCCAGATGAAGGTGTTCGTGATCGTGACGGGATTCGAGACGAAGCCCGATCTCGAGGAGTTTGCCGCCCTTCTTTCGAAGCTCCGGAAAAAGCTCGACGGGCTGAAAGGGCGGCCCGTCATCACGTTTTCCTTCGCCGCCCTGTTCCGGCCGCCCCATACGCCGCTGCAATACGCCTTTCCGCGCCCGGCGCCGGCCGAAATCGAGCGGTTCGAGCGTGAGATCGCCGGCCTGGTGAAGAAAGCCGGCTTCGAGGCCCGGACCAGTGCTGGAGCGTCGGATGCCGTCGTTTCCGAGTATCTCGCCTATGGCGACCGCCGCTGCACGCGGATCCTCGTCGAAGCCTCAGTCGGGAGGGAATTCCGCTATCGCGGGGAGGTAAAGCCCGAGTGCGCGGTGTTCTGGGCCACGCAGATGCGCAAGGCGAACCTGGAAAACAGGTTGTTTCCCCGGGGGGATGCCGGCGAGGTTCTCCCCTGGGACGATGTGGACGTCGGCGTGTCGACTGCGTTCCTTCTCGCGAACTGGAAGATGCTGAGAGAGGGGCGGGAGATGGCATCCTGTATCCGGCCGCCTTGGGGAAGTGGTGTTTGCGGGGGATGCGGCGCCTGCAGAGGCGAAGCCGAGCGGAAACGGACGACGGGATTGGGCCCGCAGGACATCGGTAAAGCCCAGGTCGGAGCCTCGGCGCCGCTGCCGCCGAAACCCGTGCGATACCGTCTGGAATTCGAGATTCCCCGGCGGTGGGCGGATACCGGAAACGCGTTCCTCGCAGCCGCTCTCGGCAGGGCTCTCATGGTTGGGGCCCCCGGCCTCGTCGAGTCGTTCCTGTGCGTCGATGCCGTGATGGAGAGAAAGCGCGGATACGGCCACTGTCGTGCGGATGTCCTGTTCCGCGCGGACAACCCCCTGCCGGCCGGTATCCGGTTCCCTCTTGCCGATACGGTCTCTGACGAAGGCGGTCTGCGGATTCTTTCCATGAAATCCGCTTCCGGGAGCCTTGCCGAGGATATCCGGCCGCTGGTTCTGGTGATCCATGGAGCGCAGAACGACCGGGAGGCGGAGATCGCGATGCGGATCGATGCGATGCTCGCGAAATACCGGTACAAACACCAGAAACTCTGGCGGGGCGATGTGCTGCACTGGGAGATTCAGGCCGGCCAGGCAAAGAAATGCGGCATATCGCTGATCCGCCTGCCCCGGGGTGGAAACAATATCATGGTGAATATCACGCACTGGCCCGAGGCCCATCTGATCGATCAGATCGGTGGGGGCGAGTATGATGTCGAGGTTCTCCCGGCCTGATTCTTGTGATACCATGGCCCCATGCCAGGAACACCGACGAACATCGATCGCTTCATTGCCGGAATCGACCGCGCCATCTTTTCGGCCGACCCGGTGACGGTCACCGCCCATGCCTACGATGCGACGAACGAGTTCCATTACCCGGCCGGCGTCGTGCGGCCCCGGAATGCCGCGGATGTCGCCGCGATCCTGCGAGCGGCGAACGAAAGCCGGGTGAGCCTGTTCCCGCGCGGCGCCGGAACGGGATTTTCGGGCGGCTCGCTTCCCGTGGACGGCGGGGTCGTGATCGATTTTCTGGGCATGAATCGCATTCTCGACATCGACGAGGCAAGCATGACGGCCCGGGTCGAGCCGGGGGTCGTGACGCTGCATCTCCAGGAGACCGTCGAGAAGCGCGGGCTGTATTATCCGCCCGATCCGGCATCGCTGAAGATCTGCACGATCGGCGGCAACGTCGCCGAGAACGCGGGCGGGCCGCACTGCCTCAAATACGGCGTGACGAGGGATTACGTGCTTTCGCTCGATGGGTTCACCGCCGACGGGCGGCCGTTCGGCGCGGGCAAGGGCACGCTCAAGGACCGCGCCGGCTACGATCTGAAGCACCTGTTTATCGGCAGCGAGGGCACGCTGGCCGTCTTCACGGGGATCCTTCTGCGTCTCGTGCCGAAGCCCGAGGACCGGATCCTGTTCACGGCGTATTTCCGGGATCTCGACGATGCGACCGCCATGGTGAACACCCTTCTGATGCGGGGGATCGCCCCTTCATCGCTCGAGTTCATGGACAGATCCGCCCTTCAGGCGGTCGAGTCGTATGCGAAGCTGGGGATCAACACCTCACATGAGGCGGTCCTGATCGTCGAGATCGATGGACGGGCCGATGAAATGCCTCATCTTCGGGGTATCACCCAGGCGTGTCTCGCCCAAACCGCGGCCGACATCCAGGTCGCCACCGACAAACGGGAACAGGAGGCACTCTGGGAGGTCCGTCGCAAGGCCAGCCCCGCCATGCGGGCGTTCGGCAACAAGAAGGCGAACGAGGATATCGTGGTGCCGCGGCGCAACATCCCCGCCTGTATCCGTGAGTTGCGCGACCTCGCGCAACGCGAGGGATTGAATATCATCAGCTTTGGCCACATCGGGGACGGCAACATTCACGTCAATATCATGTACGATGGAACGAGCGATGCGGAACGCATGCGGGTCGAGCACGGCCTCAAACAGTTGTTCACGATCGTGAACCGGTATGAGGGGGCCGTGTCGGGCGAGCACGGGATCGGCATCGCGAAAAAACGGTATCTGCCCGCGAATCTCGATCCCGTCAGCTATGATCTCATGCGCTCGATCAAGCGGTTGTTCGATCCCAACGGCATCCTGAATCCGGGCAAGATGTTCTACTGAGCGATGGCACGGCTGAAGAGCGCACAAGACCTCCAAGAGAGACTTCGCCGCGAGCTGGCGAACTGCGTGAAATGCGGGGCGTGCATGGCCTTCTGCCCCGTTTACCGCCTCGACCGGACCGAAACCTCCAACATGCGGGGCAAACTGGCCCTCCTCCAGGCGATCGAGACGGGCCGGACGATTCCGCCCGGAGCCGTTCGGAAAGCCCTTTCCCGGTGCGTCGGCTGTCTGACGTGTCGCGCGACCTGCCCCAACAAGGTGGACACCGGACTGGCAACGATTCTCGGAAAATGGCATCACGCACCAGTGGGACCTGTCGGCAGCGTCGGGCAGTTCGTGGCCCGGCTTCTCCGGCGCTCCGCCGTCGGGCGCTCCCTTCTCGTTTTTGCCGAAGAACAGCACTCCTCCGGAATGCGTCTCGCCCCCATTGTTCGTCATCTCCTGCAGATGATGCGAGGGCGAAAATGCGCAAAAATATATAATAATACAAATAATAAATCCGGGGGTCTGCTTCTCGTACCCGGGTGCAGACTGGCTGGCAATGATGCTTCGTGCGGGGCGGCGGTGAAGCTCGCCGAAGCGGCCGGACTGGCCGGCGACAACCGCCCCGGAGAGATCTTCGATGGCGGTTGCTGCGGGTTGCCCGCTCTTGCGGCGGGGGATCTCGAGGGCTATGCCGATGCCGTTTCCCGGCTGATGGACGTGCTGGCCCGGCAACGGCCCCAGGCCATCCTGTTCCTCTGTCCGGAATGTTGGTATGCCTGGCGATTGGCTCCAGAACTATGTGAACTCATCCCCGTTGAACAGAGCGTCTGGAAGATGGGAGCCGAGTTCCATGCCGCTCTGGCTGCATCGGGCTGGCAACCCGGCATCCGGATCGAGGGGCGGCTCGCGTTCCACGAGGCCTGCCTGTATGCGCGCGGCGGCGGGGACCGGGAGGCGCCGAGGCGGCTTGTCGAGCGGATGGCGGCGGAGAAGCCGGTTCGCTCCTTCCGAGAGGGGACCTGTTGCGGCGCCCGGGGAGGATTGGTGTATGATGATCCCGGAATGGCCCGGCGCATTGCCGCCGACCGGCTCGACGAGCTTCGTGCCGCCGGCGCCGAGACGGTGGTGACGCATTGCGACCGCTGCCGGAGCTTTTTCGGGCGCCAGCCGGAGGCACAAGGGATGCGCGTGACGAGCCTGCTCGACCTTCTCGGGGAGACGATGAATCATGGCTGAGATCGATCTGTTCGCGTTCGAGCGCGAAGCGCGCGGCGAAGGCTACTGCCGGATCGCGGGGGGGGATGAGGCCGGCCGGGGCCCCTGGGCCGGCCCGGTATTCGCCGCCTTCGCCGTGCTGCCCGACCCATGCCCGATCGAGGGATTGAACGATTCGAAGCAACTGTCGCGCGAACAGCGCCGGCGGCTGTACGACGTCATCAGGGCGGAAGCCACGGCCTGGGGCGTCGGCCGCGCCGAACCGGAGGAAATCGATCGCTATAATATTCTCGAGGCGACCCGGCTCGCGTTCCGGCGGGCATTCGAGACGCTCGATCCTGCCCCTGACTTCGTGCTGCTCGATTACATCAAGCTGCCCTGGATGCGGGTGCCGCACCGGGCCTTCGCGAAGGGGGATGCCCTGAGCGCCTCGATCGCCGCCGCCTCGATTCTTGCGAAGGAAGCCCGGGACCGCGTCATGGAGGAGCTCGACGGGCGCTTCCCCGGCTATGGCTTCGCGAAACACATGGGATACGGCACGCCGCAGCACCAGGAGGCGCTACGCCGACTTGGCCCGTGCCCGATCCACCGGCGCTCGTTCAAGCCCGTCAAGGCGCTGCTGCCCGAAACCGAGCCCCGGCATGCGACTCTCTTTTGATCTTCCTTCGCTTCCGCTCACCTCCGGGCAATCGGTGCGGGCCGAAGTCGTCAGCAGCGACGAAAAGGGAAGCGACATCCTGCTGAATGGCATTCCGACACGGGTTTCCGAACGACTCGAAGCCGGGAAAAAGCTCGAAGGAAAGATCGAGCGTAACGCGGCGGGGCAGGCGGTTCTGGACTTCTCGGGCGAAGCTGCGCCCCCCGAAGAAGGCGCCACCGTGGCGTTTCTCTCCTCGATCGGTTCCCCTCCGGATGCCGAGAGCATGGCGCTCACACAGACGCTCCGGAAGCATGGCATCCCGCTGACGGAGGACTGGTTCCGGCGCGCGCGGGAAATGATGCTCCGACTCGGCGTGGGGGCGGGCGACAAGGCCGGTCTCGACGCCCTCGTCCTGATGCTGCGGTTTCGGTCAGGTGAGAACGGGTTTCCGCTGCTGAAGGAGTATGTGAACGGCAACCTGAAGTTCGGCGCCCTGTTCGAGGCGCTGGGGCGGGCCGACATCGAGCTGCTGCGGCAGGGGTGGGGCTCGGGGCGGCTCGTTGACCGCCTCCTCGAGCTGATCTCGCAGCCCCGCGACCAGGGCGCATCGGCTCCTGACCTGCCGGCCTCGATGGCGGATAATCTCGCCCTCCAGGAGCTGCTTTCCCAGCCTCCGCAGCCCGGCGAAGAAGGGCGGGTCTATTTCCAGTGGCCTCTCTTCTGGGAAGGCCAGGACGTCCCCGACACCCTCGAAGGCGAGGCCTTCGTTCCGCCAAAGGGGCAGGAAGAGCAGGGATACAGCCTGCGCATCCTCGTCCATCCGCCCACGCTCGGCGATCTCGAGGTCGCGATCCATCGCCTCGAATCCCAGCTCTGGATCCACTTCTCCGCGGCTCTCCCCGAGGCCCGGCAACGGCTCGGAACGATCTTCCCCGCGTTACAGGCGCGGCTGAAAGAGCTTTCCTGGTCGGCCGTGAAGCTGACCGTCGGAACGCTTCCCGCCCGCAAAACCTTTCTGGGTCCGACAGAACCGGCTTCGGCCACGGAACGGACGGCTCCTGCCGCCACGGGACCGCGCCGTCCGCTGGACATCCGCGCCTGACCGGCGGGAAAACAGAGAAAGAGAGCTGAGCGATGGAGACGAAGCGGCAGAGATACGAAGAGATCGCGGTTGCCGTCAAATACCAGTTCGGCAAGACCGGCGAGGCCCCCCAGGTCGTCGCATCGGGGCGCGGGTTCCTAGCGAGGCGGATCATCGATCTCGCGAAGGAGCACGATGTTCCGTTGCACGAATCACCCGCGCTGGCGGATTCCCTGGCACGGGTTCCGGTCGGCGTCGAGATCCCATCGGAGCTCTGGGAGGCGATGGCGGAAGTTCTCGCGCACGTCTATGCCCTCGACGGAAGTCGCCGGAATGACTGACCGTCGCCACCAGCTTGGAGCCTGGGGGGAAGCAGTGGCGGCCCGGTTCCTGGAAGAGCGGGGTTTCGTGATTCTCGAGCGGAACGTGCGCACGCGGTATGGAGAGCTCGATATCGTCGCCCGGGAGGGGGAAACGCTGGTGTTCATCGAGGTCCGGACGAAGTCCCACACGACGTTCGGTCACCCGTTCGAGACGATCGACGGCCGGAAAATCCGGAAGCTCCAGGGGATGGCCCGGTGGTATCTGCATGCCAGGCGGCTGGGCGAAGGGACGGCTTGCCGGTTCGACGCCGTCGCCGTCATCGGATCGGAAGAACGTTGCGACATCGAGCATCTTCGAAACGTGATATCCTGAGTGCGTCGTCTGTGTCGCAGCCCCAAGGGCGGCATGTCGGACATGACGCAGGGGTGAAATTCGTTTTCCCGCTTCTGAAGCGGCTTTGAGAGACGGGCACGAAACGTGCTGAAGAAACGTCGGGGGTGATGAACATGATGGGACTCGGGCTTGTGCATATCTACGGCGGTTTTCTGCTGTTCGGCGTCGGGTATGCCGTGATGGTGACGCTTCTGGGCAATCTCGGGGGTGACCATGGCGGCGACGGCGATGCCGGTGATGTCGGGCATGTCGATGTGGCGCACGATGCCGGCGGCAGCCACGATGTCGCACACGGCGATGCCGGAGACGGCGACGGCGGCTCGGGTGGCGATGTCGGGCTTTCCCCGTTCAGTCCGCTGATGATCGCGACGTTCGCGACGCTGTTCGGCGGTCTCGGATTCATCACGCTCGGGATTTTCGGCTCGATTCCGCTGATGCCGCAAGTGGTGTCGAACGGGGTCAGCATCCTGCTTTCGGCGGCGTTGGCCGTCATCTTGTCGAGTTACTTTTCGTTCTTCCTGGTGAAACTGTTCGTCAAGACGGAAACCGGCGGCATGGTCTCGACGAGCCGGCTGATCGGCTGCGAAGCCGAAGCCAGTCTCGACATGACGCCCGGCAAGATGGGCGAGGTGACGTACCTGCACGGCGGCAGCCGCCAGAACGGCATGGCGATGCTGGTCGAAGGCTCGGCGGCCGTGAAGAAGGGCCAATGCGTCGAGATCGTTTCCATCAAGGAAAACATCATCTATGTGAAGCCGGTCGAACCGCCCCCGGCGATCTGACGTGGCAGGAAGATGCGGATCTGATGCCCGGTATTGCTTGACGGTGTCCGGCTGCTGCGCTAAGATGCCCTGACGCCGTTCTTTCATCCCCCAGCGAGAGGAGAGATATCCATGGAAATGACTTCGATGATTGCCCTGGGTGTGCTCGGTATTCTGGTTTTCGTGTTCCTGATCATCCTTCTGTGGGCCGGTCGCGTGCAGACCGTCGGCCCCAACGAGGTGCTGATCATTTCTGGCGGATCTCACACCGTCGTCGATCCGAACGGGAACAAGCACACGCTCGGCTTCAAGGTCGTCAAGGGCGGCCGCGCCTTCGTCTGGCCGATCATCGAACGCGCCGAACGGCTTTCCCTCGAGCTGATGACGCTCGAGATCCAGACTCCCGAAGTCATGACCAACTCCGGCGTTCCCGTCATGGTCGATGGCGTCGCCCAGATCAAGGTCAAGAGCGAGGAGTTCGCGATTCACACCGCCGCCGAGCAGTTCCTCGGGAAGTCCAAATCCGAGATCATGGGAATCGCGCATCAGACGCTGGAAGGCCACCTGCGCGCCATTCTCGGCACGATGGAAGTCGAAGAGATCATCAAGAACCGGGACAAGTTCGCCTCGAACGTCCAGGAGGTTTCGGCCCCCGATCTGGCCCGCATGGGCCTCGTGATCGTGTCCTTCACGATCAAGGATATCCGCGACAAGCAGGGCTACCTGGAATCGCTGGGCAAGAAGGCCATCGCCGAACGCCAGCGCGATGCCGCGATCGGTCAGGCCGAGGCGCAGCGCGACGCCGAGATCAAACGCTCCGAGGCGACCGCCAAGGCCGTCGAGGAGTCGAGTAAGTTCAACAAGCAGGCCCAGGTGACCAAGCTGGCCAACGAGACCGTCGTGGCCGAGGCGCATCGCAACAACCGCATCAAGGTCGCCGAATACGAAGGCGCGGTCAACCAGAAGAAGGCCGATGCCGACAAGGCTTACGACCTGCAGAAGTTCAAGGTCGATCAGCTCGTCCGGGCCGAAGAGCTGCAGGTCACCGTCATCGCGAAGCAGAAAGAGATCGAGATCCAGCAGCAGGAAATCAAGCGGCGCGAGCTCGAACTGATCGCCACCGTCGAGCGGCCGGCCGAGGCCGAGCGCAAGAAGGTCGAGACGCTGTCCCAGGCCGAGCAGTTCAAGCTGAAGACGACCGCCGAAGGCGAGGCCGAGTCCGCCAGGCTGCGTGGTCTTGCCCGGGCCGATGTCGAGCGCGCCGAAGGAACGGCTGCGGCCGATGTTTCGAAGATCAAGGGGAACACCGAGGCCGAGGTCAAGAAGAGTCAGGGTCTCGCCGATGCCGACATCATCCGGGCGAAGGCGATGTCCCAGGCCGAAGGCGTGAAGGCGATGGGTCTTGCCGAGGCCGAAACCCGCCGCGCTGTCGGTCTGGCCGAAGCCGAGGCGATGGAGAAAAAGGCGGCTGCCTGGAAATCCTACAACGAGGCCGCCATCAGCCAGATGTTCATCGAAAAACTGCCCGAGATCGTGCGTGCCGTCTCCGAGCCCCTGAGCAAGACCGAGAAGATCGTCATGATCAGCAACGGCGGCGAGGGAGTCGGGGCCTCGAAGATCACCAAGGAGATCATCGACGTGGTCACCCAGGTGCCGCCGATGCTCGAGGCCGTGACCGGCGTCGACATGCGCGAGATGCTCGGCAAGGTGAAGGGCGTGGCCTCCGCCGTCGCCGGCGAAGCCCCGAAGCCCGGCCCCCATACCCCTCCCGCGGGCAAAACCAAGGGATGACCCGGTTCCCGATCTGAAGTTCCGAGAACCCGTTTCGGTTCGCCGAAGCGGGTTCTCGTTCGTTGATATCCGATTAAGTATATATAAACTATTCTACATAATTCGCAGAAGGTGTAATGTTATGACCAGGTTCCATTCGTTCGTTGCCGCTGGCTTTATTGCATGTATGATTGCTGGCGGGGCCGCCGTTGCCCAGACCCGTCCGTCGCCGGAAGCACTGGCTGGTCTTCGATCGTATCAGCAGAATCCGTCCGTGCCCGGGGAACGCATGAAGCCCGGGCGATTCAATGAAGTGACGGACTCGATCCGTACGGATTCGGACCTCGGTGCCAAAGATGAACTCAAACTCGTCGAAGGGGAAACCCGTGCCGATCCTCAGCAGTTGAAAAAGCGGATTGAGATCCTCGAGGAGATTCTGCGGCGGAAAATCGAGGCAGAAGTTGCCATTGAGGAACGAAATAAAATAAAGCAGGAAATAAAAAACAACGAATTCATCCTCCGGAATGTTGGTGGGGTTTACCGAGAGCGGCCGGGCGAGCTGGATATCGATGACATGCCACTTGTCGATGACGGGATGATCCGCAGGAAAACGGATGAGGCTCTTGGCCGCGAGATTGCCGACAAGCCCTTTGGCACCGATTTTTTTGCCTCGGCCAGAGAAGTTTCGGCGACGCCTGACAATCTCAGCGTGCCTTCGACGTATGTCCTGGGGCCCGGTGACAGTCTGAAGATCATCATTTGGTCGGATATGGGCGATGAAACTGTCTATGACGTCGTTGTCAATCCCGAAGGCCAGGTTTACATCCCGATCATCGGTCTTCTGGGCGTTACCGGTTCGACCGTGGGCCAGTTCGAGCAGACGGTTATCGGCAGCCTCTCAGGCAAATTTGCCCATTTCAAGGGCCAGGTCACGCTGACGAAGGTTCGCACACTCCAGATTTTCGTGACGGGCGAGGTTGCACAGCCGGGCGCCATGGCGATTTCGGCTCTTTCGACGGCCTTCCAGGCCCTGTATCGCGCTGGAGGGCCGAATCTGCGTGGCTCGATGCGAAAGATCCGGATCATGCGCGGCAGCCAGGTCGTTTCAAATATTGATCTCTATAAATATCTGATGACGGGCGACAAAACCCAGGATGTCGCCCTCGAGAACGGGGATACGTTGTTCGTGCCGCCGACGGGGCCTCGCGTGGCAATCCGGGGAGAGGTCATTCGGCCGGCCAGATTCGAGCTTGCCGAGGAGAAGAACCTGGCCGACGTTCTGGCTCTTGCCGGCGGAATTCAGCCATCTGCAAGCTCGCTTCGCATCAAGGTTTATCGCTGGCAGGGCGATCAACGACGCAAGATGCTTGACGTTGGAATGACCGAGGATGCGGGTGCGCTGTCGTCATTCCGTGTTGCCAGCGGAGACGAGATCGAGGTCGAAAAAGCCCTCGAGGAGATCTCCAACGGCGTTCTGATCGAAGGGGCCGTCTGGCGGCCTGGGGAGTATGCAGCAGGTGAAGGCGTCACGCTTGCAGCTCTGTTGAAGCGGGCCGGCGGTCTCAAATCCGAGGAGGCCGCCGCCAGCGGCCAGTTGATCAGAAAACTCGATGGCGGCCACGAGAGCATCATCACCTTCGATCCGATCAAGGCGATTGCCGGCGGGAAAGACGGAGAACTGCAGCTACAGGCCAGGGATCTGATTCGGGTCTTCTCCAAGAGCGAAATCGAAGCTGATATCCGGTTCGTGACGATTTCCGGAGCTGTGCGTCGCCCAGGAGAATATATTTATCGCGATGGAATGAAAATCAGGGATCTCGTGCTCAGAGCGAAGGGATTGACACCAGATTCGGCTGGCGAGGCCGAAGTGGCGAGAGTTGCCAAAGGACGCACGAGTGAAATGAAACGGATCGATCTCAAGAAAATCCTCCAGAATCCCAAGGATCCGGATAATCTCCCGGTTCAGCCGCTGGATAAAGTCAACATCCTGGCCCGAGGGGATATCATTCTCGAATCCGAAGTCGTCATCCTGAAAGGCGAAGTGAAAAAACCGGGACCCTATGCCCTGCGCAATCGGGGTGAAACCTTGGAGGAGCTGATCAAACGTGCGGGGGGATTTACGGACGCTGCCTTTCCCGAGGGCGCCATCTTCATGCGCAAAATTGGAAACATTGCCGATGATGAGCAGCTGAACGCGGCAGAACAGGTCCGCAAGGAACTGTTCCACCAGGCAAACATCGATATGCGTGCAGAACTCCTGCGAGCAGGGGCGAAATTGTCGGATGTTGTCGATCAGCAGTCGCGTAACGAAATACTCGATATGCCGTCCGGTGATCCCCAACTCGATGCTGAGCTCAAGTCGGGATTATTGGGGCGGAAACGGAAGACGAAGCGTGAAGAATTCATTCAGAGTTTGTCGGCTGAATCTCAAACGACGAAATATGGCACGCTGGAACTGTCGTCCCGGAGTTTCCGGCAGGATGCCCTCCGGATTCCCATCCGGCTGAAAGGGCTGAAAGATCGGGCACGCGGGAGGAACAACGGGGATGACATCGTGCTGCGAAACGGCGATGAGATCACGATTCCGCCGATTCCCGACACCGTTTCGGTCGTGGGCGCCGTTGTGAACCCCTCGACCCTGATTTATCGCGAAGGTATGAGTGCCCGCAGCTATATCAACAGCGTGGGTGGCTTCGCCGAACACTCGAACCACGGCAAGACGATCGTCGTCCGGGCGAACGGGGAAGTCGTGCCGCTGCGCCGTGTGGGATCGATCCGGCGTGGCGATATCGTGGTGGTGCCGCCGAAACCGCGCCTGGTCCGACGCAACAAACTCCAGGAAACCAGCCAGATCGCCCAGATTCTCGGAAACCTGGCCGTGGTGTACAAAGTGGCGCTTGATGCCAATAATTGAGAACGCGAACGAGGAGAAGAACGTATGAGTCCACAACGGGAACCCGTCCGGCAGATCGTCAAGCGCAACGGCCGCGTGGTGCCGTTCGACAAGGAAAAAATCGTTCAGGCGATCTTTCGCGCCGCAACGGAAGTCGGCGGTGAGGACCGGCGTCTTGCCGAGATTCTCGCCGACAAGGTCGTGCATCACCTCGAGCTCACGAAACAGCCCCCGGCCCTGCCCAGCGTCGAGGAAGTCCAGGACCTGATCGAGAAGGAGCTGATCGAGGACGGCCACGCGAAAACCGCCAAAGCGTTCATCCTCTACCGGCACGAGCACGCCAAACTTCGCCAGGGCCGGGAACAATACTCCGCCACGTCGGGCAACATTCCCTACAAGAAAATCTGGCAGGTGCTGAACTGGGCGATCGATCATGACTGCTATAGTATCGCCCGTATCAACCAGCGGATCGCGAACGGTACGTATCCCCAGCTCATCCAGGAAGTCACCGAGAAATACGAGGCCGATCTCAAGAGCGCCGTCGACAAGATCATCGCCCGCAAGGATCAGGTGCGCATCGCGATCATCGCCGGTCCATCGAGTTCGGGCAAGACGACGACCACGATCAAGATCGGGGAGTTCCTGTCGGAACATGGGTTCGAGCTGATCGCGATGAATCTCGACAATTACTTCTTCGATCTGTCCCACCATCCGCGCGACGAGTTCGGAGACTACGATTTCGAAACCCCGCAGGCCCTCGATCTGGAGCTGATCAACCGCCATCTGGCCGAACTGATGGAGGGCAAGACGATCCAGATGCCCCGCTATAATTTCAAAACCGGCAAGCGCGAGGCCGAAACCGACCCCCTCAAGCTCGAAAAACACCAGATCCTGCTGCTCGACAGCCTGCATGGCCTGTACGGCCCCATGACCGACAGCGTGCCGGCCGAAAAAAAGTTCAAACTTTATATCGAAACCCTGTGTCAGATCAAGGATAAGGACGGCGAGTTCCTGCGCTGGACGGATGTACGCCTGCTGCGTCGGATGGTGCGCGACTCGTGGCACCGGAGTTACGGCCCGAAACAGACGCTCGAGCACTGGCACTACGTGCGCCGCTCCGAAATCCAGCACATCATCCCGTTCCTGGGAACGGTGGATCACGTCATCGACGGCTCCCTCGCCTACGAGCTGCCGGTCTACAAAAAGCATCTCTTCAAGTGGTTCCCGGAGTTTCTCGAGGCATACCGCAACGAGCCGAAGCGGCAGGATGCCTATATCCGCGCCAAGCGCGTTCACGACCTGCTCGAATCGGTCACGATCTGGGAGGACGAGTCGGTCATCCCGAAAAACGCCCTCATCCGCGAATACATCGGCGGCAGTTGCTATAAATACTGATAAATATTCATGGGCGCACGGCGTGCGCCCATGAAATGAAATCGACCGTAGGGGCGCTTCGCGAAGCGCCCCTACGCCGTCAAAACAACCGTTTACCCGCGCTCCGTGTTCACGCTGCGAGGATGCTGATCAGCAACCGGCGGGTGCGGGGGCCGTCGAACTCGCACAGGTAGATCCCCTGCCAGGTGCCCAAGACCAACTCCCCATCCTTCACGATGAAGGGGTGGCAGGAGCCGAACAGGCTCGACTTGAGGTGCGCATGGCTGTTTCCCTCGGCGTGCCGGTCGGAGTGGTCGGTCGTCGGCACGAGATGCTCGATGCGTCGGAGAAGATCGTTCACGACGTCAGGATCGGCGTTTTCGTTGATGGTCAGCGCCGCGGTCGTGTGGGGCACCGATACGAGAAGATGTGCATCCTTCCGTCCGGATTTTTTCACGGCGTTCCGGATCAGCTGCGTCACGTCGACCATCGCCTGTGGGTGCTGTGTCTTGATCGTTTCTTCGAACAACATCGCCTCTCACCTCGTCGGAAAAATCACATCCCATGTCTCATGGGAATATCTCACGCACTATAGAGAATGCACCCCTGGCCCGGACCGAGCATCACTTCACCGGCCAGGCTGCGCCCGTCTCCCTGCCGATACTGATCACCGCAGATTTCCCGGATGACGGGGGCGGCTCTCAGGCAGGCCGGAACCGCCACCGGATGCGGGGCATCGAGATCCATGTTCGCGGCGACGAGCAGATCGCGACCGGGGATCCGCTTCACATACCCCCGGACTCCAACGGCACCCCGCTTCCATTCGCCGAAGGGAATCAGAACCCCGTCCCGGTTGAACAGTTCGTCGCCGCCCCGGACGCGCAGGAGTTGCTTCAGGAATGATGGAACATCGCTGTCGATCCCGCGCGACCATTCTGCGGGGCCGGTGCGGAGGACGTCGATCCGCTCCACCAGCCCGCGCTCGCTTCCGGCCGTGAACATCAGATCCGATGACTGGAAACAGGCGAGTAGCAGATCCAGTTTCATCAGGCGCAACGTGCGCTCTCTGACGGGCTCGGAGAGCTGGTTGAGGCTCCTGATGCCGTCATACTCGACGACCTGGCGATGAAGCGCCTTGTCGTTGGTGAATCTTCCATACCGCGCGGGGTCGGCAGCCGGCAGCACCTTCATGGCAGGCATCAGAACATCGTGGCTCGACCAGATGGCGCAGCTCGGTTTCCCGTGAGAACGCTTGTGGAATCTGTAAATATCCGACGGAATATATCTTCCGCCATCATACCAGTACATGTTGTTGAAATACCGCTCGGCTCCGGCCGCGAGGCCGGAATCGGCGAGCTCGATCAGACGGGCCATGCCGAGATTCTCGGCGACGAACCAGACGTCCGGGGCCATCCGCTTCGTTCCGCGCACGATTTCGGCGAGGCCGTGCCGGTCGAGGCCCCAGGCGGCGTCGATGCGGATCGCGTTCACATTCAGATGCCGGACATGCGGCCCGATCACCTTGTCGAGCCAGTAGCCGATCAGATCGGGCTGGGCGTTGTCGAGAACGTATGCCCCCCAGTTGATGCGGACGCGGTTCCCGTCGGCATCGACATCGTCTGCGCCGGCTTCGATGCCGCCGGACGCATGAGACTGATACCACTGTGGCTGGAGGTGCTCCGCCTGCCGGTCGGCATGGTTGAACGGAATGTCGATCATCCGGTCCATGCCCAGGTCCCGGACGGCGGCCATGAAGACGCCGAACTTCTCCCAGGTTCCGAATAGCGCGCACGGCCGCTCGTAATCCTTGACGACGTATTCCGAGAAGCTGGGCAGGAAGTGCGGCAGCAGCAGCAGCACGTTCGCTCCGATGTCGCGCACGGTGCGCAGATACTCGAACATCGAAGCCGTGTCGCCGAAGAACCGGTGGGGAAGATCGACGTAGACCTTGCCGCACCGCTCCGCAGGAAGACGATCGAACGGCCGGCTGCCGTTGCCGGTGAAGAACGTGGCGAGGAGAGGGGCGGTCATCAGTTGAAGTTGGTCGCCCTGTTCAGCGTCAGCAGCACGGCGAGCTGGCTGCGCGCGATCTTTTCCATCAGGGTCGGCTCGAGGTTCGCCACCAGATCCGACGCCTTGTGGTAATGCTTCGACATCTCGGGATACCCTTCGATCGTGAGAATGGCCGATGCGCCGATATTCCAGAAGGACGAGTGGTCGGAATACCAGATGTTCGAATCGTAGAGGGTCTTACTCTTGAGGCCGGTGTACGCCAGCGCCGTATCCTTGAACACGTCGATCAGCCAGTTGCTGCGCGTATTGCCGATCACCGCGACCTCGTTGTCGTCGCGGTCGGCGATCATATCCATGTTCAGAACGGCTTTGAACTGGATGCCGTTCTGGGCCGCCAGCGTCTTGGCGAGCGCCTTGCTGCCGAGCAGGCCGGCTTCCTCGGCGTTGAACGCGGCATAGATCACGGTATAGGGAAGGGGCAGTTTGCCGGCCACCCGCGCGACATGCAGGACGCCCGCCGCACCGGTTCCGTTGTCATCGGCGCCGGGGGCGACGGCGAAGTTGTAGTTCGACACCGTCGAATCCATGTGGCCGCAGACGACGAAGACGGTGTTGGGGTCTTCGGTGCCTTTCTGGATGGCCACGACGTTCTGGAGCTTTCCGGAGCTGGTGTTGAACTCGGGGGTCGTGACCTCGAGGCCGTCGATCGCATCGAACTGTTCGGCGAGCCATTTCACCGCGGCGGCGTTCCCGGGCTGTTTGACATGGCGGCTCTTGAAGTTTTCGAGGGTCTCGACCGTCGTGACCATCTCGGAAACGGTGATGCCCGTAAGCTGGTCGGCAATCGCCGGATCGAACTTCGGCGCCTTCACCCGTGACGGCCAGACCGGGACGCGCAGCGGAACGAGCGTTTCGTCGAGAACGCTGTACCGCAACTCAAGAGCATTGAGGAGCTCCTCGTCCTCGGGCCGGACCCGGATGATGAAGGTCTTGTCGTGCGTGAAGAGAGGCTCGAATTCACTCCGCAGACGGGCTTCCTGCGCCGGGGTCTCGACCCAGACCATGTACCAGTTCTCGCTCCGGTCGTCGAGACGCTTTTTATCGAGGATCGAATACTTCACGTTCGCCTTGCGGAGCCGCTCGAGGCGCACGAAGTTCACATGTGTCAGATATCCCTCACTGGAGGAATAGAAAAACTTCCCGGCCGTGCGCAGCATCTGCTCCTCGCTGAGCCGGGAGGGCGCGAGCTTCGCCAGAACGAGATACCCGATCTGGTCGATGCGCTTCTCTTCGCGGATGTTCCGGACGAACTCGTCGAAATCGGCTTTGACATCGCCGCTGAGGGCGAAGGCCGGAATCGTGAGAGCGATCAGGGTGAAAACGACGAAGAAGAGGGATAAACGACGCATGCTCGATACTCCTTCACGGTACAGAATTCCCTCTCAGTGTAACCCAATCGCCCCGTTTTCTCCACTCGAATTCGGTGAAGGCCGGGGTACCCGGGAACGTTACTGATGGATTCTGCGATGGAGGAGGGCCGCCGCGAGATCCGTTTTCTGCACTTCGCTGGCGAATTCGGGGGGGATCGTCAGGGGCTTCCCCTCGAGATGGCTGGCGATCGTCGCCTCTTCGGAGGGGATCAACTGGTCGGCGAGAATCGTCGCCTCGTTGTCGATCATTTCGAAGAACCCCCCGGTGATGCCGAACCAGGTTTCCTTGCCATCACCTTCGCGGATATGGACGAGTCCGACCCCGAGGCTCACGAGGAGGGGTTCGCGATGTGTCCGGACACCGATGTGACCCGCGACGCCGGGAACGCAGACACTCGCGGCCTCGAACTCGAGAAGGCTGCGGGATGGGGCGACGACGATCAGATGGAATCCGGCCATCAGGCTTCTCCGTTCGCGCGCAGCTGTTCGGCCTTCGCCTCGACCTCGTGAATATTTCCAACCATATAAAATGCCTGCTCGGGATACTCGTCATACTGGCCGTCGACGATTGCCTTGAAGCTGGCGACCGTTTCCTGCAGCGGCACATACTTGCCCTTGTACCCCGTGAACTGCTCGGCGACGTGGAACGGCTGGGAAAGGAACTTCTGGATGCGCCGGGCGCGATTGACGATCAGCCGATCGTCTTCGGACAGTTCTTCCATCCCGAGGATGGCGATGATGTCATGCAGGTCTTCGTACCGCTGGAGAATTTCCTGCACCCGGCGTGCCGTCTGGTAATGAACGTCGCCGAGGATTTCCGCCGAGAGCAGTCGCGAGGTCGAGGCGAGCGGATCGACGGCAGGGTAGATGCCCAGCTCGACGATCTTGCGGGAGAGCACGGTCGTCGCGTCGAGATGGGTGAACGTGGTGGCCGGCGCCGGGTCGGTGATGTCGTCGGCGGGCACGTAGATCGCCTGAACCGAGGTGATCGAGCCGCGCGTCGTGGTGGTGATACGCTCTTGGAGCGCGCCCATCTCGGTCGCGAGGGTCGGCTGGTAGCCGACGGCCGACGGCATGCGGCCGAGAAGGGCCGAGACCTCGGAACCCGCCTGCACGAACCGGAAGATGTTGTCGATGAACAGAAGCACGTCCTGCCCTTCGCGGTCGCGGAAATACTCGGCCATCGTGAGGGCCGAGAGAGCCACGCGCAGGCGGGCGCCCGGCGGCTCGTTCATCTGGCCGAAAACGAGGCAGGTTTTCTCGATGACGCCCGACTCCTTCATTTCGAGATACAGGTCGTTGCCTTCGCGGGTGCGCTCGCCGACGCCGCCGAACACCGATACGCCGCCGTGCTGTTTTGCGATATTGTTGATCAGCTCCATGATCAGAACGGTCTTGCCGACGCCGGCGCCCCCGAACAGACCGATCTTGCCGCCGCGCGCGTAGGGGATCAGCAGATCGATGACCTTCAGGCCCGTTTCGAAAATCTCCGTCGTCTTGCCCTGCTGCGCGAAGCTGGGCGGTGGCCGATGGATCGGCCAGTGTTCCCCGCCCTTGAGGGCCTCTTTGCCGTCGAGAGTTTCGCCGAGCAGGTTGAACAGACGGCCGAGGACATGGTGGCCGACCGGCACGCTGATCGGGTTGCCCGTGTCCCGGACGTCGATGCCGCGAACGAGACCCTCCGTCGGGCCCATGGCGATCGTTCGCACGACGTCGTTCCCGAGATGGATCGCGACCTCGAGCACGAGGCGCTGCTTCGTGACGGGGTTGGTCAGCTCGAGGGCGTTGGAAATACTCGGCAGAGCTCCGGACTCGAACTTGACGTCGACCGCGGGGCCCATGACTTGCAGAATCCGACCGGTGTTCATAGACAGCTCCTGTGTGCTCTTTCGGCGCTCAGTCCGCCTGGGCGTCGGCGCCGCCGATGACTTCCGACAGTTCGGTCGTGATGGCGGCCTGGCGTATGCGGTTGTATTGCAGGGTCATATCCGTGATCATCTCCTCGGCCCGGTCCGTCGCGGCACCCATGGCGATCATGCGGGCGCTCTGTTCGGCAGAAGAGGATTCGAGGATGCCCCGGAAGAACATTCCTTCAATATATCTTGGTATTAAAGAGTTGAGTATTGTTTCTGGGGAGGGATCGAATTCGAACCGGTGACATTGGCCGTGATGAGCCCCGTGGCCCATGGCCCCGGTGTCGAAGGGAAGCACCCGCTTCACGAAGATGCGTCGTTCGAGGGCCGAGACGGAGCCGGTGTAGACCAACAGGAGCTCGTCGATCCCTCCGGTCCGGTAGAAGCTGAGGAAGTTCTTCGCGACGAGACGGATCGGCTCGGGATCGGGGTGTGCCAGAAGCCCCGGGAAGAAATCGACTCCCAGGGTTACCGATTCGCGACGCCGGAAATACTCGTATCCCTTGCGGCCCATCAGGAACAGCCGGCACTTTTTTCCCTCGCGTTCCCGGAGAAGCTGGAGGGTCTGTTTGATCAGGTCATGATTGAAGCTGCCGCAGAGGCCCCGGTCGCCGGTGATCAGGATGATGCCGGAACTGCGGATCTCGGTGCGGGGACAGAGAATCGGATGTCGCTCGGGCTGGTCGATGGCCCCGCACAGGGCGCCGACCATCTGCTCGAGCTTCTCGAGGTAGAAGCGCATCGCGTTGAGGCGATCCATCGCGCGACGGAGCTTCGCCGTCGACATCATCTTCATGGCGCGCGTGATCTGCTGGGTGCTCTTCACCCCCGCGATCTTGCGCCGAATGTCTTTCTGGGTGGGCATCCGTCACTCTTCCTGCGTTTTGGTTCCGCCGGCATCCTTCGCCGAACCGTCGGCGAGGCCGGGCAGGAAGATCTGCTCGAGGAACTCCTTGATGGCGCCACGCATCGACGCGTCGAGCTCCGAATCGATCGATTTGCTCTTGTGGAGCTTGAAGCCGACCTCGGGATGTTTCTCGCGGATGAACGAACAGAGTTGTTGCTTGAAGGCAGCGACGTGTCTTTTGTCGAAGCCGTCGAGATATCCGCGGGAAGCGGCGAAGATCGTCACGATCTGGTCCTCGACTTCGAGCGGCGCATACTGGGGCTGTTTCAGCAGTTCGACGAGCCGCTCACCTCGGGAAAGCTGGGCCTGGGTGGCCTTGTCGAGATCCTTCGAGAACTGGGCGAACGCGGCGAGCTCGCGATACTGGGCGAGTTCGAGCCGGAGGGGGCCGGCGACCTGTTTCATCGCCTTGATCTGGGCGTTCCCGCCGACCCGCGAGACGGAGAGGCCTGCGTTGATGGCGGGCCGAACGCCGCTGTTGAACAGGCTGCTTTCGAGAATGATCTGCCCGTCCGTGATCGAGATGACATTCGTGGGAATATAGGCCGAGAAGTCTCCCGCCTGGGTTTCGATGATCGGAAGCGCCGTCAGCGAGCCGCCGCCGAGATCCTCGCTCAGCTTCGCAGCCCGTTCCAGAAGCCGGGCGTGCAGGTAGAAGATGTCCGACGGATAGGCTTCGCGGCCCGGGGGGCGGCGGAGCAACAGCGAGACCTGGCGATAGGCCTGGGCGTGCTTGGACAGATCGTCGTAGATGCACAGCACGTGTTTGCCCTGGTCGCGGAAATACTCGCCCATCGTGCAGCCGGCATAGGGGGCGATGAACTGCAAGGGGGCGGGGTCCGCCGCCGAGGCGCTGACCACGATCGTGTATTTGAGGGCATCGTGGCGGCGCAGGGTCTCGATGATGCGCGTGACGGTCGAGGATTTCTGGCCGATGGCGACATAGATGCAGAGAACCCCGCTGTCCTTCTGGTTGAGGATCGTGTCGACGGCGATGGCGGTCTTGCCCGTCTGGCGGTCGCCGATGATCAGTTCGCGCTGGCCGCGGCCGATGGGGATCAGCGCATCGATCGCCTGGATGCCTGTCTGGAGCGGCTCTTTGACAGGCTGACGCTGGACGACGTTCGGGGCATTCATCTCCATCGGTCGCATTTCGGTCGTCGCGATCGGCCCCTGGCCGTCGATGGGCTGGCCGAGCGGGTCGACGACGCGGCCGAGCAGGGCGTCCCCGACCGGCATCGAGACGATGTTCCCGGTTGCCTTGACCAGGTCGCCCTCGCGGATGCCGGTGTCGGGCCCCATGATGAAGCAGCCGACGTTGTCCTCTTCGAGGTTCATCACGTAGCCGCGCACGCCGTTCGCGAACTCGACGAGCTCGCCGGACATGACGTTCTGGAGGCCGTGGATACGGGCAATGCCGTCACCGACCTGGAGCACGAGGCCGGCATCGATGGTTTTCGCGTCGCGGGCGAACGAACCGATTTCCTTCTGGAGAACGGAGACGATCTCTTCTGGTTTGATGGGCATGATTCCTCCTCAGACGGCCGGCGCCGCCGGAGCATCGGGGTTCAGCAGGGTGTGGCCGAGGGCGATGAGCCGCTCGCGGAGATTCTTGAGGCTGGTCCGGATCGAAGTATCGAGCACGCGGTCCTCGAAGCGCAGGATCAGGCCGCCCATCATGGAGGGTTCGACGGTTTCCTGCAGGATGATCGATCCGCGCACGCGCCGGGAAAGGGCCGCCGTGAGCCTGGTGCGCTCTGCCGGCGTCAATGCCACGGCCGAACGGACATGGACTCGAGTTATATTTTTCTTGATATTATATTGGCGATCCAGTTCTTCGGAAATGAGGGGAAGGAGATCGAACCGGTGTCTGCCGAGAAGTGTTTTGAGAAACTCGGCCATCAGGGGGGCGGATCCGGGGGGGAACAGCGCGTCGACCAGGTTCCTTTTCCGCTCGATCGGCACGTCGGGCCTGTGCAGGATCTCGTGAAGCCGGGGGTCGAGCTCTCCGGCGGCAATGAAGGCCCGGAAGCCGGCGATTCCCGTGTCCAGGCGGGATTCGCCGAGGGCTTTCAGGAACGCCTCGGCGTAGCGGGATGCGACGACGCGTGTCTTCACGCGGTCCCTCCATCCGTGGTGCCGGCTTCCTTTTCGAGCTGTTCGATCGTCCGTTGGATCAGGGCGTGATGCTTCTCATCATCGAGCGAGGCTTCGACGACCCGTTCGGCCGCCGTCATCGTGAGGCGGACAACATCTTCCCGGAGCTGGATCCAGGATTTCTGCCGTTCGATCGAAATGTCCTTCTGCGCTTTCGCGAACAGCTCATCAGCCTTCCGCTTGGCCTCGACGAGGATTTCGTCGCGGGCCGCCTGGGCTTCGGAGATCGCTTTCTGACGGATCTGATAGGCTTCCTGGTCGACGTCGGCCAGCTTTTTCTCATATCGTCCCTTGATCTCGGCGGCTTCCCGGTTCTTCCCTTCGGCGGCATCCATCGATTCGAGGATCCGCTTCCGGCGCTCCTCGAGGATGCCCTGCACGGGCACGAACAGGAACCGCCTGAGGACGAACAGCAGGATGAAGAAGTTCACGACCTGGGAGACGAGAATGGCCGGATCGAAATCGAACATGCCTGCCTCCTCGTGCCCTCCCGCATGGGCTCCCGCCGCCGATGCCTCGGCCGTGAGCCGCGGTGCCGGGGCTGCCTCGGCTGCCGGAAGCGCAGGCAGAAACGGCCCAGCCAGGCTGATCGCGAAGAACAGCAGGCAGATCATCCATTGGAAACGCCGGATCATGGGTGTCCTCCAGAGGCAGGTCGGACGAATTCCGCGCTTTGGCCGGTCAGCCGGTGCGGACTCGTCGGAACATCGTGGGGAATTTTCCTGTCGCTCGGATCACCAGCGGACGAAAAGAAGGACCAAAGCGATGAGCAGGCAGTAGATTGCGAGCGATTCGATCATGGCTAGGCCGATGATCATGGTGAAGCGCAATTCACCCGCGAGATCGGGCTGCCGGGCCATGCTGTCGCAGGTCTGCTGAATGGCTTTTGCCTGGGCTAGCGCCGCGACGCTGCAGCCGATGCCGACGGCCAGTGCCGCGCTCAACGCCTCGGCGATGCGAACCAAATAGGTCATATCCATCATTTTGCCTCCTGGGGATGGTTGGAACCGTGGGTCGATGCGGCTTCATCGTCGTGAGATCCGGCATGAGCCGCCGCTCCGGAGATATAAATGCCTGAAAGGATCGTGAAGACCATGGCTTGCAGCACACTCGTGAACAAGGCCATGAACATCATGGGCAACGGAACGAGAACGGGAAACAGATACAGGGTCAGGACAAGGATCACGACATCCTCGCCCATGATATTGCCGAACAGGCGTAGGGTGAGACTGATGGGGCGGGCGATTTCCCCAAGGAGATGGATTGGGAACATCAGAGGGCCCATCCACCAGACATCACCCCAGAAATGCTTGAGATAGCCGAGCCCCTGACGGGAAAATCCGATGTAATGGGTCATGAAGAAAACGACGACGGCCAGGGCGACGCAGTTCGAAAAGGTGCTGGTGGGCGATTTGAGCCCAGGGATGATGCCGAGGAGATTCTCGCAGAGGATGAAGATGAACAGGGTCGCGAAAAAGGGGAGAAACTCGGCTGCCAGGTCCGGCCCGACGATCGTTTTCACGAAGCCTTCCAGTTGCTCATACAGCCACTCCGCAAGGTTCTGGATCGGAGTGGGCACCAGATCGATGTGCCGGGTCGCGATGATGGCGAAGGCGCAGAACGATAGGGTCACCAGGGCTGGCAGCACCACGCCGGGCGGAAAGGGGATGAACGAGAAAAAATAAAATATTTGTCTCTCTAGTTCATGCATGCGGATCTCCCTGGAGGCGCGAGGACTTTGCCGCCATCGCGAAGGCGGCAGCTCCGACGACCGCGAGTTGGCTCGACAGCAGCCCGCCCAGGACCTGCAGAAGATCGAGACCGAGGCCATACAGGGCCCAGATGATCAGGAACAGTCCGACGATCTTGAACATCGAGAGCAACAGCCCCTTCGCCATCAGGACCTTGTTCGAGCCGGGGCTGAGGTTGCCCATGGTGACGACGAGGATGTGGAAACTGCCCAGGCCGAGGGCCATGCCGATCAGAATGCCCCACCACAGTTTTTTCCAACCCAGGATGCCGATGGTCAGCAGCAGGATGCACAGGCCGATCCCGATCAGATAGACGGAACGCTGGAAGCCGGCGATCAACTGCTGGGAAGGGAGATGTTCATCGGCCATGAGTGTGTGTGCTCCTTCGCAGAACCCGCCACGTGTTACGGAACGCCGCGGCCATACCCCATGCGGTTCCGAGGCAGAGCCCCCAGGGATCGGTCTGCAGGTGCAGATCGGCCGCATACCCGACGGCGATACCCAGAGCGAGCGCCACCCCGATCTGGAGTCCCAGGGTCAGGACGGGACCCAGTTCGGCCAGTTGCCGGCTCCAGTGAGCGCCGGACCGGCCGTTTCCGGCAGGATGCATTCCTATATCACAAGCCTTTCATCAAGTCAAACACTGTTTCGGGAATGTCAGTTCTCGACGCCGAGCGTGGGACGGTGGCCCTTGATATCCTCGACGTAGCACCGCAATAGTTCGGCGACGCTCCATGCCTGCGCGAAACAGCCGGCAGCCGCATGGGGCGGATTCGCGTCGAACACTTCCGAGATGCTGCCGATACAGCCCTCCTGCTCCAGATGCAGACGGAACGGCTCGATCATGTGGGAGGCGCGCAGCTGGGCCTCCATCGAGGTGTTGTGAGCTTTGAGAAACGCCGTGATGAACGGCCCGATCAGGTAGCCCCACACCGTTCCCTGGTGGTAGGCCTTGTCGCGGGCCAGCCGGTCGCCGCCGAATCGGGGGCAGTAGGCATGCTCGAACGGAGCCAGGCTGCGCAGGCCGTGAGATGTATAGAGATGGCGATACACCGTGTCGACGACGCTGCGCTCCTCGTCCTGCTCGAGAATGCGGAAGGGAAGGAACACGGCGAAGATCTGGTTCGGCCGCAGCGAGCGGTCCGGGGTGCCGTCCTCGGCGATCACGTCGTGCAGCGAGCCCGTCTCGGGATTCCAGAACCGGCGCCGGAACGAGGCACGCACTTTCCGGGCGAGCGCAACCAGATCATGCGTCGGCATGCCGTAACAGTCCAGGAGATGGGCCAGGAACCGGAGCGCGTTGTACCACAGGGCATTCACCTCGACGGCTTTGCCGTGCCGGGGCGTCACGACGAACTCGTCGATCTTCGCGTCCATCCAGGTGAGCTGCACCAGTTCGTTTCCCGCCCGGATCAGTCCATCATTCGGATCCATGCCGATCTCATATCGGGTGCCCGCCATGAAGCTCTCGACAATGGTTCTCATCGCTTCGAGAAGATGGGTGCGGACAAATTCATAGTCTTCGGTATATTCAAGAAATCTGTGGACGGCATGGAAGAACCAGAGTGAAGCATCGACGCTATTGTACATCGCATTCGATCCCTGGTCGGCGAAACAGTTCGGCACCAGCCCGTCGCGCACGGCAAGGGCGAACGTCCGCAGGATCGACCGGGCATCGTCGAACCGGCCGGGCACGAGTGTCAGCCCGGGAAGGGAAATCAGGCTGTCCCGGCCCCAATCCGAGAACCAGGGATATCCCGCGATGATGGTCCGGCAACCGGTGCTGTGCCGTTCGACGATGAACTGGTCGGCGGCCAGCAGCAGTCGCCGGACCAGCGGATCCTCCGTCGGAAAAGCCTCGAGAATCGCTTCCTGACGTTGATCCTCCCGTTTGCGCAGCTCGACCGGGTTGAAGGCCGGAATCGGCTCGTCGGAAAACACGATCGTTGCCGAGCCGTGAAGATTCTGAAGCCGGAGATACCCGTTGGAGTAATCATCTTCGTGGGCCTCGAGACCCCGCGCGGCTTCTTCCGAGAGAAAATTCGCGGTTTCCCAGCGGCCGTCCCGCACGAAGCTGCCCCGATCCCAGGCGGCATACAGGGTGGGGGCGTTCGCGAACGGCTGGAGCCGGAACGCGTTGTCGGTCACGGCCGTATCGTCGACGAATCCGGCGTTCCGATAGGTCGTGCCGTGAAAATCCCGGAACAGCAGGTGTGGACGCAGGCGAAGTTCGATCTCGTGGCCGCCGTTCAGCACCTTGTACGTGACGACCGTCGTGTTCTGGCCGTGGATCATGAACAAGGTCTTGATCAGCAGGACATCCCCGATCTGCCAAGTCCAGGTGGGGACCGGGGTTGCCTGGAACCTCTCGAGGAAGAGATGGCCGAGGGGGTGCGCCCCGCCGCCCGGCCGGGCCGTATACAACGGATACTCCGCCCCGTCGATCAGGAGCGTCTCGGTCAGGCGCGAAACCAGCACGATGCGCTCGACGGGGGGCCGGCGGGCCGCGACGAGGACCCCATGATACCGCCGGGTATTCAGACCGATGAGGGTCGAGCCGGCGAAGCCGCCGAGCCCGTTCGTCACCAGCCACTCCAGTTGGGAAGCGCGGGGCAGATCGCCCAGGATGCGGCGTCCGAACGCGGTCATGTGATTTCCTCCTTCGCGGGGCCGGCGGACCGGCCGCTTCCTTTATAGCCTGTTTCCAGCCGCATTTCCACTTCGGAATCATCGCGCGCTGGGGACGGGTGGGTTATACTTGGCCCGGCGCCGCTGCGCCCTGGAGACGAATCATGCCCGGTTGCCTGCTGATCGACGGGAACAACATCCTCTTCCGTGCCTTCTACGCCTTCGACGGCAAGAACCTCCGCACCCGGGCCGGTCTGCCGACCGGAGCGCTCTTCGGATTCACCCGCATGCTGCTGCGCCTCCTGCGTGACCGCCGGCCCGAGTTCGTCGCGGTCGCCTTCGACGTGGCCCGAGAAACCTTCCGCCACCGCCGGTATCCGGAATACAAGGCCCATCGGCGCCCGACACCGCCGGATCTCCTGCCCCAGTTCCCGCTTGCGCATAAAATTGTCGAAGCTATGGGAATCCGGATCGCGGCCGACAAGGAATACGAGGCCGATGATATGATCGGTACCTTGGTCGAGCGGTTCAAGAGCGAAACCGAGGTGACCGTCGTCACCGGCGATCGCGATCTCCTCCAGCTGATCGACGAGCGTGTCGTCGTCGAGCTGTGCGTCAAGGGCATCACCGAGACCGTCACGATGGGGCCTTCCCTGTTCGCTACGGAATACGGATTCCCCCCGGCCCGGATCGTCGACATGAAAGCCCTATGGGGCGACAGTTCCGACAACATCCCAGGAGTCGACGGCATCGGTGAGAAAAAGGCTCTTAGCTTGATCCGGGAATATGGCTCGCTCGACGGGGTTTATCAAAACCTCGAGAATATCGGTAATCCCCGCATGCGGCAACAACTCGTCGCCGGAGAGGCTTCGGCCCGGCTTTCGTTCGAACTCGCCACGATCTGCCGCACCGTTCCGGAAATCGCCGAACCGGCCCGCTATGCCTGGAATCCGTCGGGCCTGACCGCTCCCGAGTTGATCGGCCTTCTTCGCGAACTCGAGTTCACGAGTCTCGCCTCCGGCCTGGCCGGAACGGAAGCCCCGGCCGTTCAGCCGCCCGCCGTGAGCATTCCGGCACTCACCGAACCGGCCCTGCCGGTGCTGAAACCCCTGGAAGGGGAGAGAGTCCTTCTCACGACGCCCGGGGAAATCGCCGAATTTCTCGCGAACGCAGGCCCGATAATAGCGTTTGATATAGAAACAAGCGGATTCGATCCGCGCACGAACGAGATCGTCGGTGTGTCGGTTGCCGTTGCCGGCGAGCGGGCGGGCTACATCCCGCTTCGCCATGCATATCTGGGCCTCGATCCCTCGATGCAGCCCCCGGAGGGGGACGTCTGGCCGCTGCTGGTGGGCGCCTGGGCAAACCGCACGGTCGCCGGTCACCATCTCAAGTTCGATCTCGCTTTTCTGCGCGAGCGAGGCATCCCGCTTCCCACGCGTATCTTTGACACCATGCTCGCCGCCTACGTGATCGATCCGACCATGCCGAACGGGCTCAAACCCCTTTCCGAACGACTGCTCGGTGTCGAAACCATCGAGTATACGGACGTTGCCGGAAAACGCCCGTTCTCCGAGGTTGCCATCGAGGAGGCGGCAGCCTACGCAGGGCAGGACGCGCTCCTGACGATGCGCCTGCATGACCGGTTCCAGGCGGAGCTGGGCGGGACAGGTCTTGGAAAGCTGTATGGGGAGCTCGAGCTCCCCCTGCTTCCCCTCCTGCTCGATATGGAGGCCACGGGCATCGGCATCAACCGGCCGTATCTGCGCGAGCTCGGTCAGGAGCTCCGGGAGCGGATGAAAAATCTCGAAGCGTCGATCCATGCTCATGCCGGAACGGTGTTCAACGTCAACTCGGGAAAGCAGCTTCAGGAGATTCTTTTCGTCAAGCTCGGTCTCACGCCCCCGAAGCGGACGAAGACCGGATTTTCGACCGACAGCGAAGTCCTGTCCGAACTTGCCGACGTGCATCCGATCTGTCGTGACCTGCTTGCCTACCGCGAGCTCGCCAAGCTCGAAAGCACGTACGTCGACTCCCTCGGAGAGCTTGCCAACCCGAAAACCGGCCTGATCCATACGAGCTTCAATCAGACCGTCACCGCGACCGGCCGCCTTTCGAGCTCGAATCCGAACCTCCAGAACATTCCGGTCAAGACGGAACTTGGCCGCAGTGTCCGGCGTGCGTTCATCCCGCCCCGGCAGGGCGATCTGCTGCTCTCGATCGACTATTCCCAGATCGAGTTGCGCCTGCTGGCGCATTTCTCGAACGATGCCGCCCTCGTCGATGCCTTCCGCAACAAACTCGACATTCACGCGATCACGGCGGGCAGACTCTTCGGGAAGCCCGCCGCGGAGGTGAGCGAGGCCGAGCGGAAGATCGGAAAGACCGTGAACTTCGGTATCATCTACGGCATTTCCGCCCATGGCCTCGCGGCCCAGCTCGGCGTTTCCCGCCCCGAGGCGCAAAAATATATCGATAACTTTTTTGCTGGATATCCCGATGTCCTGGCCTTCTTCGCTGGGAATCTCGAGAAAGCGAAAGCCGAGGGACGCGTCGAAACCCTGTTCGGCCGGGTCAGACCCTTGCCGGAGCTGCGTGAGCGAAGCCATACGACACGATCCTTCGGGGAACGGGTGGCCCGGAACACCCCGCTTCAGGGAACCGCGGCGGATCTGGTCAAAAAAGCCATGCTGGATGCCGATCGCGCCATCCGTGAAGGCGGATTCCAGACGCGACTGATCCTGCAGATCCATGACGAAATCGTGTTCACGGTTCCCGCCGAGGAGTTGGCCGTCATCGGGCCGAAGCTCAGGGACGTCATGGAGCGGGTGGTCGCGCTGCGGGTGCCGCTCGTCTGCGACGCGGCGGTCGGGCCGAATCTCGCCGACCTTCGGGAAACGACGTTCGCGGGCTAATCCTGAGCGGCCGCGCTGCGTCCTGCGGCCTGCAGGGCGCGCACGGCGGCGAGATCCGTCCGGATCTGGCCGACCAGATCGGCCATCGACGGGAACCGGATCTCCTCGCGGAGCCGCTTCACGAAACGGACCCGGATCGTGGTGTGATACAGATCCCCGGCAAAGTCCAGCAGGTGTGCCTCGAGAAGAAACAGCCGGCGGTCGAACGTGGGCCGGGTGCCGATGTTGACCATGGCATGATGCGTGCCCCTCGGGGTGTCCACCAGGCAGTAGTACACCCCTTTCGGCGGCAGGACCTTGATCGAGCCTTCAAGGGACAGATTCGCGGTCGGAAAGCCCATTTCCCGGCCCCGGTGGTCGCCATGGATGACTTCCCCGCTGATCGCGGGATGTCGTCCCAACAGGTGCGTGGCCAGCTCGATGTCGCCATCGCCGATCGCCTCGCGGATCAGCGTGCTGCTGACCAGGTGGTGGCCGGCCGTGACAGGCGGGATGATCGTGCAGGCACGTTCCAGGCGTTCCAGCTCGTTTCGCATGAAATCGGCACTGCCCCGGCGGTGCAGGCCGAAACCGAAGTTGAACCCGACGAAGATGTGCCGCGCATCGAGCTGTCCGATCAGCACGTCGCGGATGAACTGTTCCGGTGTCGTCCGTGCGAACTCCTCGTCGAAGGGACGGAACACGACGGCATCCACGCCCGAGCTCAGCAGCAGGCCGAATTTCTCCTCGGGGGTCGTGATCTCGCCGGGAAAATTCACCGGGTCGAGCAGGCGGCGGGGCGGGTGGTCGAAGGTGAAAACAACGGCGGCAAGTTCCTTCCGACGTGATTCTGCGAGGATTCCCGAGATCAGGGTCTGGTGGCCGCGATGGACGCCGTCGAACGCCCCGAGGCCGACGACGCAGGGGCCCAGGCCGATCGGCCCCGAGAGAAGGTTGTACAGGTTCATCGCGCGTTCCGTCCGGCGATCAGGCGAACACCCGGACCGGCATCAGTTTCTGGCCAATGTTGGGCTTGTTCGCAGCCGGCGGTCCGTACAGAGCAAGCAGTTCTCCCGTTCCGGACACGATCTGGATGAACGTGCCCTGGGAGTCGTCGGCGTGGCCCGGCTTCACTTCGAGAAGATCCTTCGCTTCGAGCGGAGATCCGCTCTTGACGCGGCTCTCGACGCTCGGATGAACCGTCGCGCGGCCGAACGGCAGGATGGCCGAATACGGCATGAACGCAGGACAGGCCTCGAAGGGCAGCTTCTGTTCGATCTTCCAGGCGGGAAACGCCTGCAGATGCGTCCAGGAGCCGACGCGCTCGCGCAGCAGATACGAGAGATTCCCGCCGCACCCCAGCGCCTGACCGAGATCATGGGCGACGGATCGGACGTAGGTTCCGCGGGAGCAGTGGATGCGCAGGACGAGATGCCGGCTGCCGCCCGACTCGTAGTCGCGCACGAGACGGATCGAGGTGACATGCACCTTGCGGCTGGCAAGCTCCACCGTCTCCCCGGCCCGCGCCAGAGCATACGCACGCTTGCCCTGCACTTTGATCGCCGAGTAGACGGGTGGCTTCTGGTCGTAGGTGCCGACGAACTTGCGCAGAGAGGCAAGAATCGTGTCGCGATCGACCGTCACCGGCCCGGGGTGCTCGTAGGTCACCTGGCCCGTCGCATCATAGGTGTCGGTCGCGCGGCCCAGCGTCACCCGCATCAGGTAGGTCTTGTCGAGAAACGCGGGGGGGATGTAGGGAAGCACCTTCAGGCTCTTGTCCATGAAGATCAGCAGGACGCCCTGCGCCATCGGATCGAGCGTGCCGCCGTGCCCGGCTTTCACGCCATAGGCCCTCCGGACCATCGCCACCACGTCGTGAGAGGAAAGGCCTGCCGGCTTGTAGACCACGAGGCATCCGTCGCTGTTCACGCTCTTCACCTCCCGGGATTACGCGTCGGTCAGGGCGTTCAGGGCAGCCCCGACCGACGTGATGACTTGGGTCATGGCGGTCTGCAGCCCCGTGCGTTCGAAGTTCGCTCCGGCCGCCAGCCGGTGGCCGCCGCCGCCGAAGGTCTTGCTGATCGACTGGACATCCACCCGGCCGGTCGAGCGGAAGCTGACCTTGACGCTCTGGGCATCGATCTCGCGGAACATCACGATGACTTCGGCGCCGGCGATCGTCGTCAGCGGGGTCACCGAGCCGTCGGCGTCGATCTCGGTGGCGCCGAGCCGGGCGAAATCGTCGAGCGTGAGCCAGGAGGTGATCAGCAGGCCGCCGAAATGCCGCGTCGCGCGTTCCATCGTGATGCCGTGCAGCACCACACGGCGCCAGTCGTTCGTCTCGTAGACGCGCTTGAAGATCGGGGAAACCTTGAGCCCCCCGGCGATCATGCGCGCCGCAATCTCGTGAACCCGCGGGGTCGTGCTCGGGAACCGGAAGTTGCCCGTGTCGGTCATGATGCCGACATACAGCGCCTCGAGCGCCTCCGGCGGAAACGGCGGATTCATACCTTCAAGAATATTATAAAGGATCTCGCAGGTGGAGCTCGCCCGCGGATCGAGGAGGTTCAGGTGCCCAAGGCCGGGTACGTCGAGGTGATGGTCGAGATGAACGCAGGTGCGGGCCCGGGCGAAGAATGCCGTGCGGTCGCCCATCCGGGAGGCTTCGGTCGTTTCCATCAGGATGGCGAGATCGAACTCCCCGTCGGGCAGGCAGTCGGTCAGCGCCGCGGTTCCCTCGAGCCAGGAAATCTGGGGGGGAATGGGATCGAAGTTGAGGACGACACACTCCTTGCCTGCCGCCCGGCACCAGTGATACAGGCCAAGCTGGGAGCCGAGAGCGTCGCCGTCGGCATACGGGTGGGCGATGGTGAAGACGCGCTTCGCCGCCGTGAGGAGGTCGCGGATGCGGGCGATCTTCGCCTCGTAGGCGGAGGTGCCCCAGACATCGATATCGTGAGCGGCAGTGGAAGGGACGGGGGCGGTGTTCATCGGTCGGCTCCGGGGCGAGGAAGTGGTCGTATCAGGAGTCCGCGTCCGGCTTTTGGTCCGGGGGCGGGGGGGCTTTCGCGGGTTCGATCCTGCGCAGCAGATCCAGGATGTGGTCGCCTTCCCGGATCGACGGGTCATACCGGAATGCCAGCTCGGGAATCTTCCGGAGCTGGACGGCCTTTTTCAGTTCTCCCCGCAGGACGGGCTTGGCCGAATCGAGGCCCCGCTGGGCCGCCTCGGGATCCAGGCTTTCCTCGAGCAGGCTGAACGAGACCCGGGCAAGATGGAAGTCAGGGCTTATATCGACCGCTACAAAATGAACCCCCCGCACGCGCGGGTCGTTGATGCGGCGCTGGAGGATTATCGAAAGTTCGCGCAGAATCGTCGATTCGACGCGCTCGAGGCGATGTGAGGTCATAGATACTCCCAGTCCTGTGAGACCACCTGGATCTGGTCGTGATCCGCGATGATATCGTCGATCTTCTGGCCCATCTGGGCCAGAAGCGTCCGGTCATTCGAAACGAGCGCCACACCGACGGTGCCGCGCTGCCAGAGGTCGTTGTGGTCGACCTCCGATATCGAGGCGTTGAACTTCGCGCGGACGCGGTCGATGACGCAGCGGAGCACCTGCCGCTTTTCCTTGAGGCTGTGGACCTCGGGAAAATGCAGCTCGAAGGTGCCGACCGCCACGATCATCGCCATCCGCGAAACAACCGCCTTTGTATTATACGGCTCGCTCTATTTCCTTGAGCCGGAAGAACTCGACGACGTCCTTCTCTTTCAGGTCGTTGTAGTTGGCTACGCCGATACCGCACTCGTAGCCCTGCATGACCTCACGGACGTCGTCCTTGAACCGCTTGAGCGAACTGAGCTTGCCTTCGTAGATCTCGACGCCGTCGCGGATGATGCGCACCTGCGCATCCCGGGCGACCTTGCCGTCGATGACGTAGGAGCCGGCGATCGCGCCTGCGCCCGTGATCTTGAACACCTTGCGCACCTCGGCGCGGCCGACGACTTCTTCCTGGTATTCGGGCTCGTACATGCCCTTCAGGGCCAGCTTCACGGCGTCGATCGCGTCGTAGATGATCCGGAACACCTTGATGTCGACACCTTCGCGCTGGGCGATCTCATCGACCCCGTGGGCGGGTCGGACGTGGAAGCCGATGATGACCGCGTTGCTGGCGGCGGCGAGCATGATATCCGACTCGGTGATCGCGCCGACGCCGGTGTGGATGGCATTGACCTTCACCTCGGCCGTCGTCAGCCGCTCGAGCGAATCCTTCAGCGCGCCGGCCGAGCCCTGGACGTCGGCCTTGATGATGATGTTCAGCTCCTTCACCTTGCCGTCGGTCACGCGCTGGAAGATGTCGATGAGCTTGAGGCGGTTCTCGCGGGTGAGACGATCCTCCCGCTCCTTCTTCTGGCGCAGGACGCCGACATACCGGGCGAACTTCGCGTTCTCGACGACCATCAGCGTGTCGCCGACCCGGGGCACATCGTTGAGGCCGATCAGAGCGACCGGTGTCGAGGGCGGGGCGTCCTTGACCCGCTGGCCGGCGTCGTTGATGAGCGCCTTCACGCGGCCGAACGAGGTGCCGCAGATGATGTTGTCGCCCATGCGAACGGTGCCGTTCTGCACGAGCACGGTCGCGATCGGTCCCATGCCCTTGTCGAGCTTGGCCTCGATGATCGTGCCCTTGCCGCCGCGGTCAGGGTTGGCCTTGAGCTCCATCATCTCGGACTGGAGCAGAATCATCTCGAGCAGCTCGTCGATGCCGTCCCCGCGCTTGGCTGATACCGGCACCATGATCGTTTTGCCGCCCCAATCCTCGGCGACGAGGTTGTAGGGCATCAGCATCTGCTTCACTTTTTCCTGGTTGGCTTCCGGCTTGTCGACCTTGTTGATCGCCACGATGATCGGCACGTTCGCGGCCTGGGCGTGGTGGATCGCCTCGATCGTCTGGGGCTGCACGCCGTCATCGGCGGCAACGACCAGGATCGCGATGTCCGTCACCTGGGCGCCCTGGGCGCGCATCGCGGTGAAGGCCTCGTGGCCGGGGGTGTCGAGGAAGCAGATCGTGCCGTTCGGGGTTTTCACCTGATACGCGCCGATATGCTGGGTGATGCCGCCGACTTCGCCTTCCGCGACGCGGGAGTGGCGGATCTTGTCGAGCAGCGAGGTCTTGCCGTGGTCGACGTGACCCATGATCGTGACGACCGGGGGCCGCAGATGCAGTTCGGAAGCCTCGTCCGGCTCCTCTTCGAACTCGATCACGTCGTTGCTGAACGCAATATCCTTGCCGAATTCGCGGCCGATGACCTGCACCTGGTCGGGTTCGAGCCGCTGGTTGAGGCTTGCGAAGACGCCGATCGACATCAGTTTCTTGACGATCTCGACGCCTTCGATGTGCAGGTATTTCGCGAGATCGCTCACGGTGATGTCCTGGGGAACGATGACGCGCGGAATCTGCTCTTCACCCGAAGCTTCCCCGCCCATCTGGAGCTGGGTCTCGGTTTCGAGCTCGGCCAGCTTTTCCGTGTCGCGCAGCTCGGCCAGAAGCTTTTTCGGAACGTGCGGCCCCTTCATCAGTTTCTTGATCTTGTCCTTCTTCTTTTTCAGCTTCTGGGGCGGCGCCTCTTTCTTGACGGGCGTCGTCTTGATGATCGTGATCTGCTGGTTGACCTCGACCTCCTCCACCTCGTCGAGACGAGGCGGTTTCGGACCGAGCTTTTTCTTGTCATCGCGCACCGGCTGGGCCGACGGGGCGGCGGGGCGCTGCGGCTGCTGAGCCTGCGGAGCCGGCTGTGCCGGCCGTGGCTGCTGAGCCTGCGGAGCGGACTGGGGCGGCCGCTGCGGCTGTACGGGCGGCTGAACCGGCCTCGTGGCCTGGGCGGGCGGCTGGGCCGGCCGGGGCTGGGGGGCGGGCTGCACCGGGGCCGCGGGCCGGGCCTGCTGCGGCGGCTGGGGGGCCGTGGCTGCGGGCTTCGCCGGCGCCTGCGGCTGCGCAGCGGCGGGCGTCTTCCCCTTCTCGAAATGCTTCCGGAGAGCTTCCAGCATTTCATCCGAAACCGAGGTGAAAGGATGCTCCTTCACCTGGAAGCCCAGCTTCCCGAGGAGCGTGGCCAGATCCTTGTTCGATACGTTGTATTGCTTGCTGAGTTCGTGTAGTCGCATGTATGTCCTTTCCCTCCCGGTTGCCTCAGACGGCGCTCGGCGGTTCTTCGCCGGTTTCCGGAGCGACCGGAGCGGCTGGAGCCTCGGTCTTGATGTCGATCTTGATGCCGGTCAGTTTGGAGGCGAGCTTCACGTTCTGCCCCTCTTTCCCGATTGCCAGCGAGAGCTGCGTCGGATCCACGATCGCCAGAGCCGACCGGCCGCCGTCCCCCACCGTGACGGAGAGCACCTTGGCCGGGCTGAGCGCGTTCGTGACGAATTCGACCGGGTTTTCACTATACCGGACGATATCGATCTTTTCGCCGTTCAGTTCATCCACGATCCCCTTGATGCGGCTGCCCTTGAGACCGACGCAGGCGCCCACGGGATCCACGCGGCCGTCCGCGCTGTGCACGGCGACCTTCACCCGAAGTCCCGCTTCCCGGGAGCTGCTTTTGATCTGGACGATCCCGTCGGCGATCTCGGGAACGGCCTGCTCGAACAGTTTCTCGACGAACTTCGAGCTGCTGCGCGAGAGAATGATCTGCGGCCCCTTCACCGTGAACCGGACCTCGGTGATATAGCACTTGATACGGTCGTTCGT
>DAOOQQ010000035.1:0-44381 GCA_035388825.1 Candidatus Ozemibacteraceae bacterium
GAGCGGCGGCGTTCGGCGACGGTCGCGGGAGGTGATGCCTGGGAATACACGGGGGCGACGAGGAGGACCCCTTCTGTCTGTTCGGCCAGGAGCGGGACGGGGGTTGTCAGCAGATCGACACCGGAGTCTCTGGCTTTTTCGAGGAGGCTCCGACGGAGCGGGTCGGAGGACGTGTCGTATCCGATCAGCTTTTCATCCGTATCATGGGGGTCGTAGTATAATATTGGGTGATATTCATCGCGGGGAGGGGCGGGGATCCGGTTTCCATTTGCATCGTAACAGAAGAGGCTGAATGGGGCGATTCCCGAACGTCCCGTGGTTTCGATGACGGCCGTGAGGGTATTGGCGGGAACGCGGGGAACCCAGGAAAAGTGTGGGTGATCGGACATCCAGCGGGAGGCAAGGGGGGTGACGAACTGGCAGAACTCCTGGCTGCTGACGCTGACGGAGGCGTTGAAAAAGGACCGGATGGTCGTGATGTCGACATGGAACTGGCCGAGGGCGGCCCGGATGATGTTCGATCGGAAGGCCGCCTCGCTTTCGAACTTCTGGGAAAGCTGGCGCCTGTCGGTTTCGTGGATGCTCCAGGCGAGAAAGCATGTGACGAGCATGCCGAAAAGGAGCAGAAGGAGGGGGGGGAGACTTTTTCCCGAATTCGCTCGGTACAACGATCCTCTCCTCGATGGCGCTACCGTGTATCTATTGTACCAACGATAGCCGTTTCGCTGAAGGAATGCAAATGCAGGAGCAGATACCCTGCCGGCAAGTTGGTCGAACCCAGCCGGTCTCGGATGCGTCTGATATTGGCGGCAGATATTTCGTCCGTCGGCGCGTGACAAAAAACATTGGGACGTCCTGACAGGGGTGGTATAATTGATGATAGGGGTGAGAGGACAGGGCCGCACCGAGGGAGTCGGGCCGCCCCCAAAAAAAGGGCAGCATCATGAGCGATCAGGAACAAAAACATCCGTTCGAAAAGATCGATCCCAGTGACGTTCGGGTTCTGGCGGTCGGTCTCATTCTGCTGTTCGTTCCGCTGTTGTTCCTCTTCTACCAGTCGCGCCGCCCGGACGGAGGGTTCTCTTCCGGCGGTGCAAAAGAGCGTCTCGTCAGCGGGCGAGGCGGTTTCTCCTTCATCCAGAAGTCGGGAGGGGGGAAGCAGGCGGCTGCGGCCGTGATGCATGCTGCCCCGAAGGCGGAGAAACAGTGGAATGACGTCGTCAAGCGGGTGATGGCCGCTCCCCCGCCCGCACGGATGTTCGAAGGGTATCCGCCGACCACGCGGGAGTTCCTCCAGGCCCAGTTCGATCCGCGGGTGCGGCGTGCGAACCTGCTGTTCGAGCAGGGGAATCCGAAAGAGGCGGCGACGATGCTTGTCGCCATCCTGGAGGAGGAGATGGACAACCCCTTCCTGCATCTGGCGGCATCACAGCGGCTGTGCCGGTATTACCAGGCGAACGGCATGAAGGAGCAGGAAGAGAAAGAGTTCATCCGGCTGCTGGATATCATGCGGCGCATTCCTGAAATGAGCAATATTGCGCAATATATGCGCGGCTGTATGGACTTCGTCCGCCGTTCTCCCGATATACTCGCGAAGTTCGCGGAGGACCCGGCCGTCAAACAATATCTCGAGACATATACAAGCCGCCCGGGTGTTCCCGTCAACTCGAGTCAGTTGATGAACCAGACCTCGAACATGCTGTCGAATCTCAATCTGCTCTCGGCGCCCCACGCAAAGCGGTGACGGACCGGTTCGCCGACCGGAACGGAGGAGGGGAAGGATGAAACGGAAGCCAGCCAGGAGAGGCCACCCCCGCGGTGACCGGGGAAACGTTTTCCTCATCATCATCGGGATTCTCGCCGTGATTTTCACCGTGGCGACGTTTTTCATGCGCGACACCGTCGAGGAAACGTATCTGACCGAGCGGTCCCATCGGGCGATCCATGCGCAGTGCCTCGCCGAAGCCGGTCTCGAGCGCGCGTTGTCGATCCTGGCGAAGGATCTGAACGATCCCGAAAAGATGAAGGATCCGGTTTCCCTGGCCAACAAGCTCCGGCTGCCGATGAAAACGTCGGGCGGCGCCCTCTACGACGGTCTTGGCAACGTGCTGGGCAACGATCTTCCGCTGGATGTGTCGGCGGTGAAGGAACCGGTCATTCTCGACAAGGCCCGGTTGCAGGAGAACAATGCGAAAGATCTCGACGAGATGGTCGATTTCATGGTCGGGAAAGCCGGCACCGAGTATGACGTGAAAGTGACCCTCAAGCTCGACAAGGCGCTGAAAATCGCCCCCGGACCCGATTCCGGGGCGGACAAATACAAGGTTCCGGGCGTCGATTGCGAGTATGCGGTTCACTCGGGCCTGATGTCCTTCCTGGACAACAAGGGCTACAAAGCGCTGGAGCTGTCGCTCCCGGAAGACGCGAAATGGCTCTCGCTGAACATCGACCTGGGTCTTCCCTTCCTGAACGTCGATCTGATCGATCTGATGCTGAAGGTGTTCCCTGAAAGCTGGTCGAACCAGATCAAGGGATTCGTCACCTTCGACGGGCTGCTGAAAAAAATCATGCCCGAAATATATCCCTACGAGATCGAGCTTGCGGCGGGGGTCTTCCCCGACCTGTCAGGCAAACTCGGCGGAGCCGCGGTTCCGGCGTTTTCCGAGAGCCAGTGCGTCGAGAAGTTCGGGTATCTCACGATCGAATCCGAGGCATCGATCGTCTACGGGGATGCCCGCAAGACGACGAAGCGCGTCTTCGCGACGAAGGAGTTCAAGTGCGCCGACATCGAGCCCGTGGCGCCGTGCTACAGCCTGTTCATCTCGAATCTGAACGATGACAAGATCGTTTTCAACGATGCGGGCGGGACGCTGATGGTGCAGAACTTCCCGAACATGAAGACCTTGCTCGCCAAGGGGGCGGGAGAGTACAGCGCCTTCCCGGGGCTCATCCGCGTGAACGGCACGAAGCCCACCCTGTGCAACGTCTCCTTCTACGGGAACCCGATGAACGGCGACGTGTTCAACTTCGCGCGCGTTTCCGAGATGCTGCTCATCACCGATGTCGACATCTCGATGCCGGAGAAGGAGTTCACGATCTACAGCCGGGAGCCGCACAACCAGACGACGTCTCCTGTCCCCTCCGAAGTGAAGGGGCTGAAAGCCGGACTCGACAACTCGCTCAACAACGCCGAGGCGCAGTACAACACGATCAAGACGAACGTGATCAAGACCATCAATCCGAATCCGCCGAAACCGCCCGAGGGCACGGACAAGACGAGCACGCTCAAGAACATCGCGAGCAAGGTCGCGGGCCTGTTCAACATCATTCCCAAGATCAGCGGCTGCACCGTGTTCGAGCCGCCGCTGCACCTGCTGCCCCTGCCGGGGCCGCTCGGCTCCCTCGATCCGTTCGAGCGGTGGGACTGGCCCTACAGCGGCGGGCCCTTGTCGTTCGCGGGAGTGGGGCTCCCCATCCCACTGCCCGCCTTCGGCTCCTGCGTGACCCATCTATTCGGACCCGGCGCGCTGTACCCGACGATGACCCGGGAGATCGAGGGATGCGTGCTGAAGCGGTTCCAGCAGTGGCATTTCACGATCATGGGGTATCCGATGGGCCCCTTCCCGGTCGGCAAGCAAATCCCGATCACCGGCTTCATCAACCTGCCGCCGATCCCGATTCCCCTCGTGCACACCCATGACGTTTGCGAAAAATACGAGTACAGTTTTTATCCGATGAAGGCGACCGAGGACGCGAACAAAGAGCCGGACGGGGCTGTCACGATCTACGATCCCTCGCAGCTCGAGAACTCTCCGCCCAATCTGTATTCGATCGAACAGTATGCCAAGAAGGCGACCTACTATTACGCCACCGAGAAGGATTTTCTGGCAGATCTGCCGAACCGGATGATCAAGATCAACGGGAAGGATTGTTACCGGCTCAACGGCATCACCTTCGTGGCGGACAACCTGACGCTGCCTCCGGTCGGCTCCTCGACGCTCAACGTGTACGGCAGGGGTTCGATCGTCTCGGGCGGCAACGTCAGTCTGCGCGGGAACATCGAGGACCCCTACGATGACACCCAGGAAACCACGGCCGGGACCCCACGCACGATCTTCAGTCTGGTCGTGCGGCGCGGTGGCGTGATCATCGACGAGAACGCCCCGAGCGATCCGGTCCGGTTCGAGGGGAATCTCTACACCGACAAGGGGCTGGCGGTCTTTGGCGACAAACAGATCGCGATTCGGGGCAACTGGGTCACGAATACGTTCAACAAGGCTGCGGCCCAGGGGGCGGTCAAAGTCACCTATGTCGGCTACAAGACCCGCTCGTCGCTGAACTCGATCCATCCGAAGCTGGGAAAATACGATCCGGAGCGGTATCAGGTCACTCTCACCCCCGGCTGGGAAGCCTGGAGAGTCCAATGACAAGCTCCATGGGAAAACGGCCGGGCGTCACCTTCGTCGAGATTATGATCGCGGTATTGATCCTGGCGGCGGCTCTGCTTCCGATCCTTTCGACGATCCAGTACGGCTCGAAATCGACGGTGAAGGTGAACAACTACTCGAAGGCGATGCGACTGGCTCTGGGCCTCGTGGAAGAGTGCAAGTTCGTCCCGATGAAGACGATCATCAAGGACTACGAAGGGCTCGCCGACAACACCTGGGAAGTCCTCAACGAGAACTACTACCCGAAGACGAAGGAGTCCCTGGCCGAGTTCATGTCCCAGCTCAAGGACCTGAAATGGGAGGGGAAGCTGAAGGTGCGGAAGGGAAAGATCCGGCCGAACGAACCCGAAGTGATCCGGGAAGTCTGGATCCAGGTTGACGCACGTTGGACCGAAGGGGACAAGACGGGTGTGCGGCAGGTGCGTATATCTAATGCAATATATAATGCGGAATCCGATTGACCGGGCCGGTCGCGAAGGGAGCAGAAGCATGCGCAGACAGGGTGTGACGCTCGTCGAGGTCATGGTGGGCATTCTCCTCTCGAGTCTCGTGCTGGGCGCCGCATACCAGGTCTGGACGGCGTCAAGGCGCAATTTCGCCAAGGCGAACGCCCGTCAGATGCTCCAGTCGGAAATCCGGAAGACGATCGACCAGCTTGCGCTGGACTTCAAGGCGATCAAGGCCGGCACCCTCAAGGTCGAGGGCGCCGCCGACGGGAACTCGGGCACGATCAAGTTCCAGCGGTTTCTCGAGAATAAAGAGGCGAACCGGCTGGACTCGAAGGGCGTGGCCGACGTGGTCTACGATTTCAAGCAGCCGCGCCTGACGCGCACGATCAGCGGCCAGGGCCCGCGGCTGCTCTGTTCGAATCTGAAATCCTTCGATCTGAGCCGTGGGGCGGAACCGGGAACGCTGATGCCCGACGGGATGGAGCAGACCGCCCAGGCCCGGATCGACATTTCCCTGACCGGAAAGATCAAGGTGCCGGTCACCTCGGAGGAGATCGAGCACAACGAGAAGACGACGGTCGTGATGCGCAACGAGTTCGCGGCGGCGGCGCCGGTGAAGCATTCGATCGCGATGTCCGAACTGACGACGGCGACCGACAAGAAGACCGGCACCGAGGGCGAGTCGGCGATGTTTGCCGCGGCGCTCACGGCCGAGGCCCTCAAGGACATGTCGTCGGAGCAGTTGGCATACATGATGCAGCGGGAGACCGAGTCGTTCGAGAATGCGAAGAGCGAGATCGAGAAGGCGAACGACCAGCTCAAGGGAATCGACGCGAAGGGCTCGGCGACCTGGTACAACCCCCTCACCTGGGGTGGCACCGACACCGAGGTTTCCAAGATCAAGGAAGATCTGATGAAACACGACAAGCTCGAGGACGTCACGAAGGATGTCGAGGCGCTGCGCACCATCATCGACCGTGACGAGGAGAAGTTCATCAACCGCTCGCTCGAGAAGTCGGGAATGACGCTTCCCACCGACAAGAAAGAGCAGGATGCCTACAAGCAGGCCTACGACCTGATGGTCAAGGACCGGGCACTGAAAGAGGCCTACGCGAAGAACCCCCAGAAGGATAGCGAGGGGAAGGAGATTCCCTACAAGGGGCTGATGGAGAGTTTCGACGAGTCGAAGATCAAGCAGGGCGTCCAGTATGACAGCGAGGGGAAGGAAGTCACCTTCACCGAGTCGGATGCGGATTTCCAGAAGCGGTCGGACGAGGCCCGGAGCATCCGGGATGCGTCGCAGAAGATGGATCTGAGCTGGATGGACGAAGGGGATGCGAAGGACGAGGTGAAACAGTACACCGCTGCGAAGGATCTGGTGGATATCGCCGTCGTGAAGCAGTCCTACATCCAGAATCGGGATCTGGCCCAGACGAACATCACGATGATCAATCACGAACAGGACAGCCGCTGAGCGCGACGGTCTTGTATTTTCGGGCTGATTCCGGCATGATGGTTGCACGATGAGCGTGCAGAAATTTTTGAGCCGACAGCCCTGGGCGCGGATCGCCGCCGGGTTTCTCGTTGCGGCCGCCGTGGTTGCCCTGACGCTGTTTCCGGGGTGCGGCACGAACGGCGGGGGGGCCGAGGACTGGCAGACGGCCCCGACCGTCACACCGCTCGTGCAGATCGAGGGCTCGGTTCTGGCGCCCGTGACGGGCAGCGTCCGTGAGGGCGGCGTGCCGGTGTTCGCTCGTTCGGGAAGCGGCCAGTCCGGGGCGACGGTCTTCGTCGAGGAGCGGCCTGATCTTTCGGCGGTCACCGATTCGGCCGGAAAATTCCTGATCCGGAACGTGCCGGTGGGAAAATGGCATCTGATCGCCGAAACCGTCGGCGGAGGCCAGGCATTCCGCCAGCGATCGGATCTGGTCACCCTCTCCTCCCAATTCGCGACCTGGCAGGTCGCCGCGCCGATGCAGCTCGTCTATGCAGCCCGCTCGATGGGCGTGCGACTCGTCGATCGCGACACCGGGGACCCGATTCCCGGGGCGGAAGTGACCCTCTGGGGACGAAGTGTACGAAGTGATATACAAGGTGCGGCGCGTGTCGGGCCTGTCCCGACAGGTGCGTGGCAGATGCGCGTGACCGCGGCCGGATACGGGGAGCGCATCGTTCCCGTGGTGTTCGGGGAAGGACATCAGGCGGATCTTTCGCTTGCTCTGACGCCGGCAACGGCCGTGGACCGCAACGCGGCGCCGATCGTCGAGCTGACGGCCGACTTCTCCTCCCTTCGCGCCGGACAGCAGGGGAGCCTTCTGGCGACGGCCCTGGATCCCGACGGGGATGTGATCGATTTCACCTGGAGCTGCCCGGCGGGCGAGTTCACCAACCCGCAGGCGCAGAGCACGCTGTTCACGGCCCCGGCCGCATCGGGAACCTATCTGATTTCGGTGACGGGAAGCGACGGAAAAAGCGGGACCGGGCGGGCGAATCTGACGGTCTTCGTCACCGAAGGCGAGGGGGGCGTGATCGACCCCAACAACCAGGCGCCGCTGGCCGCGACGTCGCCGATTCCGGGAAACGGCTCGTCGGGCCAGTCCACTTCGCCTGTCCTGCGCTGGAACGCGACGGATCCCGACGGGGATCCCCTCGTCTATGAGGTGTTCGTGTCGAAGCTCGGTTCGCCGCTCGCCCTGGTGGCGAGTCAGGTCGCGACCCCCTATTATCAGCTTCGCGGTCTCGATGTCTTCCAGGAATACCTGTGGCGCGTCATCTGCCGCGATCCGTCGGGCGCGATCAGTTCGGACAACCCGATCTGGCAGTTCAAAACGGGGGATGGAAACAATACTCCTCCATATACACCGGAAAATCCGACGCCGTCCGACCAGGCGCAGGATCAGCTCCCCTCGCTGCTCCTCACGTGGATCGGGGGCGACCCGGACGCCGCAGACCAGGTGACGTATGAGGTCTGGCTGGCCACGGGCGCCGACTCCCTCGCGCTTGCGACCGAGACGCGTTTTCCCCTGGCACGGCTCGAAGGGCTCGCGCTCGGAACGACGTACCGCTGGCGCGTCGTGGCCGCGGATCAGCGCGCAGGCACCTCGATCGGCCCCACGTGGTCGTTCCGGACCGCCGCCGCCCCGAACATGCCTCCGACGGACCCGATCGTCAGAAATCCCGCATCCGGTGCGACAGGGATCGACACCCGGCCCCAGCTCCGCTGGGAGGCAACGGATCCCGAGGACGGCGCGCTCGTCTACGACGTGTATTTCGGCACCGGGAGCCCGCTTGCTTGTATCGCGAGTGGAATATCCGATGCGGTTCTCCTCGTGCCCACGGTGCTGGCGTATGAGACGACGTATCGGTGGCAGGTCACGGTGCGTGATACCGAGGGGCTGACGAACCCCAACCCGGTCACCTGGACGTTCACGACGGCAGGCCAGGCGAACCGTCCCCCGATGGCGCCAACGCTCCAGGCGCCGGCTGATGCGGCCGTGCAGGTCGCGACCCAGCCGACCCTGGCCTGGACGGCCGAGGATCCCGACGGGGACACGCTTTCCTACGACGTCTTCCTCGGCCCGGCGGCGGATCAACTCGAAACGATCTTCACAGGGCTTGCAACTCCCTCGTGCGTCGCTCCGCAACTCGATGCCGGTCAGAAATACTTCTGGTGTGTCCGTGCCTCGGACGGCGCGGCCTCGGCGACCTCATCGGTCCACGCGTTCACCACCCTGGAGGCGATCACGGCAGACACGGTCGCCCCGCGGCTGCTCTCGATCGTTCCGGCCGACGGGGCGACGGGGGTTCCGGCTCAGACGTCCGTGACGCTCACGTTCAGCGAGCCGATGCTCACCTCCTCGATCCCGCCCGCCGTCTCGTTCAGCCCCGCAACCGCCTACACCACGGCCTGGGACTCCCCGGCCGTCGTCCGGCTGGTTCCCACGGGCACCTGGTATCCGGGGTCGTATCACAAGGTGGTCATCGCCGCGAACGCGGCGAAGGATCTCTCGAACAACGCCCTGACGAACGGAGCGAAAGCGGCATTCACGGTCGCTTCGGATCTCCCGTTGCCCTCCGGCTACCGGTCTGCGGGATTCCCCGTGACGCTTTCCACGGGCCAGACCGCGAATCTCTCGGTTCCCGACCTGGGAATCGGCCGGTCGATCCTCGCCGCCGTGGTCGGAATCGCCACAGAAGCGTCGTTCGATATCAGGCCGAATATCATGGGCGGACCTCCCCAGCTCGATCCGGCCTACGCGGAAACGCCCGAAGCGGCATTCCGTGAGCTCGAGCGCGCTCTCGCGGCCCGGGGGCTTCCGGACGTTGCGGGAAGCGCGCCGCGTGGTTCCGTGAGAGCCGCCGTCTCGGTCGGAGACGAACGGAGTTTCTATATCAGTTCGTATGGCGGCGTGGCCACCACCACGGCGTTCCCCAACAACGTCATCCAGGCCCGGTGCGTCGGAGCGACGAGCCTGACAGCGGTTTTCATCGACAAGGCCATCACCTCTCCCGACTACACGCTCGTGTCCGAGCTCACGCGGCGGTTCGAAGAGGGGATCGCGCCGGCGGTCAGGGATTATTTCGGCAATGAACCCTCGACCGGCCCCGATGGGGAGTCCCGGCTGACGATCCTACTCACCAACGCGATGAAGCCCACGATCATCGGATTGTTCTACGGGGCGGACCTGTACCGGAACAACCCCGTGGACGGGCAACTGCGCGAGAGCAACGGCCGGAAGATCATCTATGCGCGGTATTCCGGAACGGGGCTGGGCACGGTGACCCGATACGGGACGATCGCCCACGAGTTCCAGCACATGGTGAACTTCTCTCAGAAGATCCAAGCGGGCGGTGCCGGAACCTTCGAGGCGACCTGGCTCGCCGAGGGGCAGGCGAAGTATGCCGAAGATATTGCCGGCTATGGAATTGCCGCGGGCGATGCGAACACGGCGACGATCATCCGGATGATGCAGGAAGAGTTCCCGGCCATGTCGCTGACGAGCTGGTATGGGATCGAAAGCTACGGTCTTTCGTATCTGTTCGTCCGGTTCCTGGCCGAGGCGAACCGGTATGGCACGACCTCGCGCCAGATCACGCGGCAGCTCTCGACGAGCCGTTCGATCGGCGTCGAAGAGATCGAAGGCATCACCGGGGAACCGTTTGCGCGCACGCTCGGCCGGTTCTATCTGAGCCTGGCGCTGAACCGGTACAACACGACCACCACCGGAGATTACGGGATCAACGGATTGAATCTCGCGGGATCATATGCCGGCGTGCAACTGCCTGGCATGCCGGTCTCAACCCTCTCCGGGCCGATCACGGGCGCTGACGTCAAGCGACACGGTTGTCTGTATTTCCGCCGGTCGGGAACGACGCAGCCCACCCCTCTGACGATCCAGAACGTCGAAAACCCCATCCAGGCCTGGCTTCTCGACCAGCGTCTCTGAGCTCCCCCCCCTCCGCCGCTTCGGAAATACGTGATTTCCCGGGGCGGAGCCATTACCATGGGAAGAGCATCACCCGTGAGGGCGTGGGAGGAACGGCATGCTGAAACGGTGTCTGGCTGGATTCGCGGCGGTTCTATGGGGCCTGGCGACGGGCGTTTTCGCGCTCCCGCCCCGGGATCACCTGTCGGCCCCGGTCGTAAGCTCGATCACGCCCGTGTCGTTCAAGGTCGGCTGGGCCACCTACCCGGTGGCCGACGAGACGACGCATTACCAGCCGCGGATCGAAAACGCCTTGTACGGCACCTCGGTGACGGGAGCCGAAACGACCGTCATCGGTCTCAGATCGGGGCGCACGATGGATGTGCGGATCCTGACCTATCATCGGGGAGCGTTGATCGGCATCTCGTCGCCGACCTCGGTCCTCACCGGGCCTGCGGCCCCATCAGCCCTCTCGGCTTCAGACATTGCCACGAACGCCTTCTCCCTGCGTTGGCAGCCGGTCGATACGGCCACCTCCTACCGGATCTACCGTCTTCCCGACACCCTGCTCGCGACCGTCCCGGCTCCCACGACGCAGGTGCGGATCGGTGGATTCCAGCCGGGAGAAGAGGTGCGCATCGGCATGACGGCGGTCAACCCGTCGTCGGCCTCGTTTCTCTCGGCCTCGATCACCGTCCGACTTCTTCCTGCACCCCCGGCAATGAGCGTCTCGACATCGGACATCGGGCAGACCTCCTTCGTCGTCGGCTGGTCCCCTGTTTCCGGAGCCGCCACCTACACCGTTCTGACGGACGGGGCCGTTTCCGGCAGCGTCGCATCGAGCACGCTGAAATTCACGGTGACGGGGCTATCCGCCGGCAGCACGGTCGCGGTGCAGGTGCGGGCCGAAAACGAGTCGGGAAGCTCGGAGCTTTCGAGTCCGCCGGTGCGCGTGCTGCTGCTGCCCCCGACACCCGCGGCTCCGGTGGCCGGGGGGATCGGACCGAAAACCGTGAAGATCAGCTGGGCGCCAGTTGCCGGTGTCGACGGCTACAAGGTATGGCGGGACCACGACTGGCTCGTGGCGAACGTTCCCTCGACCGTGACCTCCGTGCAACTGGTCTCCGGCATCAATCCGGGGGATGTGGCCACCTACACGGTATCGGCCTGGAACGCGACGGGGGATTCCCCCAGGTCTGTCGGTACGGTCGTTTCGTTTCCGCTTCCGCAGACAACCCGCCACACAGGGATCAGCCGGGGGCGAAGTGAAATAATAGAAAAAAATATAATATCAGGCGGGCTCTCTCTTCCGCTTGCCATGCTCGCGAATGCGACCGGTATTGCAGCAGGAGGAGGCGGGCCCATCGGCGCCACTCTCGTGATCGGCTTGTCGGAAGCGGCGGCGAATATCGCGGGGGAACGGGTGCGGCGGCTGCGGAGCCGGTTCGACACCCTCTGTGACCGGTGATCCGGGGCGTCAGAGCCAGGTCGTGAGGAACAGGTAGCCGAGAGCCCCGAGAAAGGCGATCAAGGACCAGGGATACGAGGTTTCGAGCAGGTGAAGCGATTCCAACTGGGTTGGTTGCCGGGGGGGGGCTTCGTGAAGTTCCCTGTCGTCCATGGGTGACTCCTCTTCCTGTGGTGTCAGAACGCGCCGGCGTCAGCCAACTGGGTGATCAACTGCCGGCGGTTCATGAGTCCCGGATGATCGGGATTGGTTGCCGCAAGATGGGACAGAAGCGCCTGGGCAGCCTGGGTCTGGCGCCTGGTGAGCAGCACGTCGAGCAGGGGAATGCCGATTTCGGGATCGGTGGGGAGCATGGCGAGCTTGCGCTTGGTGGTTCCGTCCGGTGCGCAGAGTTCGAGGCCGCACTTGGGGCAGAAGTTATCCTGCACCCGTGAAGCGGAGCCGCACTCCATGCATTTGAACTGGGATTTGGCGATCCAGACGACGGAGCGCTGGATGATATGACTGCCGGAGCGGTAGCCGCGGCTGATTTCGTTGATGATGATCCCGTCGTCGAGGAAGGGAGCGAAATACGAGCGAACGACCTTGTGGGTCTTTTCGTCGTAGATCCCCCCCACTGCGGGGATGGGATCGATGGCATGGGTTTTTTCGAGCAGGCCGATGGCTTCTTCGGCTTTCTGCCGCAGATCACGGTTCTCGGGGCTGCGGGCAAGGCGCTGGACGAGCGTCGTGAGAATGTCGAAGAAGATCAGGATCTCTTCGGTGCGCAGGGTGTTCGTTCCGCCGCCGCCCGGCTCGGTGAGCGACTTGCCGCGTGCACTGCTCAGCCGCCGCACGGTCGCCTCAAGGTCGATGATCCGCTGCTGGAGCTCGCGATTTTCGCGGGTGAAGGATTCGACCTGGTCGGGGGAAGCGGTGATGCCCGACTCGATCTGTCGACGCGCTTCAGCCAGGGCTTTTTCGAGAGATCTGATCCTGGCCTCGGTCGCCGCCTGGATGTTCTGGACGGCATCTCCGGCAGGGGCACTCTGGACGGCCTTTTGAAGCTTCTCGATGCGATCCTGCAGGGTGGCAATGAGGGCCCGGTCGGTCTCCTGGCTGCTGCCGGCCTGGTTCTTGAGCTGCTCGAATTCGGCGAGGAGGGTGGAGTGTTCTGAAAGAAGGCGGGCTTTTTCGCTGGCGAATTCTTCGCGTTCCTTCTCGAACAACAGCTTGGCGGTCTCGAGGGCCTTCTCGAGGGTTTCGCGCGTCGGGCCCTCGCCGGATGAGGTCGCCATCGACTTCTTCAGCTCATCGACCTGGTGGTTGGCCTTGTCGAGATCGAGCCGGAGGCGGGTGAGCTCGTCCGAAAGTGCGGCTTTGTCGCGCTTTGCCTGCTCGGCGGCTTGTTCGGCGGCAGCCGCACGCTCGACGACCTTCTGATCGACAATCGGCTCTGCGGTACTCTTCGCTTTGCCCTCGAGTTCGGTCTGAAGCTTCTTGTTCGCTTCTTCGAGCTCGCGGATATGCAGATCGCGGTGTTGAAGGATGGAGGCTTGCTTTTCGAGCTCCCCGGCCAGCTTTTGTGTTTTGTTCATCTCGAGAAACAGGGATTCCTCGAGCCGGGTGTTCGTTTTTTTGATGCCCTCGATTTCCTGAACGGCCGACTGGTATTCGGGGGTTTTGCGCGGATCGCTGGTGGAGGCTCCTTCGAGCTGGATGATCGACGTGCGGAGCGTGTAGACGATGCTCTGGATCTGATGCGCGAGATCCTCCCGGGAGTGTTTCGACTGCAGGGAGGGAACCTGGCCTTTCAGGAAGACCAGCAGATTACGTACGATGTCGTCGAAATTCGCTTTTTCCACAGTGCTTCAGCTGCTGTCCGAAAGAATACCGGCATCCTTCGGGGGAGCATCCATTCTCCACTTCGGGGATTCAATATTACGTATCGGCTTCCAGTCTTCGAAACGATAGGTGCAGGAGAGAATAACATACCACGATGATGAACAGGAGCGTGAGAATGTCGCTCGTGATGTCGACTTTCGAGAGGTCGAGAAACAGGGCTTTCTTCAAGCCCCGGAGAATGTACGTCGACGGAACGAGATGCGCAACCAGCCGGAGCACCTCGCTGCTCGGGCTGAGGGTCGGAACCATCTGAAAACACAGGAAGAGACTGCTTCCCACGGCGTTGACCGTTCCCTGGGTGCGGGCGAAGCTGGCCACGAAGAGGCCGACCAGCAGGAACAGCATGCTTCCCAACGCCGCCACGATCCAGAACCAGACCTGGTGGCCTTCCCAGCGGGAGTTCAACGCGACCATCGCGAAAATCGTGAAAAGCTGCATCGAAAAGCTGAACAGGCATTTCCCGAAAATCAGTTCGCCGGTGGTGACCGGTGTGAGGAAAAGGGCATCGAGGGTTTTCCGTTCGCGCTCTTCCGCCATCGACAGCGGCAGGCCGAGGAGGCCCATCATGCCCATCGCCATCAGGACCAGCATGGGAAACATATCGCCGCCGAAACTGCGGTTTGTTGTCGCGTTGCCCCCGATCGGCTCCCAGGCGATGTCCAGGGGAAGCGGCGGCGGGGCGAGCGAAAAGAATTTCCGCAACTCGTCTTCGAGCGTGCGTTGAAACCGCTCCACTAGGTATTCCGGCGTTTCGGCGGGATACACCATCGTCAGCCGCGGTTTGCGGGCGAGTTCGGTCCCGGTTGCCGTCCCGGTGGGAAGGATCAAGCCGAGGCTGACGTCGGATTCGGCGATTTTCGCTTCGAGTTCATTCCGTGTCTGAAAAAAAACGAGACGCAGACCGAGTTTTTCCGGTTTGAGCTGAAGCAGGAGCGGGTGATCGGCCGGCGCGATGATGCCTATCCTGGGCATCATGGTTTTCGCACGGGACTCGGAAAACAGGTTCGAGAACAGAAGGGAGAGGATGATCGGGGTCGCGATCAGGAGAAGGATATGATAATTCCTGACGGCCTCGAAAATGTCTTTACGGACGATCGCTGCGATACGGCGGGGATTCATGCCGGTTCCTCCGGTGCCGTGACGGCAGTGTTCGCCGATTGGGCATCCCGGGATGGAGGATCCGGTTGCCAGGTGGATCCGGTCAGGCGGAGGAACGCCTCTTCAAGGGAGGCTTCCCGGGAATGGATCCGCCTGACGCGCCCCTGCTCGATCAGGGACGAGAGCTGGGAAGCCGACTCCGGGCCCTCGAGGGGCAGGGTGAGCGTCGATTCGGCTTCCCCGTCGGTGGGGGAAAGGGTGATATCGATGACGGGCTGGCTGTATTTCATCCGGATCGATTCGGGGGTGCCTTCGGCGATGATCGAGCCGGCGTTCAGGATGGCGAGCCGGTCGCAGAGGCTGTTGGCTTCTTCCATGTAGTGGGTGGTGAGAAAGATGGTCGTTCCCTGCTGTTGCAGCAGCCGGATCGCCTGGCGGATCGAGAGCGCGGAGTGGGGATCGAGGGCTGATGTGGGCTCGTCCAGGAAGAACACGGCCGGGCGATGGAGGAGGCCGCGGGCGATCAGCACGCGCTGACGCCAGCCGCGGCTGAGGTGCTGGACCGGCGTGTCGGCATAGCCTTCGAGGCCGAGCAGGGAGAGCACTTCCCCGATGCGGCCGTCGGGAGTGTCGGTGAGGGCGGCGAACAGTTCGAGGTGGCGCCTGGCACTCAGCCGTTCGTAGAGATTCTGATGATCGGGAACCACCCCGATGACGGATTTGAGCGCCTGGCGATGTTCCGGCATCGCAAGCCCGGAGATCATGATGGAGCCGGTGGTGGGGGCGAGCATGCCGGTCATCATGCGCATCGAGGTCGTTTTCCCTGCGCCGTTGGGACCGAGAAAGCCGAAGATCGAGCCTCGGGGCACGTCGAAGGTGATGCCGCGAACCGCTTCCAGATTTCCGAAGCGTCGTGTCAGGGAGCGGACCGAAATGGCAGGGGTGATGTCCATGATATCGATGTTCATCATACGCGGGGCGGTGGTGCCGCTGCAAGGGCATGTGGGCGGTGAGATCCGATTTGACAGGGTGCGGGCGGTGTGTTCTAATACTCGCAAAACCTGTGTGGGGAGAGGATATGGCAGGCGCACGGACTGGCGCGGAAGTCTTCGTATTCACCAGCTTTCAGGGCGGTATCGGGAAGACCACGACGGCTCTGCGGTTCGCTCGCGCTCTTCGCAAGCGAAGCGGTCGGCAGACAGCCTTCATCGAGTGCAACGGGTTCGCTCCGTCGGGGCTTTCGACGATCTATGACCTGTCTGCGAGTTCGGGGCAGTCGTTTCTCGAGTATTACAAGACTGACTGGGCGGGCCTGCGGCCCGAAGAGGTCGCTTCGAAATTTTCGGAGCAGGACGGCGTCTGGGTGATGCCGTTCACCGGTGCGCGCGCGGGCTCCTCGCTTGGCGCGGGATTCGTCGTGAACGAAAGCGATCTCATCCCGTCGATGGAGCGCCTGCTTCGGTGTCTTGCCCAGCGGGGAGTTCTCGTCGTGATCGATCTGCCGATGGCCGTGACGCCGTTTCCGCTGGCCATCCTGAAAGCTGCAGATATCGTTTACTATATTTATGCCGACCAGCATGGCTCGCCGGAACGTGCGAAGGCATTCCTCGGGGAAGTCGATCGGTGGAAGGAGTTCCGGAACCGGGTCGTCCTGCTGCGGAACATGGTGGACCTGGAAACCGACGATACCGAGTCGAAGCTGCACGACCGGGAGTTTCTCCTGCCGGTCGGCGGGGCAATGGAAGGCGGACACGAGGACAAGCAGCTCGAGGAGGCCATCGACAGGATCGCGGAGAAGGCGCTGGCGAATCCGGCGGCCGGAAAGGTGCGCGAGGAGGTTGTCGAGGAAGACGCCGAGCTCGAGCGGACGCTTCGCGAGTATCACCGTTCCATGCGCACCGAAATCGTGGCGACGCTTGAAAAGCGATTCGGTTTGACGGACCAGGAGATGCGGCGCAAGGTTGAGCACAGCATCGAGCTGGGCTTCCAGAGAACCCCGCCGCCCCTCGTTCCGGGCAGAGACGTCCGGGGAGAGCTCAAGAAATCCCTTCTCGACGACATTCTCGGCCTGGGGCCGCTCGAGGATTTCATCCGTGATCCGGATGTCGATGAAATCATGGTGAACGGCCCCTCGAAGATTTTCGTCGAGAAGCGCGGCCGGCTTCACCAGACGGATGGCAGTTTCAACAATGCCGACCACGTGAAAACCGTCATCGATCGCATCCTGATGCCGATCGGCCGGACCGTGAACGAGCGGACGCCCTTCGTCGATGCCCGTCTGGCCGACGGCTCGCGCGTTCATGCGATCATTCCGCCCCTTTCGCTGACAGGGCCCATGCTGACGATACGCAAGTTTTCGAACACGCCGTACACGCTCGATGACCTGGTGTTCCGCTTCAAGGCCCTGACCCAGCAGGTTGCCGAGTTCCTCAAACTGTGCGTCAAGATGCGGCGCAACATCATCGTCTCGGGTGGCGCGAGCTCGGGAAAAACGACGCTGCTCAACGTTCTTTCGATGAACACCCAGCCTGACGAGCGCATCATCTGCATCGAGGATTCGGCCGAGCTTCGACTCTCGCAGGAGAATCTCGGGCGGTTGGAAGCGCGGCAGCAGGCCGGTGAGGCCAAGACGCAGGTCACGATCCGCGACCTGGTTCGCAATGCCCTCCGCATGCGGCCCGATCGCATCATCGTCGGCGAGTGCCGCGGCGAAGAGGCGCTCGACATGCTCCAGGCGATGAACACCGGCCACGAGGGCTCGCTCACCACGCTCCATGCCAACTCCTCGCGCGACGCTCTCGCCCGGCTCGAGACGATGGTTCTGATGGCGGGGGTCGATTTGCCGCTGCGGGCCGTGCGTGAGCAGATCGCCAGCGCGGTCAACATCGTGATTCAGACAGCCCGCCTGTCCGACGGGACGCGCCGGATCGTGGAAGTGGCCGAAGTGATCGGCATCCACGATGCCTCGATCCAGACGGAAACCGTCTACAAGTTCGAAAAGAAATGGATCGGAGAAGACGGTGGGGTGTTCGGAGAGATGCTGCCGACGGGGTATGTTCCCCAATTCATCCGGGAAAGCCCCGGGCAGCTCCTGGAGAGGGTTGCTGGATTGTTCAAGGTCGAGAAAAGCGAAAAACGCAACTTGGAAGAGCGGAGCGCCTAAGGAGGATCTATGACACTGAGTCTGATCACGTTGTTGAAGGTCATGGCGATACTTGCCGTCGTCGTGGGCATCTACCTGTTCCTCGAGGAACAGATCGAGTTCACGATGCAGGCCAGAAAGGCGAAGGGGCTCGGCGACGTCGGAAAGCGGCCCTCGATTCTGCGGAAGATCACGGGAGCGAACTTCGAAGACCAGCTGATCGAAGCGCTTCTGATGATCAACTCGTCGCTCAAGGCGGGCCGCAACCTCGACCAGGCCTTCGAACTCGTGGCCGTCTCGACACCCGCACCCCTGTGCAACGAATTCCGGACGCTTGTTCAGGAGCGCCGTCTCGGCGTTCCCATGGTGGATGCTCTTGGCAATCTTGCGAAACGCGTTCCAAGTCCGGACCTCAGGCTTGCGATCAACGCGACGATCTTCCAGCAGGACACGGGGGGGAATCTCGAGGATCTCTACAAGCAGATCGTCGTGACGGTGGCCGAGCGGAAACGCATCATGGGCAAGATCATCGCCGGCACGGCGCATGCGCGCATATCGGGCAACCTGATCGGGGCGCTTCCACTGATCTGCGCCGGCCTCGTCTTTCTCTGGAACCCGTCATACCTGCTGCCTCTGATCGACAATCCGTTCGGCCAGCTCATTCTGATCGCATCGCTGCTCGCCTCCATTCTCGGCCTGTTCTTCATCAATCGCATGACCAGCGGGATCATGCCCGATCCCGAGGATCAGATGGCGGTCACGAACGATCCCAAACGCAAGGCGGGTCGCTGGTGGCTCATCCGGCCTCTGCTGAAAATCCTGGCTTCGATGAACGAGCGCCTGGGCGGAGGTCTTATCGACCGGATCCGCGAAGAGCTCCGATATCTGCTCGGAGCGGCCGGCAGTCCCGCGGATCTTTCGGTGAACGAGGTGCTCGGTCTTCAGGAAGTGTCTGCGCTGGTTTTCACGCTCGGCATCGCTTTTTTCCTGCAGCCCCTGAAATACGGACTTCTGGGAGTCGTGCTGCTGCTCGTTCTGCTGCCGATCGGCTTCTATCTCCCGCGCCTGTATCTGACCCACCTCATCCGGCGGCGGCAGCAGAACATCGAATACGAGCTGCCCTACACGATCGACCTGCTCTCGCTTTCGATCGAGGCCGGTCTCGACCTGATCGGCGGGATGCAGAAAATCGTCGAAAAGTCACGTCCGACCGACATCGTCGTCGAGTTCCAGATGTTCCTGTCCGATATCAAGTTCGGAAAGAGCCTCGAAGAAGCCCTGACGGAGATGGCGGAACGCGTTCAGGTGCTTTCCTTCTTCACGTTCGTCAGTTCGCTCATCCAGGCACAGCGGCTTGGTGCCGAGATCGGGCCCACCCTTCGCGCACAGGCCGAGCAGATGCGGTATCAGCGGATGATCCAGGCCGAAGAGCGGGTCAACCAGCTTCCCGTCAAGCTGCTCATCCCTCTCGTTTTTTTCGTGTTCCCCAGCATCTTCGTGTGGCTGATCGGGCCTTCGCTGATCTATATGCTCCGGAGCTTCCCCAGCGTGGTCACCCCCTGAGCCCATGGCGTCCCGGCTTCTTCTGATCAGCGCCTGCCTTCTCGGGGCTGAAACCCGCTACAAGGGCGGTCCCCACCCGCACTGGGAGACCTTCTTCCGCCATGTGATGCCTGCCGCGAAAGCGGCAGGTTTCGTTTTTCTGCCCGTTTGCCCGGAGCAGCTAGGAGGACTGCCCACGCCTCGCCCGCCCTCCGAGCTCCAGGGGCCGGCTGTCGACGTGCTGGCCGGCAGGGCGCGTATCCTCACGAACCAAGGGGTGGATGTCACGCATCCGTATCTTCTCGGAGCCCGCACCGTTGCGCATTTTGCTTCCCTTCTGGGGGCAGAGGGGGCCGTTCTGACGGAGCGCAGTCCCGCCTGCGGGGTACACCGGGTCTATGCCGGTGCGTTCGACGGGAGGCTGACCGACGGTGCCGGCCTCGCGACGCGTGCCCTCCTCGACCTGGGAATACGCTGCCTTTCGAGCGACGAACTTCTGCCGGCCGCCGGGACTGCCCTATGTGCGCCCGAGGTACACATTCGCAAGCTGGAGTCTTTGCTGGTGAAGACTTGAATTGTGTACACGGGCATGGCCCGAACAAGAAAAAACGACTCGATCAATTCGAGTCGTTTTTTCTTGTTCTGAAAAGAGATTGAAACTGTTCTTGTGTACCCCTGAAAAAGTTTCCCATGGAACAAGTTTCTTGATCTGTGATACCGAGTGTACGCCATTTTGAATGTAAAAATATATTGACGGTATTCTCGAGACTCTGCTAATATCCGCCTGCTTCAAACTTAAACATAATTTACAAACCGAATGAGAGCGGAGAGTTGAGAATGCAATTCCTGAGTTTTTTGAAGGGAATGAAGATCGAGGATCATTATCCCGAGGATGTGACCTTCCGCACCTCCCGCACGTGTTCCGTCCTCGGAGTGGGGTTCCTTCTGGCGGGATGCAGCATGGCCTGGCAGGCTTGCGCGGGGCATACGCTGCTCTGCTTTTTCGGCCTCGTCCGCATCGGCAGCCTGGGGGCTGCCCTTCTGCTGTGCGTGATCGGGGCGATGATCTCGAGTTATCGGAAAAACGTCGTCATTTCCCGTGACCGGCTCAGGATCGAGGTCGAAGAGTCGAGTCTGCTGACAAGCCAGCATGCTGCTTACCACTTTCAGGATGTTCTTCAGATCGAGGTTTGCCCGATGGCCGAGTGCATCCTGACGGCGAAGGCCTGTCTCTGGACGATCAAAGCCTATGTCAGGCGGGGCGAGGGCCTCGAAGCCGTCCGGCTTTTCCATGGAAGGAATGTCAACGAAACACTGGAAGCCGCTTCCCTGCTTTCTCAGCTCGTCGGTTGTTCGGTTGTCAAAGATGTTGCGGTTCTTCGCGCGTTGTCCTTCACGAGAGAGGTCGGCACGCTCTGAATTGCCGCCTTTTCGCTTTGTTCATCCCCTGGCTTCGGCCGGGGGTTTTTTTTACTTTGCCGATGCCTTGCTGCCCGACCGGTGAAGAATGCTCTGGACGCGCGCTCGCTTGGCTTTGAGAAGCGCCGCAAAGGCCTCGAAATCGGATTTCCCGGCAAGTTGTTCCTCGGCATCCGGTGTGACGAGCTGGAGGGTCGTGAGAACGGCCTGGATGATGCCGACCGTTTCATACCGTGTCACGACCTCATCGCCGCGGAACGAGCCGTTGGGATATCCCAGAAAGATGCCTTTCTCGCCAAGCGCGGACAAGGCTTCGGCGTCCGGAGTGCCGGCTTCGACGTCGGTATAGGTGAACGAGCCGCCGCTGGTTCCGAGTCTCGCCGGGAAGGCTTTCACGAGATGGCCGAGCAGTCGGGCGAGATCGCTGCGGGTGATGCCCTGCGTCTCCGGGCGGTTCGCGAGAAGCTCCTTCACCTGGCCGGCTTCATGGCTGCGCTCATGCTTGGCGAGGATGGCCTCGATCAGGGCCGTGGCATCCTTCGCCTGCAGGGGCGAGTAGCCATCGAAGCTCTTGCCGAACTTCATCCGGTCGAACCCGCCGGCCTTGTCGATCAGCTTGAGGCTTATCATGGCGGGGTGGTCGAGAGGCAGATCGACGAACCGGGGTCCGTCGGCTTTCTGACGGATCATCATCGCGCCGGCGACCTGCTCGTAATACCGGTACAGAAGATACACGGCTTCCTTCTTGGTCAGAGCCCGGGAAGCGCCGAACCGGCCGTCGGGATAGCCGCGGACGATGTTGGCGGTGCGCATGTAGGAGATGGCTTCCCGATACTTTTCCGGGATCCGGTAATCCGTGAAGTCCTCCGCGGGCTTCGACTCGAGGCTTATGAAGCCGTTGTCGGCAAGATGCATCGTGCAACGGGCAAGAGCTTCGAGAGCGGCTTTCCGCTGAACGGACCGGCCTGCGGGGGAGGGATCGAAGATGCCGGCCTTGCGGAGGTCGGAAAGCTCCGAACCTGCAGGGGCGCCGATCATCTGCAGGACGCGCTTGAGAAGCACCGAGAAGGAGCGGCGGTGGATCGGCGCGTTGAGCGAGCTGCCATCAAGTTCGGCGGCGTCGAGGATGCCGATGTCGACCCCGAGCCGGAGTTCGGGGCTCAGGCGGCTGTAGGACGCGCCGTAGGAAATCGCCTCGAGGACCGGAAGCTCGGTCATGGACGCGGTCATCAGGACGGCCGCGAGACCTCCGAGAACGAACTGGCGGGTGCGTTTCTGCATGAGTCATCTCCAGAGAACGGAATTTGTCTCTGGTATCGTCAGAAACGGGAAATTGCTTGAGCCTTCCGGGCGGGATTTCTCATGAGGAATCTCCTGACCGGGGAAGACAGGAGACCAAGGGCGAGCAGGGCAAGGGCGAGCGGGCGGGCGGGGTGTCGTGAACCGGGGCTGCCGGGGGCGGGGAGATCGTCATGGCGGGATTCTTCGGGGGCGTTGCGCTCTGCCGTCGACTCGGGGAGCTGGCGAGCGGGGAGGGGGCGGAGATCGGCCGGGCTGGACGGGAGAGGCTCGCCTTTCGTATATGCATAGAGATATAATGCCGCGAGGTCGGTGGAAGAGGCGATCCGTTCGCCCGAACGCTCCCAGGCGGTGATTGCCTCGTCGTGCCGCTTCAGGCCGATCAGGATGACGGCGCGGAGTTGGTGGTACTGCGCCGGGTGGAACACGTCGCCGGCGGTCGGGGAGGCCGGGGCTGCGGCCGAGAGGGACAACGCCTGATCGAGCCAGGCAAGCGCCTGGGTTGCGATGAACGGGGCTGCCGGCTCGAGACGATGGCGTTCGAGGGCGGCCAGGGCCAGAGAGGCCGGGAACCGGTGCGCTTCTGAGGCGAGGGAGGGGATGCGGCTGCCCTGTTCCAGGATGGCGGTTCCCGCGGGGATGTTTCCGGCGGCGGAGAGGAGGATATCGCCCAGGAGGAGGCGAGTTTCGAGCTGGGCCGGATCGCAGAAAAGGGCCGCCCGCAGCGGTGGGATCAGCTCGAGCCGCGCGGCGGTCCCGGGAGGGAAGACGGCCGAGACGGCCCGGGACGGCTCGGTATGATGATACTCCGAAGCGATGAGCCAGAACAGATTGCCGCCGGTTTTGCGGAGGCTATCCGCGCACGCAAGGGCGAGCAGCGTGGCTCCCAACGCGGGGAGAACGAGCCAGGCCGTGAGCGCCCACCTTTCGGGCGGTTCGGCGACACCGCCGCGACTCCGGGGAAATGTCAGGATCGAAAAAAGAAAACACATATATAATATATGATATGCAATATTGTGTGTGAGGAGAGGGGCGGATGCGGCCTCTTCGAAAACGAAGCCGGCCCGCGTGCCGAGGGCGGCGAAATCGGGGAGCAGCACGGACGCGAAGGCCGGCAGATCCGAACGAAGGCCCAGGAGAAGAACGAGGAGGGTGATCAGCGAGGCGGGCAACGGGTGGACGCGGCTGAGCGCGGCGAACTGAACAACGGTCAGGATCGCCGCCTGGAAAGCGAGCAAGCCTGTTCCCCACGCTGCTGCATACTGGGACGCACCCGTCAGTATCTGGAGAAGGCCGAGTCCGAGAAGTCCGGTGACGCCCGTGATGATGCCATGCAGAAGGGCGGCCGAGATCGTTTCCCTGATGGCGGAGCCACGCTGCGAAGGCGACGCCGCTGTCGTCACCTCGGATGACCCGGGCCGTGAACTCCAGGCCAGGAGCACCCCCTGGATCACGAGAAGCATGTGAAGAACCTCGCGACAGAAGCGGGCCTGATAGATTTCCCGGCCTTCGGCAAGCGGTGCGAGCGCCAGGAGCAGAACAACGGCGGAAAGCGCGGCGGCTCGGTTGTTGGGGGACGCGGTCATGTCATTCGGTCTCCGGTGCGGGGAGATCCCGGGCGCTGTCCACGCGTTCCGTCTGAAGTCCCAAAAACCAGGCACAGCCGCTCGTCCAGAGGGCGCCAAGCGTCATGAACCATCCGATGAAGCCGCCCGCGAGCATGCCGGCATTGAACAGCATGTGCAGGGCGAGACAGCGGAAAAACCATTTCCCCGAAAGGCTCTGCAGACCACCGGCGAGGCCATGGAAGGGCGAGGTGGCGAGGGCGCGGAACGCCATGGCGCTGACGGGCAGCTCTTCGGTCAGGCATTTGACGAGATGTTCCGAGATGCCCATCGCTCCACCGGCGATCGTTCCTGCTTCGACATGGGTGGCCGAGGCGATGCGGATCCACGAGAACCGGGCCGTCTCCTCGACGATGGGCGCAAGAATGACGATACGCAGCCAGCCGGGCGCGGTCACGAGCTCGGAGAGGGCGGTTTCGACAAGGCGGCAGATCAGCAGCACGAAGCCGCCGCCCAGGGCAAGACGCAGGGCATTTCCCCGGGAAACGGCATCCCGGACGGGGCGTGCAAGGAGCATCAGGAGCAGCGTCGGCAGACTTCCTGCCAGAATGAGGAACAGCTTCGCGATGGAAACGCCAGTCATGGTGGCCGGAGTATACCATGCCCTCCTGCGCGGACCTTCGATCGTCAGCTCCAACACCGAGATCCTCATCGAACATCGACGCACCACGGAGACCCTTCGTTTATATGTACATCGCTATTCGGAACGCATTCGCAGATACCGGGCAGATGAGCGCAGATGAACATTGGAGTTGAACGGGCGCCCGGGATCACCTGATTTTCTGAATGGGCAAAAACGCCATGACTTGAATACGTTCCGGTGTTCATCTGTGCCATATGTGTCATCGGCGGATCGGTTCTTTGTTCGAAAACCACCTGCATGGCGGAGAGACAACGGCTGGGGTGCACCCCGATGTCGGGCGGATGTGAGGGGGGCGGAATGTGGTAGAATGGCCCCGACACACCACAAGGAGGCCCACACGTGCAAACGAGGCCCTGGGATTCGCATTCGAAGATTGGCATGATGCTGGTTCTTGCTCTGATGTTCGTCTGCCTGGCCGTCACCGCCGAGGCGCAGGCGCCCCTCTCCGGCAAACTCTTCACGCTCGAGAATGGACTGACCGTTTTCATCAAGGAAATGAAAACGGCCCCCGTCGTTGCCGTGAACATCTGGGTCCGGGTCGGCTCCCGGCACGAGAAGCCTGGCGAGGAGGGATTCACCCACCTGATCGAGCACATGATGTTCAAGGGAACCCCCACCTATCCCACCGGGCAGCTCGACAAAGAGATCAAGAAGCTGGGCGCATCCCAGAATGCCTTTACTTCCTCCGACTGCACCTGTTTCCACGTGACGGGAGCCCGTGAGCATTTCACCCGGCTCATGGAACTGCAGGCTGATGCCGTCCTGAACAGCACGTTCGATCCGGCCGAGTTCCAGAAAGAACGCAACGTGGTCGTCGAAGAGCTCCGCATGGACAAAGACCAGCCGGAAGATCGCCTCTACAACATGACGAAAGAGACTGCCTACACCGTTCACCCCTACAAGCACCCGATCGTCGGCTATGACACCACCCTCGCTTCGGCGACCCGGGATGCCCTCCATGGCTATTACAAACGCTGGTATGTGCCCTCGAACATGTGGGTCGTGATCGTCGGCGACATCGACACCACCGAGGCTATCGCCGTGGTCAACCGCACCATGGGAACCGCTCCGGCTGTTGCCGCCCCCGATCAGACGGTCGCTTCCGAACCCCTCCAGAACGCGCGCCGCGAGCGCCGGGAAGAAGGCGATATCCAGCAGTCCTACGTGAATCTGGCCTGGCATGCACCTTCGATCGACAATCCCGACAATTTCATCTGCGACGTCATCTCGGTGATGGTGGGCGGCGGCCGCTCCTCGCGCCTGTTCCGCGCCCTCGTCGAGGAGGAGCGGCTGGTCACGGACGTCTCTGCTTCCTACTACACGACGAAAGATCCTTCCCTGTTCATCGTTTCGGGCCAGATGCCCCAGGGTTCGATCAGGAAGTTCGGAGAGCGCGTCGTCGACCTGCTGAAGCAGTTCGTTGCCGGCGAGATCCAGCGGGAAGAACTCGAGAAAGCCAAGCAGCAACTCATCGCAACGACCGTGTTCAGCCGCGAGACGGCCGAGTCGCAGGCCTTCACCTATGGTCAGTTCGGCATTCTCGGCCGCCTGGGAGAGGCCGATGCCTACATTGACCGGATCCGGTCCGTCACCATCGAGGACGTGAAGCGGGTCGCCCGTGGCCTGTTCGACGAGGCTCGGATGTCCGTCGTTTCCTACGAACCGCGCATCGCAAGCGGGCCCCAGAAACCCGAGATGGTCACCCTGGAAAACGGGATACGGCTCATTCTTCGCGAGAATCATGCTTCGCCGCTCGTCGCCGTCTCGATTCATGCCGATGCCGGCGGTCTCCGCGAAGGCCGGAACGAAGCCGGTCTCGCCAACCTGACCGCGGAGATGCTGATGAAGGGCACCGAGCAGCACAAAGCGGACGAGATCGCCCGGACCTTCGAGTCGATGGGCACCTCGATTTCGTGTTCGGCCGCCAAAAGTTTCGCCTCCATCGACATGCAGTGCCTCTCGGAAAAATTCGACCCCTCGTTCGATCTGCTCATGGAGATCCTGACCAGTCCCTCGTTCCCCGAAGAAGAGTTCGAAACGGAGCAGAGCAAGGCGCTCGAACAGATCAAGGAGCAGGATGACGATCTGTATTATTTCACGAGCCGCAATGTTCTCGAGACCCTGTTCCCCGGCCATCCGATCGGCTACTCGAACCTCGGAATTGCCGATCAGGTCCAGAATCTGCGGCGTTCCGACGTGAAGAGGTTTTTCGGGGAAAACTACGTCGGTTCCGGCATGGTGGTCGCCGTCGTCGGTGACATCTTCGTCCGGGACGTGAAAGACCGCCTGATGTCCCGGCTGTCCGAGATCGACAAGGGCTCCCAGTCGGAGCTGCGTGTGCCGAAGTTCGACCCGATCACCGAGCCGGCCACCGTCACGGCCCGCCTCAACCGGGAACAGGCGCAGATCATGGTCGCCACGCGCACCTTCCCCCGCAACGATCCGCGCGGTCCGGCAATGGACGTTCTCAAGAACATCCTTTCGGGAAGCATGTCATCGCGGCTCTTTTCGAGCCTGCGCGACAAGGATTCGCTGGCCTACTCGGTGTTTGCGGCCAACGTCGGAACGCGCGTCGCCGGCTACTTCTTCGCGACGCTGAGCACGGCGGTCGAGCGGACCGAGACGGCCCGGGTCCGGCTGATCGAGGAGCTCGAGAAGATCCGGACCGAAGGTTTCTCGGATGAGGAGCTGAACGACGCGAAGCAGTACATCATCGGCCAGCATGCGCTCGAGCTGGTGAACAACCAGGCTCAGGCCGATGTGTTCGCGAGCGACGAGATGCTCGGCCTCGGCTTCGAATACCACGCGAAGTATCCTGATCTGATCCGCGCCGTGACCCGGCAGGAAGTGAACGGCATCATGCAGGAATTCCTGCTCGGCAGCGGCTCGTATGTGCTTGGCCTGACCACGCCCTGATGAGGGGCGCCGGGGCTTCGCCCCCGGCCAAACGAACGGGCGGCGGGCCAATCGGCCCGCCGCCCGTTCGTTGGTCTGGTTTCAGTGGCTGCCGTAGCGGCGTTTCAACGCATCGAGGCAGAGGAATGTCGCATCGACGAGAATGCGGCCGGCAAACACCGGCAGCGAAAGCAGCAGAAGGGTGGCGGCAAGATTCGGCATGGGGCGTTGTTCCCGAAGGCTCAGACGGCCGGCTGGGCCGTGAGTTCCTCGAGCTGGTGGGCGCGCACGCGCATGCGATCGAGCAGCTCGGGGCCGAGATTGGTGATCGTGCCTGCGCCGAGGGTGAACACCACGTCGCCGGGTTCGAGCATCTGCATCAGCTGGAAGGCCAGATCATCGGTCGTTTTGACCAGCTTGGCTTTGCGGCGGTCGGCCATGGGCATCTGATCGAGGATCAGCTTATTGCTGACGCCGGAGATCGGCTGCTCAGAGGCCGCATAGATCTCGGTGATGAACAGTTTGTCGCAGTCGCTGAAGCAGCGGCCGAACTCACGGCTCAGCAGTTGGGTGCGGGTGTAGCGGTGGGGCTGGAACACCACGATCACGCGGTTGGCATTCAGCGACCGGGCGGCGGCGAGCGTCGCGCTGATTTCGCTGGGGTGGTGGCCGTAATCGTCGATCACGGTGATGCCGTCGAATGAGCCCTTCAGCTCGAACCGGCGACCGGCGCCGCGGAATCGGCGGAGGCCGTCCTGGATCTGGCGGATCGTCAGGCCGATGTCGAGGCCGAAAGCGATCACGGGGAGGGCGTTGAGCACATTGTGACGGCCGGGAACACGCAGTTCAAAGGTGCCGCGCAGCACGCCGCCGATGACCAGGGTGAACCGCGAGCCGAAGGGCTGCAGATCGACCTCGGTGGCCATCACATCGGCCGGATTCGTGATGCCGTAACTGATGATGCGGCGGCCTTCGGGGAGGGCCATGTTGCGCGCGATCGGATCGTCGGTGCACAGATACAGCGTGCCGTTCGGATTGATGTGACCCGCGAAGATCTCGAAGGCTTTGACGATCGCGTCGAGGCTTTCGTAGTGATCCATGTGGTCGTTGTCGATGTTCGTGATGACGGCGCTGTGTGGAAAATACTTCAGGAACGTGGCGTCGCTCTCGTCGGCTTCGGCGACGAACAGGCCGGACCGGCCGGCGCGGGCGTTGCCGTTGATGGCGGGCACGTGGCCGCCAACGACGCAGGTCGGATCCTGGCCGGCTTCGATCAGCATCGTCGAGATCATCGAAGAGACGGTGGTCTTGCCGTGACAGCCGGCGACGGCGATGCCGGTGTGCGAATCGAGAAACAGCTCGGCGAGAAGATCCGAGCGGTGACAGATGGGCAGGTTGCGCTTCCGGGCCTCGAGGAGTTCGTCGTTGTCGGGGGAGATCGCCGTCGAAACGATGACCTTCGCGGTGTCGGCCGGAATGTTGGCGGCTGCGTGGCCGATGAAAATGCGTGCTCCGGCTGCGGTGAGAGCCCGGGTATTGGTATTGGAGGCGACGTCAGACCCGCTGACCGGCTTCCCGGCGGTGAGACAGATCTGTGCCAGACCGCTCATTCCTACGCCGCCGATGCCGATGAAATGGATCCGTGTGCACTGTTCCATGGTTGGGCTGAATGCCTCCTTGCGTTTGTCGTCTGTGGGGCGATCTTCTTCGTTATTCATCGGCAGGGGTCAGGCGATCCCTGAGCGGAAAAACACCGCCGACCAAACAAACGCACAACCGGTGGAACCGGTTCCCGGATACTCTGACAAAAGAACATCCTCCTGGAGGGAATGACGCGGTACGTTAGCATACGGTACCGGGAAATGCAAATCCGTCCCGATCACCTCTCAACGGACGACCCCGGATGCATGGATGGGGTTACAGGCCGGGTGATTTTTCCGGTTTATCGGCGGGGCGGCCGTTTGGGGGTATACAGCAGGCACGCCATTCCGGAACTTGCCTGGACGACGATTGCGGGGAGCTGGCGGGATTTGAATCCGTGACCGCGGCAGCCGTGCGGTGCGGCTGGTTCCCAGGTGACGAAGTAATGCACACAGGAATGGCAGTCGATTCCCGGCTTGCGGGGTGGGGATGCCGGCGTTGAGTTCCCGGGATGCGGCGTCATGATGCCGCATTTTTACCGTGCGTGCAGCTCCTTGTCAACAGATCTGCAGACGGCACATGGCCAGCCTGCGTGTATTCGGGAGTTTTGTCGGCAGGCGCGTTCCGGGGTATGATGAAACAGGATGAAGATGGCGATGCAGAGGGAGTTGAAGTCATGATGAAATGGGTCTGGGGGCTGGTGTTCGTCTGGTGTCTGGTCCGGGCGACGCTGCTCGGGCTCGCCTGGCAGGGAAACGCCGATCCCGTCAGCCAGGAACGTGTGCTGCGCCATTTCACGGCGGAAGACATCGAGCGGGGCCGTGCCTATGTGAAGAACGGATTCGGGGCACGATTCGTGTATGGCTACATGCAGCTGGCGGTTCTGCTGCTGCTCTGGCGGAGCGGCTGGCTGAAACTGCTCGAAGCAAGGCTGGAAGCGGCCCTGCCCGGTGGTTTCTGGATTGCGGGAGCGGCGCTCACGCTCGTCGTGCTGGTCGTCGCGCGACTTTCGATGCTGCCGCTCGATTATTACCTCGGGTATGTCTGCGAACAGCGGATGGGATTCTCCGAGATGACGGCGGCTCAATGGGCATGGCGGTATGCCAAGAGCTGCCTCGTCGGCTGGTCGTTCCAGACCGTCGGCATTCTCGTGGCCCTGGGAGTGTTGAAATGGTGCGGCTCCTGGTGGCCGCTGCTGCTGCCGACCGCAACGACGGCCTACGGGATCGTTCTCACCCTGCTCATGCCGTATCTCATCACTCCGCTGTTCTACGAACAGAAGCCGCTCGCCGAGGGGCCACTCCGGAGCCGGATCCTCGAGATCGCGGCAAAGGCCGAGGTTCCGGTGGACGATATTTACGAGATCGACGAAAGCCGGTATTCGAAACATACCAATGCATATTTCACCGGACTGTTCGGGAAGCGGAGGATCGTGTTGTACGACACGCTGATCAAGAGCCACACGGTCGACGAAGCTGCGCTCATCTTCGCGCACGAGGCAGGCCACTGGCGTCACGATCATGTCCGGATCGGCCTGACGCTCGGATTCCTGGGCGGGCTGCTCGGGGCGGCGGTTTTGTGGTGGCTCTATCCGTTGATCGCCGCAGAGCCGGCGATGCGGCTGGGCGAGATCTGGCGGGCTTCGAATCTGCCCTTCTTCTTCGCGGCGAGCATGGTGCTGGGGCTGCTGGCCGCCCCTGTCGAGGCGCAGATCAGCCAGGCGTTCGAGCGCCAGGCCGATCTGGCCTCGCTCGAACTGACCGGGCTGGCCGACGTGTTCATCGATGCCGAGAAACGCCTGGCCCGTGACAACCGATCGGATCTTCTGCCGCACCCCTGGCGGGTGTTCTGGCTGTACAGCCACCCCCCGGCCATCGATCGCATTGCCATGGGCGAACGCTTTCGCAACGAATCCCCGGCTTCCGCGTCCGTGACCGTGAAATGACCTGCCGCGGCCCGTCGAGGGCCGCGGCAGGTGGAGGGTGCGTTATAACTGTTAGACGTTGCTTCCCTGGCCGTTCAGGGTGAAGACGACCTGGGCGAGGCCGAACTCCTGTTTGAACTTGCCGGCGAAGTCGATCACTGCGATCATCCGTTCGTTCAGGAGCCATTTGGCCGTGCGGCCGGACAGCAGATGACAGGCGTTGCCCTGTGCGTCGACAGTGCTCCGCAGTTCGACGTGACACAGGGACTTTTCGAGCTCCTTCATGCCGGTCTCGGCCCAGCGCTGCGCCAGATCACGCTTCGCGGGCTCCTTCTCGAACGCGGGAAGCGACAGGGCCAGCACCTGGTCATACAGGATGGCGTCGGCCTGAGCCTGGGCTATGTTCGACAGCGGATGGGCGGGATCGCGCTGCAGCAGCGTCTCGCGGTCGGGGTCGCGACGGCCGTGCAGGGCTTTGTCGAAGGGGATCTCGAACCGGATGAAGGCACGGTCGGCCTCGGTGATCAGGCTTTCCTGCTTCGGATCTTCGGAGAGATGGTTCACGCCGTAGACCACGCGCTCGGGGTCGACTTTCCAGGAGCGGCGCGTCTCCTCGAAGTGGTCGATGAGGCCGCGGATCGAGACGTTCTTGCTCGAGATGAGATACACGATCTTGCTGCACGACTGGACAAGCTCTTTCGTCACCTTGGTGAACATCGAGCTCGAATCGACGACGACGAACTCGAAGGATTCGAGGATCGTCTTCAGCAGAGCGAAGGTATGGAACTCCTTCAGCCGCAGGTCGGTCAGGCCGTTTTCCTGGGGAAGCAGGGTGAGCAGGCCGCAAGGGGCCTTCACGATATATTTCTTCAGGTCGGCGATCCGTTCCCGGTCGACGAGTTCGTCGATGATGCGTGAATGCTGTTCGATGCCGAGCTGGCGGGCGACGCGGTCGTCGCGCAGGTTCGGGTCGAACAGCAGGACTTCCTTGCCGAGAATCTTCTGCATCGCGAGGGCCAGATTGCGGGCGAACAAGCTCTTGCCCGAGGAGGTGTCGGGGCCCATGACGGTGAAGACCGACCCGCTCTTCGAGACCGAACCGCCGAGGTTGGCGCGGGCGAGACGTTCGCACAGGGTGCGGATGATCGAGATGGACAACTTGGGAGTCGATTCGAGAAGGGCGTAGAGGTCGTCCTTCTTGATGCGGATGACCTCGGTCTCGGCAAGGGCGATGCCGCTTGCCGTGCGGGGTTCGTCGGTGAAGAGGGCCATTTCCCCGAAATACTCCCCCAGCTTGAGGTGGGTCAGCACCTTCCGGCCGCCGTGACCGTCATCGCAGAAAATCTGGACGATACCGGAGCGGATGATGAACATCGCGTCGGCTTTCTGGCCTTCCTTGCAGATGAAGGCATCACGCGGGAACTGGATGACCTCGGCCCGCTGCTCGAGCACCTTGAACCCCTCGTCGGGGAGACCGGAAAACAGGGAAACGCCCTTCAGAAACTCGGTCTGCTTCATGAAACTCCTCTCGCCTCGGCGAAATGATCTGGGAACATGCTACCGGTGCGCATTTCGGGTGTCAATCCGGGCCTGCGGGATCGCCGGCGGGGTCGAACGCGCGGTACTGAACGGCTTCGGCAACGTGTGCGGTGGTGATGCCGGCGGCTCCCTCGAGGTCGGCAATGGTACGCGCGACCCGGATGATCTTGTCATAGGCGCGTGCGGACAGACTGAATCGTCGAACGGCCTGGAGCAGCAGATGCTGGGCGGTTTCGTCGAGAACCGCATCGGCCTTGAGCCGGCGGGCGGGAAGATGGGCGTTGAGCATCAGGATGCCGCGCGGATGGCGGGCGTGCTGACGCCGCCGGGCAGCCGCGACGCGCTCTCGCACCTTCGCCGACTCCTCGCTGGGGGCGCCCTGGGCAAGCTCGTGCGGGGCGAGCCGCGGCACGTGGATCTGGATGTCGATGCGATCGAGCAGGGGTCCCGACAATTTCTGCCGGTAGGCGACGACCTGGCGTGCCGTGCATTTGCAGCTCCGGTGCGAATCGCCGGCGAAGCCGCAGGGGCAGGGGTTCATCGCACCGACGAGCATGAACCGGGCCGGGAAGCTGGCCGTTCCGGCGGCACGCGCGATCGCGACGCGGCCTTCCGAAAGCGGCTCGCGCAGCCCCTCGAGAACGGCCTTTCGGAACTCGGGCAGCTCGTCGAGGAACAGGACGCCGTGGTGGGCGAGCGACACCTCGCCGGGTCCCGGGGATCGTCCGCCGCCGATCAGCGCAACATCCGAAACCGTATGATGGGGGTCACGGAACGGCCGATGCTCGATCAGGCCACCACCGGGGGGAACGAGGCCTTTCACGCTGTAGATGCGCGTCACTTCGAGCGCCTCATCGAAGGTCAGGGGCGGCAGGATCGTGGGAAGGGTGCGGGCCAGCATCGTCTTGCCCGAACCGGGGGGGCCGGAGAACAAGATCCCGTGGCCGCCGGCGGCGGCGATCTCGAGGGCGCGGCGGGCGGCGGCCTGACCCTTGATCTCGGCAAGATCGATGTGGCTGAACGAAGGGTCCGAGGCGGGCTCGGAGGACGACGGGGCATCGGCTGTCGGATCGACGGCCGGCAGCGGAGAAGGGCTCTGGAGTGCCGCGGCGATCTCGGCCAGCGACTCGAAGGCGTGGATGGTGATTCCCGGGACGACACGGGCTTCGCGAGCGTTGGCGGCGGGAACGATGAGGCCGCTCAGTCCCTGTTCGCGGGCGAGGAGTGCGAGGGGCAGAATGCCGCGGGTGTGGCGCAGCCGCCCGTCGAGCGAAAGCTCTCCGGCGATCAGCAGCTTTTCGAGGCGGTCAGGGGCGATGAAGCCAGCGGAGGCCATCAGGGCAAGGGCAAGCGGCAGGTCGAGGCCGGAGCCCTCTTTCCGGATGTCGGCGGGGGCGAGGTTGATCGTGATGCGGCGGGGGGGCAGGTCGAACCCGGCATTCTTGAGCGCGGCCCGGACCCGCTCCTTCGACTCGTTCACCGAGGTGTCGGGGAGCCCGACGACCGCGAACGAAGGCAGGCCCGGGGCCAGATCCGCCTCGACTTCGACCAGGATCGGGTCATACCCGGCAATCGCGCCGGAAATCACGCGTGTGAACATGCCATCCTCTCCGTTGTTCCGCCAACTCTCGGAGCGGTTTCCGCCGTCTTTCGACAGATTCCGCGCTATCGTTCCAGCATACGCGGCCCCGGGGCGGCGGTCAACCGGCAAAACGAAAGCCCCCTCCGTCGCCGGAGAGGGCTTTCAAATACGTAACGTTATAGAATGATCAGCGGTGGGAAACCTGACCGAAACCGAACATCAGGGCGACGAGCACCGCGCCGAGGCCGGCGATCAGGGTTGCGCCGAGAGCGGTGGCGGCGCCGGGGCCGTTTCCGCAGGGGGTCTGGACGACGGGCGGCTTGGCGCAGGTGTCGGCCAGGCCCAGCAGACGGTTCACGATCGAAAGTGCCTCGCTCCGGTCGTTCCAGAGCACCTTGAGGCGGGCCTTCTCGATGCCTTTGCGCAGTTCGCGGGCCTGGTCGGGATACGCGCGGACGAACGCGTTCTCACCCACCAACTGTTTCGCGTGGTCGAGCGGGGGAAGCGCATCCTGGGAAACCTTGGCACCGCCTTCAGAAGAAAGGATGCGCCGGGCTTCGAGGAGATCGGCACGGACGAAGGCCATCGGCCCGTCGGCCTTGACCGGCTGGGCGAATGCCGCCGGAACGGACTGGAACAGCAGAGAGAGGACGAGAACCACGCTGCAGATCCGCCGGAATGTCGATTTCATACGTTTCCTCCAACATCGATTTCTGTCATTGTATCCGATGACGGCGGGATCCGCAAATCCCGCTCCAATGAGGGGGTGAGCTGGCGGAGTTCCCGCTTTCCCTGGATGGGATGCCGTCGGGGTGTCCCGAGACACGGGATTGCGGCGGAGTATCGGTTGACGTACGTGCATCGGAACCGCTAGACTCGGACGGTCCCGAGATGGCATGGGTCGGGTGACCTCCCGGCGTGTGATGATGCTTCACCCGGGCGAACTGAACGACGGACGGAGAGGGAATGACGCAGGAGCGTGAAACCTGGAAGGAAGATCTCGCCCCCGACAACGATGAGGGGGATGCTCCTCTCGATGAGGGTGCCCAGCCGATTCTGGATGCGATCCTTCTCGACCGGCCCGATCTTGCCGAGGAGCGCCTGCTCGAGCTGAAAAAGCGTTCCGGCGAGACGGCGACTACGGTCTACCTCTCGGGCAGGCTGCTGCTCGCCAAAGGCGAGACGGCCTCGGCCTACAACATCTTCAAGCGGCTTCATTACGAGGTTCCGGTGTTCATGGGTAACCGCCAGGATTACCGGGAGCTTCGCGCGAAGCTTCTGAACGGCCAGCTCAACAAGGCCCGCGCCCAGTGGCAGGAGATTCTGAGTCGCTCCCAGCAGCTTCTCGAGCCGGTCAGCCTCGACGGGGAAAAACCCTTTGTCGACGTCAAGAAGGTTCAGACGGAACTGATTCCGGATATCGAGACCTGCCTCGAGATTTATAAAAAAGTTCTCGAAGTAGAACCCATGCATATCGACGGTCTGCGCGGTCTTTCCGTCTGCTACGCCGAGCTTGGTCGCGCCGATCTGATGCTCCAGCTCAAGGAGCGGCTCCAGAAGGCGCAGGAATACTGGGTGGAGATGAACAAGATGCGGTCCCAGCACGTCTGGGTCGAAACCAAGGCGCTGGTGAGTGCCGAGAAGTTCGAAGAGGCGATCCGGATCGCGAACATCGGCATCGACACCCTTCCCGTCCATCGTGGACTGATGCTGCTCAAGGGCGAGACCCTCTACCGGATCGGCCGTATGCGCGACGCGCTGGCCTGCGCCGAGACCCTTCTGCGGATCAACGAGAACGACAACGAGGCCCTGCGTCTGAAGAAGAAGATCGAGCTGCAGAAGCTCGAAGACAATCTCGCCAGGGGCCAGGAGTGTCTGACGCTTGCCGAAGAGCAGCTGGCGGGCTCGACCACGCAGTTGAAGAAGGTGAAGGAAGCCCTCGACCATTACCTCGACGCGATCGCCGCCGACCCCTACAACCTGCGCGCCCTGGTCGGCGCCTACAAGTGCCACCTGATGTCGAACAACCCGCTCAAGGCGCGCAAGGCGATGGAGCGGATTCGCGAGATCGATCCGAATTATCCGGTGGGGGACATGCCGGCCGGGGGCGATATCACGGAAGAGGAAAAGAGCGAGGCCTGCTTCGTGGCCACCCGGCTGTTCGGGGAAGACGCCCCCGAGACGGTTGCCCTCCGGCGGTTCCGGGATGGCACCCTGCGCCGCTCCCTGCCCGGCCGGATCGCGATCTCCTGGTACCGGCGGGTCGGCCCCTCGCTTGCGCGCGTTTCACCGGGATGCCCGATCCTCGAGCCGATCAGGGCCGGACTCAAGGGATTTGTCTGGATCGTGATAAAATATTGTGTGAAATAAAACATTGCGCAATATGACGGCCGGCGGCACCATCGGGTGCCGCCGGCCGTGTTCTGCGGGGTCGGAACGGAATCAGAGGCCGGCCGCGAGCGCCAGCTTGATCGAGTTGATGCGGATATCCTTGGTGTCGGAGCGGGAGAGAAGAATCACCGGCGCCGTCGCCCCGACGATCAGACCGCCGGTCTGCATGCCGGCGAAATACATCATCGATTTGCCGAGGATGTTCCCCGTGTCGATGTCGGGCACGATGAACACGTCGGCGACGCCGACGACATCGTTGTGGAGGCCCTTGTGATGGGCCGATTCGAGGGAGAGGGCGTTGTCGAGGGCCAGCGGGCCGTCGACGGTCATCCCCTTGAGCTGCTTGCGCTCGCTCATCTTGGCCAGGACCGCGGCATCGACCGAGCTGGGCATCTTGAAACTCACGGTTTCGGCTGCCGAGAGGACGGCGACCTTCGGCTTCTCGCAACCGAGTTTTTTTGCGATGTGAACGGCATTCTGCATGATCTCGTGCTTCTCGGCCAGCGTGGGGTGCGGAACCATGCCGCCGTCGCTGAGGAACCGGAACGAGCCGTTCCACTCGAACACCAGGACGTGGGAGAGAACGGAGCTCATCTTGATCCCTGTTTCGGAGTTGAGGATCGCCTTGAGGAGGGTCGGCGTCGAGATCGTCCCCTTCATCAGCGCCTTCGCCTCGCCCTTCCGGACGAGTTCGACCGTGGCAGCCGCGGCGGCTTCGGGAGTGCGGGCTTCGATGATCCGGGGGGAAAAGCCCGGTGTTTCTTTTTCGAGAAGCGGTTTCATCACGTCCGGATTGCCGACGAACAGGCACTCGACATATCCCAGATCCGAGGCCTCCTTGGCGGCGAGGATCGCCTCGACGTCTTCGGGCATGCAGATCGCCAGGGGAACGCGTCCGGTTTGAAGCTTGGCATCGAGATCGGAAAATCGCATGGTCGCTCCTTTATGCGTAGTTCTGAATGACTTCCGGGTGCATCAGGGCCCGCAGGGCGTGTGCCGCCAGGGCCTTCAGCTCGTTCTGGCCGGGCTTGATGACGAGGGGGGCGATGAAGCCCGCCCGCTCCCGCACGTATTCGACGACGAACGGATTATAAGCGATGCCGCCAGTGAGGATGATCATGTCCACCTTGCCGCACAGCACGGCGGCCATGGCCCCGATCTCCTTCGAGATCTGGTAGCACATCGCCTCGAGCACCAGCCGGGCCTTCTGGTCGCCGGCATCGATGCGCTTGAGGACTTCACGGACGTCGGCGGTGCCGAGGTGGGCCATCAGACCGCCCTTGCCGATCAGCATCTTCCGGAGCTGGTCGTAGGTATATTTGCCGCTATAACAGAGCTTGAGAAGCCCGACGAGGGGAAGGGTGCCGACGCGCTCGGGCGAGAAGGGGCCGCCGTCGTTCGCGTTGTTCACGTCTACGATCCGGCCTTTCCGGACGGCGGCGATCGAAAATCCCCCGCCCAGATGCGCCACGACGGCGTTCAGCGTCTCGGGTTCGACGCCCCGCTCTTCGGCCGCCTCGCGCAGCATCGCCTTGATGTTGAGGGCATGCGAGAGGGTGCCGCGCGGAAGATCCGGCCAGCCGCTGATCCTGGCCACCTCATCGAACTCGTCGACCGAGACGGGGTCGGCGATGAAGGCGGGGATCTTCGCTTCCTCGGCGATCTCGTGGGCGAGAAGCGGCCCGAGGTGGGAGGCATGGTCCTGGAGCCGGCCGCTCCGGATGTCGGACAGCATGGCCTCATCGATCGCGTAAACGCCGCTCTGGAGGGGTTTCAGCGGACAGCCGCGGCTGATCACGGCCGACAGCGAAGAGACCGGGACGTTCCAGAAGGCCAGTGCCTTGTGAAGAGCATCGCGTCGGTATTCCAGCTGGGAAAGAGTGGTCGGGAACTTCGCGAGCTCGGCGCGGTCATGCTCGAGTTCGTGGATCTCGCGCACGTGTTCCCCTTCGTACAGGGCGATCTTGGTCGTTGTCGAGCCGGGATTGATGACGAACAGGCGGGGCTGGTCGGACATGGGTTACTCCTGTGGTGATGTCAGGGCCTGCCAGGGGATGTTCCCTGCCGCGAGGCGGTCGGCGGGGCAGAAGTCGCGGAGCGGAAACGCGCGGGGTTCGAACCAGGCCGCATGGTCGGCGGGCGCCGGGGGAAAGGCGGGGTCGGGTTCGGTGGCGAGTTCGCACCGCACGAAATGCAGCCGGATATCCTTGTCGGGATACGCGTGTTCGAGCACGAGGAGCCGCTCGTGGGGAATGACGTCGAGCGACAGCTCCTCGACCAGTTCACGGACGACGGCCTGGGCCGGCGACTCCCCGTTTTCCAGTTTGCCGCCGGGGAACTCCCAGAGTCCGTCGAGATCGCCCCCGGTGCGCTTTGCGAGCAGCACGCGGGAACCGTGGACGACGACGGCGGCGCCGACTTCGAAGAACGGCCGATGCGGCTTCATCAGGCGACCTCCAGCAGAAGCCCCTTCAGATACCGGCCTTCGGGGTGGGCGAGGGAAATGGGATGATCGGTGGCATGGAAGCTTTCGCGGATGATGCGGGCGCGCCGCCCTGCTTTCCGGGATGCCTCGGTGACGGCTTCGACAAAGGCTTCGCGGCTGAACTGGCTGGTGCAGGAGGCGGTGAACAACAAGCCGCCCGGGGCGACACGGCCGAACGCGAGGGTGTTGAGCTTGACGTAGGCACGGGAGGCGCGTTCGAGGTCGGCGCGGTTGCGGGCCATCGACGGCGGATCGACGATCAGCAGATCGAAGGGGCCGTTGCGGGGGTCCTGAAGGTAGTCATACATGTCGGCCGTGACGACGGGATTCTTCGAAGGGTCGAACCCGTTCAGCTTCAGGTTATCGACGGCTTCGGCCAGCGCCGGTTTGGCCGAGTCGACCGTCACGACGTTTCGGGCGCCACCGGCCAGGGCGGCCACGGAAAAGGCGCCGGTGTAGCCGCAGACGTTGGCGACGCGCTGGCCGCGGGCGACCTGACGGATGAGAGCGCGGTTGTCCCGCTGGTCGAGAAAAAAGCCGGTTTTCTGACCGCTTTGCAAGTCTGTCTGGAACTTCAGCCCATTTTCGCGGAACCGGATCTTCTCGGGCATGTCGCGGCCCATCACCAGGCCGGCGGCGGGACCCGAGGCCCGCTTCACGTGGTTGCGGCGCCAGATCCAGCGCAGGTCGGGCATGAGGCGGGGCAGGGTGCGGGCGATGACGCCGATCAGCGGCTCGAGGCCGAGACTGTAGATCTGCACGGCGGCCGCGTTCCCATAGATATCGATCACGAGGCCCGGGATGCCGTCGCCCTCGCCGTTGATCAGGCGCCAGGCATCCGTCTGGGCTGGGTCGAACAGCGATCGGCGGAGCGCATGGGCGGCCGTCAGCCGCTTCTCGACGCGAGTTGCGAGATTCTCGTCGCGCTCCCCCTCGACCATCCGGATGACGATGGGCGAGTCGATGTCGAGGTAACCGCGGCCAAGTTCGATCTGGCGGTGGGAGAGAACGATCGCCTCGTCGCCGGTCGCGGCGTCGGGAGGCAGGGCGCGCAGGGCTTCGCGGTATACCCACGGGTGACCCCGCATGATGGCGAATTCGCGGTCTTTCTTCAGGGGAATGGTGAGGGTCTGCATCGGTCGGTCCGGCTCGCTTCCGTTGATTGCCTCCATGCCGGGGGCGTCACATCCTACCAGCGTTTCCGGAGGGCTGCAACACTTCCGGAGAGGTGGGACGCCGCGTGAGGATGATGAGCGAGATGTCGTCGGCGGCGGGCAGGCCCTGCGTATAGGCGTCGAACCGCTCGAACAGTTCGCTGACGGCCTGACGGGGATCGAGCTCCGCGACGTCCGCGAACCAGGCCCCGGCGCGGTCATACCCGATGAACTCACAGGCCTGGCCACCCGGGGCTTCGACGAGACCGTCGGTGAAGAACAGGATGCCATCCCCCGGCTCGAGAACGACGGATTCGCATTTGTACACGGCTTTTGCCCGCACTCCGAGCGGAAACGACTCGCTGCCGATCTGGCTGACGGTGCGGGTTCTGGCGTGCCACCAGAAGGGGAAGTTGTGGCCGGCGTTCACGAACTCGAGCCGGTTCTCGGCGGGATACAAGGCGTAGAGGAACATCGTCATCATCTTCTTTTTCTTGATGTTCGCCAGCAGGAACCGGTTGAACGAGGTGATCGTCTCGACGAGGCCGCGGCCGACCCGCTCCTCCATCGTGAGCGCACACTTGGCCATGCCCATGATGAGGGCCGCCGAGACGCCGTGGCCGGATACGTCGCCGACGAGGCCCATCAGGGTGCCGTCGGGCCGCATGAAGTAATCGAAGTAATCCCCGCCGATGTCGGCCATCGCCTTGCTCTGGCCCCAGATGCGGTACTCGCCCGTTTCGAGAGGTTCCCCAGGGAAGAGGCTCTCCTGGACGATCCGGGCCACCTGGAGGTCCTTCATGCCTTCGAGCACGTGGTTCATCAGGCCCGAGAGGGAACCGAACTCGTCCTGCGACAGCACCGGCACCTGGTGCTGGAACTCGCGGGCCTGGATCGCGCGCATGCCGTTCCCAAGGGCCGCGATCGGCTCGAGGAAGTGCTCGGACAGCATGCGGCCGATCTGGAGGGCCGAGACGAACACGAGGAGGGCGAGCAGGAGCAGGACCATCCAGAACAGCCGGATCCGCTGCTTCACCGGCTCGAGGGACGTGGTGGCAACGAGGGCGAAGTTGTTCAGGTTCGATCCCATGGCGGCATACCAGAGACGGCCATCATGTGTATCGTGCGATATATATCGCATCGGGGTCCGTGTCTGGATCACCGATTTGGCCATCTTCCGGACGTCCGGCAGATCCGAGTCCGCGTGGAAGATGCTGGTGCCGAGGTAGGTCTTTTCCCCGATGCCGCTGACGGTCATCGAGAGATCGGGCTGACGCATCAGGCTTGGAATGCGGCTCTTCAGATAGGCGTTCTGGAACCAGCCGCGGTGCATCACGATGAAGACGAGATACTCGGCAAGCCCTTCCCTGTTGAAGATGGCGTCGAAAAAGACGAAGGAGCTTTCAGCCCCCATCGAGAGAACGATGAACTTGCCCAGATCCCGGCTGAGCTTGTCGAGGTTGAAGGCCTTGCTCGAACCAACGATATTTCCGATCACGCCTTCCGTGGCCTCGACGGCCAGGGCTGCGGCATCCAGCTTGAAGCTCTTGTTGACCCGGTTGATCAGCTCCCGGGCAAGCATGATCGTGAACTTCCGCTGTTGCTGCATGGCCGGATCTTTCAGATCCTTTGCCGCCGAGACGACGTTCCCGGCCTGATCGACGATGTAGGCGATATCGATCGCCGGCATGCTCGCGACGGCTCGGAAGGCCGCATCCCGTTCCTGGATCGTCCGGCAGGCGCGGACGCGCTCCGTGATGCGCGCGAGGTCGCGTTCGCACCGGACCACGTCGAGAGGGAGGCTCTCGTCGAACAGCCGGAGTTTGTCCTGGATGCCTGCTTCCAGATTCTGCATCAGGACGTTCTCGTGGTCTATCAGGGCGTAATACCCGCCGATCAGCAGCACGATCGAAGGGGTTCCTATGGCGAACAGAAACAGCCCCATCAGTTTGGCCGGAATGTTGAAGGAGAGACCCGCTCCGGCGGTAAATATATAGTAAAGAATAATGCAGAGCCAGACGAGGCACCCCAGGTGGAGGGCCACGCGGAGGGCTGGGGAAAAGAACACCGGCTGCGGGGAATACGCGATGAGATATCCCGTGGTGGCCCGAGGGATGAAGGTCGCGAATTTTGTCGGGGTTTCGAACCGCTGGTCATACCGGGCTGCGGCGGTCATGATCCACCGGGCGAGCCCTTCGAAGCCGGAAAGTTCGGCGGGATACGTAACGGGCTTGCGGCCGGTGGGGTCGATATAGCCGACCCGGAAACTCTGAGACCTGCCGTTCACCAGGTGGATTGCATTCCTGAGAGCGCGGTCGGTCCTGAACCCGCCCGGATGCAGGAGTAAAATGTATCCCCGAAGGCTGCCGGGGCCTTGGGTTTTTGACCATTCGAAATATCCGTCACGCTCCCGGGAGCCAAGCATATTCAGGGAGTTTGTCGAGCGGAGCAGCTCGGGGTCGGCCGGGACTTTGATGATGGAGCTGACGAGACCGAGATTTTTCGGGTCGACCTTGATACGCGCATTGATCTGGAGAAGGGTTGCAAAGCACATCTCCAGTGCCCGGTGGGGGCGCTGACCGATGCTCAGGTCGGGGCGGAGAAGACCGTTGCGATCGAAGACATACAGGTCGAGGGCGGGGTGGTAGGCCCGGAACAGGCGCTTGGCGAGACGGGCCTGGGCATCGCGGGAGGGGAGCTCACACAGCCGGTCGAACACCTGTTTGACGGAGCGGGACAGCATCCCGGAATCGTCATCCGCCGCCTTGATCTTGCTGAGGATGTGCTCGTGACGGGTGCGCTCCTGATTCTTGACCTTCTCGATCTCGAGATAATCGACGAGATGAAACGCGGTCTGGATGACGGCGATGGGGAACAGCGCGAACACGATCAGCAGCGCCAGAGACCGAATGAGAGCCGCCAGCGCCGAGAGAATGCGGTTCGTCAGGGGAGGATGATCCGATTCACTGCTCATGCCGTGAACATTGTATCATGAGGATAGACGAACCCGCCCACCTGGAGAGGGAGTAAAAATATGAAAAAGTATATATTTGCCGTCGTCGCGAGTGTCGCGCTTCTGTGGCCCGGAGCGGCAACGGCCCGTCCGCTGACGCAGCGGAGTCTGGATGCCTGGCGCGACCAGGTGTTGTATTTCGTTCTCATCGACCGGTTCGAGAACGGCTGCAAATGTGACGACTTCGACGTGAATCTCCGGGATCCGAGAGGTTTTCACGGTGGGGATCTCGAGGGGGTGCGGGCGCGGCTTCCCTACGTGCAGGATCTCGGCGTGACCGGGCTGTGGCTGAGCCCCGTGGCGCGGAACCGGCCGACGAACTTTTTCGGCCTTCAGCCGTATCATGGCTACTGGATCTGGGACCATTTCTCGTTCGACCCGCGGTTCGGCACGATGCGGAAACTTCGGGAACTGCGTGACGACATGCGGCGCCGGGGGATGAAGCTGCTGCTCGACATGGTCGTCAACCACGCCGGATACGATGCGCCGATCGCGAAGTCAAAGCCGGAACTGTTCCATCAGACGGATGAAATCCGCGACTGGGACGATCGAGAGCAGCTCGAAACGGGGCGGCTGTTCGGCATGCCCGACTTCGCGAGTGAAAAACCGCACGTACAGCTGTTTTTCGATGACGTGGCGCGGTTCTGGATCGATACGATCCGGCCCGACGGGTTCCGGCTCGATGCCGTGAAGCACGTTCCCGTGTCGTTCTGGAAGCATTTCAACCGTGTGGCCTCGATGCTCGGCGGCGAGGGGTTCCTGACCCTGGGCGAGATGCTCGACGGGGATCCTGCCGTCGTGAGCCGCACATGGGCCGACGGCGGATTTTCCTGTCTGTTCGATTATCCTCTGTATTATACGATCATCGATACTATCGCTCGCGGCGGGGATGCTCGGCAGCTGGGGGTGCGGTTCGGCATGGACCGCCTGTATCCCGACGCCGGGCTGCTTGCGACCTTTCTGGACAATCACGATCTCGACCGTTTCCTGACCAGTTGCGGCGGGGACGAACGGCGTCACCGGCTAGGCCTGACGCTGCTGTTGACGGCACGCGGGATTCCCACGCTCTGCTACGGTGATGAGGCGGGTCTCGCGGGAGCGCAGGAACCCTGGAATGAGAACAGGCGCTCGATGAAGTTCGATCCCGAGAGCGATTCGTTCCGCTTCACGAAGGCGCTGATCGGCCTCCGCCGCGGCAGCGAGGCGTTGCGACGTGGTGTCCAGAAACAGCTTGCGATGGCCCCGGATCTGTATGCGTTTGGCCGTCTCGTGCCCGATCAGCAGGCGATCGTCGTTCTCAATCTCGCAACCGTG
>DAOOQQ010000036.1:0-22122 GCA_035388825.1 Candidatus Ozemibacteraceae bacterium
CATCGGCAGCAAGCCTGCGTCGTCGGCCTCGCTTCTGCTGAATCTTGAAGGCGTATTCACCGCTCTGATCGCATGGGTGACTTTCCGGGAAAACTTCGATCGAAGAATAGCTATTGGTATGGCATTCATCGTCGTCGGCGGAATCGTCCTGACATGCCAGGGAGAGGCCCGGATGGAGCTTTCCTGGGGGGCCGTTCTCATCGTTCTCGCCTGTATCTGCTGGGGGCTGGATAACAACTTCACCCAGAAGGTCTCCTCGAGCGATCCTTACCAGGTCGCATCGATCAAGGGCCTGGTGGCCGGGATCTTCAACCTCGCGGTTTCCGCATCCCTGGGAGCGGCTCACTGTCCGCTTGCGCACGCCCTCTGGGGGCTGCTCCTCGGGTTTTTCGGGTATGGCCTGAGCCTGGCCTTTTTCGTCATCTCCCTGCGGCACATCGGAACCGCCAGGACCGGCGCCTACTTTTCCTTCGCCCCGTTTTGGGGAACGATCCTGTCCATCCTTATCCTGAATGAACCCATCACCGGAAATCTCCTTACCGCCGGCATCCTGATGGCCATCGGTCTTTGGCTCCATCTCACCGAGTCACATGCCCACCAGCATCTCCATGACGAGTTCGTCCATGATCACAAGCACGAGCACGATGAGCATCATCAGCACGCCCATGATGGGAGCGGGGAGGCATCCGATACCCATTCCCATCCTCATCGGCATGAGAAGATCAACCACAGTCATGTGCATTTCCCCGATATCCATCACCGGCATAGTCATTGATATATAAACCAGCATGCATGGCTGGAAGATGAGGGCGTTCCAGAAGAACCATTCGGTGCCGAGATCGAAGTCGTCACCGGCCTTGACGGAACGCCGGAAGAGTGGCGAAATATCTCGTGGAAACTCAACGGCAAGCCGTGGAAGCCTGACTCTGAATCGCCGCCGCACCGATTGCTGCTCGACAAAAAGGGCAAAAACGTGCTCGAAGCCGAGCTGCGGGTACCGTCGAGCACCGAGCCGAGAGCGTTCACGATCGTCGCCGGCGGCAAGCAGGAACTTGTCTGTAAGCTCTACAAGCCCGACTCAACGGACGGCGCCCTCGCCATGGAGCTGCTCGACGGGGCTTTCAAAGCCGAACTGCGCGATCTCTCCTGGACGCAGCAGGGGCATGTGCTCGGCAGCGGCAATCCGTTCACGTATCGACCTGTGGCGACGGAAGATTCCTCGACCGCTCCGACTTCATCTCGGCCCGCTTCACCTACGAAAACGGCCGCCTGGCATCGCATGAGGTGTTCAGATATCCCTGACGACGCACAAGACAGGGCTTGCGGCTGTCGAAACTCATTCTGGCCTGACCGCCGAGAGAGTGATATCTTGTCGGGGTCGCCACATCAAACTTTGCACGGGATCAGGATCACGACATGGATCAGGTTCATCACAACAAGATCGTTTCCTTCATCTGGGGCATTGCCGACGACGTTCTGCGCGATCTGTTCAAACGCGGCAAATACCCCGACGTCATTTTGCCGATGTTCGTGCTGCGGCGCCTCGACGCCGTGCTCGAGCCGACCAAAAAAGAGGTTCTCGAACAGAAGGCCATGCTCGACGACGCCGGTATCACCGAGCAGCATGTGGCCCTCTGCAGCGCCTCCGGCCAGGCGTTTTACAATACGTCGAAGTTCACCCTGCGCGACCTCAAATCCCGGGGAAACCGGCAGCAGCTTCTTGCCGATTTTATCGCCTATCTCGACGGATTTTCCCAGAACGTGCAGGAGATCCTCGAAAACTTCAAATTCCGGAATCAGATTCCCACGCTTTCCAAGGCCGACGCGCTGGGAACGCTGATCGAGAAATTCCTCGACCCCGACGTCGATCTGAGTCCCCAAGCCATGGACAACCACGCCATGGGAACGGTGTTCGAGGAGCTGGTGCGCAAGTTCAACGAGGAGAACAACGAAGAGGCCGGTGAACACTGGACGCCGCGCGATGCCGTGAAACTGATGGCCGATCTCATAATCATACCTATAGCAGAAGCTATCGAATCAGGCTCGTATCTGCTCTACGACGGGGCTTGCGGCACAGGCGGCATGCTGACCGTCGCCGAGGAGCGCCTGCGCGGGCTGGCGCAGGCGAAGGGAAAACAGGTCGTCACGCATTTGTACGGCCAGGAGATCAACCCCGAGACGTTCGCGATCTGCAAGGCCGACATGCTTCTCAAGGGCGAAGGCGAGAATGCCGAGCACATCAAGGGCGGCGCCGAGTGGAGCACGCTTTCCCACGATGCCTTCACCGCCGGCGCCTTCGACTTCATGCTCTCGAATCCCCCCTACGGGAAGAGCTGGAAGAAAGACCTCGAAGCCATGGGCGGCAAGGACGGCATGCGGGATCCCCGGTTCCGGGTCATGCACCGGGGCGAGGAGCTTTCGCTCGTGCCGCGTTCGAGCGACGGCCAGATGCTGTTTCTCGCCAATATGGTCCACAAGATGAATGGCAAGACGAAGCTCGGAAGCCGCATCGCCGAGGTTCATAACGGCTCGTCCCTGTTCACGGGCGACGCCGGCCAGGGTGAGAGCAACATCCGTCGCTGGATCATCGAAAACGACTGGCTCGAGGCCATCGTGGCCCTGCCGCTGAACATGTTCTACAACACCGGCATCGCGACCTACATCTGGGTTCTCACCAACCGCAAGCCCGAGCACCGCAAAGGGAAGGTGCAGCTCATCGACGCGTCCCAGTGGTTCCGGCCCCTCCGCAAGAATCTCGGGAAGAAGAACTGCGAGTTCTCGGAAGAGGATATCCGGCGCATCTGCGAAAGCTATCTGACGTTCGAGGAAACCGAACGGTCGAAGATCTTCCCGAACGAGGGGCTCGGCTACTGGAAAGTGACGCTGGAACGGCCGCTGCGCCTTCACAGCCGTCTGACGCCCCCGGCGATCGAGGCGCTCCGGTTCGCTTCCGGTGACGAGGAACTGCGCCGCGAGTTGTACGACCGGTTCGGCGACGCGCTGTTCGGGGATTTCGCCGGAATCAGGAAAGAGCTCGAAACCGCGCTCGATGCGTGGGGCGCCGCCGATACGGGCGACGAGGAGGGCGAGGACGAGCCGGAAAAGAAGGGGCTTCCCGAGAAGCGGAAGAAGAAGCTGCTCGATCCGAAGACCTGGGAACGGGACGGCCGGCTCGTCGGCACCGCCGAAACGCTGCGTGCCGAGCTCGGTGACGCCCTGTTCGAGGATTTCAACGCATTTCGCGACGAGGCCGACGCCGTTTTCGAGAATCACGGCGTTCGCCTGACCGCTGCGGATAAAAAGCTCCTGCTGAGATCCGTGAGCAGGCGCGAGGAATCGGCCCCGCCCGTCATCGCGAAAATTCACAAGCCCGGCAAGGCGAAGCCGGACCCCCTGCGCGGCCTGTATGAAACCCGCATCGACGGGAAGCACGCCGTCGTCGAATACGAGCCCGATACGGACCTGCGGGATACCGAGCAGATTCCCCTTCTCGAGGAGGGCGGGATCGAGGCGTTCCTCCGGCGTGAGGTCTTACCCTACACCCCCGATGCCTGGCTCGACGAAAGCAAAACCCAGATCGGCTACGAGATCAGCTTCACCCGCCACTTTTACCAAGCCCAGCCCCTCCGCTCCCTCGATGATATTCGCCGTGATATCATAGCCCTTCAGAAGGAGTCCGAGGGTCTCCTCGCGGAAATCATCGGAAATGAGATATGAGAATCCCTTTCATCGACGGATGAGATTCGAGATATGATGCTCACAAGCGATATCAAGCCATATAGAAATTACAAAGAAACCGATCAGAAATGGCTGGGAGTCATTCCCAGCCATTGGGATCTATACCCAAATCGGGCGATATTTTCCGAGGTGAAGGACCGAAATCATCCCGATGAGGAGATGCTATCGGTAACCATCAAGCAGGGGGTCATCAGGCAAAAGACTCTGCTCGAAGGTTCTTCGAAGAAAGATGCCTCGAATCTGAACAAGTCTGCCTATAAACTGGTGCAGCCGAATGATATCGCATACAATAAAATGCGTGCATGGCAGGGTGCGGTCGGTTTTTCGTCTTTCCGTGGCATCATCAGTCCTGCGTATGTCGTCATGCGATTGCGCGATGAAGCACTTCGGCCGGAATATTTTCATCATCTGTTCCGAACACCCGGTTTTGCCAAGGAGGCAGAACGATGGTCCTATGGCATCACGTCGGATATGTGGAGCCTGAGACCGGAACACTTCAAAATGATTTATTCGCCGATTCCACCGATTCCAGAGCAGGTTGCCATCATAAAGTTCTTGGAATGGGGCAATCAGCGGATAGATAAAGCGATTCGGGCGAAGAAGAAGCTGATCGGGCTTCTCAATGAACAGAAACAGGCCATCATCCACCGCGCCGTCACCCGTGGAATCGATTCATCGATCCAACTCGAGGACTCGGGCATTTCCTGGCTTGGCTCTATTCCGCAGCATTGGGGTGTCGTCCGGAACATGGCATTGTTTACCCCTCGCGTTGAGCCCGGAGTTAAAGATTTGCCGATTCTACAGGTGAGCCTTCGCTCGGGAATTACCGTCGAAGAGTTCGATCAATTCGGCCGGCCGAAAAAGCTGATTGCAGATGTAACGAAATACAAACTCGTCCGAAAGGGCGACATTTCCTACAATACGATGCGCATGTGGCAGGGTGCCGTTGGAGTTGCCCCCTGTGATGGTCTTGTCAGCCCCGCATATGTCGTTTTGAAACCTCGGAACGGCGTTTTCCCTGAATACTACAACCTTCTCTTCCGGACGGAGTTCTACAAACAGGAAATCAATCGGTATTCCACGGGCATCGTATCGGATCGAAACAGACTCTACTGGGATCAATTCAAGCAAATTCCGAACCTTGCACCACCTCTCGATGAACAATATGGTATCGTATCATATATAAACGATGAAACGAAAGGATTGACCGCCGCTGTCGAGCGGTCAGAGCGGGAAATCGTTTTGCTGCGCGAATATCGGAACCGGCTCTTTGCCGACGTCGTCACGGGCAAGCTCGATGTTCGCGAAGCGGTGGAGGGGTTGCCGGATATCGAGGTTGCCGCCGAGGATGCGGTGTGTGATGCGAACGAGAACGGCGACGAGGCCGGAGATTCGGAGGAAGAGGGGGAGTGAACCTGCAGGAGTTGATTGCGTTGGTCGACCGGCTTCGGAGCGAGCCGGCCGAGACGGAGTGGCTGGAGTTCAAGTCCAACTACACCGATTCGCAACGGCTCGGCGAGTATCTTTCGGCGCTGGCGAACGCGGCCTGTCTGCACGGGAAGCCCCGGGGTTATATCGTCTATGGTATAGACAACGCCACCCATGCCGTGACCGGCACGACTTTCGACCCCGAGAAAACGGCGGGCAAAGGAAACCAGGCGCTCCTCCTCTGGCTCTCCCAACACCTTCAACCGCCCGTGACGTTTGAGGTGCATCCCATCACGCACCCGGGAGGGCGGGTTGTCCTGTTCGAGGTCTGGCCGGCCGAAAACCGGCCTGTCTGTTTCCAGAATACGGCTTACATCCGCGTCGGTTCGCATTGCGTCGAGCTGAAAAAGTTCCCCGAAAAGGAACGCGCGATCTGGCACGGCCGACAGGACTGGTCCGCCATCGTCCGCGAGGGCGTCACCGTCGCAGACCTCGACCCCGAAGCGCTTCGGATGGCGCGCGAACAGTTTATCATCAAACATCCCGGCCAGGCAGGTCTCGTCGCTGAGTGGGACGACCTCACGTTCCTCAACAAAGCCCGCCTTGCTGTCCGGGGCGGCATCACCAATGCGGCGATCCTGCTGCTGGGCAGAATCGAGAGCACGTCGCTCCTGTCCCCGGCCGTCGCGAAAATCTCCTGGATCCTGAAAGATGCGGACAACCGGGAGCTCGACTACGAGCATTTCGGCCCGCCCTTCCTCCTTGCCGGCGACCGCCTCCTGCGCCGAATCCGCAATCTCACGGTGCGAACCCTACCTGGCGGCACCCTCTTCCCGCAGGAGATGACCCAGTATGACCCCTGGGTCATCCGTGAGGCGCTCCACAACTGCATCGCGCATCAGGATTACAGTCTGCGGGGCCGGATCTCGGTGGTCGAGACCCCCGATGCCCTGCTCCTCACGAATCCCGGCAGTTTCATTCCCGGCAGCGTCGAGAACGTGATCCGTCAGGATGCCCCGCCGGATGTCTATCGCAACCCCTTCCTGGCCGACGCCATGGTTGCCCTGAACATGATCGACACGCAGGGCGGCGGCATCAAACGCATGTTCCAGAGGCAGCGGCAGCGGTTCTTCCCGCTTCCCGACTACGATTTAGCCGATGAAAAAAGGGTTGTCGTGCGACTGAACGGCCGAATCATGGATGAAAACTATTCCAGGCTCCTGATGGAGCGCGGGGATCTCACCCTCGGCCAGGTCATGCTGCTCGACCGGGTCCAGAAGCGCCTGCCGATCACGCTCGAGGCGCATCAGGCGTTGAAGAAGGCCGGCCTGGTCGAAGGACGGTATCCGCTTTCGATCGTCGCCGGGGCCATCGCCCGGACGACCGGCCAGAAGGCACGACACATCCGAGAACGCGGCTTCGACACGAAATACTACCTCGATCTCATTCTGGAGCTCGTGAGAGTGCATGGTCCGGTCACCCGTGAGGATATCAACCAGCTCCTGTTCGACAAACTTCCCGAGACTCTCACACCAGAGCAGCGCAGGATCAAGATTCATAATCTCCTTGGGAGCTTGGCACGCAAGAAGCGAATCGTCAATCGAGGGAGCCGTGGTTCCCCGCAGTGGGTTTTACAGGTCGACCCTTTGGTTTGATCGATTGGTGAACCAGAGAGGTATCAAAGAACTATCAAAAGAATATCAAAGAGCTATCAAAGCCGAAATGGCGAAAACCCGCATCAGAAAAGGATTATGTCCTATGTTCGTCTCATTGTTTGGTGAGCATTCTATCAAAGAGCATAACAAAGGTTCTTGTTGGTTTGTGAACTTTTTATCAAACATTGAGGCAGACGGGGGTATGCACTCAAATGGGCGTTTAGACTCTGTGGAGTTCATTTGATTGCGATTGGTTTCACAAGTTATTGAGCAGGGTGGATATATCGTAAAACTGTCTCCAGATCATGGTTTGGGCATTTGGAAGTTCATTTGATGGCCATTTGATTGTGATAGAATTCACGTGGCACGGGCGGCATTGAACCATCTGATGCCGGCGGGGTTGATACCGGAACGGGGGTGAGCAGGAATGACACCGACAGACACCAGCGAAAAGGGTCTGGAGAGTCTGATCGTCACGGCCATGACCGGCAGGCCGTGGCCGGAGCCGGCAGCGCCGGATACTGCTCAACAGCAGGCTGCATCCTATGGCGGAACGGGCTGGTTGAACGGCCGGTCGCAGGAATACAGCCGTGACTGGTGTGTCGATCTGGGCCAGTTGACGGCCTTTCTGCGGGAAACCCAGCCGAAGCTCGATGCGGCCCTCGATTTGGGGAACGACTCGCCGGTCCGGCGGGCGTTCCTTTCCCGTCTCCTTCAGGAAACCCGAAAGCGTGGCGTCATCGATCTGCTCCGGCACGGTGTGAAACATGGGGCGCACGAAATCACCCTGTTCTACGGCACCCCCAGCGCCGGAAACGCGAAGGCAGCCGCCCTGCACGCGAAAAACCGGTTCATCGTGACCCGCCAGCTCAGATACAGCAACGATCAGAGGCGACGGGCGCTCGATCTCTGCCTGTTCATCAACGGCCTGCCTGTCGCCACTTTCGAGCTCAAGAACAACCTCACCAAGCAGACCGTCGCAGATGCCGTCGAGCAGTACCGGCGCGATCGGGACCCGCGAGAGCCGTTGTTCGAGTTTGGCCGCTGCATCGTCCATTTTGCTCTCGATGAAAACGAGGTGCGCATGTGCACCGCGCTGAACGGCAAAAAATCCTGGTTCCTGCCGCTGAACCAGGGCTGGAATGACGGAGCGGGGAATCCGCCCAACCCTGTCGGCATCAAAACCGAGTATCTCTGGAAGAATCTGCTCACGCCGCAGGGCTTGACGGATATCATCGAAAACTATGCGCAGATCGTCATCGAGCAGAACGCGAAGACGGGAAAAAAGAAGCCGAAGCAGATTTTCCCCCGATTCCATCAGCTCGACGTCGTTCGCCGTCTCATCGCCGATGTCGAGAAGCGCGGGGTCGGTTTCCGGTATCTCATCCAGCACTCGGCGGGCTCTGGCAAATCGAACTCCATCGCCTGGCTGGCGCACCGGCTGATCGGCGTCCGGAAGGACAACAAGCCTCTCTACGACTCGATCATCGTGATCACCGACCGCCGGATTCTCGATCAACAGATCTGCGCCAACATCAAGCAGTTCGCCCAGGTAGGCGCGACGGTCGGCCATGCCGAGCATTCCGGCGACCTGCGCCGGTTCATCGAAACCGGAAAGAAGATCATCATCTCGACGGTGCAGAAGTTCCCCGTCATCCTCGACGAGATCGGAGACGAGCACCGGGGTCGCACGTTTGCCCTGATCATCGACGAAGCCCATTCGTCCCAGGGCGGCAAGACGTCGATTGCCGTGAACGCGGCATTGTCAGACCCCGAAGACACGGTGAATGACGCGCTGGAGAAGCGCATGCAGGACCGGAAAATGCTCACCAACGCCAGCTACTTCGCGTTCACGGCGACACCGAAGAACAAGACCCTCGAGATGTTCGGCGTTCCCGTGCCGGCCCCGGAGGGCAAGACCGAGCATCATCCGTTTCACGTCTACACCATGAAACAGGCGATCCAGGAGGGCTTCATTCTCGACGTTCTCGCCCATTACACGCCGGTGAACAGTTACTACAAGCTGATCAAAACCGTCGAAGGCGACCCGCTGTTCGACACCCGGAAGGCCCAGAAAAAGCTGCGAAAATACGTCGAAAGCCATGACCACGCCATCCGGCTCAAAGCCGAGATCATGGTCGACCATTTCCACGAGCAGGTGGCGGGTCTCGCAAAAATCGGCGGGGAAGCCCGCGCCATGGTCGTGACGAGCGGAATCGAACGGGCCGTCCAGTATTTTCATGCCATCCGGGAGTATCTTTCCGAGCGGAAGAGCCCGTATCGGGCGATCGTCGCGTTCTCCGGAGAGTTCGCCTACGGAGACACGACGGTCACGGAAACCTCCCTCAACGGGTTTCCGTCGGGGGAGATCCCCGACCGGTTCCGGGAATCGCCCTACCGGTTTCTGATCTGCGCCGAGAAGTTCCAGACCGGCTACGACGAGCCCCTGCTGCACACCATGTATGTGGACAAGATCCTCGCTGGGGTGAAGGCGGTGCAGACGCTTTCCCGGCTGAACCGGGCCTTTCCGGGAAAATACGACGTCTGCGTTCTCGATTTCATGAATGACGCCAAGACGATCCTGTCTTCCTTCCAGCCATTCTATCGTGCCACACTCCTGGCCGAAGAGACGAACCCGGACAAACTTCACGACCTCAAGAACACCCTGGACTCACATCAAGTATATAGTCAAAAATATATAGATGAGTATGCCGAAAAGTTCCTCTCCGGCGTGGGACGTGAGATCCTCGATCCGCTCCTGGAGTCGTGTGTCGACATCTACAAGACGTTGAGCGAAGACGACCAGGTCGAGTTCAAGGGAAAGGCGAAGGCGTTTTCCCGATGCTACGAGTTTCTCGCCTCTCTTCTGCCCTACGACAATGCCGCCTGGGAAAAGCTGTCGATCTTTTTGAACAACCTGATTCCCAAACTGCCTGCGCCGAAAGAGGAGGACCTTTCGAGAGGCATCCTGGAAGCCATCGACATGGAAAGTTATCACGCCGAGAAGAAAACCGCCCAGGCGATCCGGCTTGCGGACAAGAACGCCAAGATCGAGCCGTCACCCGTGGGCCCCGGAGGCAACTTGCCGGAACCTCAACTCGACCGGTTGACGAACATTCTCAAAACCTTCAACGACCAGTTCGGTACCCTGTTCAAGGATTCCGATCGGGTGATCCGGCGTATCCGGGATGATATCGCCCCGAAAGTCGCTTCGAACGAGGCGTTTCAGAACGCCCAAAAACACACCCCCGGCACGGCCAGGATCGAGCACGACAAGGCGCTCGCCCAGGTCATGCTCACGCTCTTGCAGGACGATACCGAGGTCTACAAACAGTTCGTCCAGAATGAATCATTCAGGCGGTTCGTCACGGATCTCGTGTATCAATTGTCGATCGCTGCCTGATGCGCCCCGGGGGCATCTTCCCTCGTGCCGCTGAAGGGCATCTTCGAGATCAGGAGACCTTGAACTTGACGATGCCTTCGACCCTGGAGACGGCGCCGATGATACGGTCGAGGTCCTGGTCGTAGAGGACTTTCGTGATCGTCTCGATCTCGATCTCGTTGTTCTGGATGTCCTTCGAGAAGTTCACCGATTTGATCGAGATGTTGAACTGGGAAAGCAGCCCCTTGACCTCTTCGACGAACCGCGGCCGGTCGTTGCCCTTGATGTAGACCGTGCGAGTCGCGCTGCCGCGAAGATATTGTTTTTCGAATATATCAAGTCCAATTAAAACAAACAGGACGAGGACCGTTGCCCCGACACCGATATTGAAATACCCGGCGCCGACGGCAAGCCCGATGATGGCTGTGGTCCAGAGGCTGGAAGCGGTCGTCAGGCCTTTCACGCCGGTGCCGTATCGGAAGATCGCTCCGGCCCCGAGGAACCCGATGCCCGAAATGACCTGGGCTGCAAGCCGCTCGGGGTCGCCGTTCGTCGCCGAGGTGTGAAACTGCATCGAGAGGTTGATCGAGATGCACATGGCGATGGCGGAGCCGATCGCGAGGATGATGTGCGTTCGCAGGCCGGCCGGCTGGCTGTGCTTTTCCCGTTCGAGGCCGATCAGCCCGCCCAGGAACGCCGCGAAGAAAAGCCGGAAAATGATGTCGTATTCCGTCAGCATGACTCCCCCCAGATGAAACAGGTATCCCGATAATGTAACACATCTTGCGCATGGCGCATGGGCTGGACTTGCCAAGAGGGCGGGGTTCTGGTACAAATGCGCCCGTGAAAACATTCGCCGCAGAAGCGCGAAACCGGCCGGAACGATCGGCGGGGCTGTTTGCCCGCCTCGGCCTCGTGCTGCTGGCGGGGATCTGCCTCGCGGGCCTGGCCGGCTGCAGATCCGGCGGAAGGGCGCTGATCGTGGCGGGCTCGACGTCGGTTCAGCCGGTCATGGAGAAAATCGCCGGCGCGTTCAGGAAAACGCGGCCCGACCTGCGTGTCGACATCGAGGGCGGCGGAAGCAGCGCCGGTCTCATGGCCATCCGGACGAAAACCGCGGCCCTCGCGATGTCTTCCCGGGAGCTGAAACAGAACGATCCCCAGGAAGCCGGCCTCTGGCGCCAGATCCTCGCGCTCGACGCGATCGCGATCATCGTGCATCCCGACAATCCCGTGGCGAGCCTTTCCCTGAGCCAGATCCGCGGCCTCTTCGCGGGTTCGGTGAAGTCGTGGAAAGAGGTCGGCGGCGCCGACCGCCCGGTCCATATCCTCGTCCGTGAGGAGGGTTCGGGAACCCGCAGTGCCTTCGAAGAGCTGGTGATGAAGGACGGCAAGGCCGAAACGCCGATCGACGATTACGCGCTGGTCCAGGATTCATCCGGCGGCGTGCGGGAGGTCGTGCGCGGTGACCGTGACGCGGTCGGCTTCGTCTCGATGGGAGCCCTGAACCCGCATGTGAAGGCCATCGCCGTCGACGGCACGCCCCCTACGTTCGAGACCGTGCGGGGGAAGCGGTACCGGCTCGTCAGGCCCTTCTTCCTCGCCGCCCTCCAGCCCCCGGCGGGCGATGCCGCCGATCTTGTGCGGTTTTCCCTGGGCAGCGAAGCGGCGCGTATCCTGCAGACGGAGGGCCTGGTCGGTGTCTTCGAGTAGCCCGATGGCGGTCGACGACCTGCGCCGGCGCGAGGAGCGCATCCGGCTCGCGCTGCTCTGCCTGGCGTTCTCGTCGGTCCTCGTGCTCGCGCTCATCATTCTGTTCGTGTTCCGCGAAGGCGTGCCGCAGATCCTGAAAACCGGCATCCCCGCATTTCTTGCCGGAAGCCGCTGGGCGCCGACGAAAGGCGCGTTCGGCATCTTCCCGATGATCGTCGGCACCGTCCAGGTCACGCTCGGCGCGCTCCTCATCGGGGTGCCGCTTTCGCTGCTGTCGGCCATCTGCCTGTCGGAGTTCGCGAGCCGCCGCGTCCGGACCGTCATGAAGCCGCTGATCGAGCTGCTTTCGGCGATCCCGTCCGTCGTCTTCGGCTTCATCGGCGTCACGGTGATCGTGCCGCTGGTGCGTGAAACCCTCGGCGGAAGCGGCTTTTCGGTGCTCTCTGCCGCCCTGATGCTGAGCGTGATGATCCTGCCCACCGTGACGAGCATCGCCTACGACGCCCTGCGTGCCGTGCCTGCCTCCTACCGGGAAGGGGCGCTTGCGCTTGGCGCCACCCCCTGGCAGACCGTCACCCGCGTCGTCGTGCCGGCCGCCCGCTCGGGCCTCGTGACGGCCGTCATCCTCGGCATGGGCCGGGCGATGGGGGAAACCATGGCCGTCATCATGGTCGCGGGCAACGCCGTCGTTGTGCCCACCTCGCCCCTCCACCCCTGCCGCACGCTCACGAGCAACATCGCCCTCGAGATGGCCTACGCCGCCGGCGCCCATCAGAAGGCCCTGTTCGCGACCGGCGTCGTTCTCTTCGTCATGATCTTCTGCCTCAACTCCCTGGCCACGTTCATCGTGCGCCGCCGCTGACCGGAGGCCCCATGGATCCAGCCGTCCGCACCCGCAACGAGCGCATCAACCGCCTCGGCATCGGTCTGAGCTACCTCGTGACCGCCGCCGTCGGCCTGCTGCTCGCGGCGATCGTCGGGTATCTCCTCTGGAACGGCTGGCCGCGCCTCTCGGCTGCCTTTTTCCTCCATCATCCCGAAGATCTCGGCCGCGGCGGCGGCATTCTTCCGGTCATCCTCTCGACGGTGCTGCTCGGCGGCCTGTCGCTCCTCATCGCCGTTCCTCTCGGTGTATGCACGGCAGTATATTTGACGGAATACACAACGGAGGGGCGGTTGACGACCGCCATCCGGTTCGGGGCCGAGTGTCTGGCGGGCATCCCGTCGATCATCTTCGGCCTGTTCGGCTTCATCCTGTTCGTCGTGACGCTGGGGATGGGCTGGTCGATCCTGGCCGGCGCCCTCACCCTCGCCTGCATGGTGCTTCCGACCATCATCCGGACCGCCGAAGAGGCGATCAAGGCCGTGCCGGCCGGTCTGCGCGACGTCGGCTACTCGCTCGGGGCGACGAAATCCCAGGTCGTCTGGCATATCGTTCTGCCCGAGGCCCGGCCCGGCATCATGACCGGCATCATCCTCGCCCTGGGCCGCGCGCTCGGCGAGACCGCCTGTGTCATCTTCACGACCGGCGTCTCGCTCGAAACCCCGATGTCCCTGCTCGATCCCGGCCGGCCCATGGCCGTTCACTTCTACATCCTCGCCCGCGAGGGCCTCTCGATGGAGATGGCCTACACGACGGCCCTGACCCTGGTCGGGCTGATCCTGCTCGTGAACGTCGGTGCCGCCTGGCTGCTCGCCCGGAAGAGAAGCTCATGACGACGCCTGCGATCATCCTGAAAGCCGAGAAGGTCGGCTATACCTACGAGCCGCCGCCCGGCAAGCCCGCCGAGCCGGCGCTGGTCGATATCTCGCTCGAGGTCGAGACCGGAACCATCCTTGCCATCATCGGCCCCGGCCGCTCGGGAAAATCCACCTTTCTCCGGCTGATCAACCGTCTCCAGGAAGTAGCCCATCCCGGCGCGATGACCGGCCGGATCCTGGTGAACGGCTTCGACATCTACAGCCCCGCCTGTGATCCGTTCCGCCTCCGCCGCCAGGTCGCGTTCGCCTTCGACAAGCCCCGTGCGCTCGAGATGTCGATCTACGACAACGTCACGTTCGGCCCCCGTCTTGCCGGCATCACCGCGAAATCCGAGCTCGACGGGATCGTCGAGGAGACCCTGCGCGCCGCCTTCCTGTGGGACGAGGTGAAGGACCGCCTCTCGCTCGACGCGACCCGCCTCTCGGGCGGCCAGAAACAGCGCCTCTCGATCGCGCGATCGCTGGCCCTGAAGCCGAAGCTGCTCCTGCTCGACGAGCCCTGCTCGGCCCTCGATCCGATCTCGACGGCGGCCGTCGAGCAGGCCCTGGCCGAGCTCAAGAGCCGCACGACCTGCATCCTCGTCACGAACAACACCAAGCAGGCCGCCCGCGTCGCCGACGTGACGGCGTTTTTCCTCATGGCCCGGCTGGTCGAGATCGGCCCCACGGCCCGGATGTTCCGGAGCCCCGTCGACAAACGCACCGATGACTATCTTTCGGGGAGGTTCGGATGAGCGACGCCGTCGTGACGAGCCGGGGCCTCGACTTCTGGTATGGAACCTTCCATGCGCTGAAAAATATTACGATCGATATTGAACGGAGCCGCGTGACCGCGCTGATCGGCCCCTCCGGCTGCGGGAAATCGACGCTGCTGCGCGTCTTCAACCGGATGTGCGACCAGGTTCCCGGTGCCCGGCTCGCCGGCTCCCTCCAGGTGCTTGGCCGCGAACTGGCCGGGAAGAGCTGCGACGTGACCGGGCTGCGCCGCGAGGTCGGGATGGTGTTCCAACAGCCGAACCCGTTTCCGATGTCGATATTCGACAACCTCGTCTTCGGCCTGCGGCTGGCCGGGACGAACGACCGGGAGACCCTCGAACGGGCCGTCGAGACGAGCCTGGAGGCGGTCGGCCTGTGGGGCGCTCTGAAGGACCGGCTTCACGCGCCCGCGATAGGTCTCTCGGCGGATTTCCAGCAGCGGCTGTGCATCGCCCGCGCCGTCGTGATCCGGCCGAGCATCCTGCTGATGGACGAGCCCTGCTCGTCCCTCGACCCCGTCGCGACGCAGCACATCGAGGAGCTGATCCTGCGGCTCAAGCATGAATACACGATCATCATCGTGACCCATTCGATGCAGCAGGCCGCCCGGATCTCGGACCATACCGGCTACATGCTGCTCGGGGAGCTGGTCGAGTTCGACGCGACGGCGACGATCTTCCGGCAGCCCCGCGACAAACGTACAGAAGACTATATTTCAGGAAAATTCGGCTGAGCGCCTGCGCCGGCCGTGGAGGATTTCGCGTGATCATCAAACGCCACATGGACATGGAAATGAACGAGCTGCGCGGCATGCTGCACGAGATGAGCCGGCGGGTGCTCGGCATGCTGGAGCGCAGCCTGAAACACGTCGGCACCGGGAATACCGAGCTGTTCGACGGGATCTTCGATGAAGAGGTGGAGGTGAACCGCCTCCAGATGCGCATCGACGACCTCGCCTGGAAGGTGATGGCCCTCTACCAGCCGACGGCCGGGGATCTTCGCGCCCTGATCGGCTCGATCAAGGCGGCCGTCGATCTGGAGCGGGTCGGGGACGAGGTGTGCGCCCTCTGCCGCCGGTCGATGTCGCTCGCGAAAAGCTCCTGGCACGTCGATCCGCCCACGCTCATCGAGCTGGGCGTGATGGTGCAGAGCCTGTTCAAGGATGGACTCACGGCCCTGTTCGAGCCGACCGAGGAGCTGGCCGAATCGATCTTCACCGCCGACGACGCGATCGACGATGCGTTCCAGGCGCTGTTCGAGCAGATCCGCGCGCGCCTGCGCACCGAGCCGGAGCATGTCGACAGCCTGCTCGACTTCCTCTCGATGGGCCGGAGCCTCGAACGGATCGCGGACCATGCTACGAACCTCGCCGAGATCGCCATCTTCATGCAGAAAGGCCAGGACGTCCGCCACCACGGCCTCACGTTCTGAAGACCTTGCGATGCGTTGTGGGGGCGGGTGTAGGGGCGGGTCTCAGACCCGCCCCTACAGAGACGAACGATCGGGCGGGTTTCAAACCCGCCTTTTCGAATGTGATACCGGATAACGGGGGAATCATGGGCAACCGGACGGCCGAGATCGTGAGCGTGGGGACGGAACTGCTGCTGGGCGAGCTGGTCGACACGAATGCCGCCTGGATCGCGGGCGAACTGCGCCGGCTTGGATATTACGTCTACTATAAAACGACGGTCGGGGACAACCGGGAGCGGCTTGCCGAGACGATCGGCCGGGCGTTCCTGCGGGCCGATCTCGTGGTGACGAGCGGCGGCCTCGGCCCGACCGACGACGACCTGACGAGGGAGGCGATCGCCGACGTCTGCGGCGCCGTGCCCCGCGAGGATGCGGAGCAGCTCCGCCGGCTCGAGGAGCTGTTCGCGGCGCGGAAACGTCAGATGCCGGCCGTGAACCGGAAGCAGGCATGGCTCATTCCCGGCGCCCGTCCGCTGGAAAATCCGATCGGAACCGCACCGGGCTGGTGGGTCGAGAAGGACGGCAGGACGATCGTCGCGATGCCCGGCCCGCCCCACGAGATGAAACGCATGTGGAACGAGCAGGTGAAGCCGGCGCTGCCCCGCGGAACGGCGGTCCTGTGGGATACGACGCTGCATACGGTCGGCATCGGCGAAGGCAACGTCGCCGAGCTGCTCGCCGAGTTCACGGGAAACGCGAACCCCAGTGTCGCGACCTATGCGCGGCGCCACGGAGTCGATGTACGGGTGGCTGCCGGGGCTGCCAGCCTCGATATCGCGCGGGAACTGGCCGCGCCCGTGCTGGCCGAGGTCGAGCGGCGCATCGGCCGGTTCGTGTGCAGCCGGGATGACGAAACGATCGCCCAGGCGATCGGGGCGCGTCTGCTCGCAGCCGGCCACCGGCTCGCCGTGATGGAGTCCGTCACCGGCGGGCTCGTCGCCGATCTGCTCACGGATACGCCGGGCGCGAGCGAGTGGCTGCAGGCAGGGGTGATCACCTACACGCGGCAGGCGAAGGAAGCGGCCGGCGTGTCGGCTGACCTGCTGGATGCCCACGGCTGCGTCGCCGAAGAGACGGCCCGGGCCATGGCCGAAGCCGTCCGGCGCCAGTTCGGCGTCGAGTGGGGCGTTGCCGCCACGGGGGTTGCCGGGCCGGCTCCGGCCGAGGGCAAGCCCGTCGGTCTCGCCTTCGTCGCCGTCGCGGGGCCTGCTGGCACCCGATCGATGCGCCTCGAATGGCCCGGACAGCGCCGCCAGATAAAGGAACGCACCGCCAACGCCGCCCTCGCCCTCCTTCTGCGTACCCTCCGCGGCGACCCGGAATGACGATGCGATTGTTCTATGCGGTGCAGGTGCCGGCCGAGATCCGGCGCGAGCTGCGCCAGGCGGCCGAGTCGATGGGCCGCGACTGGCGGCCGTCGACCGAGGCGCAGCTCCACATCACCCTGGCGTTCATGGGGGAGGTGCCCGACGAGGCCCTTCCCGAGGTGATCGCCGCCGGTGAGGCGGCTGCACGTGCCGTCGCGCCTTTCACGCTCCGGTTGGGAGCGGCCGGCGGTTTCCCGAACGACCAATCGCCCCGCGTCTGGTTCATCCACGTGGAGTCCCCAGAACTGATGAAGCTCGGCGCCGCCCTGCTTCCCGGATTGAAGGCCTGGGCCGATCCCAAACCGTTCAAGGGGCATCTCACGATCGCCCGGCCCCGCGGCCCGCATGCTCCCGGACGACCGATGTCATTCAATCGGGAATGGCGCGTCGACCGTTTCCAGTTGATTCGCAGCACCCTCGGTTCCTCGGGGGCTGTCCATGGCGTCGTCAGAGAATTTTCCTTATCTGACTGATCCCGCCTGTTGCCGGAAGCGCGAAAATACCGTTTCCGGAAATAATGGCGCGTCGTGTGAAAATGCGAGGTCAGGGCGCTTGAAGGGACGCGGAGGCATCATGCCCGTCGGGGCCGGGAGGGGGCGACCCCGATCCGGATATACGTCCGAAGAGATCGAAGACGATGGCACAGCGATCGGTGAGGTTCTGAAATACCTGCTGACATCCGTTGGAGATTACCTGGGTACAAAGAGAGAACAAGAAGAATGACACTGCCAGGAGAGTCGGCAGGAGAATGCGCAGTTTGCTTTCCCGGACAAGACGAACCACTTTTCTGAATATGCCGATATATTGACCAGGTCCGGGGTGAAGGGGGGAGCCCGACCCGCAGGAAGCGGGAAGTGGGTCGGCGGCGCCTGGATGGCGCAGTTCAGTCCGACCCGTATCGAGGGGACGGAAGAAGCGCAGGTTGCCGGCGCTCTTCGGGCGATGACTCTTGTATGGACCGAGATCTCTCATGTTCCTCTTCCTCCGTGGTAATGTTCCGAGCCGAGTCATGTGGCAGGTGCTTGGAGCACCATTGCGGCGATCACCGTTCGTGACGACGATGACATGCGCAGTAATATAAAACGTCGATATCCAGTGGATTCTTCCATGATACCGATCGAATGATACATCGGTATGTTTGATCTGTATGTCCGTATCATTCCTGACAGATGAAAAAAAGGACAGATGGGGTCGGGATACGCTTCGGCAAGCTCGTGGCGAACGACGGTGCTTCGCCGTGAATGATTCAACGGTTGGAACGAGCTTCGAATGTGTTTTGTCCGGTATTATACGGACATACATCGCTCTGCCTCGCTTCTAAGCTGATAAATTCAGAAAGAATCCATTCTCTCTGCGCTTTTGTTTGCTGAAAAATATATGATTCGATATGTTATATGGGGGGACGTATGAATTCTCGGGTGATTCGGCGGGCGTCACTGTTCGGCATGGCTCTTTGCGTAATCGTCATTCTCGTTGCCGGCTGCCGTGTTTTTCAACCATTCGACAAGGACGACCCGGAAGTGCCCATGGCGCCTACCACGCATACGCTTGATATCACGAAGACGGATATCGTGAACATCATCGCGAGCGCGACCGCTTCCGGAACTGACGTTTCCTGGAAACCCGAGACTACTGCCGTTGCTCAGGAGATTTCACAAGAACAGGTTCAAAGCGTTCTTTCCGGTGCCGCCGCCGAGGAAAAGCTCCCCGTCGAAGTGGCAGAGACTCTCAGCGGCTGCACATTCAAAGAGGTGGCGAATGTCTCGATGAACGATCTGCCGGACGATGTTTTCAACTTTGAAAATGCCGAGAGCGATCTGGGCCTCTCGGGGCTCGATGAGAGCGGCGACATCATTCCCGGGGCGAGACGTCGCGGCTCAGCCAGAGCGTCATTTACCCTCCCCACGGCAATGAACTGGGCAAACAGAAACGGAGTGAACTGGATTACCCCCGTGCGCGATCAGGGACCGTACGGTACCTGCGTGACATTCGCCACCGTAGCGGCTCTTGAATCCCATTACCGGATTGCCCGTAACTCTCCCACTGACGAACTCGATTTGTCGGAGTCCTATCTCTGGCATTTCGGCACTCAGATATTCCCTGGGAGCGACGGCCGACGTCCTTCTGACCCACTTGTCGGAGGATGATGGAATTCCCGTGCGGCAACGCTTCTTTTGCCTCGATACGGTGGGATTGTCGATGAGTTCACGGCACCGTATGCCCTGCTGAAACAGTATCCCTACTTCGGACAGGTTCCGTCCGATGCAGTGAAATATGGAATCAACGGGATTTTCCGCCTTGGAAGCCCGACGGCAATCAAGCTGGCTCTTCAGAAAGGGCCGGTCATCGGAGGAATGAAAACCAACATCCTTCTTTGTTTTTACGGAGCAAACAGCGGCATCTACTCACATGTCCCGATTTATAACGATAAAGGCGTTGAAATATTCGAGCCCGGCAAACCCAATTCCCAGCCTGGCGGACACGCCATTCTGATCGTTGGCTATGACGACGCACAGGGCTGCTGGATCTGTAAGAATTCCTGGGGCACCGGGTGGGGGGAGAGCGGCTTCTTTCGGGTGAAATACGGCAACACGATTCGAGAAACATACGATGCCTATCTCATTTCCGTGCCGGTCATGATAACAGGCCAGAGTCCGAGATCTGGTCAGAAAAACGTTGCTCTCGAGTCGGCTGTCAGAATCACCTTCGGTGAGCCGCTCAAGGCTGATACCGTTTCCCCGACGTCATTTGTATTGAATAATATAGTTACCGGGCAAGCCGTCGCCGGGGCGCTCTCTCTGGAAAATGAAAACCGAAGCGCCGTCTTCACCCCTGCCGAGCCGCTGGCTTCGGGAACGGCTTATTCGTTTCGGGTGACGACGGATGTGAAGTCGACCGATGGGGATACGATTGCGAAGAATGAAAACTGGGCATTCTATACTGTAGGCTATCTCGGTGACGTTCCTCCCGTGGCTGCATTCGTCGAAAAACCAGACAATCCGACCAGCCAGACAACCGGCTACTTCGAGATCGGTGGGATCGACCTGTCGCATTTCAAATACAGCCTCGACGGGAAGGCGTTCACCTCGGAGATGCCGATCAGCCAACCCCTCGAACTCACAGGCTTGGCCGATGGAAAACATACGCTGCGCGTCATCGGTCGAAAGACGAATGGCATCTGGCAGGCGGAAAGCGATGCGGCGAGTTATTCCTGGGTTATCAGCACCAAGCCGTCCTACGTCAGTTTCACCCTTGGCCCGTTGAGTCCGACAACGGACCGGAAACCGGTGTTCTCGGTTCGCGGAAATGACGTCACGGCCATCAGGCTGAATCGCGATAACAACGGCTGGTCAGGCTGGTTTGCCGTTTCGAACAATGCCTACGAAGAGTTTGTTTTCAATGCAGAGTTCGCCCCCGGCACTCATACCCTGAAAGTCGTGGGAAGAAATTCGCTCAACGTCGAACAGCCCCTGTCTGAGGCTGCCGTCTACACCTGGGTTATCGACGACGTCTACCTGCCCAATGCCATCCTTTTCGATGTTCCGCCGCAGATCGCAACGGAAACGAGCGTTAACGCAACCGTTGGAGGCGCAGGAATAGTCAAATATCGCTACCGTCTCGATACCGATGCGTATTCCAGCGAGATTCAATCTTCTCAGGCCATTTCCTTGAGTGGACTCGGCATTGGAACCCACACTCTCAGCGTGCTCGGAATGACGGCGAACGGATACTGGCAATCGGCGGCTGCACCGACAAAATATTCCTGGAGAATCTCTCCTCCTGTCGTGGCTGAGTTCGTTGCAATGCCCATGAATCCATCATCGGTGGCGCAAGCGGAATTCGTATTCGGCGGAACTGGTATTGCCGATTTCCGGTACAAACGAGACCAAGGTAGCTGGAAAGAAAGCGGCTCGAAATTGAATCTCGTTCTTCCGAATGATGCATCTCTTGTTGGCACACATACTCTTGCGGTCATTGGAAAGAATTCGGACGGGTTCTGGCAGGATGCAAACACGGCTCGATCGTATTCATGGTTTGTGAATCCGAACATGCCAGTAACGGCGCAGATCAAAAACGCTCCGCCGAAAATCACCTCACAATGTTCAGTATCATTGAGCGTTGGGGGCGAACGGATTTCCGCATACAAATACAAGCTGGATTCCGCGGAGTATTCAGCGATTGTGCCGGCCAGTGCAACCATTGATATAACGAATCTGCCGCCGGGAGGGCATACGCTTCAGATTCTCGGAATCGATGTCTGTGGGAAACTTCAGCCTGAGGATGCCCCTACAGTGTTCACCTGGGTCATCGACATCGAGCCGAACACTGCCGTTCTTATGAACCTGCCGCCAGCGCTGACGAATGCGAACGTTGCTTCGATCACGGTTGGCGGCGCCGGAGTCATTGCCTTCAAATACCAATTGGATGGCAACGCCTGGAGCGTAGAGCAAGCCGTTTCCCAGCCGATCACGCTGACGGGATTATCCGTTGGCTCTCACACACTGAGGGTGCTCGCAAAGGACGACGCCAGCAACTGGCAGGCGAGCAGTTCCGCCACGCTCTTCACCTGGATGATCGACACCATCGCCAAGATGGCCGTGTTGAGCAACACGCCGCCGGCCCTGACGAATCAGACCACGGCCAGCATCACGGTCGGCGGAACGGGCGTCGTGGGCTATATGTATCAGCTCGATACCGGCGCTTACAGCTCCGAAATGCCCGTAACGAGCACGATTCAGCTCGCCGATCTGACGGTCGGCTCGCACACGCTGCGCGTCATCGCCCGAGATGCCGTCGGCAACTGGCAGGCGAGCAGTTCCGCCACGCTCTTCACCTGGATGATCGACACCAT
>DAOOQQ010000036.1:22222-43837 GCA_035388825.1 Candidatus Ozemibacteraceae bacterium
TCATCGCCCGAGATGCCGTCGGCAACTGGCAGGCGAGCAGTTCCGCCACGCTCTTTACCTGGATGATAGATACGGTTGCACCCGTTGCATTGTTGACCACAAAACCGGCTGATCCGACAAATCTCACAACGACGGATATCACCATCTATGGAAACGGTGTCACGGCATATCAATACCAATTAGATGGAGGCGGATATGCGACCGAAACCGCTATTGCCTCTCATATTCAACTATCTGCGCTCGGCGAAGGCGCTCACACGATCAACGTCATCGCCAGGGATGAGGCGGGAAACTGGCAATTACCCGCGAGCTCGACGAACGTTACCTGGACGATCGACACGGTGGCCCCAACGGCTGTTATCAGCGGTCCGCCGGCTTCTGTGACGTATGAGACATATACTCCTCCAGAGTTCAAAATCGAGGGGGTGGATGTCGTTTCGTATAAAGCACGAGTGGATGCCGAAGCCTGGAGCGCAGAAACTCAGGTTTCGCAAGGACCCGGATACTTGAACCTGGCTTATGGCAGCCACATCTTCGAAGTCATCGGAAAAGATGCGGCGGGAAACTGGCAGGCATCGGCCACCACCTATAGCTGGACCATTCAGAGTTACTATGACAGTCAGTGGGGTTCTGCTGGAACGGAAAACGGGCAATTCAACTTGCCCACGGCAATTGCCACGGATTCGGCAAACAATATCTACGTCGCGGATGGGGGAAACAACCGTATCCAGAAGTTCGACGCCGCGGGTGCCTATCTGGGGCAATGGGGAAGTGAAGGATCTGACGTTGGATCCTTCAGTCATCCCGTCGGAATCGCCATCGACGCCGCAGACAACAAGTATGTTCTGGATTTTGGCAATCGCCGAATCCAGAAATTCGATGCAAGCGATGCCTATGTAACGCAATGGGCGCTGGGAGCATCGGCTCAAGGGTGGGGATTAGCGGTTGCCTCATCCGGAAATGTCCTCGTATCGGATACTTATAACAATATCGTTACGGTCTATGACGCGACGGGAACGCAACTGTTCGAGATAGGCTCGGGGTTGTTGCTCGCTCCCGCGGGAATTGCCATAACTTCCGCCGGCCATATTCTTGTGGCGGATTCAGGGAACAAATGCATCAAAGAATTCGATAGTTCCGGCAATTTCATTCAACAGATCAAAAACGATATGGGGGTGAACGGATTCGGGAAGTTCGACAATCCGAATGGTATCGCCGTCCTTCCCAACGGCAACCTTCTTGTCGCCGACGCTTCGCATAACTCTGTCCACCCCCTTCAGGAGCTGACTGCTACCGGAACATTCATTCGCGCCATTGCTAGACCAGGTACCGGCCTTGGTGAATTGAACGGACCATTGGCCGTATTGGTTGGTGCGGGCAACAAGATTTACGTGGTCGACACCGAAAACCACCGTATCCAGATATTCAACTGAGGCATCGGATTCGGCTGTTTAGGCAAAGAGGCGGCGGGGGCATTTTCGATCTCGGCAAAAATTGTACGTATTTTTCCCGACATACGTGGGCGTTGATATACGTTACAGTTTTGTAGCCTTGGGTATATCAATACAGTCTGAAAGGATTATTTGTGAGAACGGTTTGTAAAGGCTTTCTTGCACTTGCGTTCGCGGCTCTGCCGCTGTTCATGCTCGGCTGCGGCGGCGGTGGTGGCGGCGGGGATGGGATTTTGAGCGGGGCTCTCCATCTGAAGGCCAAGGCCTCGGCGGGGAACGGCGCATTCGCCGCCTCGGTTCGGTCGGGCTCGGCTGCGGTGCGGGCCGCGGCCGCTGCGAAATACGCTGCTCGCATAAAGCGGATTGGGTATCCACCCATGATTGTCACGGTAGATATTTCTTCAGACCGCAAGGAGCTGACCCTCGACAAGACGATCGACAACGTTCCGGCCGGGAAGCAACAGGTCGGGATCGAAATCATCGCTTCGGGTTCGCCCGATACCAGCAATCCGATCCTCAAAACTTATGTGACCGCCGAAGTGGCCGGCGGACAGACGAGCACGCCCTCCGAGGCCCCGATCAATGCCGAAACAACGGCGAAGGCCCTCTGCTTCGACGCCTGGACGGCCAGCACCTCGAAGACGATCGACGACTTCGCTCCTCCCGTGGCTTCGATCACGGCCATGGCCGCCTCGATCACCAATGTTCTCGGCAACGGCGATTTACCTTACACGGATGATTTCGCCTTCCCTGCCGACGTCACAAACGGCGCCAAAACCATCGCCCAAACCGTTTCGATCGTCGACGACGTGCCGCCGGCGACGGAAAAGCGGCTGAGCGGGTCTTACCGTTATTATGAGTATAGCGCTAGTCCCACGTTTCGCTGGGCAAATATTTCTGATGTTACGATATCGGCAAATACTTGGTCCTCGAAAACGATCTACGACCCGACCGGCGAAGACACTGGAACGTCATACTCCACGACCGTTACCGAGACGAGCGGTGCGCTCGCCTTCGCGAACAACTCTTCCTCTCGTGGTGCCGTATCTCCTTCGGGAAATGTGTTCGTGACCCACAACTGGCAGTCGGACGACCCCTACATCGGCTTCGGCGTGAAACTGCCGACGAATGCCACGAAAGCCCTCATGAAGGGGACTTGGCGTTTCTACGGCTTCAATGAAACCATCGACGCGAAGAGGGTTCCTTCGGCTCCGAAGATCCGTGTCGAAACCTGGGTGTTCGATGGAAGCAACAACGTTGCGGTCAGTTTCGTAGGGGGTGACCTCAGCCAACAGGGTGGAACGGTGCCGTATTTCGTCACGTCGGACGGAAAATTGACTTTGGGTGATTCGACAATCGTCGAAGCGTCTGATTATTACCAGGTTTGCGCCAATGGGGAGATCTTCGTCGGGGCCAGCCCCGCGGGTTTCTATCTTGGCGTCAAGCAGGGCTCGGGCATGTCGACGGCCGATCTGGCCGGCGACTTCACCAACGCAGGCTTGGGTGCGGGTCGAAACGATGGGTATTCCGCCTCCTGGAGCGGCCTGGTGACGATCACCGGCAATGGTTTTGGTACCTACACCAACGGAATGACGGAAACCGGACCGGAGGGAGATGAGACGTTTATCAATACGGTTTCATCGGCCGGTCTCATGGACAAGGATGGGACCTACGGCAGTCTGTCGCCGTCGGGAGAAGTCATGGTGAGTTTCGTCCTCGATGACATCTCAGCCAGGGACATCAACTTCGCCGTCCGAAGATAATCACGCTTACCCTCCTGTTCTCGATCTCGCGGGGCCGTGAAGCATTCGCATCACGGCCCCGCTTCCCGAAAACGGTCATTCCGGCGATGTTGCCCCATTGCGGAAGATAGGGAACATTCGCGACGCCGAGATGGAATCTTGCCAAACTTCTAAAAGCAAGAATATATAATATACGTTGTGTCTTTCGCCCGGATGAGGGGTATCATCGGGTTCTTGCCGAAAAAAATGCCCAAGACAGAGGAGAAAATATGGTGAGTGGCGTGGCCGAGCAGGAAGAGTTTCTCGGGGAGATCGGTGAAGAGAGGGTGCGGGCGTTGTTGCCGTATGCGGCGTTCAGGCTCGACCTGGAGACGATGATGTTCACGTTCGACGAGCGGTTCGGGCCGATGCTCGGGCTGCCGCCTACGGCTCGGTTGAGCATGAGTGAGTTCTGCGCGAGACTGCCCCTAGGCGACCAAAACCATATCGAATTGAATGTATTGACAAATCAAGAGGGGCTTACCGAAGCGATACATAAAAAGTTTCGGATGATCGACGAGGCGGGGCAGGTGGTGTGGTTTGAATGGCTATCCCGACTCCTGCCCGCGGACGAGGCCGGGAGCGGTCATGGGCGTGTCATCGAGGGAATCCTGCTGGACGTTTCGAGACAGCAGGATGAGCGCTCCGATCTCTCGGAAAGCGAACGATGGTTCATGGAAGTCATGGAGGAGTCCCCTCACGCCCTGTATCGGGTCAACTATTCGAACAATCGGTTCGATTACGTCAGCAAGGGCTTCGCGAATGCCCTCGGAATGACCCGAGAAGAGGTCTTGAACATGCCGTATTCCGAATTCATTTCTCGCCTCCATCCCGAGGATTTAGAGAGCGTTTCACGAATGAGAGACGATATGCTCAGGGAATACAAAGGCGGCCGACTCACCATCGCCATCGATTTCCGATTCCGATTGAATAATGATAAGTATGTGTGGCTCGACGACACGTTCACCATCGTTCCCGGGCCGGACGGACAGTTTGCCTACCAGGTCGGTTTCGGCTCGGTCATCGAAGAGCGGAAGCGGCTCGAGGAGGAACTGCGGCGGTCGAACGAACTCCTCGAAGAGCGCGTCCGGCAACGCACGGCGGAACTCCAGGCTGCGAACGATCGGCTTCGCGTCCTGATGAACGATCGCCGGGAGCTCGAACGGAAGCTGCTCGAGATCTCGGAGCGTGAGCGGCGATTCATCGGCCGGGAGCTGCACGACGGGCTCTGCCAGCAGATCGTAGGCCTGATGTGCATGTCCGATGCGGTCCGGCGCAGGCTGGGAGCGAAGGGAGTCGCCGAAGAGACGGAACTCGAGATGATGCGGAATTTCCTTCACGATGCCGTCCAGCAGACGAGAACCCTGGCCCGCGGCCTTTGCCCGATGGCCCTCGAACCAAAAGCCGTCGGGGAAGCCCTGTCGACGCTCGCCGCTCAGACCTCGCTGCTCTACAAGATCGAGTGCCGGTATGACGGGGAAACGGCGTTCGCGGTTCCGAATTCCGAAACGGCCCTGCATCTGTATCGCATCACGCAGGAGGCGATACAGAACGCCATCCGTCACGGCGGCGCCAAGCGTGTCCGGATCGAACTGGCGACCGCCGACAACGGGATTCAGATGTATATCGATAACGATGGAAAACCTCTTCCCCGTGCCGGTGAACCGGACGGAAGGAAGGAAGACGTAAGTCGAAGTCACGGACTCGGCCTGAAGCTGATCGATTATCGCGTGGACATGCTGGGGGGTGAGTGGCACATCGGGAACGTAGCCCCGTCCGGCGGTGTGCGCCTGGCGATCCGCATTCCCACGAACGGAGAGGGTCTGCAATGAGAAATGGAACGACGACATCCCTGCGGGTGTTCCTGGTGGAGGATCATCCGGTCATGCGGCTGGGACTCAAGATGATGCTCCGCGTGCGCGGCTTCGATGTGTGCGGGGAGGCCGGCTCGGCCCAGGAGCTGGTCGAGGCATTGGCAGATATCGATGCGGATATAGCGATTTTCGACCTGTCGCTGAACGGGGAGACGGCGTTCGAGCTCCTGGGGCAGGTGCGAGCGCGCTACCCCAGGCTCGGAATGATCGTGTATTCGATGCACGATGCCCAGATGTTCGTCGAGAAGGCCCTCCGGGTGGGAGTGAACGGCTACGTGACGAAAGCCGACCCCGTCGAAACCCTGATCGAAGCGATCGAAGCCGTGCGCAACGGCAAGCGCTATCTCGGGCCGGCCTTGACGAAAACTCTCGAAGAGCGTGTCTCCAACCAGGGCGGGGCCGGTGTCGCCCTCGATGAGTTATCCGATCGCGAGATGGAAGTGCTGACGTTTCTCGGACAGGGGTTCGGCCGCGGGGAGATCGCCGAGCGACTTTCCCTGAGCGCGCGCACCATCGAGACCTTCTTCGACCGTCTGAAAGCGAAGCTGGGCGTCAGGAACAATCGCGAGCTGGTCCGCGAAGCGATCCGGATCATCCACCCCGGCTGACCCGGCATCGGCAGGTGAGCGTCCGGAGCGGGGCCGGGTCGCCGGTGCGGTTGAAGGCGCGGAGGGCATCACGGATCGACGCGTCGCAGCGGCCGCAGCCGGCGGGGACGCGTTTCGGTTCGAGGCCCTCGTCGCTCAGGCCGACGGTCGTTTCGCCCAGGCCGGCGAGCGCGGCGACCGCCTCTACGACGGCCCAGAGCGAGACGGGGCGGTACCGGCCGGCGAGAAACTCCCGCTCGAGCGGCGTGCCCGGCGCGACGAATACCGGTTGAAGGGCGACCCGTGCCGACAGGGAGAGTCTGCGCGCGAGATCGAATATATAGTTGCCGGTATTCACAGCATCCGCAACGGCCGCGGCGTCGTCTGCCGCGCCCAGGGGTTTGAGCAGCACGTTCACGAGAAGCCCGGCGCCGGCCTCGGCGAGAACCCGGGCAGCGCGCTCGAACTCGGGAAGACCGAATCCTTTGTTGATGAACCGTTCGCGGATGACCTCGTCGGCGCTCTCGAGACCGATGCCGACCTCGAGAAAGCTCTTCGGAAGCAGCGCCCGTGACGCCGCGATTCGTTCCGGCGTGATGAACTCCGGCCGCGACTCGACGAGAATGCGCGGCACGCCGGCCGCGCCGAGCAGACCGAGCACGTGGGAACGGACTTCCGGCGGGAGCTCGGCGTCGGCATAGAATGAGCCGGAGTTGTACAGATCGACTTCCCCGACGCCGTCGAGTACCCCCGGGATACCGAACACCGCTTCCGCCTGGGCCATGAGATCGGCCGGGGTCCAGGGAGTGTCTTCGAACGTCATCGGACCGAAGCCGCAGTTCGTGCAGCCCCCGCCCGGCCTGCGGGCGTAGGCGCAGCCCGGCGCCCGGAAGATGAAGATCAGCCGCGTCGAGGGCTTTCCGGCGACCCGGGTCGGCACGCGCTCGACCCAGGCCGGCTTGCGCGGATCGATCCCCTCGCTCACCGTTTGACCAGGAAGGGGCCGATGGCGAGCGCGTCCATCTTCGAACGCTTGAAACAACTGATGGCATCCGCCGGGGAGCAGACGATCGGCTCGCTGATGTTGAACGAGGTGTTCAGGATCATCCCGAGCCCCGAAAGGCTTCTCATCTCCTGGAGCAGCCGCGCGTAGATCGGATTGACCTCGGGCCGCACCACATGCGCCCGCGAGGTGGCGACACGCGTGATCCCGTTTTCCTGGACAACGGCCGGAATGCGCTGCCCGTCCCGCGGCTCCTTCACGGGCAGCGCGAGAAGCATGTACTCCGCCGCGTCGAGATCCGCCGGCACCCGCAGATGCCGCCAGACATCCTCTGCCAGCACGCTCGGGGCGAAGGGACGGAAGCTTTCCCGCTCCTTCACCTTTGCGTTCAGCCGGCTGCGGATGTCGAACCGACTCGGATCGGCCAGGATCGAGCGGTTTCCCAAGGCGCGCGGGCCGAACTCGAGCCGGCCCTGGAACCAGGCGACGACGCCGCCATCGTAGACCATCCGTGCCACGCGGGCCGGCAGGTTATCGCACTTCTCGCCGACGAGGCCGGCCGCGTCGAGCGCCGTCTTGATCTCCTGCTCGGAATACTCGGGGCCGAGATACGTGTGCTCGAGCACCGGCCGTTTTGTATTTCCAAGAATATGGCACCACAGATGGCATGCCGCCCCGATTGCCGTGCCGGCATCGTTTGCGGCCGGCTGCACGTGCAGATGCCGGATCGGCGTTTCGGCGAGGATCCGGGCGTTCGCGACGCAGTTGAGCGCCACGCCGCCGGCCATGCACAGCGTGTCGAGGCCGGTCTTCTTGTGGAGCAGCTTCGCGAGATGGACGAACACCTCTTCGGTGACGGTCTGGAGCCCGGCGGCGATGCTCGCCTCCTCGAACCGGTCGACGATCGTGCGACGACGGGGACCGAACAGCTTCTCGAGGCCGCTGAAGTCCGGGGTGCGGAACTTCATGATCGCGTTATCGACGGTGAATCCGGTGTCGGTCAGCTTTATGACCTGGCGGAACCGCTCGGCATAATCGACGCCGGTATCCTCGCCGACCGGGTCGGAAATACAGGCGTAGCCCATCAGCTTGCCGGGGCCGCCGTAGATGTCGAAACCGAGGTGCTCCGACATCTTCTCCCAGACGAAGCCGAGCGAGTTAGGATAGGGGATCTCGAGGACCGGCGTCAGTTTGTTCCCTTCGCCGATACCCAGCCAGGTGGTCGTGAACTCGCCGATCCCGTCGATCGTCAGGACGGCGGCCTTCTCGTGTTTCGAGGGGTAGAACGCGCTGCCGGCATGGCAGATGTGATGGGGCAGGAAGTGGAACTGCGCCCGGGGGAAGCGGCGCTTCAGCTCGTCCGCCGCCAGGTGAAGATGCCGATGGAATGTGGCTTCCCCTTCCGGCGTTCCGTAATCGCCTGCCGGAATCCCCGTCGTGTCGAGGTTGCTGTTGGCCGCGAGCCGGGCCTCGGGGTCGAAGGAAAAGGCGATGTGGTCGACCTGGTCGGGCGTGATTCCGGCATGCCGCAGCGCCCATTCGAGCGCTTTGTCGGGCAGCACGTCGGGATTGTCGACCCGGGCGCATTTGGCGTGCTTGATCCGGTTGAACCGCTCCTCCTCGACGGCGCCGACGATCACCCCGTCGCGCAGCAGGCAGACCGAAGATTCGTGATAGGCCGAGTTGACGCCGAGGATGACCGTTCCCATGCGATGCTCTCCTTCGCAGTAATATATATTATTTCATATCCTTCATCATCATGCGATACCGGCGGGCGGCGTCGACGAACGCCTCGAACAGGCGACCGAACTCGGCCCGCTCCGGCAGCATCTTTTCGGGATGGAACTGGACCCCGACGAAGAACGGGCCGGTCGTCGATTCCATCGCTTCGACGATATCATCCGCCGCGCGGGCCGTTATCCGCAGATCGCGGCCCGGTTCCCGGACGGCCTGGTGGTGATACGAGTTCACGTCGATGGTGGGGGACGAGAGCAGATCGCCGACCAGGGTTTCGGGTTCGATGGCGATCGAGTGCGAACAGGGGGCTGAACGGCCGTCGATCCGGATGCGGTGTGCCAGTCGGCTGTCCGAGGCATTCATGCTGGGAATGTCCTGCCACAGGGTGCCGCCGCGAAACACGTTCATGAGCTGGTGCCCGCGGCAGATGCCGAGGACGGGAATGCCGCGATCGGTCACGCTTTTCAGGGCAGCCAGTTCGAACTCGTCGAAGGCGCGATGCACGGTTTCGAGCTTGGGATGCGGTCGTTCGCCATACAGCATCGGATCGACGTCATCCCCGCCGGGAATCAGCAGGCCGTCGAGGCTGGTCAGAACAGCGGCCGAGACGGAGGCGGGATCTTTCAATGCAACCGGGACGACAACGGCGCCCCAGCTTGCAACCGCCTCACGATAGGGGCGAAGTCGGTCGGGCGCGTGGATGGCCGGTGTTCCCGTGGCGCTCGCCGAGTCGACCACGAGAATGCCGATGCGAGGCCGGACATGGCCGGCTCCCGTGCCGGAGGAAGCGATTCCAATCGGATCCTGGCCGCAGAAAAATGCCGCGATGATCAACAGGGCGAAGACCTTGAGGAACCCGCCTCCCGAACTTCCGATTCCGTTTCTGTGCATGTGATCCCCACTCAGCGATGAATGATTGAACGGCTTTGTCAAAGGTGTATCACAATCCGCAGCGATGTACAACCCGCCAGATATTCGAGGTTCACCACGAAAGACACGAGAACACGAAAGGAGAAGAACGTTTCACCACCGAGACACAGAGGCACAGAGTTTAAAAAGAGGTTTCCTCTGTGTCTCTGTGCCTGTGTATGTGGGTTTCATGAAAAGAACCGATCCACAGATGACACAGATGGCGCAGATGAAATCCTGAGCGTCTTCAACCATGGAGATTGCGGAGCATGCTGGAAACAAGGGGGGCCAGGCGTTCGTTCCTCTCTGGTTTTTCATCTGCCCTCCATCTGCGGATGCGTTCTTGAATCCGAGGGACATTTCAACGGAGGATCTCTGTGGGAAAGCTGGTTTCGGATTTTGCCCCCGAAAGGAAACACCCCGGCGGTGGGCCGGGGTGTTCGAGAGGCGGTGCGAGATTACTGGAGGCCGTAGGTGGCCTGGTGGAGGTTGGTGATGGTGTCGAGCCGCTTGCGGGCCGCCTCGACCTGGCGTTTATAGGGAGCGATATACTCTTCGATGATCTCGGTCCGGCGGCGCATGATGTCTTCGTATTTGTCCTGCGCCCGCTCCATCTCGCGCTTGTAGGGGGCGACGTAGTCGTCGATGAACCACATCCGGTTGTTGCGCAGGTGATCATACTCGCGGCGGGCCTGGTCGACCCGCTGACGGGCCTGGGCGACCTGTTCGGGCACCTGGGGGTTCTGGGCCTCGGCGGTGCGCAGTTCGGCTTCGGCGCGCTCCACCTGGCGGCGGGTGTGGTCGAGGCGGTTGTTGTATTCGCGGTCGGCGTCGTCCTGTGCCCGGCGGTACCGGTATTGGGCGTCGTCATACTCGCTCCGGGCCTCGCGCAGCTTGTTCTCGTAGTTGCGTTCCGCCGCTTCCCGTTGTTGCGAGAGCATGTCCAGCGCGGCCTGATACTGGCCCTGGGTGCGGGTGACGATGCCGAGGCTCGTCGCCTTCTGGTCGCCGTTGCCGGCGAGGAGCATGACGGCCTTGGTGTAGTCGGCTTTGGCGGTGGCGTAGTCGGCCTGCGCATTCAGGACGGCCTTCGACAGATACACATCCGAAAGGCGCTGGTTGAAGTCGGGGTAGTCGACCGCCTTCTGCGGGTAGTTCCAGGTTTCCAGCTGGGTGAGGGCGGTGAGCTCGGCCGCGTTCCCGTCGATGGGCTCGACGATCTGGAACAGCCAGTAGATCGCATCCTTCATCCGGTCGTCGAGGCGGTAGCAGTCGGCCACCTCGAGGAGGGTGGCGTCGGTGCGCGCCATGCGCAGCAGCCACTGGATCGCCTGCTGATACTCCTTCAGGGCCTTGAAACACCCGGCGAGGCGCGCCTTGACGCTGTCGTCCTGGCGGTCGATCTTGAGGTAATACTCGATGGCCTTGCGATACTCGCCTTTCTTCTCGAAAGAATAGGCGACGTTATATACCATCTCCTGTACCCGCTTCTGCAGGGTGACCATCTCGCCATACATCGTCTTGATGGTCGCGCTCGTCTCGTCGATCTGTTTCTCGAGCGCCTTCTTCTTGCTGCCCTGGAAGATGCCGCCGAAGCCGTCGAGCTTGCTGCGCTCGATGAACAGCTTGTCGAGCTTGAGCTCCGGCTCGAGCAGCTCGGTTTCTTTCTGGATCAGCGTCTTTTCGAGCGCCTCGATATCGGCCGGTTCGGCCGCGAAGGCGTTGAGGGGGATCAGCAGACAGCCGGCAGCCAGGACATTCAGGACCAGGTTCTTGACGTTCTTCATCGTGAATTCCTCTCTTTCTCGCTGCCTGCGCTCAGTGAGCGGCCACATACAGGTCGCCGTACTCGCTGCTGTTGACGTAGACCGCATCGCGGCGGGTCCCGCCGGCGGGAACGACCCACATGTCCATCTTGGCGTTCTTCAGGAGCAGCTTCTGCTCGCCCCCGACCGTCTCGACCTTGCCCAGGAATGCAAGCGCACCGTAGTCGTTTTCGGCCATCCAGGCGTAGGGGTCCTTCTCGAGAACCGCCTGATACCAGGCCAGCGAGCCCTTCTCGGCCGCGTCGCGCTTGGGCTCGACGACGACCTCGATGCTTTTCTTGCCCCAGAAGCCGCCGGTCGTGAGCACCAGAATCGCCTTCAGATCGTTCGCCACGGTGACGCCCTTGTAGTTGCGCATCAGCGCCTCGATGACATACTTGCGGCCCGACACGTAGAAGTTGGTCATCGGCTTGTCACCGCTCTCGTCGACGTTGGAGGCCATCACCTTGCACTCGTGGCGGTTGAAGATCTCCTTCAGGTGTTCGAGCCGGCGGTTTTCCTTGTTGTCGTCGACCGAGATCACGGCTTCGACGATCGGCATCTGGATCACGACGAGGCCACGCTGCCGGGAAGAGAGCAGCTGTCCGGAAGCGGCCGCGCGGTCGATCTCGGCCGACGCGACTTCGGTGGCCGCGCGCTGCATCTCGGCATCGGCGTTGAAATCAGCCACGTTCAGGAACGCCGCGCGCTCTTTCAGCATCTCGAGAGCCACGCCGCTCGTCTGGGCTTCGAGGGCGCCCTTCCCCGAGGAAAAGTCCCGGGCGGCTTCGAGGGCCGTGCGCAGGTCATCCGAGGATTCGATTCCGCCGATCATGCTGCGCAGCGCCTGTTCCCGGCGCTCGGTCTGGGCGGCGACGGTGTTGTAGGCTTCGCGGGAGGCGGCATCCGTCTCGTTCATCGTGTAGGCGGACTGGGCGATGCCCTGGGAAAGCTCGTCGAGAGCGGTTTTCATGGCGTCGCGATCGAACGCGGACACCGGGGCGGCGACGAACAGGGCGATCGCCATGATGGCGGACAGTCGTCGGAACATGCGCATCCTCCTCAACTCCGGACAGAATTCTGATCGAATGGTTTGAATGAAGCAATTACCATGCCGTCCATGGAGAGGGCTTGGACGGCTCTGCCCCGGGAAAACGTGCGGCGGGATGGCGAATTTTCGTCATTCCGGATGCCGGAAAATTTGCGATTGGTCCGCTGCGATAGGACATTACAAGCATTTCATGCGACTGTCGGGAGGGCCTTCCAGAGAATCGATTCACCCTCCAGTCTCGCGTGCCGGACTCGTTGCCGTCGTTCTCGTTCTTCTCGGGAGATCTCGCTGCCGAGGCGAAACCCGGACCAGTCGGCCTGCTGCCACCGGGTCCGGGTGGGGGCACTTGCATTGTGAGAAGGCGGGGGGTATGATTCGGGCCTACCGAACGATGAAAGGACCCGCACAGATGCGCCACGAACTTCGTTTTCTGATTGTTGCCGCGGCCTGCGCCGCGTGCTCCGCCCTCCATGCCGCGCCGCCCGCGAAAACGCCGGCTCCAGCCGCCCCGGCCGCGACTCCGGCCTCGGCTTCCCAGCCCGTCAACCCGATCGTCCTCTCGAACCAGATGATGATCACCGTCATGGAGCGGATCAAGGGAGGAAACTACGCCGAAGCCCGCACCGTGGCGAAAGACATGACGTTCGGCAGCGAGAAGCTCGTCGACACCCCGACCTCCGAGACGCGCAGCTTTTCGAGCCTGATGGGCAAGAAACTGTATGAGCACCAGCTGAAGAAGCAGGGCCGCGGCAACGTCCAGGTGAACTGGACCCAGCAGCCGATCGCCGACGGATACTACTTCCAGGCCATGATCAGCTTCCAGGAAGGCAAGCCGGACGAGGCGCTCGATCTGCTCCAGAAGGCCATCTTCTGGGATCCGGTCCGGGCCGCGTTCCACGTCGAACGCGGGTTCATGCTGCATCACCAGAAGACTCCCGTCGAGGCGGCGCAGATTTTCGTCACGTATCTCAAGGCGCTCGAACTGGCCGACAATCCCGTCGACTTCGCCGCCGCGCTTCGCGGGGTCGGGTATCTCTTCGTCGACCGCCGCAACCTGCGTTCCGGCCTGGCCTGCTACCTGCTCTCCCGCCGGCTCGATCCTGAAGAGAAAACGGCCGTCCGCCAGATTGACTACATCCGCGCCCAGGCTCCCCGGCTCGTGAAAGAGATGGACGAGACCAAGGCCGCCGCACTGCTGCGCGAAGAGAACGTGCCGGTCACCTTCGATCCGGCCCATGTGGAGATCCGGCTCGAGATCGCGAACGAGCTCTCCAGGGATCCCAAGAAGACGAAAGAGCTCGAAGCGATCCTGACCGAAGCCCTCCGGCTCGATCCGAACAATCCCGAGATCATCCGGCGGCTTTCCGCTCTGAAGAAATGATCTGACGGTTCTCCCGAAATGATCGGGGGCGGGTTCCCATCAGGAACCCGCCCCCGGTTTCTTGTTCCGGATCGACGCGCCGGTTATCTGACCGCTTTCTGAACGACGACGGACGGGGCTTTTGCGGAAGCGGCGGCCGGGTTTTTGGTGCCGGTCGCGGCTTTGGCCGGGCCGGCGGCGGGCTTCTTCGAGCCGGCCTTGGAAGGGGCGGCTTTGTCTGATTTGCCATCCTTGGACTTTTTCTTGGACTTGGCCGAAGGGGTGACGGGGGGATTGTGCTTCCGGGATTTTTCGGAGCTCCAGACATGCTCGTGGGCATACTGGATCAGCTCGGCATCGGTCAGCTCGCCGAACTGGCGGGCGGTACCGGCAGCGGGTTGCCGCGGCTCCTGGACGGCCGGTTCGGCGGCGGTGGGGGCGGCGGCAGGGGCTTCGAGCACGGCCGGAGCGGGCGGTTCAGGGGCTTTGGGAGCTTTCGGCGCTTTGGGCGGGGCTTTCAGGGTCGAGGTGCTGTCGGATTTGCCGGCATCGGCCGGGGTTTTCTTTGACCGGTTTTTGGGGGAGCCCTGCTCGAGCCGCTTTCGGAGGGTTTCGAGTTTTTCGAGGACGTCCTGCATGTTCGGCGCAGCGGCGGTATCGGTTGTTTCTTCCCGGACGGCGGGCGGTTTTCCCAGCAGGCTGCCGGCGCCGGCGGCCTGGGTCGAAGCGGTATCGGCCTTGGGTGCCGGTTCGGTCTTTTTCGGGCGGGGGTTTGGCTCGGGGGCCGGCGATTCATCGGCGGCGGGCTCGGGCACGATCACGCCGGGCTCGAAGCCGGTTTCGGGCGCGGACGGTGTCTGGAAGGTCACGACCGGCTTCGCGGGCGTTTCCGGGGTGGGCGGCTGGGGGGTGTTCGTGTCGACTTTCGAGCGGAGCGACTCCAGGAGGCTGGAGCCGCTCTTCGAGAGGGCCGAGGCGGGCGCGACGAGGGCGAGGCCGAGCACACCCGTCAGAAGAAGGCCATGGATGGGAAGACGTGTCTTCATGCGGTGTCCTTTCCTGCGGCGGCACGGGCATGAGCCCTGCTGGGCCCTGTCCGGCCGGGTGTGGCAGGGAGTGCGAGTCAGCGCGCCAGGGCGAGCTGGTTGTAATCCACTTTGTAGATTTTCGTGATGACCTTGCCGACGCCGCTGATACCGAGGGCCTTTGCGCCGTGCTGGTCGAGGTCGATGATCCGGCCGGCAATGAACGGGCCGCGATCGATGACCCGGGTCAGGATCTTCTTCCCGTTGGCCGGGTTGATCACCTTCACCAGCGTGCCGAACGGCAGCGTCTTGTGGGCGATCGGGTAAATCGCATCACGGATGCCGAGTTTCGGGTTGTCGATCTGCTCGGGCTTTGTCGGGCAGTGATACCACGAGGCAATGCCGAACTCGACCATGACCTGGACGGCGGGGGTTTTCTGGTAGACGGTTCCGGCGTCGAGGGGCTTCTGGAGCTTCACTGCGATCTCGGTGATCGGGATCGGGGCGGCCGCGGCACTGGCGGCGAGCGAGAACATGAACACGATGGCCGTTGCGATGGAGCGTACGGTCAACTTCCTACCTCCGTTGTCGGATCGAATCAAGAGCGGGAATTTCCCAAGCATAAGGAAATCGATCCGACCTGTCAACCCGACGCCGGTGAGACTCGCCTGAAATCAGGGCTAACGGATGTTCGTCGGGTGGGAGAACCGGTAGGGGAGATTGCGCGCGAGTTTCCACACGCCGCTTTCGCGCCGCCATTCGACGACGGCGTCGATCGGCCCCGAGTCGACGTCGATGCCGGGCAGCAGCCGGATGACCCGGACCTCGGCGGAGCAGTGGACCCGGGCGAGGTCGGGGCCGTTGAACTCGATCATGCCGATGCTGTAGGTCGCAATCTTCACGTCGCAGGCATCGAAGCGGGCTTTCGCCGTTTCCATCAGGTCGGTCCAGGTGCTGTTGAGATCCCAGTCGTTGCCGAAATTCGGCGAGACGAGCGACTCGAGAACCGCCATGTTCTCGCTCCCGAGCGCCGCCTGGAGCTCGGCGTGGGCGGCGGCGATCTGACCCCAGCGGGCGTCGGCGCCGGCCTGGCGCGGGTCGGTCGGTTTGTAGGGGAAGTTGCGGAGGATTTTCCAGAACGTCCCTTCTTTCTGCCAGAGAATGTCGGACACGAACACCCCGGTCGTGCCGTCGGTGCCCGAGAAAAAGTGACTCCACCGGGCTTCCATCGCAAGCCGGATGCGGGCCTTCGAGCCGGGCAGAAGCTCCATGTCGAGCATCGTCCAGGACGCGACCGGGATGTCATACCCGTCGAAATACGTGCCGGTCCGGTCGAGCAGATCCATCCAGGAGGCGGACGAATCCCAGTCGTTTTCGAACGATGTGGAGACATAGTTGGCGATCAGATCGTGGTTTTCCCGCAATACGGCGTTTTCGAGCACCCGCAGGGCTTCGCGCAGCGTCGATTCCCTCGGCTCGATCATCGACGCGGCGTCGAGTACCGGCGTTTCGACCATCTCCAGGCCGAGAATCGTGCCCGACACGTTGGCCGGCGCCATCTGCAGCGCGAACCGGATCGCGCGGGTCACGCTCGCGACCGCGGGCTGATACTCGCGGGCCGCGATGTCCCATTCGGTCAGCTCTTTGCCCATCTTGTGCGCGCGTTCCCAGATCAGGGCGACGGCGGTCGATTCGACCGTGAGGCGCAGCTTCGACACGTCGGTTTCGCGCAGATCGCGGGGAAACAGCCGCCGGCGCAGGGCGATCTTGCCGGCCCGGGCTTCGAGCACGGTCTCGGCGGAGAACGGCACCTTGGTCAGGGTGAACGTGCCGTCCCGGGCGGCCCAGGAGGTGCGATCGCCGGAAACGAGCTGGAATTTCGAAAAGTCGCTCATCGTCATCAGCGACGGGCGGATTGTCGGGGAAGCCGTGACGAGATCGCCTTCGACGGGGTCGGTGAGGCTGATCGAACCGGCAAGCGTGTAATACTCCCCGGCCGGCAGCGGGTTGAACTGAAGCCCCGCGTTGCACCCGGCCGAAACGAGCATCACGAGCGCGGCGAACACCACCGCGAGAAGCCGGTGCTGGCGGAACGCGGTGGGGGGATTGCCGGATGCGGGGTGATTCGATGGGTGCATTCAGATCCTATCTTCGGCGTTCCGGGGGGAATCCCGAAGGCTGGGCCGCGTGCTTGGATAGGCAGGGAAGAACGCGGAATATCGAAGAAGCTCTTCCAGAGCGCTGGAAATGATGCACCCTTTCCCCGAGAACCGGATTCGGCGTATCATTCCATCCGAGCGATACGTTCTCTGAACCCTTGCAGGTGTAACGGAGGCATACGATGGATCCTGTGCAACCCGCTGTTTCCCCCGAGCAACCCTCTCACGAAGCGGAAGAAAAGCCCCGCTCGACCCGGGCGCGGCTGATCGGCATCGGCCTGGGCGCCATGGCGCTGTTGGCGTTGGCAGCGGTGGGCGTGGTGTATTACGCCTACGTGAATTATCTCGATCCTGTAGCCCTCAAACGCCAGCTCGAGGAAAAGGCCGGTCAGGCTCTCGGAATGCCGGTCTCGGTCGCGGAAGTCGGCCTGAAGTGGCCGGCGATCACGGTCTCGGGGCTGCGGATCGGCGATCCCGCCTCGGGTGCGATGCCGCTCGTCGAGATCGGGATGGCTGCCGCCACGCCGGACATGTTCGAGCTGTTGTCGGGCAGGGTGATGCTCGAAAGCGTCTACGTCTCGTCCATCACCGGGCGGCTGACCCGCGAAGCGGACGGCAGGCTCGTGCTGCCCGGCCGGCCCTCGACGACGCCCGCCCCTTCCGGCCAGGATGCGGTTGTCGCGTTCGACGTGAAGGATCTGCCCCTGCGTCAGATCGAGATCGACCAGGTGCGATTCTCGCTCGATGACCGGGCGAGCGGGAAGGTCTACGCGGCGGCCATGCCGCGCCTGGCGATGAAAAAATCGCTCCTGGGCACCTCGCTGCCGATCGACACCGTGGTCACCGTGGAGGAGCTGGGCACGATCGCCGTCAAGGGCGAACTGGAGCCGCCCGAGAAGCTCGAGGTGCATGTGAAGCTCGACAACGTCGAGATCGCGAAGCTGCGGGGGCTTTTGCCGCCGTCAGTCGAGCTGCCGGCCGGCCTGGGCGCGGCGAATCTCTCGGCGGATGTGGCGTTTGCCCGCTCCGGGGCTCTTTCGGTGCGGAACATCGCGCTCGCCTGCGCCCCCGACATTGCGCTGAAGGGGAGTTTCGAGGCCTCTTCCCTGTCGCCGCTGAACGGTTCGGCCGCGATCGCGCTCGAGCCGCTGCCGGTGAAGCGCCTGATGGAACTGGCCGGCAAGTATCTGCCCCCGATGCCCGACGTGAAGATCGACGACGGGAGGCTGGGGGGCGAGGTCCGGCTTTCCCTCGTCGATGGAACGGCCCGGGATGTGACGGCCTGGGCCAAACCCCAGGGCCTCGTGGTGCGGCACGCCAGCCTGCCCGCCCCGCTGAAACTGGCCCAGGGCGCGGTGCGGTATGACGACGGCCGGGTCGAGTGGGAGAAGCTGTCGGCCGAGATCCGGGGCATCGGCCTCACCTCCGACGCCGGGAAGGTCACGCTCGGGAAAAAAGCCGCCGGCTCGGGGAGTATTTCTATACGCATGGATATATCTTCCGTGCTGTCGGATTTCCGGAAGTTCCTGCCGAAGACGGTTCTCGACGCAAAGCCTGAGGGCACCGCCGCGTTTTCGGGAACGGTCGGCATCGACGGCACGGATGTCGTGCTGTCGGGTGACCTGCAGGGCGAGAAGATCCGGGCGATTCCGGCGCCGGGGATGGCTCCCGTGAAGCTCGATCGGGTGCGGCTCGGCCTGACGAATGTGAACGCGACGGGCGGCACGATCCAGATCCACGAGTGTCGGGCCGACGCGCTCGGCATGTCGGTGCATCTTTCCGGCTCGGTGAAGAACGGGGCCGATCCGGCTTTCGACCTCCGGGCTTCGGCGACGGCGGATCTGGCCACGGTCAAGGAGGCGCTGCCGATCGAGAACGAACTGTTCAAGAAACAAGCCCGTCTGGCAGGCCGTGTGGCCTTCGATGCCAGTATCGGCGGTACGCTGAAGAAGCCCCGGCCTGCGGGGCGGCTCGAACTGAAGAACGTCGATCTCGAGATTCCCTCGCGGGGCGTCAAGGCGACCGACATGACGGGCGTAGCCGAGATCGACCCGGCGCGCATTTCGATCAAGGACCTGAAAGCCGGCCTCATCGGCGGAACCATCGCGATCTCGGGCTCGCTGAGTGATTATCTGGCCAAACCCCGGGTGGATGCCTCGGGGGTGGTGCAGGGCGTCGATCTCGGAGAGATCCGGAGCCTGATCGCGCGCAATGTGCCGGCGTTTCCCGCCGATCTGGTCTTCACCGGGCGCGCCGATCTCGATGTGGCCGTGAAGGGCCCGGCCGATGAACCGGATGTGTCCGGCAACGCCGTGATCGCGGGGGGCGGTCTCGTCCATCCGGCGATCCTGCGCCCCCTGACCGGCATCGTCGGCCCCGTGAAGTTCGATCGCAAGGGGCTGAAGACGGAAGGCCTGCAGATGAGCTGGGGAAGCTCGACGGTGCGACTTGCCGGCAGCATCGACGACTGGGCCGGGTTCAAACTCGCGTTCCAGTATGACGTGCAGCCGCTCGACCTGACCGATATCGGGGCCTACTTCCTCGCCGGCACCGGGTATCGCGCCGAAGGCTCGGGAACGGCCTCGGGCAAGGTCACGGGGCCGATCGCGAAGGTCGTCGTCGACGGCACGGCGAAACTCCCCTCGGGGACGTTCGACGCCCCGGTCTCGAAGGGCGGTTCGATGTTCAAATTCCCGTTCACGAACCTGTCCGCGCCCTTCCGGTTCACCGACGGCGTGCTGACGGTGAGCGGTGCGAAGGCCACGCTGTTCAGCGGCGAGATGACCGCTTCGGGCAAGGTGTTCGTGAAGGAGACGCCGATCCGGTTCGGCTTCGACACCCGCGTGAAATCGCTCCAGACCCAGGAGTTCCTAGGCCTGAACACGACGATGAAGAACGTGCTGCAGGGCGGGCTCGACATGAGCTTCGTGGCCACGGGCACGACGGTCGGCCTCAACTCGCTCAACGGAGACTCGGCGATGAACATGGCGAGCGGCAGCTACAAGGCCCCGCCGGTCGCGGCGCAGATCTTCAACGCCCTCAGCACGCCCCAGCTCACGAGCGGCGTGATCAAGAGCCTGCAGGGACATTTCGAGTTCAAGAACGGCCGCATGAACTCGGACGATCTGCTGTTCAAGAGCCCCTACGGCCAGCTCGGATACAAAGGCTCGGTCGGCCTCGACACCACGCTCGACGGCACGGCGAACCTGGTGTTGCCGCGCGAGATATGCCAGTCCAGCAAGGTGCTTCGAGACCTGGTCGGGAACCAGCCGACGCTCGAGATTCCCGTTGGCGTGCGCGGCAGTCTGCTCTCGCCCGGCATCGATCTGCGGCTCGACAAGCTGCTGAAGAAAGCCGCCGAAAACAAGGCGAAGGATGCCCTGATGGACGTTTTGACCGGGGGGAAGAAGCCGCAGACCCAGGAAACCGCGTCGGGAACAGCCGCTCCGGCTCCTCAGAAGAAGCCGTCGATCGGAGATCTGCTCGGAGGCGATCTCGGCAAGATTCTCGGCGGGAAGAAACAGCCTGAGCCGTCCCCCGCACCGACTCCTGCTCCTGCGCCGGCACCCGTCAGCCCGTCGGTGGCGACGGCAGCGGCCCCGGTTCCGGCCCCGACCCCGCCGCCGGCACCGGCGTCCGCGCCGGTGTCTCCGCAGAAGCAGATCAAACAGGAACTCAAAACGCTCGAAAAGGATCTCAAAAAGCTGTTCAAATTCAAGTGACGGCCTTGGATGGTCCGATGGCGAGCCTGGCCGCCGGGGCGGATTTCGCATCCATTCCCCGGCGGCGCAGGTGCCCGGAACGCCGGATACTCGTCGAACCGTGCGGGCGGTTCCTCTCTGGTGAAAATTCCGGGTGACGGAATGAAGGGAATCTGATACACTTCGCGGGAAAGAGGATCGCGATGAACATCGAAGCATTTTCCATCCAGACCGAACAGCGCGGGGAAGTGACGATCATTTCCCTGCGTGGCCCCCTCAATGAAGATGCCGGCCGGCAGCTCGTCGGCCAGGTTGTCGAGCAGCTGGGGACGGGGCGCACCCGGTTCGTCGTGGATTTCGGAAACGCTGTCGCCATCACCAGCCCCTGTGTCGCTTCGGTGCTCGAGATTGCCGAGAAGATCGTCGACGAGAAGGGTGGTCGCCTGATCGTCTCTGGACTGACCGACCTGAACGTCAAGGTGTTCGAGATGGTCGGGATCCTGTTATACGCCGAATCCTGCCGCACCCTGCAGGACGCCGAGATCCAGGCTTCGGCCTGACGTCGCACCGGATCTCTCTTTTTCCCATTTTCTGCTGGTCAGCAAGGGATGCCGAATTTTTCTGAGGCATTGCCGGATTTCTGACAGAATTTCCCTGCTTTCTCGCTCTTTTCCTTTCGCCACACGTTTTTTTGATGTGGTACGGATGTTGCTTGCATCATGGTGACCCGAAGGATGATGAGAAGCTTTCAAGAGATTCGAGGAGGACGGAAATGAAATCGGGATTCCTGAACAAGATTCTGGCCCTGGTGCTGATGTTCGGTCTGTTCACGGCCGCCGAAGTGTCGGCCGGCAAGCCGGGCCACTGCCACAAGAAGAAAAAGGTCGGTTTCTTCCAGAAGATCGGCCGTGCCTTCGTGAAGGTCGGCGACAAGATCAAGAACAAGATCATGGACACCCATGTGAACGTGAAGAAGGCCGTTACCGGCCGCAAGAACCGCGTCTGGGTGTGCGGCCACTATAACAAGAACGGCAAGCATGTGAAGGGCCACTGGCGCTACGTCAAGGGCCATTGCGGCAATCATCCCGGCCAGGGCAACAATCCCGGTCAGGGCAACAGTCGCGGCCAGGGCGGAATCGCCGCTTGGGTGCCTTATCTGCCTTCTTGTGAAG
>DAOOQQ010000037.1:0-42398 GCA_035388825.1 Candidatus Ozemibacteraceae bacterium
AGAATCATCGCTCCCTTCTCGTATCTTCGCGATACGAGCTGGAAAAAGAGGTTGGCGCCGAGCCGATCGATCGGGATATACCCGATCTCATCGATGATCAGAAGCCGAGGCTGCGTGTATCCCTTGAGCTTTTCCTCGAGGCGGTTTTCCGAATGTGCCTTCGTCAGATTGCCGATCAGCGCCTGGGCCGTAATGAACATCGTGCGATAGCCGAGTCGAATCGCTTCGACGCCCAGCGCGACGGCCATGTGCGTCTTTCCGACGCCGGGCGGGCCGAGGAAGATGACATTCTCGCCGTTTTCGATCCAGCGGCAGGCGGCCAGATCCTTCAGACGCCGCTGATCAATCGAGGGCTGATACGTGAAGTCGAACGCATCCAGGGTTTTGACGAACGGAAATCGGGCCATACGCGTGCCCATCTCCGTGCGCTTGTCCCGTTTCGAGGCCAGCTCTTCCTGAATGGCCTTTTCCAGAAACTCCGCGTGGGTCCAGGTCTGCTTGCCGGCATCCTCGAGAAAGGTCTCGAGATGATCCGCAAGACGGTGAAGCTTGAGATTGCGAAGGCCGTCCTCGAGGTGTTCCAGACCGCTCATCACGCCACCTCCTTGATGCCGGCCACTTCGTCGTAGATGGACAGATTCCGCACCTGGACGTCGTCCTCCGGCCACCGCGGATCGTGCATGGGCAGATCGGCGCGTTCCGCTTTTTTCGCCACTTCGGCGAGAAGGGCGTGGAACTCCTTCGGCATTGGGGCTTCCTGATAGCGCCCGTGAAGTTGCTCGTGGCTGCCGACGACTTCCCCGGACTCGTTTCGGACCTCGATCTTTCCAGCTTCGACATGCACGGCGACCGTCTTGCCAATGGCGCTCGGTACAACCGGGTATCGGTTCGTCCCGACAGTAATCCGGCTGTCGTTCGCCACCCTCCGGATGTGCTCGAGATCAGGCTGCCAAGGCCGCACGGCGGAAAGCGGTATGAGGGCCGAGCTCTCTTCTGCCCATCGGGACATGGGCGTCACATGCGTCGTACCATGAATCCGCACGTCCGCTTCCTCCCGCATCCATTGCTCCAGAGAAGCGTTGAGATCATCGAGATCGCGGAAGCGCCGCCCGGCGAGAAAGTTCCGCTTCACGTATTTCACGCCGGACTCGACTTTCCCCTTCGTGCGAGGCCGATAGGGCCGGCAGAAACGAGCCTCGAAACCATGATGACGGGCAAAGTCCGCGAACACCTTGTTCAATCGCTCCGCCGGCGGCCTCTCCGCCATGACCATCGTGCGGGCGTTGTCATACAGAACCTCTTTCGGATACCCCCCGAACCACGCGAACGCACGCTGATGGCCGTCGATGACGTTGTGGCGCTTCTCGTTCAGATATGCCCGAACAAACAACCGCCGGGAAAAACCCAAAACAAGCACGAAGAAGTGCACCCGACGCCGACTTTCGCCGATCCAGACCTTGGACGAGCCCCAGTCGACCTGGCCCTGGAGCCCCGGGGGCGTCTCGAACCGCACCGTGGCTTCTGTGGCTACGCGCTCTTTCTCGCGAATCGGTCGCAGAAACCGCTTGATGATGGAATAGCTCCCGGCGAAGCCTTTTCCCCGAGCCTCGCGGAAGAGGATCTTGCCGTTGAAGCCGACCTCTGGAGCCCTTGCACGAAGCCATTCTTCGAGACCCGTGAGACTGCTCGTCGCCGGGCAGTCGCGTGAATAGGGCTGAATCTCGGTCTGGTTCAGATACTTCCTGACCGTTCCGGGATCGAGGTCGAGACGGCGGGCAATGCTCTTGATGCCGAAACCGTTCTTTTTGAGGTGATGGATGGTTTTGAAGATGTCGCCGCTGATCATGACGTCCTCCACCACTGGCTGTGGTGGGGGTAATAAGGGCACGCGAGGGCCAAGGAAATCAAGAATATTCATACACTCCTCCAAGCGTTTTGAAGGGGTGGATTTTTCGTGACCCCAAGGGTGGAATATAGCGTGAACCCTGACACTGGTCGCCGTGCATCCGCGCTGCACTGGCCGGGGACAGCACCAGACGGTGACTGATCACCTGTCTCCAGCCTGCAGAGCTTATTCTGAGCAAACACCCTCCTGGTGTCTCGAACAGGCAACTCGCATCGGAGTCTGCTGTCGGGAAGTCGTCGAACGGCTTCTGTCGCATCCCCGACTGGACTGTCTTCGGGCAGCACAGCGCGTCATCCGGTTTCGCGGCTTGTATGGGGAGGATCGTGTCGAACAGGCCTGTGAACAGGCTCTGTCGTGTGAAACCATCAAGACATCGACGATCAAGGGCATTCTTCAGCGTCTGCTACAAAATGAACAGTTATCGACAACAGAACCCAGCCTCGAAGCCGCCTATCGTGGCCTCGGTCGATTCATTCGACCGGAATGTCTCGTCAGCCAGGGAGGTGCGCAGTGAATCCCATGCCTCAACTTGCACCGACCCTCCGGCAACTCAGGCTTTCCGGCGTGCTGGATTCACTGGAAACGCGCACGAAGCAGGCGGTCGCGGACCAGATCTCACACATCGACTTCCTGGCAATGCTGCTTCAGGACGAAGTGGCCCGACGCGAGCAGAAAAAGCTAGCCACGCGAATCCGGCGCGGGAACTTCCGACCTGACAAGACGCTGGAGACGTATGACTTCGCCTTCAATCCCATGGTAAATCGCGCCATGATTCAGGATCTGGCCACCTGCCGATTCATAGATGAGCGGGCGCCAGTCGTGATCGTCGGCCCCTGCGGGACCGGGAAAAGCCATATTGCCCAGGCTCTTGCTAATCTGGCTGCGCGGAAAGGCTATGACGTCCTGTTCACGAATCAGACGCGGTTGTTCGGAATGCTTCAGGAAGCTCGTCTGACCAACACGTTCGATCGGAAATTAGCCATGCTGGCAAAACTCGATCTTCTGATCATCGACGATTTCGGAATCAAGCCGCTGAGAACTCCGCAAGACGAAGACCTTCACGAGTTGATCGCGGAGCGATATGAACGGAAGGCCACGCTCATTACCAGCAATCTCGATCTGCCGGAATGGACACAGGCTCTTCCCAACAAGCTTCTCGGCGCTGCGACAATCGACCGGATCAAGCACGGCGCCTATATCCTTACGCTCGAAGGGGAAAGCTACAGAACGGCCAGACCTCAGCAGGAGCGCAAGGTCTCGAAGAAAGCAGGGGCGAAAGAAGCGGACTGATGCCTAAGCGAAGGGACAATCGGCTGTTATCGGGGGAAGGCCTCGTGGGAAACCAACTCTTGGTTTCCCCGCCTTCCCCTCGACCCCATCCGAACCCCTTCCTTCTCAAAAAATCCTCTCCGGACATACCTGGACGGCAGCCCATCGAAAAGGAGGCTTTCTACACGGCATATTATACTATCAGCTACAAGGTCGCGCGTTCAACGCAGGGTAAAAACGTCGTTTTCCACGGGATGGTTTACCTTCCGAATTCAATGCACGAAAGTGGCTCCATTATGCCGATCATGGGTGGCTCCATTAGCCCGATCATTGACATTTCCAATGGCTCACAGTAAAGTTATCCAAGACTGCTTATCTTTTTGAGTCCGGAGTCGGGTGTCATGACCATGCAATCGCTTCAGGATGCCTGCGTTTCTCTGGCCCAACTGGACAGAGAAATACCTCTTTCTGAGCACTCATTTCCTGGCCCGAGAAGCAAAGAAGAATTTAACGCCCTATCACCCTATTCCCACAATTCTGCACATTTGCTACTATCGCATCTCCTAGAGGAAACGGCCTGGGACCTTGAACATAGGCATACGAAGAGCAGTAATTTCTTTCGCGGATTGATTCATCCTGGCGCCACCGTTGTGTTGAAGCCCAACTGGGTGACCCATGATAACCAATCAGGACATGGTATGGACTGCATGGTCACGCATGCCTCGGTTTTGGATGCCGTGTTGGGTCAGGTTTTGTTGACTAATCCAGGTAGGGTTATCGTGGGAGATGCTCCTATTCAAAGTTGCGATTTGTCTATACTCATGGAGTCTGGAAATTACATCGCCTTGAAGCAGCGTTATGCATTGGCAAATGCGCCTATCGAGTGGCATGATTTTCGCCGCACGGTTCGCACCAATCAGTCTGATGGCAGAGACGGGAAACCTGGGCGACGACCGCTGGAGGATTTTATACTATTCGATCTCGGGAAAAATAGTCTATTGGAGCCTATTTCACGGGATGCAGCCCGATTCCGAGTTACGATGTACAACCCAACCCTCATGCGTCAAACACATGCACCAGGCAGGCACCAGTATCTCATAGCGCGCGAAGTCATGAAGGCAGATGTAGTAATCAATCTGCCCAAACTAAAAACACATAAGAAAGCATGCATTACTGGGGCTCTAAAAAACCTCGTCGGTATTAATGGCCACAAGGACTTTCTCCCACATCACCGGTTGGGAGGTCGCCGAACGAGGGGCGATTGTTATGCTGGGAATAACCCATTGAAGTTACTTGCAGAACACTTCCTCGACGCATCCAATAGTCGGGAAGGAATGATAGCTTCTCTATTGCAAAAGGCCGCATGGGTAATCGCCAGACTGGCCCGATGTACTGGTGCGGACAACAATATAGAGGGTAGCTGGCATGGGAACGACACCATCTGGCGCACCGTTCTCGATCTCAATCGAATCCTTCTGTATGGGCGTCAAGATGGAACCATGTCTGACGTCCCGCAACGCAGAGTTATAACCCTAACCGATGCAATTGTTTGCGGTGAAGGTGAGGGGCCCCTTTCTCCAACTCCGTATCATCTGGGAATGTTAACCTTGGCCACCAATCCTGTCGCCGCAGATTTTGTGCATGCCCATCTTATGGGTTTCGACTGGCAAAAAATTCCGCTGATTCGCGAGGGCTTCGGGCATTTCAAGTATCCGCTCTGCAATTTTCGACCAGAAGATATTACTGTGCAGTTCAAAGGCACTCTTTTTGCCCAACCTTGGCCCCTCTGGAATGGGCGCGCGTTTGTACCCCCAAGCGGTTGGAAGGGTTATTGTGAACGATAAGGAAGATCGAGCAGGAGTTGAAGAATACGTATGATAGGAATTCACGATACCCCTGGCAGTTTTTCTGGCCGGTGGATTACATACTGCGAGAGCAGGGGAGTTCCCTTTCGACGCATCAATTGTTTGGCAACCGATGTTGTTTCGCAATGCACAGGGTTGGACGGATTACTTTGGCATTGGTCCCATAATGACCCAGCGAGCCAATTAGTTGCACGGCAGATTATCTCTTCTTTCGAGCAGAAAGGGATGGTCGTCTTCCCCAATATTGCCACATGTGCCCATTTTGACGACAAAGTCGCTCAGAAGTATCTTCTAGAGACCATCGACGCGCCATTCATTCCCACTTGGGTTTTTTATAAACGGCATACGGCAATGAAATGGATCGAAAAAGCCGCTTGGCCGAAGGTGTTTAAATTGAGCAGTGGAGCTGGTTCCATTAATGTTCGGTTGGTGCGTTCACGCGAGGAAGCCACTGCGCTTTGCCGACAAGCCTTTGGTCGCGGATTCCCAATTGTAGCAGGCTATTTGACTGACATACACACCAGGGTACATAAAACGCAAACCGCTTATGAATTCTTGGAGAAGCTCTTCCGGGCACCACAAACCCTGCTGAACGTCATTGCCCTTCGCTATCGAATGCCAAGGCAACGAGGTTATCTCTATTTTCAAGAATTCATTCCCGGCAACACTTTTGACACTCGGATTACTATTATTGGCAATCGAGCTTTTGGTTTCCAACGAATGAATCGACCCAACGACTTTCGCGCTTCGGGTAGCGGAACCTTATCTTTCGATCCTGACCAAATTGACAAGCGTTGTGTGGAAATTGCATTCAAAGTGGCAGATAGGATTGGCACCCAGAGCCTGGCTTTTGACTTCCTATTCGATCTACAGAAAAAGCCGTTGATTGTTGAAATTAGTTATTGCTATGTCGCTTCGGCGGTCCACCAGTGCCCAGGACACTGGGACCGCCAAGGCATTTGGCACCAAGGTCAAGTCTGGCCAGAAGAGGCAATTTTGGAGGATGTGCTTTTTACAATTAGACAAAGAAAGGAAACCGAACCCACCTGGAAAACGTCTCGGGATGAAACCCATATTCGCGGGCATACGCCGACCGGGTAAGACCACTCCTTTGACAAGCTGCGACATGCCTCACCCAATACGTGGGACCACCGGATAAAAACTGATCCACCTGAAAGTTGCATGTTTTGAGGGGTTTCGATGTTGGGCAACGCTTCGGGGAGTGGGTGTCCAGTTTTGCCCGACCAGCTCTCTATACGCTTGAAGATTCGATCAGGATGAGGGATGGGATGGGATGGGCTATGGAAAGATGTGATTGATTGGACGCTAACTGTTCTTTAGTCCTTAACGAATGAGGTCCGACTAGGTAACAGTCCCAAGTAATACGCCAAGGAACAGGTGCATAGCATGGACAACGTCCACGAGGCTGTGTACGCCCATGCGAGTCCTACGGCACCAAGGCGAGGTGCGAGATAGCTTGACACCAGGACAAGAGTTACATACCGGGGAATAACAATCACAAACAAGGCTGCCCACATTTTGCCATGACTTTGAATGACTTGTGCAGCCGCAGTATCAATGGTTTCAGGAATTACCGAGATCAAAAGAATCTGCAAAGCAGAGCTCCCCATAACAAAGTCACGGCCAAAAATTCTGAGAATTGAAGCCCCCCCAAAAAACACGCCTATCACCGTCGCCAGTGCAACCATCACAGAAAGACCAAGATTGGCCCAAAACAAGTGGCGATAACGATCTATGTTGGATGAACCACGTTCGCTGTTAAGCAAGGACCTTGAAACACTATTCATGACTATGGGTACATACATTGCTAATGTTCGTAAGGCATTCGCAGCTGCAAAGAGCCCAATTTCAGCATACCTATCTGGATGACGCGTAAGGAAAAGATTCGTCATCCACAGCGCTGGCATCGCTACAAATCCGCACATTGCAGCAGGAATCGCGAAACCGCCTACGACTCCAACCTCCCGAAAAGCACCAGAGAAATCATGATAAATACCGAATCTGTTGGCCTCCCGAACAACTAACCATTGTAGCACCACCCAACGAACGGAATAACTCAGAACATACCCGATAAGGGCTCCAGGAAGCCCTGCCCAAATGCAACTGATTGAACAAACCACCAAATGAAATACTGAATGGAAAAGCCGCGCTTTACCCAGAGCGCTATAACATTCCAAGCCTGCTAAGGCACCGTTCTGATATGAATCCATTGCCGTAAGCAACACAATAGGCGATGCGAGAAGAATCAAATTCTGCAAAGTCCCATCAACGAATAGATTCTTTGCAACATAAGCCGAAAGACATGCAATTCCGACGGTCACCAAAAAACCATTTACAAACGTAAATAGTGAGGTGATACCCAAAATTCGACCTGCAGCTCCCACATTGGCAATTCGACTCTCGGCAACATGCTTGGTCGTAGTTGTTTCAGCGGCGAGTTGAGCCATGCCACCAAGAGTGGCAACAGTATTCAAAACAAGTCCTAATCGCCCATAGACAGCTTTTCCAAGATAATTGGCCAAGATGATATTGAGGAGAAAACCAAAGCCCGATGAAAACACCACGGCAAACATCGTCCAAGAAAACCCGTTGACGAACCTTCTTCCCAAGCCACCCAAGTCACCTTTGCCTAGGGCCGTTGAGACCGGATTGTCACATTCCATCTTCGGGCAGTTTTGGTGGGACACATCGCCTCCCTGCGCAACCATTTCAGTTCCGCTATTTGAAAAACCCTAACCCTTCAAGGGTCCACTGTGGATCTGAAAATCCTTCGAATTTGCCCAGCATGGTCTATCCTCCTATTCGAGAGAATAGTACCGCAGGCCGAGCGAAAGTACAAGGGGGTGCGCTTCATATTATTGGGATAGGTTCACAGATTGTTGGCCCGGGGAGCAATGGAAATTACACTGATTACATCCTCAAGTGTTGCAAAAGCCTTTTTCATCAAAAATGTCAACAAAAATGTAAATCCCCAAATAATGAGAAAGAATTTTGCCATTGCGAAGGCGTAATGCCAATCATTCCTATGAAAATACCAAAAGAAATAGGGAGATAGTGACGTATGAAGGAGTCGAAAATGCGGTTCACGCGGCCCGGGAATAATAAGCAAGAGAAAGACCCCAAGCAGAAAAATCAATTCCGCCATAAGTCCCCCTTGGGAATAGAGTTCACCAAAGGCGGTCGAGCCCATTCCCCACTTTACATTTGGAAACAATCGGGTCTGAATCTGCTCGTTAAATGTAACTTGAGGGATTTCAAATAGAGATCTCCCAAAAGGGATTTGACAAAGAAGAATATTCTTAAAATAACCATCAGGAACAACGAGCCTAGCCCGTACAACCTCGTTGAAATTTGAAAGAATGTCCCATGGTTCAAAATCCTTAATCGCCTCTATGTAATACTCGGGCATCCTTTGGAAAGAAAATTCCCCAAAAGCTATTGAATACCATATTCCCTTGAATGGAAAGAATACCATTGCTGCCACAAATACCATTACGCCTATTTTCAACTTGGTCATACGACTCATCTTGCCGTTATGGCGAGAGAATCTAGCCAGCCCCCAAGAAATAGCCCCAAGTATAATGGTTACACGCGTTTGGAGAAACATCTGAACCATAATAAAGGAGGCTGGTGCAAGCCAAAGAATCCTTCGCCAACCACTCACTTTTTGCTGACCGCAAATTACGGCCAACAGTGTCGCATAAATCGACATGGCAACATGCCAACTTGTCATTTGCGCAAGTCTCTCGGTCTTATCAATGATCAGTAAATTTTCAATGCCAGTAGTAGTAAGAAACAACAAAAGAGAGGCAAAATACCCAATAAAACAAGAACCCGCAAATGCGAAAGAAATGGGACGCGTGGCAACGGGACGAGGAACCCTTACCCGGCAAGCCAGAAAGAACACAGCAAAAGCCAGGAAATAGGAAATGAATACGACATCCTCAATTTCCACAATTGGAAAAACACCGTTTGTCGAAAATGGAGAGGTCACTCTGAAACACAAGGGAAAACCGTAGAACAAGAGACCACAACCATATAATGAAACGATATTGACCGGCTGCTTCATCATTGCAATCATGACTGCGATTGCAAGAAGAAATCCTGCTGAAAGCGCTGAAAGAAGGGAAGTCATTACCTTGCCTCCACCGCTAGACGACGAGCAAGCAAGCTCTCTTGGATGATTTCAGAATAACAGAGAGCACGATCAATCAGAAAGGGCCATGGGACACAGACTTGCCCCCCATTTTGGAAATCCGAGCACCCGCAATTTCTCTCTCGTACGATGCTTCTATATTCCATGGAAGGAGTTCGCAACAATTGAAGTCAACCAAACAGCCTCTGGAACCCAATTTATCCATAATTCACTCATGTTGGAATTTCTTCCTTCCAATGGATCCTATGACCTTGAGACAGCTTCCAAAACACCATCCCACATGGCATTTATAGAATGTATCGAGTATCGATCACGAACTTCTCCGGCCCGAGAGGCCATCGAAAGACGTCTCATGTCATTCATCAAAAGGCCAGAAATTTCGGCAGTCAATTGGTCTAAATCTCCAAGTGGAACCAAAATTCCGTCGATGCCAGAACGAATAATATCGCTTGGCCCATAAGGGCAATCATATGATATTGCAGGAAGACCTAGAGACATGGCTTCGAGCAATGCATTCGGAAAACCCTCATATTGAGAGGTAAATACAAAAAGGTCCGCCTGGGCTAATATTGGAATGGGATCATCAACCTGCCCCCAAAATACGACTCGGTCTTCTATCCCAAGGTGTTGCGAGAGAGCCTTCAAATTCGCGATTTCTGGTCCATCGCCAATCAACCACAATTTCGATCCAAGCACTCTCGGGGAAACCTTTGCAAATGCTCGTATGACATGGTCGAATTGCTTGCTACTAACCAACCTCCCCATTGTCACGAGTATCGGGCCGATTTCATTACGGCCTTTCCGAGTATGGTTCGGGCATTTTTCAAACATCTCAGACAACGAGTTTGGAATAACAATCACACGTTGTTTGCCAACCAATTTCGTGGCCCACTCTCTTGCCCCCTCTGTTTGAACAACAAGCGCCGAGCAAAACTTGTAAAACACCGATTGAGGAATTCCCCATCGAGTCGTGCTGGGTATCATATACGGATTGGTACGCTCACAAATCACGACTGGCACGCGCGTTGCACAAGCGACAGTAGCAATAACATTTGCATCTGTCATGAAACTGACTACTACCTTTGGCCTGATCCTCCGGATCAGAAAACGCAGTTGCATTACGAAAGACAGAACATTCAACACAGGATTTGCTAATCCGGGTTTGCTGGAAAAAGGGTGAAGGCTCTTTCGTCGCACCCCTGGAGCTACCCGATAGAAATCGTTGTCTGAACCACAAAATGTTGCCAGAAAAACGTCCCTCCCCTGTTGGGCCCAGTGATTGGCATTATTCACCATTACGCGTTCAGCCCCACCACATTGGAGAGAAGAGATGAATAGTAAGAGCCGCTCATTCATGACATGGTTTTCCGTGCAATTCGGCTAGCATTCCATTGTTCGAACATAAGTATTCCCCAAATCAGCCCAATCCGATTTTGTGAACCACTCAGGTGCTCTTCCCAACATTTTCGAACACCTTTCACATTCCAATAGCCGGAGGCTTTCAACGAGGTAGGACATAAATAACTCTCTGCCCAATTTCGTAAAGGGCCCCGGATCCAATCAGCGACAGGGACACCAAAACCCATTTTAGGTCGGTCGAAGATTTCACGTGGGACGTATTTCTGCAAGACTTCCCGTAGAACTCTTTTGGTATCTTGCCCAGGGAGAGAAGCACTCACCGGCAAGCGCAACGCATACTCAACAATGCGATGGTCGAGGAGGGGAACTCGAGTTTCAAGGCTGACCGCCATCGCTGCACGATCAACTTTTACCAATATGTCGTCAGGGAGATACGACTCAATATCAATGAGCATCATTTGCTTCCAAATTCCAATATCTGAAACTGATTCCAAAGCCTGCCTGGAATCTGTCCAGGAATCCTCAGTTCCGATCAAAAATTTTGAAGGAAACATTGTGTGCGATAGAAAGTATCGATAAAACGATGAAAATTCATGGTTGGTAACCATTTGCTGGAGAGCAAAAAGGTTCGATGAAATTGAGGAAAATGCACATTTTTCGTCCAAGACCGAACGTTTGAGGATGCGGGTGAGAAGTCGACGAAGAGGCTCTGGAATACATCTTTGCATCTTCCAAAATTTCGCAGCTTGTTGATATCGACCATATCCACCAAAAAGTTCGTCTCCACCATCTCCAGAAAGGCAAACGGTTACTTCCCGACGAGCCATCTGTGCAACAAGGAATGTCGGGATTTGGGAGGAATCTGCAAATGGCTCATCATAAATCTCACCAAGTCGAGGTATGACCGCCTGCGCATCTTGGGCCTTCAATATGAGTTCGCTATGGTCTGTTCCAAGTATGCGGGCCACCTTCATAGCATGTCCCGACTCGTCAAAATTCTTATCCTCAAATCCAATCGAAAAAGTCTTCACCTTCTTTGTTGATTGAGCCTGCATAAGCGCGACAACCGTTGACGAATCGATTCCTCCCGATAGAAACGCCCCCAAGGGAACATCTGCGACCATTTGTCCACGAATAGACCGTGCCAAGAGTTCTTCCAGAACACTTGAAGAGTGCAACAGATCATTCACCCGAGGCACGCCGGGGAACTCCTCGATAAAATCCCGAGCCCGCCAGTAGGTCTGCGGAGCCGGCTTCTGATCAAAGCTGCTCGAAGCCGACACCGTCAAGATTGATCCTGGAGGCAACTTCCAAACACCCCGGTATATTGAATAGGGAGACGGAACATAGTTATGCCGTAAATATAACGCCAATACGTCTCGATCCACAGCCAAATCGAATTCGGAGATACATTCCAATGCCTTCAACTCCGAACAAAAGACAAATACTGGACCTCTCCATGCATAATAGAGCGGCTTTTCCCCAAGCCGGTCACGGATAAGGTGAATCAGTCGAAGAGACTGGTCCCACACCGCAATTGCAAACATGCCGACCAAAAGTTTAACTGTTTCAACAACACCCCATTCATCAAACGCAGAGAGAATGACCTCAGTATCAGAGTGCCCTCGATATTCGACATTGCCGCGATGTTGTTGCAGACGTAAGCGAATTTCATTGAAATTGTAGATTTCACCATTGAACACGATACGATACCGCCCCGAGTGAGAAACCATCGGTTGATTTCCCTCGGGGGAGAGGTCTAAAACCGACAGACGGCGATGTCCGAGAGCAATACCGGCAGAAGGATCAACCCACGAATCACCAAAATCCGGACCTCGATGCGTAAGCGCATCTGCCATACGCCCAACAACACGAACCAACGATTCTCTGGAATGATTTGCCCGGCTATCGAGAAAGCCTACAATGCCACACATGGAATTCATCCCCTCTTAATCGCTAAGCGGTTGAAGCCGTTGTCCAAGAAAAACCAGCACAAATTCGTATTGCAGCTACCTGCCATCCATGCCGGACAAGAGGAACAAGGAAAAGATCATCGCAACGGGTTCATTATTGTGAATAATATGTCCGATACCAATCGATAAAACGCCCAATGCCTACTTCTGGCGGAGTCGCTGGTGCAAAGCCAACATCGCGTTTGAGATCTTCGACATCGGCGAAAGTGGCTGGAACATCACCGGGTTGAATGGGAAGAAGTTTCTTGATCGCCTTCCGGCCGAGTTTTTCTTCGATGATCTCTATGAATCTCATCAACTCTAGGGGAGCATGGTTCCCAATATTGTACACTTTATAGGGAGCAAGACTCGTGCCTGGATCTGGGGCATCCCCGGTCCACTGGGGATTTGGTTCGGCAATCTTATCCGTTACTCGGATAACACCTTCGACGATATCGTCGACATACGTGAAGTCACGGCGCATCTTCCCTTCGTTGTAAACCTCGATTGGTTCACCCGCGAGAATGGCCTTGGTAAACAGGAACAACGCCATATCCGGCCGTCCCCAGGGACCATAGACGGTAAAAAAGCGCAACCCGGTAACGGGAAGTCGGAACAGATGAGCGTAGGTGTGGGCCATCAGTTCATTGGCCTTCTTTGAAGCAGCATAGAGGGAAACCGGATGATCGACATTCTGGTGAACGGAGAAGGGCATGTTGGTACTGGCACCGTAGACTGAACTGGACGAGGCATATACTAAATGAGGAACATTGGCATGACGACAGCCTTCCAGAATATTCGTGAAACCCAAGATATTGCTCTCAATATAAGCATGCGGATTTTTCAGACTGTATCGAACACCTGCTTGGGCTGCGAGATTTACGACTCTGTCGAAACGGTTATTGGCAAAGAGTTGTTCTAGAGCATGGCGATCAGCTAAATCGCCCTTTACAAAGCGAAAACCTGGCTTTGCAAGCAATTGCTTCAAGCGAGCATCCTTGAGAGTAACATCGTAGTAAGAGTTCAGATTGTCGAACCCGACAACCTCATCACCCCGTTCCAAAAGCCGCTGAGAAAGGTGAAACCCGATAAACCCCGCTGCCCCGGTTACCAAGACTCGCATGAAACCCTCCACGAAAAAAATCCAACCCATGTTGAACACGAAAACCTAAGGAATGGCATTCTACCTCAAAGGCACACCCCTCTCTAGCATGTTTTTTCGGTTAAGCTTGTGAACATTGAGGTCGGTCGGCAATAGTGGACACCAGACTGTTCATGCTGCGTGTCAAGCGACATTATCATGTGCGATTTTCTGCCTTGATTGTCGGGGGACACCCTAGCTCTTCGTGGTCAGAGGCGCCAGTAGCGGAAGCCGGCTTTGCGGGCGGAGGTGGAGTCGAAGAATGCTTTGACGTCGATCATGACGGGGGGCTTGTCGCCCCGTTCGCAGAGGGTGGCGAGCTTTTTCAGGGACAGGTCGCGGTAGGCCTCGTGGCCGACGGCGAGAATCACGGCGTCGAAGGTCGGGAGCTTGCCTTTCAGGGAGTTCGTGATCTCGAGGCCGTATTCCTCTTCGGCCTCGTGCGGGTCAGCGAGGGGGTCGTGGACCGTGGTGCGGACCCCATATTCCCCGAGTTCGCGGATGATATCGACGACTTTGGTATTTCGGAGGTCGGCGACGTTCTCCTTGAAGGTGAAGCCCAGGATCAGAACCCGGGCGCCGCGGACGGTTTTGCCGGCGCGGATCATCTTCTTGACGGTGCTCTCGGCGATGAACTTGCCCATTCCGTCGTTGATACGACGGCCGGCAAGGATCACCTCGGGATGGTAGCCCAACTCCTGGGCCTTGAAGGTCAGGTAGTATGGATCGACACCGATGCAGTGGCCGCCGACGAGGCCAGGAACGAATTTCAGGAAGTTCCACTTGGTGCCGGCGGCGGCGAGAACATCCCGCGTGTCGATACCCATTTTGTGGAAGATGATCGCCAGCTCGTTCATCAGGGCGATGTTCAGATCACGCTGCGTGTTCTCGATGACCTTGGCCGCCTCGGCAACCTTGATGCTCGACGCGCGGTGGACGCCGGCTTTGATGATGCTGCCGTACACGCTCGCCACGATCTCGAGGGTTTCATCGTCAGAACCCGAGACGATCTTCGTGATCGTTTCGAGACGGTGTTCCTTGTCACCGGGATTGATGCGTTCAGGGCTGTAACCCAGTTTGAAATCGGTTCCGAATTTCAGCCCGGATTCCCGCTCGAGAATCGGCAGACACTCGTCCTCGGTGACGCCGGGGTACACCGTCGATTCGTAGACGACGATCGCACCCTTGCGGAGATGCCGGCCGACGGATTCCGAGGATTTGACCAGAGGCGTGAGATCCGGGCGGTTGTTTTTGTCCACCGGCGTCGGAACGGCCACGACGATGAACCGGCAGTTCTCGAGCGCTTTCGGATCGGTGGTGAAATCGATTTTCACCTGCTTCAGGCCCCCTTCTGGAACCTCGCCCGTCGGGTCGACGCCCTTTTTCAGCAGATCGACTTTCGCCGCGTTGCAGTCGAATCCCACAACCCGGAACTTTTTCGCAAAGGCATGGGCGAGCGGCAGACCGACATACCCGAGCCCCACGACGGCGAGAGAGGTTTTCTTCTTCTGCAGATCGCTCCAAAGGGTCTTCATCAGCTTTATCCTCTGATTCACGTATCGAACGGTATCGCCCCGGCCCGCGCCGGAACCCGTCAAGGATATCACTCCCCCCTCCCGAATTCAACCCGAACGCCCTCAAAAACCCGGGACACACACCTGGGTTGAACATCCTATGGTAAGATGGTGTTGATGAACCTGTCTGAAATGCTGTTGCGACTGCCCCGGGAACTGTTCTGGGATGTCGATCCCGAAAAGCTCGACTTGCATCGGCATGCCCGGTTCATGATCGAGCGAATCCTGCAATACGGCCGGCCCGAACAGGTCAGATGGCTGTTGGACGTCTTTTCTGAAGCCGATATTCGTGAAACCGTGAAATGCTCGAGAACCCTCGATCGCAAAACCGGTAATTTCTGGGCGATTCATTACGGTATCCCGATCGAGGAGGTCAAATGTTTACAGAAGCCCTTCCCGAGACCGTTCTGAGCCTCATCGACCGCATGGCGTCCCGACCGGCGGAGATGGGCTTCTATCTGGCTGGAGGAACTGCCCTGGCTTTGCACCTCGGGCATCGGCGTAGCGTCGATCTGGATTATTTTACGGAAAAGCCCTTCGACACGGAGCGCGTTGCGCAAATGATCGCTTCTTTCGGCGGCGAAATCCGTGTTCGCGAAGCCGATACCGTGCATGCCATGATCGACGGGGTGAAATGCTCGTTTTTTTCGTATCCCTATCGGCTTCTTGGCGCCTTGACGGATTTCCGGGGCCTGCTGCTGGCATCGATTCCGGATATTGCCGCTATGAAGGTCGTTGCCATCGCCCAGCGGGGAACGAAAAAAGACTTTTTCGATATGTATCGGATTCTGCGTGATGTTCCCCCGCGTCGATTGAAAGAATGGTTTCTCGGAAAATTCGGTGCGAACCGGGTGAACTGTTATCACGTGCTGCGTTCCTTCCTTTTCTTCGACGAAGCTGAATCGGAACCGGATCCTCTGGCTCTCGACGAAACCAGATGGCAAGACGTGAAAGCGTTCTTCCTTTCCCAAGAGAAGCAGTTATTCGCCGACCTTCTGCCGCCGCCAGCTCGGGGAACATGATATTAGCGAAAACCGGGACACTCACCCCTGGTTTTCAAGTGAATTGCATGCGTTCCGCAGGTGTAGCGGTGTGACCCGGCTGGGCTTTCCCTTGAAAAAGGAATGGAACTGCACGAACAATTCCCCGGATATTTGCCGGTGCAGTCGCCCGGGCCCCGGTGTCATGTCGAAAATTTCACCGTCGATCAGTTCACAGCGGATCTCGTCGGACCAGGTGCAATAAGCACCGTAGGTAAAGAGGTTGTCGTTTTTTCCCCTGGGCTCGGGCATGGGTGGCGCCCCTCGTCATCAAGCCCATTTCCGCATATCGGGCACCGTTATTCCAGCATATTTTGCCGACCAGCCGCCCGGAAGGTGAAGGATGTGAGATCGATTATGGGCGATCATATGCCGGTGTGATTCAGGAGGAGGGTTTCGAGGTTTGCGCGGGTCAGGAGCGCTGTTTCCGGTTGGTGTTCCAGGAACGGGGCCACGTCCTGGGCAAGCTTGCCGATGTCCAGTGAGTTCAGACGGCCTTGCACAAGCTCCCCAGGAAGATGAATGCCTGAAGATATTCCCGGAGACGATTGAGCGGTAGTCCGGGATCGGTGATTCCCCGAATGAGCGACAAGGCTTTTTCCATCAGAGAAGAACCGTCCCTTCGTCGCTTTGGGAACGCAGTTCGAGCCAGCGCTCGACTGCGCGGGCCAGGCGCGGACGGGCGAACCTCTCGGCAAAAGCACAAAGCCGCCCTTCATTCACCGTGTCGGTGTGCTGATATCGCATTTCGGCGAGGCGTTGCGTGGTCCATTCCCCCGGGGTGAGATGCCAATGATCCAGGAGCGCTTTTTCCGGTTCGGCTACGACGATCGTTGCAGGGCCGAACGGCTCTTCACGATACCCGAAAAAGGCTTCTTGCTTGATGTTGCGATATTCGAAGACCCCGAACGGATTATCGAAGAGCCGGGGGACCCGCGGAGTCACGCTGGTGAGCCTTACCGCCCGTTCGGGGATCAGATCGTGGAACGCCAATGCCCACAGGCCGCTGAGATACGACGGGGAATACAGCAGATGCGCCAGGCCGGCAGGGGTTGCGGGGGCCGCGCGGTACATATCGGCGAGCGCATACATGCCGCGGCGGAGGCTGATGATCTTGCCTGATTTCTGCCACCGCCCAAGCTGGGCTCGAAGGTTGGCGCGGGTGTCATCCGCCGCCTGGGCCAGCAAATGGAGGTCGAAGCACGGCAGCGACCGAACGAGCCGCACCAAAGCTTCGAAATTCATATCCAATAAATATCAAATAAGTATGATATTGTAAACAAAAAATAGATCCCGCTTCCTGAGAGTCGACTCGTGAGCGTGAGATCATCCGGAGGGGCGATGGAAAATCCGGGACCACACACCTGAGTCTTCAGGTGAATTGAACGTGTTCGGCAGACGTAAGCGTGCGACCCGGAAGCTGTTTCACGGTCAGCCGAAGATCGGGGGTGGTTGCCTCACGCCCTTGGGGGGCTTCGGAGGCTTGGGGAAAACATCGTCGAGGATGATCGACAACCCGGGGAAGATGTCTGAGGTCAGCGTCATCGTGCGGTCGAGGGTCAGGGGGCGACCGTAACGGCCGTCCGGGCCGAGGTTGAAGCGCATGACGTCGCCATTGGGATCGACGATCCAGAATTCGCGTACCCCGTGCCGCTCGTAGAGATTCAGTTTGCGAACACGGTCCTTCGCAGCCGTGGACGGGGAAAGAATCTCGACAATCAGGTCAGGGGCTCCGCGGCATCCGTCGTCGTCGAGTTTCGATTCATCGCAGACAACGACGATGTCCGGCTGGACGACGGTCTTGATCTCTTCATCGGCTTCTTTCCGCCTGGGCAGGCGCACGTCGAAGGGGGCGGCATAGACCCGGCAGGGCTTTCCCTTGAAAAAGGAATGGAACTGAGCGAACAATTCCCCGGAGATTTCCTGGTGCAGCCGTCCGGGCCCAGGCGTCATGTCGAAAATTTCGCCGTCGATCAGTTCACAGCGGATGTCATCGGGCCAGGTGCAATAATCACCGTAGGTAAAGAGGTTATCGTTTTTTCCCCTGGGCTCGGGCATGGGTGGCGCTCCTCGTCATCAAGGCCGTTTCCGCATATCGGGCCCGTCATTCTAGCATATTTCCCCGGCCAGCAGCCCCGGAATGTGCAGGACGTGATATCGAATGTCGGCGATCAGGGGCCGCCGTTTCAGGCTGGGGCGAGGCGGGGGGAGCTGGGGAGGTTGACCAGGCGGCGGGCGAGGCTTTCGGCGACGGGGGTGGGCAGGCGCGGGCAGGCGGCATACATGGGAAGGCGGTGCATCAGGGTCCAGGCGGGGCGGGTGCCGATGCCGCACGCGTTGGTCGCTTCGAGGAGGGCGTCGCGGTGCATCGCCTGCTCTTCGTCGAGCAGCAGGACGTTCAGCCAGTAGTTGCTGCGAGCGAACTCCGGCTCGCGGAAGATCGCCGCGCCGGTGACACCCGCGAAGGCCCGATGATACGCTTCGGCAAGGGCCCGCTTGCGGCGCAGAAAGTCGGGAAGACGTTCGAGCTGAGCACAGCCGAGAGCCGCGTTCAGGTTGGGCAGCCGGTAATTATAGGCGGTCATATCGTGGAAAAACTCCCACCGGTGCGGCTGCCTTGCCGTCGTGGTGAGGTGGTTCGCGAGGCGGCCGAGCTCCTCGTCGTCGGTCATGATCGCGCCGCCGCCGCCCGTCGTGACGGTCTTGTTGCCGTTGAAGCTCAACGCGGCGAGACGGCCAAACCGGCCTGTGTGTCGCCCCTTGTAATAGGAACCGAGCGACTCGGCGGCATCTTCTATCAATACCAGGTGATATTCATTGCAAAGCCCGACGAGCGGATCGAGGTCGACGGGGTGACCGAACGTGTGCATCGGCACGACGGCCCGGATGCGGCGACCGGTGTGGCGATCGATGCAACGGTCCGTTTCGATGCGCGTGTTGTCGGCCAGCCAGGTAGCGAGGGGCGCGGGGGCGAGGCCGAGCGTTTGCTCCTCGACATCGGCCAGCAGTGGAGTTGCGCGGCAGTAGGCAACGGCGTTCGCGGTGGCGACGAAGGTCAGATCGGGAATGATGACTTCGTCCCCTTCTTCGACGCCGGCGAGCAGCAGGCAGACATGCAGGGCGGCCGTGCCGTTCACCGTGGCAATGACCCGTTTCGCGCCGGTGAACTCGGCGAGCATGGCTTCGAACCGGTCGACGTAGTTTCCCACCGAGGAGACCCAGCCGGTATCGAGGCAGTCCTTGACATACTCCCACTCGCGGCCGGCGAACTCGGGCTCGTGTAGTGGCTGCGCGCCTGGCGGCACGACCTTGCGTAGGGCTTCGAGAATCCCGTCGAGAAGCATGGGGTCAGTCGGTGGGGGCGCGATACCCGCGGGGAGACTCGCGGACGATGCGCGGGGGGAGGGGCGGGAAGACACGGGACAGGTCGATGTCGAGGCCGGGGAACAGATCGGTTGCGAGGTGATCCTCGGCGCTGAAATATCCGATCTGGCCGAACGTGCCGTCGTCCTGGCGTTTCTGGACCGTGACAATGCGGTTCACCGGGTCGACGAGCCAGTATTCCCTGACGCCGGCCCGTTCGTAGCGGCGGCGTTTCACGATTGCGTCGTACGAGGCGGTCGAGGGGGAGAGAATTTCGATGACGAGGTCGGGGGCGCCACGGCAGCCCCGGTCGTCGAGATTTTCCGAATTGCAGACCACGGAGATGTCGGGCTGGACGACCGTTTTGATCTTTTCATCGGCTTCGTCTTTTTCAGGAATCCTGACGTCGAAGGGGCTGACATTGACTTCGCAGGGCTTTCCCTCGAAGAATTCGTCGAGAAAACGGGCCAGGCGCAGAAGAATGCGCTGATGGACGCGCAACGGTGCTGGCGTCATGTCGTAGGGGACGCCGTCGATGATCTCCCAGCGCTCGTCGTCGGGCCAGGTCAGGTAGTCGGCGTAGGTGAACGCTGCATCGGGATTTGTTTTTGGGTGTGCCATGCGTTTCTCCGGATCGACGGTATCGGGAAAAGAAGATGGGTCAGTCGGTGGGGGCGCGATACCCGCGGGGGGGCTCGCGGAGGACGCGGGGGCGGGAGGGGAAGACGGTGGCAAAATCGATTTCGAGGCCGGGGAGGGTGGCGACGGAGATTTTCGCGGCGTCTTCGATCAGGCGGCCTTCGGCAAACCGGCCGGTGGCTGGGTCGAGGGTGTAGACAGCGACGGCGCGGCTTTCCGGGTCGACGAGCCAGTATTCCTTCACGCCGGCGCGCTCATACAGGTATTTCTTTTTCACATGATCGTAGGAGGCCGAACTCGGGGAAATGATCTCGATGACCATGTCGGGGGCGCCTTTGATGCGTTGCCCCTCGATCTTTTCGGGGGAACAGACCACGGATATATCGGGCTGGACGACGGTGCGGATCTCGGCCTCGGCTTCGGCGCTCTTCGGAAGCAGGACGTCACAGTCCGGTATCACCCGACAGGGCTTGCCCCGCAAAAACAGACGAAGTTGTGTCACGAGGTCGGCGAAAGCTTCCTGGTGGTTCACGGTCGGCGATGGGGACATGTTGTAAGCGACGCCGTCGATGATCTCCCAGCGCTCGTCGTCGGGCCAGGTCAGGTAGTCGGCGTAGGTGAAATTCGCTTCAGGATTCGTTGCCGGGTGTGCCATCATTCCCCTCCGGTAAAGATTCACCTATTTTATCACAGAACGATCACCGTGACGGCGAGGCCGACCAGGGCAACCGTACCATGATTGAGCTGTGGGGAGGGACTTCCAGACGATCGATTCGCCCTCCATGTCTCGCGTGCCGGACCGGTTGCCGTCGTTCGCGTTCTCCTCGGGAGATCTCGCTGTCGAGGCGAAACCCGGACCAGTCGGCCTCCTGCCTCCGGGTCCGGGTGGGCGCACCTCGTGTGCGCCCACGCCTGCCAGCGGATCTCCCTCGATGCGAACGACGGACCGGTCTCGGCAGCGCTCGACAGTCGGGCTCATTCGATCCTCTTCCAGTCCCTCCCGGAACGCACAGGAAGGTTCGCATTTGCCCTGGAGAGCCGGCGGGCTTCGAGGAGCCATTCGCAGATCTCGTGGCGGCGGTCAGAGACCGTGCGCGTCGTCATCTCGCGAGAAAGAAGCTCGAAACCGGCGAACAGAGCGGGGAGGTCGCATTCGGCCGTAAAGCGGGCGAGCCCCTCGCCGGCGAGGGGGCCTTCGGACGCATGCCAGGCGCCGTGGCCGGCGGGCGTGCCGGTGCCGTCGCCCCAACTGCCGGCGGCGAACAGGCGGGCGAACAGCAGGCCGCCGGGCTTCAGGACGCGCCAGGCCTCGCGGTAGATGCGGCACGACTCCGCGAACGGGTTCGCGTACACCGCCTCGTTGTCGATGAGGCCGTTGAATGTGGCGTCGGGAAAGGGCAACGCCTCGAGATCGCCTTCGATCAGGCTGCCGCGCCAGGCTGGAACTTCGGTGTCCAGCCGCTGCCGGGCGATGTTCAGAGCCGTCGGGGAGCGATCGATCCCGCAGACCGTGAACCCTTCGCGCGCCATGAACCAGAGGTTCCCGCCCGGCCCGCAGCCGAGCTCGAGCAGCCTGACGGCGCCCCGGTCGGCGGCCGGGAAAAACCGGCGCGCCACGAATCGCACCAGATGCTCGCTTGGATAGCTTCCCCAGGCGCGCTCGGTGAAAATCTTCTCCCAGACGGGATCCCAGGCCATGCGTTAATTTCTCTGAATTCTGGGTGCCGGTGTCAGGCGCGTTTCGTGCGGCGGCGGGGCGGAGTCGGCTCAGGGTGGTGTTCCGGGGCTGACGTTGCGGAATATGAAGCCGGGCTTTGTCTCACGACGCGCGGCGGCTCGGGGGGGAAGACCTGGTCGAGGTCGACTTCGAGGCCCGGGAATTGGCGGCTTTTCAACTTCATCGTGCGATCGAGGATGTCGGGGCGGCCATACCGCTTTTCGGATTTCAAGGTGAAGGCCATCAGAATGCCGTCGGGAGAAATGATCCAGTACTCCTTCACGCCGTGTTTTTCGTACAGGTTCAGCTTTCGGAGCTGGTCGTGAGCGGCCGTCGAAGGGGAGAGAATTTCGACGATCAGGTCCGGGGCCCCGCGGCATCCGCGAGCATCGAGTTTCGTTTGATCGCAGACGACGACAAGATCTGGGATAACCAGCGTGTCGACTTCTTCATCTGCCTCCTCGCCTTTTGGCAGCCTGATTCCGAAATTTCCAATATGAACCTCACAAGGGCTGCCGTGGAAATGGTTGCTGAGGATGCGGGCAAGATTGGTTGAAACGAGGGAGTGCCACCTGTTCGGCGTAGTCATGGCATACGCCTGACCGTTGATCAGCTCCCAACGCTCGTCTTCGGGCCATGTGAGAGCATCCCCGAAGGTGAATTTTGCTCGGGGTGATTCGAGAGGATGTGCCATACAATAGTTCTCCATGTATATTGGTAAGGGCGGCTTCGTAGAAGTTATTTCTCAGGGGGGCATTGCGCGAGAGCATCAAGCCAGGGCGCAGGAGAAGAGTCGCTGGGGGCGCGCCAGTCGCCGCGCGGCGAAAGCGAGCCGCCGGAGCCGACCTTGGGGCCGTTGGGGACGCAGCTGCGTTTGAACTGGGAGGAGCCGAAGAACCGCCGCAGGAACACGGCGAGCCAGTGTCTGATCTCCGCGAGGGAATAGGCGTGGCGCTCGTTTTCCGGCATGCCGGCCGGCCAGATGCCTCGTGAGGCGTCGTTCCAGGCATTCCAGGCCAACCAGGCGATCTTGGCCGGAGGGAAGCCAAATCGCGAGACGTAGTAGAGGTGGAAATCCTGGAGCTCGTAGGGGCCGATGATCTCTTCGGTGCGCTGGTGCGGTTTGTCGGTCGGTTCGGCGCCGACGGGCGGGGGGATGAGCTCGGGGGAGATCTCGGTCGAAAGGATGTCGTTCAGAAGGCGGCCCGCTTCGGGGCCGAACTCGCCTGACGCGGCGACCCAGCCGATCAGATGCCGGATGAGGGTTTTGGGCACCGAGGCGTTCACGTTGTAATGCGACATGTGGTCGCCGACGCCGTAGGTGCACCAGCCCAGGGCCAGTTCGCTCAGATCGCCCGTGCCGAGGACCAGCGCCTGGTGCATGTTGGCGAGCCTGAACAGGTGCGACGTGCGCTCGCCCGCCTGGACGTTCTCGAAGGTGACGTCGTATGCCGGCCTGCCTTCCGCCGCCGCATGGCCGAGATCGCGCAGCATCTGGTCACAGGATGGCCGGATGTCGATCTCGCCGGCCGTCACGCCCATGACCCGCATCAGTTCGCGCGCATTCGCCAGAGTGCGGTCGCTCGTGGCATAGCCGGGCATGGTATATGCCATGATATTTGTTCTCGGCTGTCCGAGGCGGTCCATCGTTCGTGCGGCGACGATGAGGGCCTGGGTCGAGTCGAGGCCGCCCGAGACGCCGATGACGAGCTTTGCGATGCCGCTGCTGTGCAGCCGCTGCTCGAGTCCCTGCACCTGGATCGCGTAGGCCTCTTCGCACCGCCGGTCGCGGTCGGCCGGATTTCCGGGCACGAAGGGGAACCGCTCGACGTCTCGCCGCAACGCCAGGGGCTGCTGGGGGGCCGTGAAGGGAATCTCGATCCGTCGCATCCGAAGCCGGTCCCGGTGATCCGCGGCCGTGTCGGCGAACGTCGTCACCCGTTGCCGCTCGAGCAGCAACCGCTCGATGTCGATATCGGCGAGGGCCAGTTCGCCGCCCCGGGAAAACCGTCTGGTTTCCGTGAGGAGGCGGCCGTTTTCCCAGATCATGCCGTGGCCGTCCCAGGCGAGATCGGTGGTCGATTCGCCGGGTCCGGCGGCCGCGTAGAGATAGGCGGAAAGACACCGGCCCGTCTGGGATGCCGCGAGGAGTTTCCGGTATTCGCCCTTGCCGATCGTCGCGTTGCTGGCCGACAGGTTGGCGACGACGGTCGCACCGGCGAGGGCCGCGAAGGTTGCGGGCGGAACGGGCGACCAGAGATCTTCGCAGATCTCCACGGCGAGGGTGAAATCCGTTTTTCCCGACCTGCGGCTTTCCCCGGTTCTGCGGGCTTCGAACAGCAGATCCGTGCCGAACGGCACGAAATCACCGCCGAGCTCGATTTCATCCCGGACCGCCTGCCGCGCGGCGCTGAACTGGCGCTTTTCATAGAATTCTCTATAATTCGGCAGGTAGCTCTTGGGCACGGCGCCGAGAAGCCGGCCGTCATGCACAACGACCGCCGCATTGAACAGCCGGCCGTCGGCACGAACCGGGGCGCCGACGATCAGGACCGGTGTCAGCCCCCGCGATGCGTCACGCAGGCCCATGAGAGCCTCTTCGGCCGCGTCGAGGAGGGCCGCCTGGTGGAACAGATCCTCGCAACTGTAGCCCGTCAGGCCCAGCTCGGGGAACGCGACGACGGCCGCGCCTTCGTCGTGAGCGTGCCGCGCCAGCCGCACCGTCTCGGCGAGATTCGCGGCCGGATCGGCCAGGTGCACGACCGGCACGGCCACGCCACCGCGCACGAACCCGTGCGCATACGGGGAATCAAACGGCAATCGGTTCATGAATATCACGCCTTGTAGGGTTTCGGACTCTGGCGAACGACCTTGGGCGGCAGCTTGGGGAAAACGTCCTTCAGCCGGATGCTCAAACCCGGCAGGATCGGGGTTTCGAGAACGGCCTGATCGTCGAGGGGCTCGAATCCGTCGAATGTTCCTGCCGCATTGGTCCGGTATACGTGCATGATCCGGTTGGTCGGATCGATCAGCCAGTATTCTTTCACGCCGTGACGTTCATACAATCGCCGTTTGAGAATGTGATCCCGCGAAGCGGTGGATGGCGACAGGATCTCGACGGCGATGTCCGGAGCCCCGCGCATGCCGCGTTCATCCATCTTTTTCTCGTCGCAGACGATAACCATATCAGGCTGGACAACCGTCTTCACGCTTTCATCGGCTTCGTTGCCCTTCGGAAGCCGCACGTCGAAGGGTGCATGAAACACCTTGCAGGGCTTCTCATGCAAAAAAGTCCAGAGAAGGCCAAACAGATTGCCGGAAACCACCTGATGGAGCGTGGTGGGGGCCGGAGTCATGTCGTATATCTCACCGTCGATGATTTCCGAGCGCTTCTCATCGGGCCAGGAGAGGTAATCGCCATAGGTATAGCTTGTATTATTCTTTGCTTGATCCGGACGGGGCATGACGCATTCTCCGTTTCTGACGGGACTTGCTCAAAGAGGCAGTTCCTCGATTCGCTTGATGGCGGCCTGGAGTTTCTGACGCTGGCCTTCTTCGCCGGTATCCATCGGTTCGGCCGTGATCACGGTCACATCGGCGATGCCGATGAAGCCGAGGAGATGCTTCAGGTAGGGGGTCACGAAATCGGCGCTCTTCAGCGGGCTCGACTCGGAGTAGTCGTTTCCGCGCGTCGAGAGCAGGAAGGCCTTTTTCCCGCGGCACATGCCGACCGGGCCGATATCGGTGTACCGGAACAGATACCGCGGCTGGCAGATCACGTCGAAATAATGTTTCAGCTTATATGGAATGCCGAAGTTCCACATCGGGACGCTCAGTAAGATCCCGTCTGCCGCGACGAAGCGGTTCACGTGGCTTTCGATCGACTTCCAGACGGGCTTCATCTCGGGCGGAATCGAGCGGCCGGCCATCAGCAGATACTTGCCGCCGACCCCTTCCCCGGCGAGCTCGGGAAGCGCCTCGCGGTAGAGGTCGAGCTCGTCGACGATGCCGTGGGGGCAGGAGCGGGCATACTTCTCGAGAAACACGCGGGAAAGGGCCAGGGTGCGCGACGCCTCGCCGCGCGGGGATGCGATGATGTGCAGCAGTCTGTTCATGGATTCTCTCCTCTCAAGATCCGATTACCCTATAGGAAGAACGGTTCACCACAGAGACACAGAGGCACAGAGATACGAAGAATACTTCACCATATAAAGACACGAAGGCACGAAGAACAATGGGAATGGATGGAACGAAGAAGGAATCACCGCAGAGATGCAGAGGCGCAGAGATACGAAGGGGGTTCAGGTGTAGCGGGGGGGGCCTTCGCGGACGACGCGGGGTGGCCGGGGCGGGAAGACGCGGCCGAGATCGATCGCGAGGCCGGGGAAGAGGGGCGTCGTAAGCGTTGTCGGGGTGCTGTCTTCGGCTTCGGCCGCGAGGGTTTCGGCCAGGCCGAACGGCCCGTCCGGCGTGCGCCGGTAGACGAAGACGAGCCGGTGCTCGGGATGGACGACCCAGTATTCCTTCACGCCGTGACGTTCATATAATGCGCGCTTTTTTATCTGGTCGCGCGACGACGAGGAGACCGATATGACCTCGATGACGAGGTCCGGGGCCTTCCGGCAGCCTTTCGCGTCGATCTTCGATTCGTCGCAGACAACCATCACATCCGGCTGGACGACGGTATTCACCTCGTCATCCGGTTCATCCCGCTTCGGCAGCCGCACATCGAAGGGGGCAACGAACACCCGGCACGATTTTCCCTCGAAGAACTCGTCCAGGAATCTTCCAAACTTGATTACCAGCGTCTGATGAAGCGTGCCGGGGGCCGGCGTCATGTCGTAGGGAACCCCGTCGATCAACTCCCAACGCTGGTCTTCCGACCACCTGCAGTAGTCGGCGTAGGTATAAAGCTGGTTGGAAAGCGGTTTCGGATCACTCATGCAATCATCCTCCATCCATAACCACTATATCAGACGTAAGAATGGTTCACCACCGCGACACAGAGGCACAGAGATTCGCATGGAGGTGACGCCGCAACGATGTCTTCGTGCCTCGTGTGGAGAATTCGTTACAAGAACCGATCCGCAGATGACACAGATGGCGCAGATGAAAGCCTGAATGTCTGCCTTTCGCCCCGCGTCAGCGGAGGTTGGCCTGGGTGGTGGCGATGAGGTTCTGGAGGCTTTGGGGGATGTAGCTGCGGTCGGGGCCGCCCTGGGGAAGCACGGGTGGGTTCTGCGAGATCTTCATGATCTTGCCGGCCTTTTCGGGGTCCATCGATGCCAGCACCAGCGACGACTGTTCGGGCGGGATCCCCTTGAGGATCTGGTAGATCAACGCGTTATCCGAAACCTCGTCGAGAATGCGGGCCATCGAGCGCGGGTCCATCGTCGCGGCGATGTCCTGAACCGGCCGGAGGCGGTTTTCCTCCTCCATGAACCGGATCATGCTCGATTCGAGACTGGCCGCTTCGGACGCGAGCTGCCGGGTGATCAGGTCGATCGAATCCTTCCGGGCGGCGATGTCGGCCTTGAGGTCCTCGAGGGCCTTCCGCTCCTTCACCAGCTCCTCCTGTTGCACGCGCAGCTCCTCCTGGCGTTTTCGGAACATCTCCTCCTGTGACCGGACGAGGTCGCGGTATGAAGCTTCGAGCGAGTCGGCCCGACGCTGCAGGTCGACGCTGCCCGACCCGATGATCTGGTCGTAGCGCTGTTTTTCGCGCTGCAGCAGCTCCTGATACCGCTGCTCATCGGGCAGCTGATGCAGCTTCACGAACTCGAAATACGCCGAGACCGGCCATTTCGCCCGCCACGCCTCGGGGATGCGGTATCGCCACTGGACCAGATCGAGGAAGTCCAGCGCGAGCGCGGTCATGCCGACCATTCCCAGGAAAAAGCCGAGCAGACCGAGGTAGGCGATATTCGCCGCCGCGAGATACAGCTTCGACAGCCGGCCGGGCGGCGCTTCCACGGCGGATGTGACAGCCGCGGCCGCCATCTGTTCCCCGTCGGACGGGGCGGGCACGGTCGCGGGAACGGGCTTGCCGTCGCGTTTTCCGGGTGCCGGGGCCTTCTGCGGCTGCGGCGCCTTCGCCTGTTGCGGGGCCGGGGGTTTGGGGTCTGCCATCGTTCAGTTCACTCCGTCGCGGTGTCGTCGCCGCTGTCGAGGCCGGACAGCACCTTGCGGACGAACGCCTGGGTCTCTGGATACGGCGGGACGCCGCCGAACTGGCGCACGGCGCCGGGGCCGGCGTTGTAGGAGGCGAGGGCAAGGCGCAGGTTGCCGCCGTTCTGTTTCAACAGCTGCGACAGATACCGGGTGCCGCCCGAGATATTCTCCTCGGGATCGAACGGGTTCGTCACGCCCATCTCCCGGGCGGTTTCGGGCATGAGCTGCATCAGCCCCATGGCGCCCTTGTCGCTGACGCTCCGGTCGTCATACCCCGACTCGACGGCGATCACCTGCCGCACGAGCGCCGCATCGATTCCATACTTTGCCGCATATTTGTCGACCAGCGGAAGATACTGCTCGGGATCCTTCACGCCGCCCGGAGCCGCCGCGGCTCCTACGGGGTTCGAGGCGATGGTCTTCATCGGCTTCCCCGCCGTCGGATCAGCCGCAGCCAGGCCGGCCTGGCGCGCCTCGGTCAGGGCCGCGTCGAACTCGCTTCGCTCGCGCCGGGCCTTTCGCGGCGCCATCCCCCGGAACGAGCCGTTCAGCTCGTCGATCCGTTCGAAAATCCTGCGCATGCTTTCAAGCATCGGTTCTGCCTCCCGTGTCGCCCGTCCCGTCGTCCTCGCCCGGTTTCAGCCGGCCGAGCCGCGAGGCGAAATCGTCGAGCCGCTTCTGTTCCAGCTTCTGCTCGCGCGTCACATAGCGCTTCCGATCGCGTTCGAGGAGCCGTTCGTAGGTCTTGCGCACCCGCCGCTTCTCGTTCAGCTCGGTGAGGATCTTCGCCCGCTGCTCGCGCAGCCGGTCGCGCTCTTCTTCATAAAACGACCGGGAGTTCATCAGGCGGGACAGGAACAGCGGATACATCCGCACCTGGTCCATCCGGCCGGCCAGCAGGTCGACGGCCTTGGCCTCGAGGGCTTCGCCATATTCTCTGATATATTTGTCGATCTGCATTTCGGCCTCGGCGATCTGCCCGTCCTTGACCGCGAGGCGGGCCTTGACCGCGTCCTCCTCGTGCTGGGCGATCTTCAAAAGCTGCTGGAAGCGGAATTTGAACGCCATGTCACACCATCAGGGCTTCGAGGCCCTTCACAGCATCTTCATACGTCGTCAGTTCCCGGATGCCCTGCTTCACGAACTCCTGGATCTTCGGCAGCTTCGCGATCGCCGTGTCGATCTTGGGGTTCGAGCCGGCCTTGTAGGCGCCGATCCCGATCAGATCGGCCGACTGCGTGTAGGTCGAGTAGAGATCCTTCACCCTGCCGGCATTCTCATACTGCCGCTTCGGCGTGATGTCGGGCATGAGGCGGGAGATGCTGGCGAGGATGTCGACCGAGGGATAGATGTTCTGCTGGGCGAGATCGCGGCTCAGCACGAGGTGGCCGTCGAGGATACCGCGGACGGCGTCGGCGACCGGCTCGTCCATGTCGCCGCCCTCGACGAGCACGGTGTAGATCGCCGTGATCGAGCCCGTGCGCGCGGTGCCGGCCCGCTCCATCAGCTTGGGCAGCATCGAGAACACCGACGGCGTGTAGCCGCGCGTGGTCGGCGGCTCCCCGACGGCGAGGCCGATCTCACGCTGGGCAAGGGCGAAGCGGGTGACCGAGTCCATCATCAGCATCACGTCCTTGCCCTGGTCGCGGAAATACTCGGCGATCGCGGTTGCCGTGAAGGCAGCCTTGACGCGCACGAGGGCGGGCCGGTCGGAGGTTGCGCAGACGACGATCGAGCGGCGCAGGCCGTCTTCCCCGAGATCTTTCTCGATGAACTCGCGCACTTCGCGGCCTCGTTCGCCGACGAGGCCGATCACGTTCACGTCTGCCTTCGAGTTGCGGGCGATCATGCCCATCAGGGTGCTCTTGCCGACGCCCGAGCCGGCGAAGATGCCGAGGCGCTGGCCCTTGCCGATGGTGAACAGGCCGTCGAGCACCCGCACGCCGGTTTCGAGCGGCTCGAGGATGCGCCGCCGCGAGAAGGGGCTGGGCGGGTCGCGCACGATGGGGACGCTTTCCAGGCCCGGGGGAAGCGGCTTGTCGTCGAGCGGGGCGCCGAGCCCGTCGATGAGCCGGCCCAGCAGCGCATCCCCGGCCGGGGCCGAGAGGGGAATGCCGGCCGGCACGACCTCGCTGCCCTGCCGGATGCCGGTCGTGCTGATCAGGGGCATCAGCAGCACCGCGCCGCGCCGGAAGCCGACCACCTCGCACGGCATGGGCCCGAGGCCGGTGTTGACATGCACGAGGTCGCCCACGGCCGCCTGGGGGCCCGACGCCTCGACGAGCAGCCCGACGACCTGGTTGACGCGGCCGTTCACGCGGACCGTGTCGGTCTCGCCGATCACCCGCTCGTATGCGTCGAAGGCGAAGCTCACGTCAGATCACTCCTGCCGTTTGAGATGGCGCATGAGGGCGTTCTCGAGCTCCTGCGCCTGGGTGTCGATCGTCGCGTCGATGGTGCCGGTGCCGGTCTCGATCTTGACGCCGCCGGGCTGGAGGCCGGGGTCCTCGACGACCCGCAGCTCGGTCACGGTCGAGAGGCGGCGCATCAGTTCGGCCTTGTGCGACTCGGTCATCGTCTTGTCCTTCAGGTTGATGCGCAGCACGATCTTGTCGGCATCGGCGATCTTGTTGATGGCCGCGTCGAGGTTCGCGAGGATCACCTCGGGCTGGGCGAGCGGTTCGACCTTGCAGACGCGGCGGGCGAACGCGATGACGAGCCGCACCATCTCCTCCTCCGAGGCTTTCAGCATCGCGAGGCGGCTGGTCTGGAGCTCGGCAACCAGCATCTCGGTCTCCTGCATCAGGCTCTGCCAGTCGAGCCGGATCTCGTCACGGCCCGCTTTTTCGCCGGCCGAGATGCCTTTCTCCTCGCCGAGCGCGTAGCCTTCCTTGTAGGCTTTCTGTTTCGCCGTCTCGATCTCGAGGGCGGCGCTCTTGCGGAGCGTCTCGGCCTCGGTCTTCGCGGCGGAAAGGGTCGACTCGGCGCTCTTCTTCGACATCTCGAGAATGCGGGCCGACTCCTGTTCGAGAGCCTGACGTCGGGCCAGCGACTCGCGGTGCAGGGCTTCCTCCTCCTGCCGGAGCAGGCTTTCCCGCTGCGTGAGCTGCTGCTCCCAGTCGCGAAGCCGCTGTTCGAGGGCCGTCAGTTCGAGGTGCCGGCGGGAAGTGGCGGATTTTGCGGAGCCGGCGCGCGCGGCGAGGGCTTCGGCCGAGAGTTTCCCGGCCTCGTCGGCACCCAGGCCAGGCTGGCCGGGCTGGGCCGGTGCCCGTTCGGCCGCGGGAGCCGGCTCGCCGCCCTCGGGCGGTGTCGCGGCGGCGTCCCCGGCGGGAATACTCGTCGCCGTGCCCCCCTGGCTCGTGAGCCGGTCGGGCGGCAGTTCCTGGAAATACTCCTCCTCCTCATCCTCACCCGGAGGCGGGGCGGGGGGGCGTGGCGGCCAGACGGTCGGCACGGAGGTTTTGGTGGCCGGATCGATCTTGACCTGGAAGGATTTGAATATTTTTGCCATGACTGTGCCTGTCCGTCAGACGATCGTGCGCGAGGAGGCGGGGGAGCCGGGCCGTTCGATGAACAGCTCGCGGGCGTTGATGAGCTCCCGGACGATGTTCATGATCCGGCCGCGCGCCGCCTCGACCTCGCCCGCCGGCTTGGGGCCGAGCGAGGTGATCTCGTCGCGCAGATCCTGGATCATGCGCTGGGACATGTTGTTGCCGAGATTCTGCAGCACCCCGTCCGTGGCTCCCTTGAGCGCCAGGGCGAGATCCCGCAGCGTGATCCGCTTCAGCAGCTTCTGGATGCCGCGCGCGTCGGCCATCGCGAGGTCCTCGAACGTCAGCAGCCGCCGGCGCAGCTCCCCGACGACCTGGGGAAGCTGGGTCTGCAGGCCTTTCATGATGTGCGTGACCGTCGCCGGCTCGGCGCAGGATAAAATATCTGCCAGAATATCTATGCCCCTGCGGCCGCCGGCCCAGGGATCCGTGAATTTCTCAGCCAATCAGTTCCTCCTCGCCCGGCCGCGAGATGACGATCTCGCCCCTGCCCTCGAGCGTCTTGACGACGGCGACGATGCGCTGCTGCGCCTGATCGACGTCGCGGATGCGCACCGGGCCCATGTAGGCCATTTCCTCTTTGAGCATCTCGGCGGCGCGCTTGGACATGTTCTTGTAGAACTTCTCCTTGACCTCGTCCGTGACGCCCTTGAGGGCGACCGACAGATCCTTCATGTCGACTTCCTTCATCAGGCGCTGGATGCCGCGGTCGTCGACCAGCACCACATCCTCGAACACGAACAGGCGTTTCTTGATCTCTTCGGCGAGGCTCGGCTCCTGCACTTCCATCGTCTCGATGATCGTCTTTTCGGTGGCGCGGTCGACCTGGTTCAACACGCCGATCAGCGAGTCGATGCCGCCGGCGCTCGTCAGATCCTGGCCGATGATGGTCGACAGCTTCTTCTCGAGGAAGTTCTCGACCTCGCGGGTGATGTCGGGGCTGGTGCGGTCCATCAGGGCGAGCCGCTTGGCGATCTCGGTCTGGGTGTCGGGGGGCAGCGACTGGAGGATCATCGCGGCTTTTTCCGGCTGCAGATACGACATGATCAGCGCGATGAGCTGCGGGTGCTCGGTCTGGATCAGCGTCGCGAGCTGGGTCGGGTCGGCGCTGCGGGCGGCCTCGAACGGCCGCACCTGGAGCGAGGTGCCCATGCGCGACAGGATCTCGAGGGCCTTGCCGGGGCCGACGGTTTTTTCGAGCAGCTGTTTGGCGTAGTCGAGGCCGCCTTCGGCATAGAACTCGCGGGCCATCATCAGATGCTCGAACTCGCCCAGGACGATCAGCTTGGCTTCGGTCGAGATCTTCCGCTGCTTGGCGATCTCGATCGTCAGCGCCTCGATCTCGGGGTCGCTCAGGGACTGGAACAGCGTGCCGCTCGCCTCGGGGCCGAGGAAAATGAGCAGAATGGCGGCTTTCGCCTTGCCCGTGAGTTTCGGGCCGGCCTCTTCCTCGTTCTCGATCTCGCGGCTTCCCGCGAGGAGTTTGTCAAGTCCCTTCGCCACGGGGTATCAATCCTCCTCGAGCCAGATCCGGAGCACCTGCACCGCATCCTCGGGCTTTTCCTGGACCATCTGGCGCACGCGGTCCTCGAGCTTGGCGCGCACGTCGGCTTCCTGCTGGAGCTTGTCCATCTCGACCTGGTGCGCCCGCTCGCGCTCGCCGATGACGGCTTCCAGACGGGCGATGCCGTCCTCGAGCGTGCCGTCGGCCTTGCGCTTGAACGCCTCGCGATACAGATACTGCTCTTCCGGGGTCATTTCCTCGAAGTCCGGCGGCAGGCCGTCGTTGTTGAGCGCATACTGGTAGGCCTTGAGCCGCAGGTCCTGCACCTTGCGCCGCTTCGCCTCCGGGTCCCGGATTTCCGGGAAGAAGTTGTTGATGTCCTGGAACCGGCGTTCCCACTCCATCTCCTGCTGATCGCGGATCTTCTGCTTGCGCGTTTCTTCGGACTGGCGCAGCTGCTCCTTCGCGCGGGAAGCCTCGACGAGCGCCTCCTGCTCCTTCGCCAGCGCTCGCGCACGGGACATCCTGACGAAAATATACACCAAACCGAGCAGAACCGGAATGGCCATCAACAGGCCGATGACGATCATGAACATCATTCGCTCCTGACGTTGCCGCTCTTCCATCTCGCGGCGGGCCTTGTCGGCCATGTCGTTGTTGAACGGATACACCATGAGGGTGAGAATGTCGCCCCGCTTCTTGTCGAAGCCGACCGACGCCTGCGCCACGCTTCGGATCTGCTCCTCGAGGCTCGGCGGGGTCCGGATCGGGTCGCCGTCCAGGATGATCGAGACCGAAAGCCGCTTGATCGTGCCCTGTTCCTTGACGAACTTTTCCTTGGAACGGGTGTAATCGACGTTCTGGATCGCGGCGTTGCGCTGGTACTTGTTGATCGTGTTGTTTTCGGTGCCGGGGTAGGCCGGGGCCCCGGGCGGCAGGTTCGAGTTGACGCCGGGCTCGCCGTCCTGCACCAGATCCTTGCCTTCATACTGTTCATTCTCGATCTTCTGGGAAACGATCACGCCCATGGTCGCGCCTTCGACGGGCGGGATCAGCACTTCGGCCAGCGCTTCCTTCTGGTCGAAGTCCATCGTGGCGGTGACGCGGACCGAGGCGCGGCCGCTGCCGAACGCATCCTCGAGCTGGCTGCGCAGCTTCTTCTCGAGCCGCTTCTCCACCTCGATCGTGTGTTTGAGCTGGGCGGTCTTGACCTTGTCGAGGGTCATGTCCTCCTCCTCGTCGAGGAGGCGGGTCAGGTCGCGGGCCTGGGTGTCGGTGATCCGGACGTTCTCGGGCTTGAGCCCCTCGACGGCCGTCGAGATCCACTCCCGGATGGCGCGGATCTTGTCGCGGTCGAGATCCATGTTGGGCCGAAGCTTGAGGACGACGCTGCCGGTGGGCTCCTTCTGGTCTTCCTTGAAAACTTCCTTCTTCGGCTTGACGATGTAGACCTTCGCGTTCTCGATCGCCTCATACCGCATCAGGGAGCTTTCGAGCTCTTCCTGCAGGCCGCGCACGAAGTTGAGCTCGAACTCGTCCTTCGTCATGCCCTGGAACATCGACTTCTCGTCGATCAGCTTCTGCCACCCGGCACGGGCCTGGGGCAGCGTCTTCTCCTGGGCGAGCTGGAGCAGGATGTAACTCTTGTCGAGAAGGGGAACCCGGATGTCGGAACTCGTCGCACCGAGCTTGTAATCGATGCCCAGCTCCTTCAGCTTCGCCACGACCTTGCCGGCGTCCTCGAGCTTGAGCTCTTCCTCGAAGAGCTGCGTGTAATCCTTCTGCGAACCCCACATCGTCGCCGTGATGATCCCGGCGAACACCAGGATCACCAGTCCGGCCAGCAGGATCTGCTGGGTCCGGGGAAGCTTCGCGATCGGCTCCCATAGCTGCCGCAAGAACTCGGTCATGTCTGCCTGCTCCCTACTCCTGATTCCCCGCTTCCCGGCGGGTTTTCCGTGTCGGACCCCTGGGTGTTCAGGTCGCCCGGACACGTATCATATACTATACTATATACAGACCGGTATTATGCCAACGAACCATCAGAACTGCATGCGCATGATTTCCTTGTATGCCTCGAGAGCCTTGTTCCGGACCTCAAGCGTCAGATTCATCGCCGTGCGGGCCTTTTCGGCCGCGATCATGACGTCGTGCAGGTTTTCCACGCGGCCGAGAACCGCGTCCTGTGTGAGTTTCTGGGCGTCCTTCTCGAGGCCGTCGACTTCGGAGACGGCCGTCTGCAGCTTGTCCGCGAACAACTGCCACTGTTCCTTCGCGTTCGTCCGGGGCCGGTTCCAGGCCGACGCGGTTTCGAACGGGTTATCCTGAATGCGCATCACGACTCAGCCTTCCTCAGCTCCTGCCGATTCCGAGGGCGGCGTTCACGATGTCCTTCGTCGCGTTGATGCTCGTGACGTTGGCTTCGTAAGCGCGGGTGCAGGTGATCATGTCCACCATCTCGTGGACGATGTTGATGTTCGGGAACCGGACGTAGCCGTCTTTGTCGGCATCCGGATGGTTCGGGTCGTAGACCAGCTTGAACGGCGCCTGGTCCTCCATGATGCTCGTCACGCGAACCCCGGAGCCGATTTCCGACTTGCCGCGCTCGGTGCGGTCCGAGAAGGGCCAGCGGTGACCGGGCCGGCGCGCCTGGAAGATGCACAGTTGCCGCCGGAACGGGCCGCCGTCCTCGGTGCGGGTCGTGTTCACATTCGCGATATTGTTCGAGATGACATCCATGCGAAGCCGCTCGGCGGTCAGGCCGGAGGCGGACGTATCAATGGCGCGGAAGAGACCCATCAGACTCTACCTCCTCGGGTGATGACGTCGTTGAGCTGGGTGAACATCGAGGCCAGCCTGGTCGCCTCGACCTGGTACAGCATCGTGTTCTTCGAGAGATCCGACATTTCGACATCGATGTCGACGTTGTTCTTGTCGTTGCGCATCACATGCGCGCGGTCGGTGATTGTGGTCGGAGAGACTTCCATGTAATTGATGTTCTCGATCGGGATGTGCCGGTCGTCGGTGCGCTTGCCCACCAGCTCGATGCGACCGTCGAACACCTTCGCCATCTCGTCCTCGAACGTGGTGATCTGGCGCTTGTAGCGGGGCGTGTTGACGTTGGCGATGTTGTTGGAGATGACCTTGTGGCGCAGAGAGGCCGTTCCGAGGCCTTTCGCCAGCAGATTGAAGGTCGAGGTTTCCGTCAGATCCCTGAACATGCTTCGTCGTATCTCCTGTTACAAAATGAATCGGGCCAGATCCTGGTCCTTGAGGAAGGGGCCCAGGACGCGGTCGACCAGCTCCGGCGTGACTTCATACCGGCCCTGCGCCGCACGCGGTGCATCGAAGCTGATCTCGTCGAGCAGACGCTCGAGAACGGTGTGGAGGCGGCGCGCACCGATGTTTTCCTGCATCGTGTTCACCATCACGGCGAACGAGGCGATCCGCTCGATCGCGGCGGGGCAGAAGACCAGATCGACCCCGTCGGCGGCCAGAAGAGCCGCATACTGGCGGGTGAGCGCGTTTTTCGGCTCGGTGAGGATGCGCTCGAACTCGGCGGCCGTCAGCTTGTCCAGCTCGACCCGGACCGGGAACCGGCCCTGGAGCTCGGGGATCAGATCCGACGGCTTCGTGACGGTGAACGCCCCGGCGGCGATGAACAGCACGTGATCGGTGCGGACCGGGCCGTATTTCGTCATGACCGTCGTGCCCTCGACGAGCGGCAGCAGGTCGCGCTGCACGCCTTCCCGGGAAACGTCGGGGCCACTCTTGCTGACATACGAGGCGGCGATCTTGTCGATCTCGTCGAGGAAGACGATGCCGTGCGCCTCGACGAGCCGGACCGCCTCGCGGTGCGCTTCCTCCGAGTCGGCCAGGCGGGCGAGTTCCTCGTTCATCAGTTGGTCCCGGGCCTCGCGGACCGTGACGCGGTGGCGGCTGCGCCGGCCGGGCATCAGATTCCCGATCATGGACTGGATGCCCTGCAGGTTGAATCCCATCTCTTCGACTCCGCTGTGGGAGATCACTTCGACGGTCGGCGTCACGTTGTCGGTCACCTCGATATCGACGGTCTGTTCCTCGAGCTGGCCCGCGTCGAGTTTCTTGGCGAGATGCTCGCGCAGGGAATCAGGCTCTATACGGTCCATCGGCATTTCGTGAGGTTTTGTTGAGCCCCGTTCGAAACCGCTCAGGGGATGCTTTTTCGGAAACAGCAGGTCGAGGAGCTTTTCGCGGACGCGCGCCTGGATCTGCGGCTCGACCTCGGCCAGCCGGCGCGACCGGACGATGCGCAGGCCGGCCTCGACGAGGTCGCGGATGATCGAGTCGACGTCGCGGCCGACGTAGCCCACTTCGGTGAACTTGGTCGCCTCGACCTTGAGGAACGGCACGTTCGAGATCTGGGCGAGCCGGCGCGCGATCTCGGTCTTGCCGACGCCGGTCGGGCCGATCATGAGGATGTTCTTGGGCCGGATGTCGTCGTGGAGGGGACCCCTCACGAGACTGCGGCGGTAGCGGTTGCGCCAGGCGATCGCCACGGCCCGCTTCGCCTTCTGCTGGCCGACGATATACCGGTCGAGCTCGGCCACGATATCCTGCGGAAGCAGCTCGTGGGAGGGAGCCGGCAGCGGATTCTGCATGGCGTCGCTCATCGGCTCAGGCACTCCAATGTAATATTGCTATTGGTATAAATGCACTGCTCGGCGGCGATCAGCAGCGCTTGTTTCACGATCTCCTCGGCCCCGAGCGCCGAGTGGCGCAGAAGGGCGCGGGCGGCGGCGAGGGCGGCGGGTGCGCCGGAGCCGATCGCGGCGACCTGCTCATCGGGCTCGAGAACGTCGCCCTGTCCCGAGAGGAGCAGGATCTGATCGGGATCTCCGACCAGGAGCATCGCCTCGAGCCTGCGGAGGGCCCGATCGGTGCGCCACTCCTTGGCGAGGTCGACGGCTGCGCGCTTGAGACTGCCCGGGACGGATTCGAGTTTCGACTCGAATCGCTCGAACAGGGTCAGGGCGTCTGCCGTGTGCCCCGCGAAACCGCCCAGGGCACGGGTGCCGGCCAGCTTCCGGATCTTCCGGGCACCGGCCTTGAGGATCTGGTCGCCGAGCGTCACCTGGCCGTCGGCGCCCATGGCGAGGCGGCCGTCGCGGATAACGGCGAGGACGGTGGTGCCCCTGAAACCGGTCGTTGCGGTCATTTCGTGTCGCCTCCGGAGCGGGGGTGGGACGTTTCGTAGATGCGCTGGAGTCTGTCGCGGCTGAGATGTGTGTAGATCTGCGTGGTGGACAGGCTGGTGTGGCCGAGCATGTCCTGGACGGCGCGCAGATCGGCCCCGCCGTTGAGCAGGTGGGTCGCGAACGAGTGGCGGAGATCGTGCGGCGCAACGTGCCTGGCCAGAGTCGCCGCACGGACGTGCTTTTCGAGGATGCGGGCGACGCTGCGGACGTTGAGCGGTGTGCCCCGGAGATTCAGGAACAGGGCGGCCATGCCTCGCGCCTCGGGCTGTTCGGCGTCACGCCGGCGGAGATACTCCGCAACGGCAGCTGTGGCGGCCGGGGTGACGGGCACGATGCGCTCTTTTGAGCCTTTGCCGGTGACCCGGAGCATGCCTTCACCGTTCGGAACAGAAGTGCGGGTGAGCGAAACGGCTTCCGAGGCCCGCAGGCCGCTTCCATACAGGAGTTCGAGCAGGGCACGGTCACGCAGGCCGGCCAGGCTCGCGTCGTTCGAAGTCATCAGGCGGTCGGCCTCGTCTTCCGAGAGAACGCGCGGAAGGGGACGGTCACCCCGTGCCGGATCGACGGCTTCCATGGGGTTGACGGCCATGAGGCCTCGGCGCACGGCGTATCCGAACAGGCCCCGGATGGCCGATTGTGCACGGCGGATGCTCGTGCCGCAGAGGCCCTGCTGGCGCCGCTGCGCCCAGAACGACCGGATGTCGGCGGCGGTGAGGGTTGCGGCACGGGCCGGGGTCGCCGGAGGCGCCTTTTCCGTCATCCAGGCGAGGAAAAGCCGGAGGTCGGCGGCGTATCCGCGCACGGTGTGCGCCGACATCGAACGTTCCTTTGCGCAGTATGCGAGATAACCCTCGATCAGGCTTTGCAAGGACGATTCCGCCTCTCTAGCGAGTGTATGTTCCGGGGATGTGAAAGAATAACAAACCGGGCGGGGGTTCTACAAGGGGCACCGTAAAAAATATTTTCGGTGCCCCCATCATCCTGTGCATGGCTATCGATGTGGGCTTCGACCCCACCCAGCCGTGGTGCCATTCTCCCCATTCTGACCTCGATGCCGCCCTCCCCGTTCTTCTGGGCGCGGGTTTCAAACCCACCCCGCACGTTCACCTGATCGGTTCCATCATTTTGGAGAGGAAAAGACCTTCATGATTCCGGGAGGAACTGGAAGATGATCGAATGAGCCCGACTGTCGAGCGCTGCCGAGACCGGTCCGTCGTTCGCATCGAGGGAGATCCGCTGGCAGGCGTGGGCGCACACGAGGTGCGCCCACCCGGACCCGGAGGCAGGAGGCCGACTGGTCCGGGTTTCGCCTCGACAGCGAGATCTCCCGAGGAGAACGCGAACGACGGCAACCGGTCCGGCACGCGAGACAATAGGGAGGGCGAATCGATCCTCTGGAAGTTCCTCCCCCCAGCTCAATGAGATCTTGAATCCTTGGGGAGGTGGATTGACCTCTCCAGGGGGATCGGCTTATACTGAAAGCGGTCCGAAGGCGGCTTCACCGGCAAAACGACGCATGATCGCGACAGCGAGGTTCCCGAGCTGATGCAGAAAATAACGTTGCAGGACGGCAGGATCGTCGAATACCAGTCGGCCACGCCCGCCGACGCCGACGGGATCATTCAACTGTACCATAAGGTATATAAGGGCAAATACACCCTGCGTGAGGTTGCCGACCCGGTTCTGATCGCCAAAAAGGCGAACGACCCGAACTACTTCTGGACGATCGCCAGGTGCGAGGGCCGCATCATCGGCTCGGTCATCTTTGCGATCGATCCCGTGAACAAGTTCGGCAAATGCTATGCCGCGGTCGTGCTGGGCGAGTTCCGCGGCCAGGATGTGATGCGCAAGATGGTGCAGCAGGGCCTCGACCGACTGACGGTGCGCACCCGCACCTGCGACGTTCTGTATGCCACCACCCGCACCAACAGCGTGGCGCCGCAGGTCGTTCTCGAGCATCTCGACTTTTACCCGATGGGCATCTTCCCGAATGTGCGCAAAGTCGAATCCTTCGAGACGCACGGCATGGAAGTGTTTTTCCGGAAGGGGTCGCTGTCTCTTCGGCGGCCCAGTCCAACTCTCGTCCCGGAAGTGATCGAGTTCTACCGGATCGCGATGGACGTCCTGGGCATCGAGGAGGAGCCGACCGAGGTCGAGCTCGAAAAATCCGACCCCAGGCGCATGGGCGAGCAGATCACATTCTGCATCGATCGCGACGAGAACCACGTCCTCGATGTGTTCGAGGAGTATCAGGACCGCGATCTGATCGACAAGGTGTTTTTCCCCTTCGTCGAGCCGAACCTCCTGTTCGTCTCGGAGGACGGTCAGGCCGAAATTTTCGTGAACTTCAACGAAACCGACGGGAACGGCACGATCGTCGCCTACCGCATTCACGAAAAGGACTGGCGGCGCACGATCATGTGGTTCTGCGAGGCGGCGGCGCAGTTCGGCATGCGGTATATCGAGATGCTCGTGAGCGCCTTCCGCCCCGATCATCAGCGCCAGGCGATCGATGCGCGGTTCCTGCCCTGCGCGTATTTCCCCGGCATGCGTATGTCCGAAGACGGCCGCCGCGACGATTATCTCGTGTTTTCCCGGTCGTTCGAGAGCCTCGATTTCATGGATCTGCACCTGGTCGACACGAACCGGAGGTTTCTCGACGCGTTCATGAAGTGCTGGTACGAGATGCTGGTGCGATGCCAGCCGGATTTCGACGAGGAGTGGAGACTTGGCTGAGAAACCCCCGTTCGAGGCCTGCGGAAGGCTGTTCGACATCACGGATGCGTTTTCTCACGGGCCGGCAGCCGACCGGTTGTTCGTCGCGGCGATGCGTGAGGCGCTGGCCTGGCACCGGGTGCGGTGTCCGGAGTTCGATGCATTTCTCCGGCTGAAGGGGCTCGTCGAAGATGCCGCGCCTGCCCCCGAGGAGATTCCGCCGTTGCTGGTCACGATCTTCAAGGAGCACCGGCTGGTCTCGATTCCCGATTCCCGGGTGAAGATCGAACTGACATCCTCGGGAACGGGCGGCCAGCGCAGCGCGATCGTCCTCGACCGCCGGTCCTACGACCGCATCCTGCGCATCGTCGATGCGATCTTCGGCTCGCTCGGCCTCGTGAACCGCGACGAGACGGCCGATTACCTGTGTTTCACCTATGACCCCCGGATCGCGAAAAACGTCGGAACCGCCTTTTCCGACAAGATTCTCACCGGCCTGACGAAACGGGGCTCGGTTTTCTATGCCATCCGCTGGGACGCCGGGAAGCGGTCGTTCGAGTTCGATCTGGCTCACACCGTGCGGCGCCTGCTCGAGTTTGCGCGGCGGGGCCGGCCGGTGCGGATTCTGGGATTTCCGGCCTACCTGTGGCAGGTCTGCGATGCCCTCGAGGCGCGAGGCGAGCGGCTCGCGCTCGGGGAGCGCTCATTCGTCATCACGGGGGGCGGCTGGAAGATCCACAGGGATCGCGAAGTCACGAAAGAGCTATTCAAGGAACGGGCTGCGCGCGTGCTCGGTCTGCCCGAGGCGAACATCCGTGACAGTTTCGGCATGGTCGAGCACGGCATCCCGTATGTCGACTGCGAACATGGCCGGCTCCATGTTCCGGTGTTCGCGAAAGCCCGCGTGGTCGATCCCGAGACGCTGCGCCCTCTGCGCGACGGGGAGGCGGGTCTGCTGCACCTGATGACCCCGTATCTGTCGAGCTATCCCTCGATCTCGCTTCTCACGACGGACCGCGCGCGGCTGGCGGCGAACTGCCCCTGCGGCCGGAAGGGCCACACGATCGAGATTCTCGGCCGGGCCGGCCTGGCCAAACACAAGGGCTGTGCCATCACCGCCCTCGAGCTGCTCGGACGCTGACGCGTCTGAATATATCAGAAAAGTAAGTGTTCAGGTCCTCTGATTTGAGAGGGGCTTGTACGTTCATAGAAAAATCC
>DAOOQQ010000038.1:0-42077 GCA_035388825.1 Candidatus Ozemibacteraceae bacterium
GGCTGGCCCGCGGCCTTGTTCCAGAAGAAGAAGTCCTTGCTGGAAACAAGACCGAAGAGCCTCGCCGCTACGGAATGACCCTCTGGCGTGACCTTTTCGCACCCAGGCAGCTCTACGGCCATTGTGTTGGGGTCGAGGTGTTCCAAGATCTGGTCAGAGAATGCGGGGGCCCCGAAAAACTGTCTGAGATCGACCGCGCCGCCTTCACCTACCTCGCCTTCGCGATGGATAAGCTGTTGAATTACAACGCGCGTGGTGTCCGGTGGCATGCCAATCGCGAGGTCCTGGCGGGTGTCTTTGATCGCCATGATTTTGCCTTTCTCTGGTCCTTTGCCGAGATGGCCCCCACCATCACCGGCCTTGGCTACGATTGGGCGATCGAGCAGACCGGCAAGGCGCTCGAAGAGCTGATCGAACTTTCCGGCGGCCCGCAGACCGCTCCGGGCAAACAGCCATCAGCCTCTCAGCCCAGCTTCGATTTTTCTTCTGCGAAGCCGAATCCGACCGCGCGCTCCATCACCGTTTCCTGCGGCTCCGGCGATCGGCTGTCCCACATCCCCGACGGTTCGATCGATTCGGTGGTCATGGATCCGCCCTACTACGCCAATGTCATGTATGCCGAGCTCTCGGACTTCTTCTACGTCTGGCTCAAGCGGACAGCCGGTCTGCTCTTCCCCGAACAGTTCATGTCCTACCTGACCGACAAGGATTCCGAGGCGGTCGCCAACGTCGCCCGGTTCAAGGAATTCAAGCAGGTTCGCGGCTCCGGCGGCGCGGAGAAGCGCGCCAAACGCGACTACCAGGAGCGGATGCAGTCGATCTTCACCGAGTGCCGCCGCGTTCTCAAACCCGACGGCATCATGGTCCTGATGTTCACCCACAAGGCGACCGGGGCCTGGGATGCCCTTGCCAAGGGACTGATCGAAGCCGGCTTCGTCATCACCGCGAGCTGGCCCATCAACACCGAGGCCGAAGGCTCGCTCCACATCAAGGACAAGAACGCCGCCAAAAGTACCATCTTCCTCGTCTGCCGCCCCCGAACCGACGATCCGGCCAAAGCCGCGACCTACTGGGAAGAGGTCGAGCCCGAGGTCGCCCGCACCGTCCGCGAGCGGGTCCAAAACTTCCAGGACAACGGCATCCGCGGCGTCGATCTGTATCTTGCCTGCTTCGGCCCCGCCCTCGAAGTCTTTTCCAAACATTGGCCGATGCAGCGTGGCCGCGCCATCCAGAAGCCCGAGCCGGTCAAGGGTGCCCAGCTCCAGCTCGACGAGGAAGAGGATTTCGATCCCTATGCCGTGCGGCCGGAGGATGCCCTCCTCGCCGCCCGGCGCGAGGTGAAACAATGGCGTCTCGGCCGGCTGGTCGAAGTCCAGCGGAAAGCCGCTCTCGACCCCGCAACCGAGTTCTTCGCCCTGGCCTGGGACTGCTTCGGGTCGGTCCAGTTCCCCGCCGATGAGGCTCTCAAGCTTGCCCGCGTCGTCGGCGTCAATTTCGACGGCTCCCTCCGGAACCACATCCTGACCGTGAAAGGGAACGACGTCACCCTGCTCGACAGTTCAGCCCGGGCACAGGCGGGCACGCTTGGAAAGGCCGGTGAAACCCTTCTCGACGACCTCCACAACGCCGCTCACCTCGTTCGCACACAAACCCTCGAAGCAGCAAGGTCATACCTCGAACAGGCGAAACGGCTGGGAGACCAGGATTTCCACCAGGCGCTCGATACGCTTCTCCACGTCCTTCCCGCCCCCCGACTCGCCGCCGGCCCCAAAAACTCGCCTGTCACCCACGCGGCGGCAGATGCCGACGCCCTCGACAAGATCCGCCGTTTCTGCTTTGCCAAAGACATTCCCGAACCCAAGCAATGGGCGCTGGAGTTCGAATGACGGACGCCACCCCGCGTGCAATCGCACGCATCCTCGATGAATCCGACCTCCGACGTCGTCTCAGCATCGGAGAGCGGTTCGATTTCGAGGTAAAGGCGGCGCAGGGCGGCTTCCCTCGGAGCGCGTGGGAGACATACAGCGCCTTCGCCAACACCGACGGCGGCATCATCGTTCTGGGTGTCTCCGAGGTTGGCGGGCAGTTCCGCATCGACGGCCTGAAGAACCCGCAGGCCATCGAGAAAGAGCTCTGGGACGGAGCCCATAACAGCAACACCGTCAGTTGCAACCTCCTTCTCCACAAGGACGTGGCCGTCGTGCCCGTCGGGGATCTCCAGGTCCTCGTCATTTCCGTCCCTCGGGCACCACGGCAAAAGCGGCCCGTCTTTCTGGGGAAAAACCCCTTCGAAGGCACGTTCCGGCGTCATTCCGAGGGTGATCACCGCGCCGACCCGGGCCTGATCAAACGCATGATCGCCGAACAGGGCGATGATCCCGTAGACAGCCGCATCCTTCCCGGGTTTACGCTCAAAGACATCGATACCGTCTCGCTTCACCAGTACCGCCAGCGGTTGTCTTCCCGAACGCCCGCCCATCCGTTCCTCGAGCTCGATGACCTTCCCTTCCTCGAGGCCCTGGGCGGCTGGCGCCGGGATCGTCGCTCCGAGGAGGAAGGGATCACCGCCGCCGGAATCCTCATGTTCGGAAAGTGGGCGGCCATACGCTCGAACGAGGCGTTCCCGGCCTACCATGTCGACTACCGGGAGAAGCTTTCTGACGATCCCAACATCCGGTGGGACCTTCGCATCATTCCGGATGGAACATGGCCCGGCAATCTCTTCAGCTTTTTCTTCACCACGATTCAGCGCCTGAACGCCAACCTTTCGGTGCCCTTCCAGCTCGATGGTGAGCTTTTGCGGAAAGGGGAAACGGTCGTTCACGAGGCCGTTCGTGAAGCTCTGGTCAATGCCCTGATCCATGCCGACTACGCAGGAACCGGCGGCGTCGTCATTCAGCATACGCGCCTCGGCCTCGAGTTTGCCAACCCCGGGACGTTCCTGGTCCCCCTCTCGCTCATCACCACGAGCGGGAACATCAGCGATTGCCGCAACCGCTCGCTTCAGACCATGTTCCAGCTCATCGGCGGCGGCGAGAAGGCGGGCTCCGGAATGGCCAAGATCTTCCGGGGCTGGGCTTCCCAGCAGTGGCGAAAACCCGCTATCGAGGAGCTCGTAGAACCTGCCCGCGTGTATGTCAGAATGCCGTTCGTCAGCCTGCATCCACCCGAGATTCTCGAAGCATTGAAAAACAGGCTCAAAAGCGCATTCGCTTCGCTTTCCCCCTTTGAAATCCAGGCCCTGGTCACCGCACAGGTCGAGGGTTGCGTGACGAACGTCAGGCTTCAGGAGATCGTCGATGATCATCCGACCGATATCACCCGGAGTCTTCACGCACTTGTCACCCGTGGTTGGCTGCGGCAGGAAGGGAACAAGCGGGGGGCGAAGTATTTTCCCTTGCCGAGCTCATCGCCGGGCGCGGCGGAACCCGGAACCGACGGCCTGACTGGCCAGGCGCACGATGATGGTCCAGGCCGGCTCAACGCAGGGCAAACTCCACAGAGCGATGACTCACGCACACATACCGGCGAACCATGCCCACATAACGGCGATTCACGCCCACATAACGACGATTCACGCCCACATAACGGCAAAATCTATCAGCATAGTGATACATCGGCTCACTTTGACGAAGCTCTTCTGGCCATTGCCCTTCCGGCTGTAAAACGGCGGAGGCTCTCACCCGTCGGCCTCGCTCAAATCATCGTTCGTCTCTGCCGCGCACGCGAATTGAGACTGGATGAGCTGGCCGGATTGCTGAGGCGGAACCCCGCTCATATTCGTGACCGGTATCTGAAGCGGCTGATCGAGTGCCGGATCATCCACCGCCGGCACCCTGAGCACCTCAATGCTCCCGATCAGCTCTACAGGTGCGAACAGGAGCCCGACGTGATGGAACTCCGGAAGATCTTTGGGGATGCGAAGTCATGAGTTCAGCCGACTGTCTGTTGCCGAATACAGATTGGCATCCATCCTACAGCCATGAAGACGGCGACCTGATCGCGACGTTCTACGAACCGGCGCTACGTTGCGGAACGCTCTATCGACGGGTGACCGGCTACTTTTCCGGCGGAGTGCTGAATGTTGTCGCCAACGGCCTTCTGGGCCTGTTGCGGAACGGCGGGAAGATGGAGCTCGTCTCGGGCTGCACCCTTACGGCCGAGGATGTCGCGAGGATCGAGCAGGGGTTGAAAATCCAGGAGGTTCTATCCGACCGCATACTTCGGGAGGTCCCCGATCTGGTGGGCAGTCCGGAAGAACAGCGGGAGCGACTCGGCTGGCTGGCGTGGATGGTGGCGCATGGCCATCTTCAGATAAAGGTGGCTGTTCCCCGGCTTGCGAAGGGCAATCCTCTGGCCGGGGTCGGGCTCGTTCATGCAAAGGTGGGCCTGATCACGGACAGGGAGAGCAATACCCTGGCCTTTTCGGGGTCGCTGAATGAAACGGAAGCAGGCTGGAAACACAATTGGGAGTCGTTTTCCGTAAGCTGTTCCTGGCGTGGAGAATGGGACCGGAAGCGGATTTCGAAAGCCGAGGCCGATTTTCATGCGCTCTGGACCAATACGGCAAAGTCCGCCGAGGTCTTCGACATCCCAACCGCTGTTCGGGAAAAGCTGTTGTCGTTCATTCCGGATCGCGACCCATTGCTCATCGGAAAGCCGGTGGCGAAGCGGGAGAACCGGCCATGCCAGCCGGATGCCGCCGCGTTGCCGGCCGAGATCGCGCCTGCCAGGCTTGCGCAACTCTGGTCGTTCATCAAAACCCTGCCGCGGCGGCAGAACGACGGGCAGACCGTCGCGATCGCCACGAGCACAGTGACGCCCTGGCCGCACCAGGTTCGTGCATATCAAAGACTATTGAAAAGCTGGCCGATCCGCCTGCTGATCGCCGACGAGGTCGGTCTCGGCAAGACGATCGAGGCGGGCCTTGCCATCCGGCATCTGCTGATCAGCGGGAAGGTCAGGCGCTTGCTGATCCTCGCGCCGAAGGCGGTGCTCAGGCAGTGGCAGGGGGAATTGTACGAAAAGTTCAATCTCATCGTTCCGATATATACCGGACAGTATCTCGTATACCCCCGGTATCACGGCGCGGAGGGCCCATCGGAAACGAGCGTCGAGTCCGATGTCTGGAACCGGGAGCCATGCCTGCTGGTTTCCAGCCAGCTTGCCCGGCGGCGGGAACGGCAGAAAGAGCTGGAAGAAGCCCAGCCCTGGGATATGGTCGTTCTCGACGAAGCCCACCATGCGCGAAGACGTGGCGCGGGCACGACCCAGGAGGGAGGGGCCAACCTGCTTCTCCGCCTGATGCGGGCGCTTCGGCAGAAAACGGAGTCGCTTCTTCTGCTCACGGCCACGCCGATGCAGGTCGCACCCGTCGAGGTGTGGGATCTTCTCGATCTGCTCGGGATGCCCGAGGAATGGTCTGATGAGACGTTCGTCCGGTTTTTCGAAGATGTCCAGCGGCCTGTCGACGACCCGGGTCTTCAACGGATGGCCCGGCTTTTTCAGGTCTGTGAGGCGCGGTTCGGCCCCCTGCCCGAATCGGAAATCGACCGAGTTGCCGGGCATCTTTCCCTCACCACGATCGATCGGAAAAAGATTCTCGATGCCTTGCGGGAACCGGGCAGCCTGATCCCGATCAAGCGCCTTTCCCCGAAACAGCGAATGGGCGCCCTGGCGCTTCTGAAAATCGGGAGCCCCGTTCGGGCGCTCATGTCGAGGCACACCCGGACCCTGCTTCGGGAGTATTACAGGCGCGGCCTGCTCACTCAGAATGTTCCCAGGCGGTTGGTCGAGGATCTCGCCATCGAAATGAATCCGGCAGAACAGCAGCTCTATCAGGCGGTCGAGGAATACATCAGTTCGACATACCAGGCCGCTTCGCTGAAGCAGAAGCCTTCGGTCGGGTTCATCATGACGATTTACCGGCGGCGCATGGCGAGCAGTTTCCATGCGTTGAAAAAGACGCTGATGAACAGCCTGGAGCGGCTGCCTCGGGACGATGCGTTCCCGGCGGTCGCGGGAACGGGCTGTATCGAGGATGATGACCTGACGGACGATCTCGGTGAGGAAAGCGTCGCTACCGATGCTCCCGAAGAGGTTCTGAATGAAGCCGCGCTGGTCGAAAAAAGGGAAAGCATTCTCGAACTTCTTCGAGCGATCGCCAAGCTCGGCACCGATTCCAAGGCCCTTCGCCTGTCGAAAGAAATTCGTCGTTTGATGGACGGCGGTTTCGACGCTGCGATCGTATTCACCCAATACACCGACACGATGGATTACCTCAAGGAGTTCCTGTCGGATCAACTGGAAATTCCCATCGGCTGTTTCTGCGGCGCGGGCGGCCAGTATCGGGATTCAAGCGGCGTGTGGACGGCGTGCAGCAAGGAAATGATCAAGCGGTATCTGAATACCCGGCAGGTTCGGGTCATGATCTGCACCGATGCCGCAGGCGAAGGGTTGAACCTCCAGACCTGCGGGGCGCTCATCAATTATGACCTGCCCTGGAACCCGATGAAAGTCGAGCAGCGCATCGGCCGTATCGACCGGATCGGCCAGAAATATGCGGATGTCCGGGTTGTCAACCTCGCCTATGCAGATACTATAGAGGCAGATATATATTTTGCCTTGAGCAGGCGAATCGATCTGTTCAACGGCGTTGTCGGACGTCTTCAGCCGATCCTCGCCCAGCTTCCCGGGGACTTCGAACGGGCCGTGCTGTGTGGGGCCGTCGACCGATCGAGCATGCGGAAGGACTTCATAGATGACATCTTGAATCGCGTCGAACTGGCAGACAGGGGAGGCTTTGATATCGACGCGATCAGTGATGCCGACGTGCGCCCTCCGGGATTGCCGGTCCCTCCGGTGTCACCTGCAGATATGGACCGGATCCTGTCCACGAAGAGTCTCCTGCCAAAAGGTGTGACATGCCGGCCCCTCGAACCGATGACCTACTCCTTGCAACTTCCCGGGGCGGAGGCAGTGACTCGCGTAACCAGTTCACCGGAGATTTTCGATGAACATTTCGAAAGTCATCAACTGATATGGCATGGCAGTCCGCTGTTTGAGCGACTTGTAAGGCTCGGCACTCAAGCAGACCAGAACGGTAACACCGAACATGATGATCAGTATTGCACCACGGCGGAATCTTTGAAGGCGTTTCTGGACATGATCGAAACGGCGTGAGAGGGTCAGTTTTCAACAGCGATAGAACTTTTTTTCCGACACTTCTGAAGTCAGCGGAAGGTTGCAATTTGGGGGCGGGTGCGTGACAATACGTCACAGATCAGACACCGGGAGGATACCCATGCGTGCCCTGCTCCGCATCGTTTTCGTCGCGCTTTTCGTCGTGTGTTCCATGGCAGCCATCGCCCAGGATGCGGCTGCCCCGGCCGCGGGGAAGAAGATCAAGGCCGGCTTCGTCTACGTTGGCCCGATCGGCGACTTCGGTTGGACAAACGCGCACGAACTGGCCCGGCAACACGTCGTCAAGCTGTTTCCCTGGCTCGAGACGACGTTCGTCGAGTCCGTCGCCGAAGGCGACTGCGCCCGCGTCATCGACCGGCTCGTCAACGAGGAGCAGTGCAACGTCATCTTCACGACCAGCTTCGGCTACATGAATGACACCGCCGCGGCCGCCGCCCGGTATCCGGACCGCACCTTCCTGCACTGTTCGGGGTACAAGCGCGGCACAAACCTTGGTACATACTTTGCCGAATTATATCAGGCGTATTATCTGAACGGCCTCATGGCCGGAGCGCTCTCGAAGTCGGGGAAACTCGGCTACGTCGCCGCCCACCCGATTCCCGAGGTCGTCCGGCACATCAATGCCTTCGCCCTCGGCGCCCGCGAGGCGAATCCCAAGGCCCGCGTGCAGGTGAAGTGGCTGTTCTCCTGGTATGATCCCGCGAAAGCCCGCGAGGCGGCCGAGGCGCTCGTGGCCGAAGGCTGCGACGCGCTCGCCTTTTCCGAGGACTCGCCCGCCGTCATCCAGGTCGGCGAAGAACACACGCAGAAAGGGAAACCGGTCTTCACCTTCTCGCATTACAGCCCAATGCAAAAGTTCGGCGAGCACTCGGTCGTCTCGGGCCAGCTCGTCGACTGGAGCGTGATGTACGAGTCGATCCTGACCTCCATCTACACCGGCACCTGGAAACCGGCCGACCACTGGTGGCTGCTCGGCGAAGGCGCCTGCCGGATCGGCGGGCTTCCCGACGTTCCCGTGAACCCGGCCTTCGTCGAACCCCTCAAAGCCGTGCAGATCACCGACCCGGTCCTCGGCGCAACGAATATATATGATCTGGTATTCAAGAGGCTCGCCCAGATGAGCGAGCCCACCGTCCTGTTCGATCCGTTCACCGGCCCGATCAAGGACCAGGCAGGCACGGTCCGGATCAAGGCCGGCGAGCGCGCTTCCCACGACCAACTCTGGGCGATCGACTGGTTCGTCGACGGCGTCGACGCGACGCTTCCGAAATGACGATCCGCCACCAGCGCCTCGAGATGCACGGCATCTCGAAGCGGTTCGGGGACATCCAGGCCAACGCCGGGATCGATCTCTCCGTCTCGGCCGGCGAGGTGGTCGGCCTGCTCGGCGAGAACGGCGCCGGGAAAAGCACGCTGATGAATATCCTCTTCGGCCTGCACCAGCCCGATGCCGGCACGATCTCGATCGACGGCGCGCCCGTCTCCGTTTCCTCCCCGCGCGCCGCCCGCGACCTCGGGATCGGCATGGTTCATCAGCATTTCATGCTGGTTTCGAACCATACCGTCGCCGAACACCTGGCGCTGGCCCTGCCCGACGCCCCGTTCTGGAATCCCGTCCGCCATGCCCGGGAACGGATCCGCGAGTTCGAAGCCCGGTATGGATTCACCATCGCTCCCGATGCGGTCGTCGGCAGCCTTTCCGCGGGCGAACAACAGCGGGTCGAACTCCTGAAAGCCCTGATGACGGGCGCGCAGTGGCTCGTTCTCGACGAACCGACCTCGGTCCTGACCCCGCGCGAAGCCGACGAACTGTTCAGCCTCCTGCGCCGCATGACGGCCGAAGGCCACGGAATCATCTTCATCAGTCACAAGCTCGACGAGGTTCTCGCCGTCACCGGGCGGGTCGTCGTCCTTCGCCACGGCCGCCTCGCCGGAAGCTGCGCGACAGGCGAAACCGACCAGGAATCCCTCGCCCGCATGATGGTCGGCCGCCAGATCGAGCGCCTGCCCGTCACGAGAACCCCGCCCCGTTCCGCTGACATCCTCGAAGTTCACGACCTCTCGGCCGCCGGAAACCGCGGCCCGGCAACGCTCGAGGGGGCCAGTCTCCGGGTGCGCGAAGGCGAGATCGTCGGCATCGCGGGCATCGCCGGCAACGGCCAGCGCGAACTGCTCGAAACCATCGCCGGTCTGCGCCCCGCAACCTCCGGCACAATCCGCCTCTGCGGAACAGAACTGACCACCCTCGACATCCGCGCCCGCACCGCCGCCGGAGTCGCCTTCGTTCCCGAAGACCGCCTGCACACCGGCACCATCCCGGCCTTCAGCCTCACCGACAACGCGATGCTCCGCGACGCTCATCGCGCCGCCTTCTCCACGCATGGTTTTCTCTCTTCCGGTCGCGCCCGGGAGCGGGCACAGCGGCTGATCGCGGAGTATGAGATCGCCGCACCGGGCCCGCACGCCCCGATCCGTACCCTTTCGGGCGGCAACATCCAGAAGTTCCTCCTCGGCCGCGAGCTCGATGCGGCTCCGAAGCTGCTTCTCGCAGCTCACCCGACCTACGGGGTCGACATCGCCGCCGCCGCGCTCATCCACCGAGTGCTGCTCGAGCGCAGGGAGGCCGGAGCGGCCATCCTGCTCGTCTCGGAGGATCTCGACGAGCTCCTGGCGATCAGCGACCGGATCGGCGTCATGTTCCGCGGGAAGATCCGGGCGCTGATTCCGACCGGCCGAGCCGACCGGGACCGCCTCGGCCTGCTCATGGGCGGCGCCGAGCCCACACCGGAGGAGCGACCATGACCATTCATCGCTGGCAGCTCGTTCCCGTCGCCACTCCCGCCTCCCTCCGGATCGCCGTCTGCATGGCCGCCTCGATTGCGGCCGGCCTCGCCCTCGGCGGCCTGGTGTTTCTGCTGATGGGCATCCCGCCCGTCACAGCGATGCTGAAAATGGCGACGGGCTCGTTCGGAAGCTGGTATGGCTTCAAGGAAACGGTCACCAAAGCAGTCCCCCTGACCCTGATCGGCGCCGGTCTCGCCCTGTGTTTCCGGGCCCGTGTCTGGAACATCGGCGCCGAAGGCCAGCTCCTGTTCGGAGCTGTCGCGGCGACCTGCGTCGGACTCCACCTCGGTCCGACTCTCGCAGGCTGGCCCGGCATCGTTCTCATGTTCGCCGCCGGCGCCGTTGCCGGCGGAGCCTGGGCAGCCGTTCCTGCGCTGATGCGCATCCGGTGGGGAGTCAATGAGGCCGTGAGCTCGCTGCTGCTCAATTATGTCGCCGCCGAGTTCGTCCAGTATCTGATCTACGGCCCTCTCAAAGGGAAGACGCAGTTCGGTTTCCCCTACTCCGACGATCTGCCCAACGCGCTGTGGCTGCCGACCTTTTACGGCTCCCGTCTCTCCTGGTTTCCGCTGGTACTCGCCGCGGCGGCCGTCGTCGTCCTGACGCTGATCTCGAGCCGGACCCGGTTCGGCTACGACGTCCGTGTCGTCGGGGAAAACCCGGCCGCAGCCGCCTATGCCGGCATCCCCTTCGGCCGCACGATCCTGTCGCTGATGGTCCTGAGCGGCATCCTGGCAGGCATCGCCGGCTCATCAGAGATCGCCGGCCTCCATCATCATCTCACCTACCCGTGGTCGATCTCGTCGGGATACGGCTTCACCGCGATCCTGACGGCGTTTCTGGCCCGTCTCCACCCGGGCTGGACCTGGCTTTCAGCCCTTCTGTTCGGGGGCCTGCTGGTCGGCGGCGACATCATCCAGACCTCTCTCGGCCTGCCGTTCGCCACGGTGAACATCTTCAACGGACTGGTGCTGGTCGCGATCCTCGCCGGCGAGTATCTCATCTCCCACCGGCTCGTTCGCCGCTCTGCCGAAGGAGGACCGCGATGACGGAGCTTCTCACTTCGGTGATCGGGCGCAGTATCGCCGCCAGCACCCCGCTTCTCTTCGGCACTCTGGGCGAGATTCTCACCGAGCGGGCCGGCATCATGAATCTCGGCGTCGAGGGGATGATGGCGGTCGGGGCCGTGACGGGGTTCGCCGTCGGATTCCACACCCAAAGCCCCTGGCTCGGATTCGCCGCCGCCGTGGCCGCCGGGGCACTCCTGGCGCTGGTGCATGCCGTTCTGACCGTGCTGCTGCGGGCCAACCAGGTGGTCTCCGGCCTGGCCCTCACCACCCTCGGTCTCGGACTCAGCGGCCTGATCGGCCGCAGCCTGATCGGAAAACCCCTGCCCTGCCGGTTCGCCGAAGCCCCGCTTCCCCTCCTGAGCGAGCTTCCCGTTCTGGGGAAAGCCCTGTTCAGTCAGGATATCCTCGTCTATCTTTCATTCGCCGCGGTGCCGGCCCTGTGGCTGTTTCTCTTCCGCACGAGAGCGGGCCTGGCCGTCCGGGCGGCGGGTGAAAACCCACACGCCGCCGAGGCGATGAGCGTCGATGTCGTATTCGTTCGTATGATATCCGTCGTTATAGGAGGAGGCTTCGCGGGCGCCGCCGGCGGGTATCTCTCGCTCGCCTATATCCCGGCCTGGATCGAGGGAATGACCGCCGGTCGCGGCTGGATCGTCGTCGCCCTCACGATGTTCTCGCTGTGGAACCCCGCGCGCGCCCTCATCGGCTCCCTGACGTTCGGCTGCCTCTTCGTCGGCCAGTATTTCCTCCAGCCGTATGGCATCTCCCCGAATCTTCTGATGATGCTGCCGTATCTCGCGACCCTCGCCGCGCTCGTCCAGGGTGCCACGGCCTCCCGCACCCGCAGCCAATGCGCGCCCGCGGCCCTGGGCCAGCCCTACGAACGCGGCATCCGCTGAGAAATCCCCTCTGCGCAGGGTTGCGCAACGGGGCCGACTCGTGTAGCATCGTTCCGCGCCAGGTTGCGGCCAGATCAGATACGCTCCCACCACGAGGGGATTCAGGCGCCTTGAAGTTCATGGCGGCTTTTGTGTCCCGAAACTGGTCTGCATTTCCTGGTTCGAGCTGATTCATTCTTATTCCAGGAGCAGATCGAGCATGCCGAACAGGGACAAAGCAAAACACCATCCACCCGCCCCCCAGAGCGGAGGCGAACCGCCGGTGAAGCGCGAACACTGGGGCTCCCGGGTCGGCCTCATCCTGGCGATGGCCGGCAACGCCGTCGGGCTCGGCAACTTCCTGCGGTTCCCCGCAAAGGCGGCGGCCAACGGCGGCGGCGCGTTCATGGTTCCCTACTTCATCGCCTTTCTGATCCTCGGCATTCCGCTGATGTGGATCGAATGGGGCATCGGCCGGTACGGCGGCACGCTCGGCCATGGCACGATGCCGGGCGTCATGCACCGGATCGTGAAAAAGCCGATCGCCAAGTATCTCGGCGTTCTCGGCATCATCCTGGGGCTGCTGACCGCGGTGTATTACTGCTACATCGAGTCCTGGACCCTCTCGTTCAGTTACTTTTCGGTCACGGGCCGGTACAACGAGATTCCCGGCTCCACCATGGTCGAAAAGCGCGAGGAGATGGGCCGGTTCTTCAAGGAGTTCCTCGGGGTCCGGGAGAAACTGAAGCTGACGCGGGCGGCCACGGTGCAGGAGATCCAGTCCGTCACGGCCTGCACCAACGCATCGGAAGTCGCCCCCCTCCTGAAGTATGACCCGGCGCGCGACGGCGCCTGGGATGCGTTCGACACCCGCCTCGACCAGAAGAAGAAGCCGTACGTCGAAGTGCCGCTGAACGCGAAGTATTTCAGCACCGGCAGCACGGCATACACGTTTTTCCTCATTACCGTTCTGCTGAACTTCTACTTCCTGTACCGCGGCCTCTCGGCCGGCATCGAGCAGCTCGGCAAGATCGGCATGCCGGTGCTGTTCGTCTTCGCGATCATTCTTGCCATCCGCGTTCTGACGATGGGCCACCCCGTCGGCTGCTCCTGGAGCATCTACGACGGTCTCAACTTCCTGTGGGTTCCGAAGTTCGACGAGCTGGGCAAGGCCTCGATCTGGCTCGCCGCAGCCGGCCAGATCTTCTTCACCCTCTCGCTCGGCCAGGGGGCAATCCAGGCGTATGCCAGCTACCTCTCGAACAAGGACGACGTCGTGCTGACCGGCCTTTCGACGGCATCCCTGAACGAGTTCGCCGAGGTCGTGCTCGGGGGCTCGATCGCGATCCCCGCCGCCGTCGCCTTCTTCGGCCCCGCCGTGACGACCGAGATCGCCCGCAGCGGCTCCTTCGATCTCGGGTTCCAGTGCATGCCCCTCATCTTCTCGCGCATCTCGATGGGCTGGTTCTTCGGCGCCATCTGGTTCGGCCTGCTGTTCATCGCCGGCATCACCTCGTCGGTCGCGCTTCTGACGCCGGCCATCACGTTTCTGAAGGACGAGATGAAGCTGACGCACCACAAGGCCGTGCTGCTCGTCACCTCGATCACTCTCGTCTTCTCGCATGCCTGCGTGTTCTTCTACGAATTCGGCATGGTCGACGAGATGGACTACTGGGTCGGCACCCTGGGCCTCGTCGTGTTCGCTCTGCTCGAGGTCGTCCTGTTCATGTGGATCTATGGCGGGGAAAACGCGTGGAAAGAGATGCACAAGGGGTGTGACATGCACATTCCGCGCATTTTCTACTATATCATGAAATATATCACTCCGATCTATATCCTGATCCTGCTGTTCGCCTGGGGCGTCCAGGACGGCTGGGGAATTCTCGTGATGCAGGCCGTTCCGGTGGCCAACCGGCCGTACATCTGGGCCTGCCGCGCCGGCATGCTCGCCGTGATCGCGCTGTTCATGCACTTCATCTGGAAGCGGTTCCACGACGAGGACAAGGACTCCTACTGGCTGCCCGCGGCCCTCTGGGGGTATCCGCTGCTGCTGCTCATCGCCTCGTATCCGGGCCTGTTCGGGGTCGACACCAACGGCATGATCCTGCTGGCCGTCTCCTGGTCGCTCGTTTTCGGCGGCTGCGCCTTCACGATCTTCAAGATGTGCAGCGTGCCTCCGAAGAGCCACGACGACTTCCCCGACGATCAGCCGTCCGCCGACACTCCTGCAGCCTGATGCCGTTCTCGAAATCCGACCGCGAACGCCTGGCCGCCCTCTTCTCCCAAGAAGGGGCGCGCCAGGATACACAGCGGCTTCTGCAGGAAGCAGGCCGCATCCTGGGCGACGATGCGTTCGTCACGGATCTGCTCCTGGTCACCTGGCAGGAACGGTTGATGCGGGATCTGCATGCCGCGCAGGATGCGTGGTTCTCGGCCCTGGGCTGGTGGCTGGCCCGCCTTCTCATCTGGTCGTCGCTGGCGGCAGGCCTTCTCGGCGTCTGGCTCTGGGGCCCCCCCGCCGTCGATCCGCTGACCTGGGGGCTCGCCGGCGCAACCTGTTACTACATCATCATCCAGCTTCTCGGCCCCTGGCGGCTGAAAAAGGAACGCCAGCATCTCGACCAGGCTCTCGCCGGCCGGCGCGATGCCATAGCGAAAATTATTGAATCCATCGGGAACCGCTCTTGACCGTTGCCGGATGGTGCGGTACACTGCCCTGTATGCGTGATTTCCGCCCGTTCCTGATCGCGGTGGCGATTCTGCTGGCCACTGTCGCCGCCGTCCCGTCCTCCGCGTTCCAGCCCCTGAAGCGCCAGATGCGCATCGGGTTGTATCATCTCGGCGTGCCGCGCCAGTTCCAGGTCTTCTCGGCCGACGGCCCTCTCGAGGTGTATGATCCGTTCTCTCGCCGCATCCTTCTCTCGGGGCCGGCCTCTTCGGCCACGGTCCTCTGCCAGAACGGCACCATGCAGGTGTTCATGGATTCCCTTCCCGGTCTCTCGGCGCCCAATCCGCTCGTCTTCTCGTCTCTGGGGAAAACGACCCCCTTCGTCCATCTCCGCACCCCGCCGTACCGCGGGGAAACCTATCGGGGCTCGGTTGCCATCGCCCCCTGGCGTGACCGCCTGTTCGCCGTCAACCTGATCGATATCGAGGAGTATCTTCGGTCCGTCGTCCCTGCCGAAATCGGCGGCACGGTTCCCACGGCGGCGCTCGAAGCCCAGGCCGTCGCGGCCCGCTCCTACGCCCTCCGGAATCATCTCCGCCACTCCACGAACGGCTTCGATCTCTGCGATGAGGTCCACTGCCAGGTGTATCGCGGCATCCGCACCGAGACGGCCGCCGCTTCGAACGCGGTTCATCGCACCGCCGGCTGGGTGCTCACCTTCAACTCGTATATGGCAAACACGGTGTATCACGCGAACTGCGGCGGAAACCTGGTTTCTTCCCAGAAGGTCTGGAAAGGCGCCGCCGTCCCCTACCTGACGGATCACCCCGACGCCATCGGCACCACAGGCTTTTTCTGCGCACCCGCACCGCCGAAGAAGAACGGGAAAAAAGCTCCCCCGCCACCGCCTCCGACGGCCCGGGGCAGCCATCCGAGCCGTGGGCACCGCGTCGGCATGTGCCAGGACGGTGCCATCGGCATGGCCAAGGCGGGACATTCGGCCGTGGCCATTCTCGGCTTCTATTACCCCGGAACGACGCTCTCGGGGCTCACCGCCCCGGCCCAGCTCGCCCACCTGACGCGCGCCCCGGGTAGCGCCACCGTCCGCATCGCCGCTCCCCGCTTCGGCTCGGGCCCCATCCGCATCGCCACCCGGCGTCCCCGGGTGCCGGGGCGTCTCCCGATCGCCCGCACTCCCGCGGAGAAGCCTCTCAAAGCGGCAGAGGTGGCCTCCCCGCTTCACCAGAATCTGCGGAAGTGGTTCTGGACGGCTCTCGCTCCCCACGATTCCCCCCGCGACGTGAAACTGGCGGCCGTTCCCGAGCGGAAAGCCGTCACGATCTCCCGCAAAGGCCGGAAACAACCTTCTCCCAAGCGTGTCGCCACGGCCATACCGCGCAAGTCCGCGAAAAAATCCGGGGGTGCCGCACCCCGCAAATCAGCGCGCAGGAACGCAAACCCATGATCACCGAACTCCAGCTCGAACAGTTTCTCTTCATGCCGGACACCCACCTCGAGTTCACCCCCGGCCTCAACGTCATCACCGGCGAAACGGGCGCCGGCAAAAGCATCCTTCTCGAAGCCGTGAAGCTGATCCTCGGGAAGAAAGCCCGCAGCGGCCTCGTCCTGCCCGGCCGCACCTCGGCCAGGCTCCAGGCGCGCTTCGAGATTGGCGGGAAATCTCTCCTCCTGGCGAAGCTCGCCGAGATGGGCCTGACGAACGAGGATGACCCGGCCACCCTGCTGATCTCACGCACATTCAAGGCCGAAGGCAGCGACAAGGTGCTGATCAACGGCATCATGACCACCGCCACGGCCCTGCGCGAGCTCGGATCGTATCTGATGGAGATCCACGGCCAGAACGAGCACCAGACCCTCCTGATGCCCGATATCCAGCGGCACCTTCTCGACCGGATGGGCGGTGAGGCTCATCAGAAGCGCCTCGACAAACTCGCCCAAGCGTTTTCCGAACACCGGCGTCTCACCCGCGAGCTCGATGAACTCGAAACGCGGCTCGCTTCAGGCGCGGAACGACTCGAAACGCTCACGGCCGCCCTCGGAGAGCTCGATGCCCTCCGTCTCACCGACCCCGAGGAGGAAGCCAGGCTGAAAGAGGAGTGCCACCGGCTTGCCCACGGAGAACAGCTGGCCGAAACTATAGCTGAAGCTCTTCAATCACTCGATGGCGACGACGAGTCGACAGGCGCCGTCCGGCTTCTCCACCGGGCCCTGGATGCGGCCCAGAATGCCGGCACGATCGATCCCGGCCTGACCTCCTTCGCCGGTCGCCTCGAAGCCCTGTATTATGAAGCGGCCGATATATCGAGTGCCCTCCGCCGCGAAGCCGATGTCGAGTTCGACCCCGACCGTCTGTCGCTTGTCCAGTCGCGTCTTTCCGCATTTCAGCAGGCCTGTCGTCGGCATCGCACGGATTTCGCCGGTCTGTTCCCCCTCATCGAAGGGATCCGGAAGGAGATCGGCGATCTGACGGCGCCCGACTCGAGTCGGGCGCGCCTCCGCAAAGCCCTCGACGAGGCGGAGCGAAGCCTCTCCACGGCCGCCGGTGACGTCTCCACGGCCCGTCGCACGATCGCCGCGAAGCTGGAGAAGCAGGTTTCCACGATCATGGAGGAGCTCGGTTTCCATGCGGCGCGCTTCAGCATCGGGATGAAACCGGTCCCTGTCACGACGGCCGGCCAGGAAGCAATCGAGTTCCTCGTCGCGCTGAATCCCGGCGCGCCGGGCGGGCCGCTCCGGAAGATCGCCTCGGGGGGCGAACTCTCCCGCGTGGCCCTGGCGCTCAAGCAGGTGCTCGCCGAGGGCGACGATCTGCCCACCCTGTTGTTCGACGAAATCGACGCCGGCATCGGAGGCACGACGGCCGAGGCGGTGGCGACGAGTCTCGAGAGGCTTTCCCGGAAAAAGCAGGTGGTGCTCGTGACGCATCTGCATCAGATCGCGAAGGAGGCCGACCGGCATTTCACGGTCACCAAGCGGGTCATCGACGGCGCAACCGAGGTCCGGATCGGGGAAGTGAAAAAGGCGGAACGCGAAGCCGAAATCGCGCGGATGCTGGGGAGAACGGGCTCGGAAGGCCTGGCTTTCGCCAGGGCGCTGCTTCGCCGGGAGCGTCCATCCAGAGCCGTTGCCGGATCGAACTGACCCGTAAAGGCCGATCGAACCGCTTTTTTTTGACTTTCCCCTTGCGTACCCCCCTGTAAATATGCTATCAGATAATCACCATCACTTCATCTGATCGAGGAGGTTCACCCAGTGAACAAGCAGGAACTCTTGAAGACCGTCGCGAAGAAAGCCGCCATCACCAACGTCGAATCCGAAGCCGTTCTCAAGGCTTTCGTCGACTCCATCAAGGACACCCTCAAGAAGGGTGACAAGGTTCAGCTGGTCGGCTTCGGCTCGTTCGTGACCGTGAAGCGCGCCGCTCGCAAGGGTGTCAACCCCAAGACCAAGAAATCCATCAATATCCCGGCCAAGCGCGTTGCCAAGTTCGTCCCCGGCAAGGAGCTGAAGGACCAGGTCAACAAGGGCAAGTAATCGCCCCATGAAAAAGAGCGCCTTCGGGCGCTCTTTTTTTATTTATTACACTATTATTTCTTCTTACCGGAAGCGGGAATACGGGACGCCGCCCGCCGAGGTTTCGGGGGACGAGGAGGAAATATCGATGCCCGCCGAGGAAACGAGCACATTCCAGTCGGTTCGCCCCGTCATCGGATCCGCGTAGATCCGGCGCAGGAACCGGCGCCCCTGGGCGTCACGGCACATCTCCTCGAGGGAAACCGGGGGCCGGCCGTTCCGCCGGACGAATTTTTCCGCCGCCCGCCGGAACTCGCCGAGGACGAACCGCAGCTCCTCCTCCTTCGCCCGCTTCACGTCGAGGTTGGCGCGAGGCAGCCAGAGCGCGAGAGCGATGCCGGACAAGAGCAGGGCGACCGTCAGCGCGAGGAGGGCGACGCCCCGTCTCGATGCCCGGTCACCAGGAGCCATACGCCGAACCTTCGCTCGAGGCTCCCGTGGCACCGGAGCGCACGTCGAACACATCCTGTTTTCCGTCTTCGGACGGGATGACCAGCCAGGAGTCGGTGCGCCCCGTGATGGGATCGGCCGGGATCGCCCTCAGGTAGCCGTCCCGCACGAGATTGTCGAGATCGGCGGGCCATGCCTGCCGGTCCTTGTAATACTGGTCGAGCACCTTGCGCAGGACGTGCAGATCCTCTTTGAGGGCCGTTTCCCGGGCGCGGAGAATCGTGGTTCCGTACATCGGGGCGACGGTGAAATACAGGATCCCGATGATGGCGACGACGACGCTCATCTCGATCAGGGTGAACCCGGCGCCGAAGCGCGCTTTCATCGCGTTCACGCGCTCTTCACCCCGCGGTACATCGTCACGAAGGCGTCGAGCACGTCTTTCGGCATCCCGTCACGGATCAGCCGGCCGGCGCTCTGCTCGAACGTGATGCTGCCCTCACCGGCGCTGCGGAGGTTCGGCTCGATCTGGTTCACACGGCCCTTCTGGAGAATGCCGGCCATGGTGCTGTTGGAGATGAACACCTCGTGGATCGGGATGAGCTTCTTCGAGCCCGGATTGAGCAGCAGCGCCTGGGAGCAGATGCCGAGCAGGCTCGTGGCGAGCACGTTGCCGATGTACGGCCGGTCACTTTCCGGGAAGGCATACAAGATCTTTTCGAGCGTGTTCTGGATCCCCAGGGTCTGCATCGTGAGAACGACGAAGTTGCCGCCCGCGACATACTCGAGAATGCTCCGGAACGGCAGCTCGCGCTTCAGATCGCCGATCACGAGCACGTCGACATCCATGCGCTTGGCGAAATTTATACCAGACTCTATTGAATAAAGGTCTTTCTTGAACTGGCGCTGCGTGATGCGGCACTTTTTCGGCTCGAACGAGAACTCGATCGGGTCCTCGAACAGCAGCACGTGCGCGGAGCGCGCCTGGTTGATCCGCTCGACGAAGGCGGCAAGCGAGGTCGAGATGCCGGAGCGGCAGGGCCCCGCCAGGATCACCAGGCCGGCCTTCGCCTCGGTCAGCGCCTCGAGAGCCGGCGGCAGCGAAATCTCGGCGAAGTTCGGCACGGCCTTGCGGATCAGCCGGATGATCGCCATCGTCTGGGACTGCGCCTGGAACAGATTCAGCCGGTAGTTGCACGGCGCCCCGCCGAAGTAGTTCGCCTCGAACTGGCGCAGCTGGTTGAACTTCGCCAGCTCCTCGGGGGAAAGAGCCTGTTTCACCACGCCGGCGATGTCGACGGGCTGGACGGCAGGCATCGACAGCTTGCGCAGAAACTTGTTCTGCCGGACGAGCGGGGGCGAACCGACCTTGAGGTGAATCTCGGTTCCGCCGGATTCCTGAACCATCGTGAGCAGTTGTTTCAGATCCATGGGGGCCTCACTTGCGGGCGAACCGGCCCGCCATCTCGTGCGGGTCGTCGGCATACGCGATCGCGGTCTGGGACGTGATCACGGTTTTCTGGACCATCGTCGCGAGATGCCGGTCGAACGTCAGCATGCCCGAGGCGTGATCCTGCTCCTGCAGGGTTTTCATCATGACCAGGTTTTCGTTCCGGATCAGCGTCTTGACCTGCGGCGTGTTGATCAGCACGTCGAACGCGGCGCACCGCGACATGTTGTCGGCCTTCGGCACGAGCTTCTGACCGATCACCATCGAGACGTGCGTCGCGAGTTTCCCCTTCAGGGAGTCGCGCTCGGCCGTATCCCGGGAGTAGATCATCCGCTCGATGATCTGGGAGCAGCTTCCGCCGTCGGTGGCCCCGATCACGGTGCAGCCGGATTCGCAGAGGAACAGCGCCTCATCGAGCACGTCCCGGTAGTTGAGCGAGTCGGTCACGACGACGTCGGGGTCGAGGCGGTATGCCTCGGTCAGGCCGAAATAGAAGTTTTCAACATCGAGCGGAATCGCCCGCTGGATGAACGTCGAGCGGTCATCCTTGAACTTGATTTCGACGGGATTTTCGACGGTGATGATATTCTTCTCGAAATGCGTGTTGTAAAAGTCGAGCAGGGCGGCGATCGTCGTGGTCTTGCCATGGCCCGACGGGCTGCCGACGATGATGAGCCCCGACGGCTTGGCCAGGGCTTTCTTGATCGCCTCGGGCAGCCCCAGATCGCCGAACCGGGGCGGCGTGAGCGGAATGACGCGGATGGCGATGCCGAATTTGCCGCGGTCGAAGAAGACCGAGAACCGGTACCGACCCTCGTTCCCCGATTCCCAGGCGTAGTTCACCTGGCGCTGCTTGCCGAGGATCTCCCGCGCGCGGGGCGAGCTCGTCCCGAGAATGATCTTCTTCACGTCGTCCTCGGTGAAGGTGATGCCGGCGAGCCGCTGCAGAACCCCGTTGATACGGATGAAGGGATTCTCCCCCGGGGTGATATGCAGATCCGATGCCCGGGATGTGGCGACCTGTCCCAGGGCTTTCATCAACAAATCCATGCCTGTGGCCTTTCTCGCTCGAATATCGGTGGCGTTCGCCCTTCGTTATCGGCAGGTTGCGAAGAAAAGTTGCGCTTTGAATTCAGCTCTCATCCTCGAGCTTCTGGAGCAGCTCCTCGACGTTGCGGAACACCCGGCTGTCGGGCGGAAGACTCTTTTTCAGCCCCCGCAGCAGCTTGAGCGCCGCCGCATGCTCGCGGACCGCGTAGTAGGAAAGCGCGAGATGGTAAGCCGACGAGAGGTCGCGGGCGTTCTCGCGGATCGCCTGGTTCAGCACCTCGATCGCCTTCTGATACTTCTTGAGATGGAAATACGCGAGGCCGAGCGCACCGTTCACCTGGCCGAGGGTGCGCCGGTCGTCGGCGGGAACATGCTTGCGAAGCCGGTCGTACAGCTCGAGCAGCGCAGTCCAGTTTTTCTTCTGGAAGTGGATCTGGCCGAGCAGCAGGCCGCCCGCGACGTGCGAAGGGACTTTGTCCATCAGCGTTATGAGATGCGGCAGGGCCCGTTCGGCGAGATTCTTCTTGAAGTACACCGTCGCGAGGCTGAACAGCCCCTCGGGATGGTGCGGGAAGATGCCGACGAAGCTTTCGAAGAAGCGCTGGGCCTCGTCGAGTTTTCCGGCTTCGAGCAGGGCCAAGCCCCGGGGAAGCGCGGCCAGATCGGTGGGAAGCGGCGGCGCGGCGGTCGGGGCGGCGTCGAGCGCGGCGACCCCTTCCATGTCCTTTTTCACCTCGGCGGCGAGCGCCTCACGCAGTCGGCGGGAGTAGCCGTCGGGATTCCGGACGAACTCCCCGACGTCCCCGACGACGCGCAGCAGGATGGCCTGTTCCTCTTCGCGGGTCTTGTCGCGAAGCAGGTTCGCAAGGTCGGCGAGGACGGTCAGATCCCCGTGCAGCAGGAGGGCGATGAAGAATTCGCGCATATTCTCGGCGCTCTGGGTGCCGACGAACCGCTTCGCTTCGGCGATGGCATCACGCGCATCGAGATGCCCGAGAGCGGAGATCAGGCGCGGCAGGCCCTCTTCCGGCTCGGACTTGATCTTCTGGACGATCAGCGGGATGCAGCCGTCGAGATGGCGCTCGGTGAAGAAGGCAAGCATGCTCTCCCAGACCGCGGGCGATGACTCGGCCTTGAAGGCGTCGAGCACGGGTTCGGCCGGGAAGCCGGGGATCTTGCGGGCGCAGTCGACGGCCTCTCGGCGCACCCACTGATTCGGGTCACGCAGCAGAGGCACGATGCGGGCCTGGCCGACCTCGGTCTCGAGTGCGAGAGCCGCTTTGAGCGCCATTTTCCGGACGACGTAGGCCTCGTCGGCCAGCAGCCGGTCGATGAGGCCATCGCGGCCCTTGATCTGCACCCGCGAGAGCACGTAGCCGGCTGAGCGGCGCGTGGGTACGTCGGGGCTCGCCAGCATCGCGTCGATCTCCTCGACGACTTTCGTCTCGTCGGCCTTCGCGAGGGCGATGCAGACGTTGGCCCGAACGCGGTTGTTGGGGTGCGAGAAGAACTTCTTCAGCTTGCGGCGCATCTCGGGCGCGGGGATTTTGAGCATCGCGATCGCCTCGACCGAGTTGGCCTGGATGCGCGGATCGAACGAATCGAGCCCCTTTTCGAAGATGTGGAGCAGCTGCGGCTCGGCGAACATCGCAAGCGAGGAGATCATGATCGCCTTCAGGCGCGGGTCTCGGGCTATCTCGAACTGGCCGACCAGGGCCGGAATCGCGTCGGCCTCCTTCAGCCGCGAGAGGATTTCGAGGATGTTGATGACGATCCACTCGTCGGGGTCCGAGAGGAGGCGGCAGAGGCTCTGGGCCACGTCACGGCCGCCGATGCGGTACAGCGCCCAGGCGGCTTCATACCGCACCATGCGGTCCTGGTCGTGCAGCAGCTCCATCAGCTTCTTCGCAGCCATCGGATCGCCGATCACCCCGATCACCCGCACGATCTCCTCCTTGAAGGGATGCTCGGGGTCGTCGAGCAGCTCGAGAAGGCGCTGGACGGGGGTGCTGTCACGAAGGTGGCCGAGAGCCGTGATCGGCTCGATGCGGTCCGGCCAGCCGTCGAGGGCGTTGCGCAGGATGCCGAGGGCGGCGGGGTCGCCGATCTTGCCGAGGGCGAGCAGCGCCTCTGTTTTCGCGTCGTCGGGAGCCTCGGCGGCCTGGACGATCGCGGAGAGTCGCTCGGTGACGGGCCGCAGCAGGCGGCGCGCCGCTTTCACATACCGGAAGGATTCGATCTCGTGCAGTTCGGCGCCGCTCATTCCACGATCTCCTTGAGGATGGCGTTGACAAGCCGGCCATCGACCCGCTCGTCGCGCATCAGCTCGGCGAGATTGTCGCGCATCGTGACGCAGCCGTCCTTGCGGGCGAGCATCAGGGCCGAGCGGAGCTGGTTGGTCTTCTTCTCGCGGATCATATTGCGCATGGCGGAGTTGAGGATCATCAGCTCGTATGCCATGACGCGCTCGTTCTTGTTCCGGCTCGGGATCAGGATCTGGGAGATGGTGCCGAGCAGCGAAAGCGAGAGCTGGGTGCGGATCTCGTCGTGCCGGTGGCCCGGGAACACGTTGACGATGCGGTCGATCGTCTGGACGGCGCCGACGGTGTGAAGCGTCGAGAGCACGAGGTGGCCGGTTTCGGCGGCGGTCAGCACCATCTCGATCGTGTCGATGTCGCGCATCTCGCCGACCAGCATCACATCGGGGTCTTCGCGAAGGGCATGCATCAGGGCCGAGTGGTAATTCGCGGTCATCGAGCCGATCTCGCGCTGGGTGAACAGCGAGCGGCGCGGCTGGTGCACGAACTCGATCGGGTCCTCGATCGTGATGATGTGGCGGGAGCTGGTTTTGTTGATCTCGTGGACCATCGCCGCGAGCGTGTGGGTCTTACCGGAGTTGGCCGGGCCGGTGACGAGGAACAGGCCGCGCGGCCGCTGGGCCATTTCCTTGAGCTTTACGGGCAGCTTCAGGCCGTCGATGCTGGGCACGCGGGTCGGGATGAACCGGAACGCGCCCGAAAGACAGCCGCGCTGCCGGTAGATACAGCCGCGCACCCGCACCTTGTCGCGATACGCGATCATGAAGTTCGCTTCCATCGTGGTGCGCAGGGACTCCTGCTGGCGCGTGTCCATCAGCGGCAAAAACAGGTTCGGCATCTCCTGGTGGGCGAGGGGCTCCTCGGAAAGCGGGACGAGCCGGCCGCCGATCCGGAGCACGGGCGGGCTGCCCGCCTTCAGATGAAGATCCGAGGCTTTCCGGGAAAGGGCGAGATCGAAATAGGTGTGGATGCGCAGCATTCCCGTCAATCCTTTCCGCCGATCAGCTTGCGAAGGGCCGCCGGGTTGGGGGCCGCGATCAGCGCCTCCTCGGCGCGCACCTTACCCTGCTTGACCAGCGCCGCGAGCGACATTTCCATCGTGGTCATGCCGAACTCCGAGCCGGTCTCGAGAAACGAGGGGATCAGGTGGATCTTGCCCTCGCCGATCAGCGCGCGCACCGCCGAGGTGTTGATCAGCACCTCGAATGCGGCGACCCGCCCCCCGTCCGTTTTGGGCAACAGCGTCTGGGAGACGACGCCGCGCAGCACGGTCGAGAGCTGGTGAAGGATCTGCCGCTGCTGGTTCTCGGGGAACACGTTCACGATGCGCTCGGCGGTCTGGACGGCGGAAGTCGTGTGCAGCGTCGCGAGCACGAGCTTGCCGGTCTCGGCGGCTCCGAGGGTGAGCGCGATCGTCTTCGGCTCGCGCATCTCGCCGACCACGACGATGTCGGGATCCTGGCGCAGCACCGTCAGCAGCCCCTCGTAGAAGCCGAGGCAGTCGCTGCCAACCTGGCGCTGGTTGACGATCGACTGGCCGTCTTCGAACTGGTATTCGATCGGGTCCTCGATCGTGACGATGTGGCGGCGCGCCTGGGCGTTCACGTAGCTGATGTAGCTGGCGAGCGTCGAGGTCTTGCCGGCGCCGGTCGGGCCGGTGATGAGGATGAGGCCGTTGGGCTGCTCGATCAGCTTCTGGGCCGCGATCGGCAGGCCGATCTCGTCGAAGCTCATCACCTGATAGGGAATGACGCGGAACACGGCCCCGGGGCCGTTGATGTCGCGGTACAGGTTCACGCGGAAGCGGCAGATGCCCTCGAGGGCATAGGCGAAGTCCAGCTCGTTCGTCTCGTCGAACTGCCGCGCCTGCTCGGGAGTCAGGATCGCCTCGAGGAGGCGGGCGAACTCGTTCCGGGAAAAGCGGCCCCGGTCGAGGTGCTCGATCATGCCGTCGATACGCACCGCGGGCGCCTGGCCGGCTTTCAGATGCAGGTCCGATCCGTGGCGCTCGAACGTGAGTTTCAGCAATTCATAGAGGGTTGTTCCGCTCATGGCGGGAAGTATACCATGAGTTCACGCCGCACTTCCCCCCCGGGAACGGGCGTGATACACTCCGGGTTGGTCCGTTTCACACTCTCAGCATTTCAGGAACCAGACGATGCCGAACTCCCCCGTCGACGAGCTTCTGTCCAAGCTGCAGCCGCTCCTGGCCGGGCTGATCACCGGCTTCCGCACAGGCGATTACCACCAGCGCCGCGAAGCCGCCATCGCGCTTTCGAAGTTCAAGAGCGAGCAGGCGACCGCGTTCCTGCTCGAAAACTTCGAGAGCGACAACATCCAGGATTTCATGGCGCTCGCCCTCGGCAACATCGAGAGCACCCGCGCCATCTCGCTGCTCGTGCAGGCCTTGAACGATTCCCAGCAGGAAGTGCGGTTCAACGCCGCCCAGGCGCTGGGCATGATCAAGAATCAGGAGGCGTTCAACGTCCTGATGGAGTCGCTGAACGAGTATGCCGACACCAACGTGTCGGGCGGCACGACATCGAGCGGCACCGGGCGCATTTTCTTCGAGGAGGAGGCGATCATCTCGGCGATCAACGCGCTCGGGAAGATCCGCAACCACCTTTCGATTCCGCTGTTGAAGCGCATTCTCGCCCAGGAGAAGAGCCCGCGCATCCGGGCCTCGATCATCATGGCGCTCGGTCTGATGTCGAACGAGCGAATGCTGCCGATCTTCCAGGCCTCCCTGCGCGACGAGGACCCGCGCGTGCGGGCGAATGCGATCGAGGCGATCGAGGGGATCAAGTCGAGTTCTATCGTAGGCATTATACAACCATACCTCGAGGACCCCAACAACCGCGTGCGGGCGAACGTCGCCAAGGCGATCTGGAAATATGGCGACTTCGATGTTTCGGACACGCTGACCCACATGCTCAGCCACGCCGACAAGCTGTACCGCGCCTCGGCGGCCTACGCGATGGGCGAGATCCACGACGTGCGCTTCATTCCGAAGCTGGCCCACGCCCTGAAAGACGACGACCCCGACGTGCGCCGGAACGCGGCGAACGCGCTCAAGAAGCTCCAGTCGGCCAACGCCGTGAAACTGCTCACGCCGCTGCTCGACGACCCGAACTACGACGTTCGCGTCCAGGTCGTCCAGGCGATCGCGCGGTGCGCCCCGGCTTCGATCGGCGATCTGCTCGCACCGCGGCTTTCCTCCGAGGAAAATCCGATCGTGCGCGCGACCCTGATCAGCAGCCTTGGCGAGACGGGGGCAGCCCCGTTCGGCGAGCAGTTGATGCCGTATCTGAGCGACACCGACAGCCGCGTCGTCTCGAACACGATCGAAGCCATGCAGAAGCTGAGCGGATCGGCCCCGGCGCCCGGCCTCGTCACGGCGCTCAAGCGGCTTCTTGCCCACGAGGACAACCGCATCAAGAGCAACGCAATCCGTGCCCTGTGGTCGTGGAACGAGTATTCCGTCCTCGACAACCTGCATCAGATGCTCTGCCACGCCGATGCCCGGTATCGCCAGTCGGCGATGTATGTCCTGGGCGAGATCGGAACCGCGATCAGCGGTGACACCCGGCTCAACTCGGCAGTCAACGCCCTCGTGGCGAAACTGCTCGAACCCGGGGCTGCAGAAGCGGCCCTGGCCGCCGCCCCGGCCGCGAACGCCGCGGGCATCGAGCCCCTTCCGCCGGCGGCGCCCCCGGTTTCGGCAGCCCAGAAAGCTCCGACCGACGCCCCGGCCGAGCCGCCAGCCGCCCCCGAACCGCCGCCGGCCCCTCTCGAAACCTTCGAGCAGGAGCTCGAGATGGCGGCCAACGCCGTGAATGCCCGGGAGTATCAGCAGGCCCAGGTGCTGTACACGTCGATTCTCGAGGCCCAGCCCGAGAATTTCAAGGCCCTCCTCGGCCTCGCGAACCTGCATTACATCCAGAAAAGCTTTGTCGATGCGGCCCCGCTGTACGAGAAGGCGCTGCTCCAGCAGCCGAACCTGGTCAAGGCCCATTACAACCTGGGCACGATCGCCTACTTCCAGAAAGATTTTCCCAAGGCCCGCGACCACCTCGTGAAGGCACTCAGCCTGTATCCGAAGCTGTTGGGCGCCTATCTGATCCTCGCCCAGATCTTCCAGTTCGGCGGCCGCACCGCCGAGAGCATCCAGTTGCTGACCCGGGCCGTCGAACTGTCCCCCCGCAACCCCGTGCTGTTCCAGAAACTCGCGATGCTCCATCTGCATGCCCGCCAGTATGACCAGGCCGTCGAGGTTCTGTCCCGGGCGGTCTCGCTCTCCCCGCTCGACGTCGAGTCGAACCTGATGCTGGCCTATTGTCTCCAGGCGACGTCGCGGTCGAACGAAGCCTTCAAGGCCTTCGACGCGACCCTCAAGGCCTGCGCCCAGTCGCCGAACCCCGACGAGTCGCTGAAGACGCTGATGCAGAGTTATCTGTTCGTGAAATCCACGCTGTCCGAGTCCTGACCAACCGAAGGAGGCTTCGATGCCGCTCGTCAAAGCAAACCGTTTCTGGAACTATAAAACCTACGATCTCCGCGAGATCCAGGGTCCCGAGTTCATCGAAAGGCTCGGCGCGCTGCTCGACGAAGCGGGCAAGAACGGCTGGGAACTCGCCCACATGGGAAGCGACTTCATGGTCCTCAAGCAGCTCTACGAGCAGCGGCCCTGATGACGCGAGAGCTCCCGGCAACGCGCCGGAGCCCGCCCCCTCAACGCTCATGACACCACCCCGCCCGGCAGCCGGCACCGACCGGCCCCGGCTGACACTCTCCACCCCTCTCGACCTCCTGCGCGGCATCGGCCCGAAGCGGGGTGAGGCGCTGCGCGCCGCCGGGCTCCACACCATCGCGGATCTGCTGCGCCTCCAGCCGCGCCGGTATGAGGACCGCACCCGCCTCCTCCGGCTCACCGACCTCGTTCCGGAGCGTCGGCCGCAAGGCCCTTTTTGCGCCGTGCTGAAAACGGTGCGCGGCAGTCGGCCCCGGGCCGGCCTCTCCATCGTCTGGGCCGAATTCGACGACGGCAGCCGCACGGTGCGGGCCCGATGGTTCAACCAGCCCTACCTCATCAAATCCCTCGTTCCGGGCGCCTCCTACTTTCTGTATGGCGTCGCGGTCGAGATGAAGGGCGATCCCGTCCTCGACAATCCCGAGCACGAACGGGAGGAGGCCGCCGAAGCCCCGCCCGTGCAGGGGGCGCTCACCCCCGTCTACGCCGGCGGCCGGGCTTTTTCCGAGGCGAAGCTCTCGCCCCGCCTGATCCGTCAGTTGATCGCGCGCGTGCTGACGGGGATCGACTGGACCGCCAGCTTCCCCGACCTGGACGAACACGGCCCCTTCCCCCGCCTGCGCCGCGCCCTGATCGACGTCCACTGGCCCCGCACCCCGGCAATCGCCGAACAGGCACGGTACACCAATGCCTTCTTCGACCAGGTGCTGTTCCAGATGGGAGTCTGGGAACGCCGCCGCCGCGTGACCGGCCGTCTCGGCCCGGATCCCCGCACCGAGCAGCCCGTTCCGCCCGCCGAGCCCGGGTATCCCCTTCCCTTCCCGCTGACCGGCGACCAGCGGCAGGTGCTCGGCCGTCTTCTCGAGGGGCTGAAAGCCGATCCAGGAAATTCAATACCGATCAATATTCTTCTTCAGGGCGATGTCGGTTCGGGAAAAACGCTCGTCGCGTTTCTGGCCATGCGGCATCATGCCGAACGCCACGAGCCCGGGGCCGCCTGTGCCTTCATGGCGCCGACCGAGATCCTGGCACGACAGCACCTGGAGAGGTTCGGGGCGTTCTTTCCCGATGCGGCCGAAGCGGCAGGCCTTCTGACCGGCGGTCTCCGGCCCGTCGACCGGAAAGCCCTGCTCGACCGACTCGCGGCAGGCCGGGTCCGGTATCTGTTCGGCACGCACGCCCTGTTCCAGGATGCCGTCGAGGTACCCGGCCTCTCGTTCTGCGTGATCGACGAGCAACAGCGGTTCGGTGTCGAGCACCGCCGGGCCCTGACGGCCAAGGCCGGCGCGCGAACCCCGCATCTGCTGCTTATGTCCGCGACGCCGATTCCCCGCACCCTGTCGCTGACGATTTACGGCGACCTCGACGTGAGCGTGATCCGGGAGATGCCCCCGGGCCGCAAGCCCGTCGTCACGCGGCTGGTCACCGCCCGGTCCGAGGCGCTGCCCGCGATCCGCGACGCCGTTTCCCGGCGCGAACAGGTGTACTACGTGTGCCCGCTGATCGAGACCTCGAAGAAGCTGTCGGCCGTCTCGGTGCGGGAGGCGCTCGCCCACCTCCAGGAAGCACTGCCCGAAGCGGCCATCTCGGCGGTGACGGGGGATCTCGCCCCGGACCGGCGCCAGGCGGCGATGGAAGCATTCCATGCCGGCCGGACGGACGTCCTGGTCGCCACGACCGTGATCGAAGTCGGCGTCGACGCCCCCCGGGCCACCCTGATGGTCGTCGAAAACGCCGAACGGTTCGGGCTCTCCCAGCTGCACCAGCTCCGCGGCCGGGTCGGCCGCGGGGACCGGCCGTCGAGTTGCCTGCTGATCAGCTCCGACGGCGAGGCGAACGAACGGCTCCGGCTCGTGGCCGAAACGAGCGACGGGTTCGAGCTCGCCGCCGAGGATCTGCGGCTGCGCGGCCCCGGTGATCTTGCCGGCACGCGTCAGAGCGGAATCGCCCACCCGGCTTTTTCGCACCGCATGACGCCCGAGCTGATCGAAAAAGCCCGGGGCCGCGCCCTGGAACTTCTCACCGCCGAGCCCCCCGCCACGCGTGACTGGTTCGTCGACCGGATGCGCGAGAGTTTCGGGGACCGGCTCGAAACATTCCTCGAAGGAGGCTGAATCTCATGCGCGTCATTTCCGGCTCGGCCAAGGGCCGTCAGCTCAAGATGCCGAAAGGCGGCAAGACCCGGCCTGCCATGGACCGCGTCAAAAGCTCGCTGTTCTCGATTCTCGCCGCGTGGATTCCCGACTGTCGGTTCCTCGATCTGTTCGCCGGCTCGGGAAGCCTCGGCATCGAGGCGCTTTCGCGCGGCGCGGCGTTTGCCGGCTTCGTCGACATGTCGACCGACTGCATCACGGCGATTCGCGAGAATCTCGAGATGACCCGGCTCGCCGACCGCGGCCGCACGTTCCGGATGGACTGCCTCTCGTTCCTGCGGGGCCGGCCGCTCGAGCCGTTCGACATCGTCTGCATCGATCCGCCCTATCTGAAGGGGCTGCTCGAGCCGATTCTCAACGAGCTGCCCGTCTGTCCGATGTTCCATGAACGGACGATCTTCATCATCGAGCGCCAGAAGAAGGACGATCTGGGCCTGGACAAGAAACCCGCCCTCGAACTGACCGACGAGCGGTTGTTCGGAGACACGGTTCTCACTTTTTTCCGGCTGCGCCCCACCGCCGCACCGCAAGTCCCGACCTGATTGCCGCCGAAGACGAACCGGCGCCCCGGAGATCCGGGGCGCCGGCTTTTATCTGGTGTAGGGGGGAAGTTCGTTACTTCTGGTTTTCGGTCTGCTTGAGCTGGATGTATTCCTGGTAGGCGGTCCGGTATTCAGCCAGGGCGGCCTTCACTTCGGCCGTGGTTCCGCCGGCGGTGGTCACGAGCTGGGTGTATTTGTTATACGCCGCGATATACCGGTTGTGGGCATCCTTGACCGAGGTGCTGGTCGAGGTCGTCGTCGTCGTCGTGGTGGTCGTCGTCGTGGTGGGCGTCGGCTCCTGGGCAACGGTCGAGGTCGTGTTGCCGGTGGTCGTTTCGTTCACCGTGACCGGTGCCGCGGTCACCTGGGCATCGGTGCCCGGGATCACGACGGCATCCTGGTCGCCGATCGTGACGGAGGTCTGGTTCATGGGCGGGACGACCGGGTTCATGTCGTAGTCGGACGGGGTGACCTGGATGTCACTGCTGTTGGGCAGGACCTCACCGGCCGCCTGCTGCTTCTTCTTGTGGCGGCGATACAGGTAGACACCGACGACAACGGCGGCAATCACGATGAGAGCGGGAATGAACAGCGGGCTGGCGACGATCTCGGCGATCCAGCCGGCCACGGCGCCGACACCGGCCGCGATGGCTCCGCCGACCGCTCCGAGCGCACCGAGAATGCCGCCGCCGACCGCGGCGACCCCGCCGACGACGGCCGTGCCGATTCCGGCAATGCCTCCGGCTGCGCCAACCGCACCGGCAACCGCGGGAGCGGCAAGGACGATGCCTGCGCCGAGGGCCGCGCCACCGGCGAGACCGACGGCAACGCTCTTCTTGTCGAGGGCGGCGTGAGCCGGAGCCGGCTGGAACACCGCGAAGTCGACAACCATGAGCAGCGAGAGGACGATGCAGATCGCCGAACTGAACATATTCCGCTTTTTCATACGCGAACCCCCCTGATAATCACGTTTTGGAACGGTACCCTGCGATAGATTTATCTCAAGTGTAATGATCGAACGGGGGGGCGTCAAGGGACCGGTACCCGAAAATACGTGGAATTTTCATCTCCCGCGTCTTGCATGGCCGCCCAAGGACTGATTTGCAGGGACGGAACGAGAGAATTATAATGGGCGGACACGAGAGAAACCGAAGATCTCTCCATCTCCCATTCCGGAGGAACCCATGTTTCTTGACAAGCGCGAACACGTCGAAGTCCCCCTGCCGGAACAGATCGACGTCGCATTCCATATTCTCAACTATAATCAAGGCCTGGTCCAGTTCGCCGACAGCAAGGCGAACGCGCTGCTCCTGATCAACTCGATCTTCATCGCCGCCCTCACGCCGTTTCTCGACCGGTTCGCCCGCACCTCGCTCACGACCGGCATCGCGGGGGCGTTTTTCCTGTTCAGCATCATCTCCATCCTGTTGTCGCTCGGCGTGATCATGACCCGCACCGGCAGCATCGTCGAGAACCGCTCGAAAACCCTCGTATTTTACGGCCACATCGTCGAGAACAACTCTCCCGAGGGGTTCGTTCACGAGTTCTCGAGCGCCGAGGCGAAAAAATTTCACGAGTCGATTCTCGCGAACATCTACACCGTCGCGAAGATCGCCTCGTCGAAGTTCTCGATCTACCACCAGGGCCAGACGATGACCCTCATCTCATGCCTGCTCTGGATCCTCGCGATCCTGTCCCTCGCGTTCGTCTGACCGCCGCTCCGGATACGCCTCGCGGAGCAGGTCGGCGAGAACGGTGAACCGCGCCTGGACCTTGTCGTTGCGCACGGCGATCCAGAGGGCACGCTTGTTCCCCATCAAAACCAGGGTCTTTCGGGCACGCGTCATGCCGGTGTACAGGAGATTGCGCTGGAGCATGACGTAGTGCTGGGTCGAGGCGACCAGCACCACGGCCGGGTATTCGCTGCCCTGGGACTTGTGGACCGTGATCGCGTAGGCGTGTGACAGGTCGAGCAGGTCGGCCGGCTGGTAGACGCGCTCCCCCTGCGGAAACTCGACGACCAGCTCCTGGTCCTCGGTCTCGATGCCGCGCACGATGCCGATGTCGCCGTTGAACACGTCGAGATCATAGTTGTTCTTCTGCTGGATCACTTTGTCGCCGACCCGGAACACCCGATGCATGTGCGTCAGCTCGGCCTTTTCAGGGGAAGGCGGGTTCAGTGTCTCCTGCAGCACGCGGTTGAGGTTCGCCGCGCCCAGCGTTCCGCGGTTCATCGGCGTCAGCACCTGGATCTCCTCGATCGGGTGGTAGTGACACCGCTTCGGCAGGCTGTTTCCGACGACATTTTTCAGCAGGGGAAGCGCCTTTTCCGGCTCCCCGGCTTCGAGGAAGTAACAGTCGGTGCGGGTCTTCCCGTCGGGCGCGAGCAGGATCGGCATTTCCCCGCCGTGCACCCGATAGGCGTTGCGGATGATCAGCGACTCCTCGGCCTGCCGGAACACCGTCGCCAGCCGGATGACGGGCACGACGCCGGATTCGATCACCTGGCGCAGCAGCAGGCCGGGGCCGACCGACGGCAACTGATCGGCATCTCCGACGAGAATGAAGGCGGCCTTCGGCGGCACGGCCCGGAGCAGGGCATGAAAGAGGCTCATGTCGATCATCGAGGCTTCGTCGACGACGAGCGTGTCGCAGGGAAGCGGCTTTTCCTGGTTGTACCGGAATCCGCCCTCCTGCGGCGAGAACTCGAGCAGCCGATGGATCGTTTTCGCCTCGTGGCCGCTCACTTCGGCCAGCCGCTTCGCCGCGCGGCCCGTCGGGCTGGCGAGCTGGACGCGCCGGCCCAGGCGCAAATGCGCCTCGACGAGGGTGCGAAGCGTCGTCGTCTTGCCGGTGCCGGGGCCGCCCGTAATGACCAGAAACCGCTCCCGGAGCGATGTTTCGACGGCAAGCGCCTGGATCTCGGTGAGCGTGATACCGGCCTGCGTCGTCGCGGCATCGAGGGCGTCGAGGATGGTCTGCCGGTCCGTCGTGGCGGGCTTGCGGAGGAACGGGGCCAGCCGCTCGACGACGCCCGACTCGTCGCGCCAGGCGAAGGTGAGATAGACACAGGACGTGCCGTGATGGTCACGCACCACGATGCGCCGCCCGGCCTCCTGAGCCGCGATCGCATCCTCGATGGCCTTCGGCGCCTCGACCTGGAGAATCTCGATGCTGCGCCGGACCAGCTCCTCGCGCGGCAAAAAGAGATGGCCCTCGTCGAGCGCGGCGTTCAGGACGAACAGCAGCCCCGCCTCGAGCCGACGCGGGTCGGCTCCCGTGATGTTGAACTCGGCCGCGATCTTGTCGGCCGTCTTGAAGCCGATGCCCCGGATTTCATAGGCCAGCATATACGGATTCGCGGAAACCTTCGCGATCGCGTCCTGGCCGAGATTCTTGAAGATGCGAACGGCGTAGGCGGTCGAGATCCCGTGCCCCTGCAGGAAGATCATGACGTCCTGAATCGCCTTCTGCTGGCGCCACCCCTCGATGATCCGCGCGCTGCGCACGGGGCCGATCCCTTCGCACTCGGCAAGCCGGTCGGGCTGGCTCTCGATCACGTCGAGCGTCTCTTTCCCGAAGACGGCCACCAGGCGCTTGGCGGTGACCGGGCCGACCCCCTTGATCAGGCCCGAACCGAGATACTTCTCGATACCCCGAACCGTTGCGGGCTTGAGGGTTGTATAGCGAAAGGCATGGAACTGCGGCCCGAACTGAGGGTGGCAGGTCCAGGTGCCGTACACCCGCAACTCCTCGCCGGGATTGACGGCGGAAAAGCTGCCGACCACCGTCACCCCTTCGGGGTGGCTGCGCGAGCTCGTCCGCAGCACGGAATACCCGTTCTGGGGGTTGGTGTAGGTGATCCGTTCGACGATGACCGTCAGGCACTCGTGTTCCACCCGGCCATCATAGCAGAGGACGGGCGCCTGTGAAACTCTCCGGCGCGGCTTCCGCTTCCGACGCGTGTGGTGTCTCGGTCTCCCGATGGTATAGACTGGTAGCATCACCCCCCGAAAGGAACCCATCGTGACCGGGATCGATCTCTTGCTGTTCTGTCTGTTGCTCGCCTGCTCGGCCTTTTTCTCGGGCACCGAAACGGCCCTGACCGCCGTTTCGGAAGGGCGTCTGCTGAGCCTCGCCGATGCCGGCAACCATCGGGCCAGAGTCGCGCTCGAATTGATCCGCAACCGGGGGCGCACGATCGGCGGCATGCTGGTCGGGAACAACATCGTCAACACCCTGCTGGCGGTGTTCGCCACCAACCTGTTCGACAACCTGATCCCGGCCGGCTCGGCGCCGGCCTGGGTTGCCCCCGCGCTCGCGTCGGTGCTCTCGATCGTCTTTCTGCTGATCGGCGGGGAGGTCGTTCCGAAAAACCTCGGCCTCGCTTTCCAGAACACCTGGGTTCTGTGGGCGGCCGTCCCCTGCAGGTGGTTTCTCACCCTCATCAGCCCGGCCGTCTGGATCCTCAATGTCCTCAACAGAGGGCTGCTGGGCCTGCTCGGGAAGGGGCAGGCCCAGGCGGAACGCACGATCGACGATCTTCTCGCCATGATCAAGCTCAGCCAGAAAGTCGGCCTGATCGACCCCATGGAACTCGATCTGGTGCGCAAGGCGCTTGTTCTGAACGAAAAAACGGCGCGCGAGATCATGACGCCGCGCTCGGCGATCTGCGCGGTTCCGGACACGGCCAGTCTCGACGAAATCCGCGAGGCGTTCGATCGCGAGCAGTACAGCCGTCTGCCGGTGTTCCACGGTCATCTCGACCAGGTGACCGGCGTGCTGCACGTGAAGGAGCTCCCGCCCCAATGCAGCAACGCGGAGTTCGACCTGAAAAAGCACCTGCGGCCGCCCCTGATCTACCCCGAAACCCTCGTCATCGGCAGGATTCTCGAGGGGATGCGCCAGAGCAAGAATCATCTGGCGGTGCTCGTCGACGAGTTCGGCTCCACCTCCGGCCTGATCTCGCTCGAAGACATCGTCGAACAGATTTTCGGCGACATCAGCGACGAGTTCGACCAGGCCTCGGCCCCACGCATCCAATGGCTCTCATCCGACCGTTTCGAGGTGGAGGGCCGCACATCGATCACCGAAATCCAGGCACACCTGGCAGCGCGCAACCTGCCGCTTCTTCCCGAGAAAGCCGTCGCCGGCGTGGTCTCCATCGCCGGACTCATGCAGAAGGAACTGGGCGCGGTTCCCGCCCCGGGCGCCGCAACGATGATCGGCACCTACCGGTTCCGCGTGAACCGGGTCAGGGAACGGGAAATCGTTTCTCTCAAGGTCACACGCATGACCGGCACTTGACCCGAAGGGGAGGCCCCGGGAGCTTTCCGTTGACAGGCGAAGCCGCGGATGATAGGCTGAAACCCGCATGAGATCGTCATTTGCATCGTTGGTGCACCGTTTTGCCACACCGGCCGCCGCCGCGGTGCTGTTCCTCCTGTCCTGGATCTGGCTCGCCGTCTCCCTCCCCTCGAACGGGGAGACGCCGAATTTCGACATCGTTTTTTCCCCGCCTTCCCGGCTGGCCCCTGGCGACACCCCGGAAATAGCGTTGTATGCGGTTCGGCGCACGCCTCCCGTCCCCGTCACCGGCCTCGGTCTCGAACTGTGGGTTCGCCCGGCAGGCCACCGGGAGGCGAAGCCGCAACGCTTCTCCACGACGGAAAAACGGCCCGGCCAGTATGTCGCATCGGTGAAACTCCCCGAGACGCTGAACGACGATCCCCTCGAAATCGCCGTGTACCGCTCGGCCGAATGCAGACAACCGATCGCGGTGTTCCCGGTCACCGTTTCGCGGCCCGTCGCCGTTGCGGCCGTCCCGCCCGCGCGCCACGTGAGGGCCGGCGGCTCCGGGGCCTTCAGGCTTGCCGCCATCGATCCCGTCACGACGCAGGGGTTGCCGCGCGTGCCCATCCGCTGCCGCATCACGACACCGGACGGGTTCCGCACCACGAGCCGCCCCGTTTTCACGAGCTTCGACGGCACGACGGAGTTCCCCTTCCGCCTGCACCGTCACAGCCCCCCCGGCGAGTATCTGTTCGAGTTTTCGAGCGGCCGTCGGTCGCTCCTCTTCCGTCTCCCCGTCTCCCCAGCGCTGCCTGGCGTCGCAGCTCTTCGGGAACTGGCCGCGAATCTTGGCCCGGCCCTTCCGGTGCCCGTTCGCGCCCTGCTTCGTGCCACCGTGCCTTCGAGCGTCGCCGCCGAGGCCTGGCGTCTGCGCCTTCCCCGGCAACCCCGGTCGGCTTTGCGCTGGGTGCGGGTGAAAGGCAGAACGATCCGGGCCGGGTTCGCGATCGAGGGGCACCGCATGGGCGTCATCGAGGTCTGGATGCGTGACCGGCTTCTCCACTCGACGTTGTGCACGCGGGCAACGGGAACCGTCGAGATCACGTTCAACAACCCCCTGCCCCGCACGACCCCTCTGAAAGTCCGGTTGTGGCAAAAAAAGCGGCGCCAGGTCTGGTCGGATGAGACCGTGATCGCCCCCGCCGCGCTCACGGATCCCGCCGCCGCACGGTTCCGCGATCTCGCGGAGCGCTGCCTTCCCGCCCCCGAGCCCGTGCTGTCGAGGCTCTTCACCCCTCTTTCCCCTCCCGTGCTGATCGGTGGCGCCACTCCCCCGCCCGGTCGGCTCGCCCAGGTTCTTCTCCTTCTCGGGGAAACCAGCCTTCTCTGCCTTCCCTGGGCATTCCTGATCTGCCTCCTCCTTCCTCTCGCAGGTCGCTTCCTGCGCGACCAGGACCGGGCAGTTTGCATCCAGGCATCCCGCCTCTTCCTGCCCGTGACGGCCGCCTTGCTCCTCGTATTCTTCGGGGTTCTCCGACACCCCTCGCTGTTCCTGGAAGCCCCCGCACCCTGGATCTGGCTCGCCCTGCTTGCCGGGGCCGGCGCCGCCCTCGCCAACGCGCCCCATCACAGTCTCGCCGACGATTTCCGCCGTTTCGTGGTGATCCTTCAGATGCCCGTCGCCGCGCTGGTCCTCCAGAGCCTCGCCGGCACCTGTCTCATACCGGACCAGTCCATCGTCAACCTGGTCGTTCTGGCCATTCTGGCAGCCGTCATGACGGGTATCACCCTGCACCGGCTCGGCCACCTCGCCACCGCCCTCCAACCGGCAGACATGCTCGTGGCTTCGCCATCGGCCGCGATCCAGCGGGCAATGGATCTTCTGACCGGCTACGGCTGGAAATCCGCCGTCGCCGCACCGGTCCTGCTGGCCCTGCTGTTCTTCGGCATTCTGAAGCTGCACACGCACCTCACCCCGCCGGGCTCCCGCTTGGCCGAAGACCGCTCCCAACGCACCTGGAAGCCAAAAAATCCCCTCCCCACCCGCGGAAACAACCTGCAGTTCGTTCCGGTCCGACCGGCGTCTGATATCAGCGCAGTCACAGAGCCGGGCTCCGAGCTTTTCCAGATCGACCAGCCGAGGGGCATCCGCTCCCGGTTCCTCCTCCTGAGAGGCGGGCAAGCCTGGTCAGGCCGGAAGATCCAACGCATCACCGTCTTCACCGGGCATCGCGAGTTCCTCGACCAGTGGATCGCATCGCTCCGCACCCTCCGCACCTCCCTTTGGACGATCTGCCTCGAACTGGGCGCGCGCGCAGTGCGGTTCCGCCACCTGGAGCCCGTCGCCCGGCCGGCCGAGCGCACCCGTATCGAGGCCTGCCTCGTCGTCCTCGGCCACATGCTGTCCCGTGAGGTCCAGATGGGGAAAACCCTCACCCGGACCCGCCGGGATCTCCTGCTCGACACGCTGAAGGCACTCGGTTCCTGTATCGCCATCGACCCGGCGTTGCGCCAGGCCGTCCTTGCCCTTCCGGTCGTGCCCGCCTCCCTCGACGAACAGGATCCGGTCCACGGCCTTCCGGAGCACGCCCTTGCCTCCTCCCCCGCACGGCTCCTCGACGCCGTCGCTCCGGCCCTCCGGCCGGGGGGCTCGCTTCTGATCGAATCGGATACGGGAAGCCGGGTCTCGTTCCCGGTCCGCCAGGACACACTGACACTCACCCGGGGTTCCTCATTCCGGGAGGATTTCGAGATCACACGCCTCGAAGCAGGCCGCGACATGCCCCTCCTGCTCGAACTCGCGTTCACTCCCTGATCCCCCTTTTTCCGGGCCACCACGGCAATCGATCCACAGATGCCGCAAATCGGCCGCCCCTGGTTCACGAGGGCTGGAATGCGGTATACTTGGGAAAATTCACCTCAGAGCAGAACCGATGCCGACGCTCCCGCTGCACACCTTCGAAACCACACGAGACCTCATCATGGCCGCCGCGGCAACCCATGCGATGCCGCCCGAGTCCATTCCTCTCGACCAGGCTCTCGGCCGCATTCTCGCTGCCGATCTGTCGGCTTCCGAAGACCTTCCGATGGCCGACAACTCGGCCATGGACGGCTACTGCCTCCGGCATGCCGACGCCGCCGGGGCCCGCCCCGACGCCCCCGTCACCCTGCCTCTCGTAGCCGGCATCGACGCGGGCCATCCGCTCGAAACGCTTCCCGAGGGCCACGCCGCGTATATCGCCACGGGCGGTATGATTCCGGCTGGGGCCGACGTGGTCCTGAAGATCGAGGACGCCACCCTGACCCCCGATACGGGAAATCTTGTCGTGAAAAGTCTCCCTCCCGTCGGCACCTTCATTCGCCGCCGGGGCCGTGACCGGCGCCGGGGCGATCTGGTCCTGTCCCGGGGCGAGCCGCTCACCCCGTTCGCCCTCGGCGTGGCCGCCTCGCTCGGCCGGATGGCCGTCGAGGTCGCCCGTCGGCCCCGGGTCTGCATCCTGACCTCGGGTGACGAAGTCGTGATGCCGTTCGAAACGCCGAAACCCTGGCAGGTTCGCAACTCCAACGCAACGATCCTGCAGGCGTTCGTCCGAAGCGCCGGCGGGGAGCCGCTCGATCTGGGCATCGTCCGGGACGATCCGGAAGCCGCCATCGCGGCTCTCGGGGAAGCCGCGCGTCTCGGCGACGTGATCGTCACCTCGGGAGGCATCTCGATGGGCCGGTGCGACCCGTTCGTCACGGCCCTCGAACGCATGAACGCGCCTCTCGACGTGCGGGGGGTGCTGATGAAGCCCGGCAAACCCCTCACGTTCGGTCGCATCCACGGCAAGCCGTATTTCGGCCTTCCCGGCAACCAGGCCTCCTCCGCCGTCACGGCCGAACTGTTCCTCCGCCCGTTCCTCGCGCGCCTGTGCGGCAGCCTGCGGCCCGATCACCGGCTCGCGATGCTGCCCCTCACCCGCGAACTGCAGAACCGCACGGGCCGCGACGATTTTCTGCGCGCCCGCCTGGTGTCGACCGCAACCGGTCCGGCGGCCGAGCCGCTCGGGCACCAGGATTCCCATCTTCTCTCCTCGCTGCTGGGCGCCGATCTGCTGGCCCGGCACCCCGTCGACAGGCCCCTGCTCGCCGCCGGCGACCTTGTCGAATGTCGTTTCATCGGATGAGGCTTCACTGATGCTCGCACCGTTCCAGATTCCCGACACGCTCGCCATGGACATCGGCACCGGCACCAAGGACGTGCTGCACTTCTCCGCCAAACACACCCTCGAGAACAATCTCAAGTTCGTCGTCCCGACCCCGGCCCTGGTGATGGCGAACAGCCTCGAGAAACAAGAGAATGATTTATATATCAATGGCTACACCATGGGCGGCGGGTATCTTGCCAAGGTGCTGAAACGACACCGGGCATCGGGAAGGCGCGTGGTGATGGAGCGGATGCCGGCGTTCACGATCCGGAACAACCTCGAGGAGGTCGCGGCGGCGGGCATCGAGATCGTCGACCGCATCGAGAACCCGACCCATCGGTTCGACGAGATCGAACTGCCGCTCTACACCGAGCTTCTCGTACGGTTCGGCATCGACGTTTCCCAGCTCCGGATCATCGCGATCTCGGCTCAGGACCACGGCTACAACACGAGCGAGGAGTCGTCGCGGCGGAACCGGTTCCGGTATTTCCTCGAGCATCTCGAGGGGGACCGCAGCCCGCGCTCCCTCGTCTTCACCGATGCCGACCTGCCCGAGGAGTTCGGCCGGCTCGCCTCCGGCGCCCGGTGCGTGCGCGACTTCGGGAGCAACCTCCGGGCCGTCCTCGTCGACACCTCCTTCTCGGCGATTCTCGGCTGCGGCATCGACCCGCGGGTCGCGGCGTTGAACGGCCCCGTCCTGTACATCAACTACGGAAACGGCCACACGATGGCCTGCATCATGCGGGGCACGCGCATTCTCTCCTTCTTCGAGCACCACACCCGCATTCTCAAGGCAAAACCCGGCGTCATGGCCGACTACATGAAACGTCTCGCGGAAGGCGCGCTGCCCACCGACGAGGTGTTCGACGACGACGGCAACGGCTGCGTCACGTTCGAGCCCATCCGGTTCCAGGATCTCGCCGGCATCGTCGTCACGGGCCCCCAGCGCCACCTGATCGAGCAGAGCGGCCTCTGTCCCTTCATCGAGGCCGCCCCCGGCGGCGACATGATGATGACGGGGCCGATCGGCCTTCTGCGGGGCATCGAAATGCGTCGGAGCGATCTATGCGCCTGAGCCGGCATTTCATACGCACCTGTATTGTATACGCTTGCATATTTTCCATTCCGAGCAGTATCGTTCCGGACCGGGCGGCGGCGTGTGACGACACGCTCCTCGCCCTGATGACCGCGAACGATCCCAACAGCGAGTTCAGCCAGGGGATCCGGGAGTTCAACCGCTCGCTCGCCGAGCTGGGTTCTGCCCTCAAAGCCGACAAGCCCGACGATATCGACGGCAAGCTGGAAAAGGTGATGGAAAGCTGGCTGGCCTTTTCCAACCGGTTCAATGTGAACCCCCCCGAGGTCGCCCGGCTGGACGTCGCCTGGCCGGCGAAGATGCGCGAGACGGCCGAACGGGTCGGACGCATCCGGAAACTGATGGAGGACGGAAAGCATCTTCCCGCCCACGATGAGATTCTCTCGCTGAGCGGCCGGCTGGGCATGTTTTTCGAGGCCGTCGGCATGACGGACCTGAAGCGCCGCTTCCTGGCCTGTTCCGAGATCCTCACCCGGCTCGAACAGGACCGGCTCGCCGGCCGGTTGCCGGGGGTTCGTGCCTCCTGCGCATCACTCACGGCCTGGCTGGTCGATTTCCGCCCGAAGCTCGCCTCGGATGCGATCCCCCCGTT
>DAOOQQ010000039.1:0-40784 GCA_035388825.1 Candidatus Ozemibacteraceae bacterium
CTCGACAAGCAGGCCCGCAAACAAAAGCAGATCGAGCACGCCCCTCACATCTGCCCGGGAGCGAAGCTGGTCAAGCTGGCCGACAAGATCTGCAACCTGCGCGACGTGCTGGCCTCACCCCCGGCAGACTGGTCGGCACAACGGCGGCAGGAGTATTTCGAGTGGGCCGCCCGTGTCGTCGCCGGACTGCGGGGGACGCATGCCGGCCTCGAAGCGATCTTCGACGCCCTCTACGCGAGGCGCGGCGAGCTGGTCTGAGCCGGGGCTTCGTCCCGGAATCCGGTGCCTCCCCGCATGCGGTCGCGTGGCAGTAATCACTGCCGGACCGGTGAAACGAGCATAAAAAAAAGCCCCCGTAAGGGGGCTTTTTTGAAGATCGGCTGATTACATCTTGTTGACGTTGATCGCCTGCGGGCCCTTGGGGCCGCTCTCGATGTCGAACTGGACGGCCTGGCCTTCGGCCAGGGTCTTGAAGCCGGTTCCGGCGATCGACCGGTGATGAACGAAAGCATCCTTTTCGCCGTTCTCACGAGTGATGAAGCCGTAACCCTTGTCTTCGTTGAACCATTTCACAGTACCACGTTCCATGTTGGAACCTCCTGAAGAACTTCTCCGAACCCGACACCCACAGCAAGAGGCCCAAAATGGCTTACAAATGCAAAACCACTACTGTGTACCTTACGAGGATGAATCTATCGAAGTGATTTCAGTATAACACGGATCCGGGAATTACGCCAGGAATATTCTTCCCGAAGAATATTATATTTTAGAATATATTACTTTTCCGTGCCGGACCGTCGTCCGATCAGCGTCGGGTTTCGACGTTCGCGCCACCCGACCGTGCGGATTTTCCCTGCTGCCGGTGGGAATCGGCCGGCCGGCCGGCCGGTCAGCCGCGCAAGCTTCGCGCGGGCTTCGGGATACTCGGGTTTGAGCTGCAGAGCTTCATTGAGGGCTTTGATGGCATCCCCGGTCTCGCCCATCTGGACGAAGAGATCCGCCAGCTTCACGTGCAGGTCCGGGAAGCCGGGATGCCTCTCGAGATACCGGCGGTGCATCTCGGCAAGCGCTTCCAGTTTCCGGAAGTAAGCCGCCATGCTTTCGAGACGGTCCTGGAGGTCGTGGTAATCGGCGAGATGCGCGGCCGCCTTCCGGAACTCGGCGTAGGCCTCGGGGAACCGCCCGAGCAACTGGTGGAAACAGCCGGCAAGATAATGTCCGCGCACGCCGCGGTCTTCCATCGGGGCCAGCACCTCGAGGCCGGCGGCGGGATTGCCGTCTTCGCCGTAGGCAATCGCCAGATTGATGCGGCTTTCCCGGAACGCGGGGTTGAGCTCGAGAGCCCGGCGGAACGCCTTCTGCGCCTCGCCGAACTGGCCGGCAAAGAAGTGGAGGCGCCCGAGATCATTGATCAGGTCGGGAAACTCCGGCGAGGTCTTGAGCCGGTTCTGCAGGATGCCGATGCCTTTGAGGACGAGCGGCTTTTCCCCCGTGATCGAGCCGGCGAGCCCGATGGCCATGCCGTTGGCGGGGTCGAGATCGATCGCCTTGCGCAGCACCAGCAGGGCCTCTTCCGGCACGCTCCGGCAGAGGAGAATCTCGCCGAGCACCTGGTACAACTCGCTCGAGTCACGGCAATACTGGAGCAACTGCCGGGCCTCCGCTTCGGCCTCGGTGACCTGGCCCTGCTCGAGAAGCAGCTTGATCCCGTGGATCAGGCCGGTGATCGTATCCCGCTGGATGTGATCGAGCGAAACGCCGTTCCCGTTGCCGCTCTCGTGCGCCGGGGCACCCGCGGTGAAACCGGCGCCGGTGGGCTGCGGACCGAGAATACGGTTCAGGAACCCCCCAGCCGGAGCGATCGCGGCGTTTTCCTGGAGGACTGTTTTGACCACATGCCGCACGGCATCGCAGAACCGGTGCTGGGGGTTCACCTGGTACAACGTCTTGCCTTCCTGGCGCGAGGCATCCAGAACCTCGGGAAGCGTCGCCGATATCCGGAAACGCGTGGTCGGAATGGATTCGGTACGATATTCTTCACGGGCCCGGTTCGATATGACGGTGATGCGGTCTTCGGGGAAACGGAGGTTGGCCAGAGCCTGAAAAAACCGCACCGTGTTCTTGACGCTGAGAATGTCGCGCGAATCGAGCAGGAACAGCGTGCGTTCGGCAATCTCCATTGCGTTCAGGGCCGTTTCGCTGAGCCCTTCGTCGGTATCGAGAATGAGGTAATCGAACAGCTTCTGGCAGGTGTGAACCATGCCGACGAGATCCTCGACGCGCATCTCCTCGGCCTCGAGAATGTTGTTGGGCGCCGGGAGGATCCAGAGACGTTCGGCGAGGGGGGTGAAATGCGTCATCAGATCCTCGGGGGAAAACGAGGAGCCGCGCAGGGCCCGGCACAGTGTCGCCACGGATTTCTGGCTATACCCGCCCATCAGGAAACTGCCGTCGCCGTAATGCCGGTCGAGATCGATGAACAACACCCGCTTGCCCGTTTCCCGGGCCAGGAGGTAGGCGAGGTTCGTCGCCAGCGTGGTCTTGCCGCAGCCGCTTCGGGCCGAAACGACGGCGAGGATGCGCGCCCTCGTCGTTTCGGGAGATTTGAGCAGCCCCGCGGCGCGTTGGGTGATGTCCCGAAGGCGGCGGCTCAGGGCGTGGAGGATCTTGCAGTGGATGCTCCGGCTGAGGGGCGTCTGTGCGTCGAGAAGCGGCTCGAGGGTGGTGGCGGGCAGCTTCCCCAGCACGGTGTTTCGCGTCGCCCGGGCGGTCGCCGAGCGGACGGCCGTGCGGTCCAGGAGCGACATCTCCCCGAAGAACTCGTTCTCGCCGAGGCAGGAGATCACTTTGGGCGTGCCGGTCAGGTCACGCACGCTGATCTCGATTTCCCCCGAGAGGATGACGAAGAGGTCACGGGTTTTGTCGCCTTCCTGGAAGATGATCTCGCCGCGACGGATCTCTTCGCGGGTAAGCATGGCATCGAGCTCAAGGATTTCTTCCGGAGAGAGCTGACTGAACAGGGAAACGGATTCAAGCATGCGGGGCGGTCCTCTCGGTACAGGGTAGAACGGTATTTCCTGAACTATACCATACTTTCCCACCCCTCGCACCAGGCAAATCACTTTTCTTGCCCTTGCCCGGAACTGCCGGCGGCGGTACCATGGCCCTGAAATCATTCCGGGGGTGATGTGATGAGGCAGGCATCTCGGGTGCTGGCTCTGTTCTGGCTCCTGGCCGCCGGCACCGCGGCCGGATTTCCCTGCAACTCCTGTGGCACGGAACTGGCCGCCAACAGCCGCTTCTGTAACGGCTGCGGGGCTGCGCAGCAAGCCGCGAGCCCATCCCCGAGGGGTTCCTCATGGCTCCCCGTCACGAAAGCCGCCCCCAAACCGGCACAGAAGCCCGGAACCGTCACGAATGAACAGTTTCTGAAGATCGTGGCTCCCCTGCAGGCGCACGAGCCGGCTCTGATCCTGTCGAATCTCGGCTCTCCCCAGGTCCCTCCGCTGATCCAGCGCACCCTCATCCCGGGCTGCGATTCCATCCGCCGCCAGCTGGCCCGCCGCGGGCTGACGCTCTCGAGAGCCCAGGCACGCATCCTGCAACTTTATAGTGATCGCTATTCCGCCATCCTGGCCTGGACGTCCACCCTCGGCAGCGAGCGCGAACTGCTGTATCCCCGCATCGAGCGCCTGACCTGCCTCCAGGTGGCGCTCCTGGCGTCCCCGGACGAGAAGGGTCTCGCCGCCGTCACTGCCGCCGAAGCTGTGTATGCGCAGGAGGAACAGCATCTGGTCGAGCGGAACGAGCTGATGAAACCCAATGCCGGCTTCGAGAATCCCGGCATCGCGTATCAGATCCGCCGCCAGGGAGGTCAGGCTGATTCTTCGCCGGTCACGTTCACGCTGCTGATCGGCACCCTGGACCGAAAGATCGGGGAACGCATGCAGGTGGAGGGCTTTTCCGGAGAGGCTCTGGGAACCCTGACGTTCGTCGACGAAGGCGGAGGCGTCCGGCGTTACAGGGGACAGCTGCCCCGTTCCGCTCTCGCCCGCGTGACGGGCAGCCCGCTGACGGTCAGGTATGTGGTACGGACAACCTTCTCGACGTCCTGGAAGAAGGAACACCTGCGCCTGCACCTGCTGCCAGCGCAGCGCCCCGAGAATCCTGCCGGCTTCGACGTCGAGGCGCTCCACGGCACCACCCCGGAGATCACGAGACAGCGGTTCCTGCAAAGCATCGGCAGATAGTGAGACGAGAGTATCTTCTTCGGGAGGCTGATATGTTCGGTGGAAGATGGTTCAAAATACGGGTGACCACAGCATTCTGCGCGGCGGTTCTTCTCCTTTCCTCCGGCGTGGCGTTCGGTTCGATGGCCACGGCTCTGTATATCAGAGCGACGTTCGGGCTCACCGACGGCTCGTCGGTGACGGGATACTGCGAGGTATGGAATGACGGAGCTTATCAGCCCGTTCCGCTAGCCGGCCAGGTGACAGCACCTTCCGGCGTCAATCTCCGGGAACAGGCCGACGCCCGTTCGAACGCTCTGCGGAAGCTTCCATACGATGCCGGGCTGATCGTGCTTTCCATGGACGGAAAGCCGGTCGAGATCGAGGGGAAATCGGCCCCCTGGTATCACGTGCGCGCCGGCGATCTCGAGGGATACGTGTTCGGCGGTTTCATCCGGCTTGCCGCGACCGCGGCGACAGGTTCCTACACCTATCGCCCCGTCTCCGCCGATACGGCGAGCGAGCCACAGCCGCTCACCGGAGAGGTGTTCATGGACTCGGTCATCCGCCCCCAGGCGGCCGACCCCGAAGCGGCCCGAACCCCTCTGAACATCTACCGGGAAATCCACCGGCTGTGCTATCTGCCCGGAGACACATCGCATGCCGGTGGCGACGCGATCGACCGGAACGCACGGTTCGGGTATATCGCCTCCGATCTCGTCGAGCTCGCCTGGTCGGATATCCGGTCGGCCCGGCTTCACGAGATCATCGAAGGCGACATCACCCCCATCATCGACCTGGGCAGTGCGGCGACAGACCTGCTCAAAAAGCCTTCCCTAGCCTGCTTCTCCGTCGAGCGGTATCCGGAAGGGGTCGTTTCCCTGATCAGTTATAACGATGCATATACCAATCCCGGACAGCTCGAGGAGCTGCTGCGGTCTTTCCTGGCCGGGAAAACGCTTCCCCAGGCGCCGAAGGATGCAGAATGGTGGTTCCCGATCTATGACGCCGCCGTCGAGCGCGAGTTCCGCTCCAGGATCCTCCCCGAGAATGTCATGCTGTTGATCTTCCACGTCCCGGACTGAATCACACCCGGCGAAGGAAGGATCAGCGGGCGGCGACAGGCGCTGAAGCCGTCAGCATCGTGGTGAGATCGCAGAGGGCCGCGGCCTTGTGATCGGGATGCCACTCGAGGCGGCCGACATACGCATTGCCGGGATTCAGCCGGGTGTCGACCGAAAGGGTCACCTCGGCTTTCAATGGACCGACCAGGCCGATTTCCCCTCGGGGTCCGGCTATCCGCACAAGAACCTCGATGCGCTCGAAGACCTGGGAGCGGATGGTGCCGAGCCTGATCGGCAACAGGTCTATAAAATGGCTGAGGCTGCGGTATCCCGCAACGACCTGCAGCATGGCCGTGCATCGCCCCGTCTCGGCAGCCGTCCGCTGGAGCAGCTCATACGACTCAGAGCCCTGGATCCCAGGCTCGGCCCGGAACATCATCGCAGGTCCGTGTCCCGTGCCCGGCGCCGCGATCTCCCGGCCGTTCTCTCCGGACGCAATCGCTGCGAGATCAGCCCGGATCGTGTCCGTCGCCGCATCGATCCCCAGCAGAAGCACCGACGAGGCCGTCTGGAACCAGGGCATGCCGGTCGAAGCCGAGGCAAGCCGCTCCGGAAGGCTCCGGAGAAGAACATGCGTCGCGAGGACCGGAAGACGGTCCGTCTCCTCCTCCAGCCCCGTCAACGACCACTGGTGCGAAAACGAGTTGCAGGCCCAGAGGGAGGGGAGACGGGCGGCCGGGCCGAGCAGCGGCAGAATCGCCAGAAGGGCGAGACCGGCCGGCAGGTTCCGCCATATTTTATATATTGTTCTTACTATTTTTTTCATGATCCTTCAGAACGGGGAGATCGCGTGATCGGGGAGCAGCAGCTTGCAGACGCACGTTTCCCGGATCCAGGCCTGCTGGGGCCGCCCGCCGACATACCGGCGCATCTGGACGATGACTTCCACGATCGTTCCATCGACCGTCTGGCGGGTGTTGACCCGCAGCGACTCGACGTCCTGGAGTTGCTCGAAAAACTCGACGGACGCGGCGTCGGGCTCGAATCTGCCGCCGACCGGCATCGATTTGGGCGCGGCCAGCGGGGTGTTGTAGGCCGTATCGCTCGTCGTCCGGCGCAGCGTGAGAACACGGTTCTGGCACTGGAGGCTGACGCCGGACCATCGTCCCCGCGTCTCGGCGATGTTCAGATTCGCCTGGGCGGCCGTATAGGGCTTGGTGATCGAGAACCACATGACGGCGGTCGGGGCTGAGGTGCCGCAATCCGCTTCGGCATTGTGCCACAGGCGGTTGATGAACACGGGCATCTGCTCGGGAGTCCCGGCATCGCCCTGGATCTGGACGGCGTAGTTCGCCTTTTCGAGATTCTCCTTGAGGCGCGTCAGGAAGACCTGGGCACGCTTCTGCGACTGGATGCGCCAGTTCCCGGTGTTGAACGACTCGCTGCCGCCGCGGAAGGCCATCATGACGCCCGTCAGCAGCAGCCCGAGAAGTCCGGCGGACACCAATACTTCGATCAGCGTGAACCCTCGTGTTTTCATCGGACAGGCACCTTTCCGGAGGCGGGAATCGTCAGCATCACCGTTCGGTGATCCGCGTGGCGTCGACCTTGAGGGCATACGTTTGAACCGGGCTGGTCCGGGTCATCTGCAGCGCGACGAGGATCTCGACGGAATCCCGCGTATATGCCCGGTGAGACAGCAGACGGTAGGTCGTCGTGTAATTGAACACGGACAGCGGCAACAGTGCTGCGGCATCGCCGTTCCGGAGGATCGGATCCCCGTGGAAGACCTCCAGCGGCGTGGGGCTGTAGTTGAACAGGGCCGGCCGCTTGACCGGATCGTCCCAGGCGAACTGGAAGAAGCAGGAATGATAGAAGTCCTCTGGGAACCGCTTGAACTTGAGCAGGGCGATCTTCTGCAGCCCCGTTGCCAGCAGGTCGGCCTGGACTTTTTCCAGGATTTTCGGATTGACCGAGCGGCTCTGGGAAAACGTGCTCAGATACGACGCTCCCATGACCAGGAGCGCCGTCGCGATGGCAAGAACGATGACCAGAGCCATCCCGCGCGTCGAACGTGTCGTCTGTCCGGAGAATCTGTTCATGGCGTGAAGTCCACGGCAAAAGATACGGCTTCGACCCGTCGCTGCGCGTTGTGGAGCAGCTCCGTCCAGCCGACGATCACATGGATCTTGACCACCCGGTGGGGCAGGTTCACCCCGTCATACCGGCCGTTCCGGTCCGTCGCGGCCGAGAACCGCCAGGTTGCGGGCCTGGTCCGGTCGTATTCGGGCGGCGAGGTCGTGATGTCGAGTTCGCGGGTGGAAAAGCTGACCGCCTGCTTGGAAAGCGTGGCGCTCACGGCGTAGTCGGTATTCCCGATACGGATGGGGCCGAGGGGAATACCGAGAAGGGGAGCCGTGAAGGTCACGGGGGTCGTTCCCGGGAGGGCAGTCAGAAGCTGGGAACACGAGGCGACGAGGAAGCGGTTCATCGTGTCCTCGAGCAACTGGATTCCCTGAACCATCCGGAAATCCTTCTGTGTGCCCCGGTGGCCGAAGCTGATCAGACCCGAAACGGAAAGCAGGGCAATGACGAGGATGAGGAAGGCGAGGATCAGCTCGATCAGTGTCGTGCCGCGCCTCACCCCCGCCATTCCCGCTCCGTTCCGGGGCATGATCATCTGCCCTGGTTGGTCCGGTCGATGACGCGGATGTCGAGCCTTGTCCGGAGAACCTCGACGATGCAGTCGAGAACGCGGCGGTTGCGCTTGGCGGACGCGAATGTCGGCCGATTCGCGTCGGACGGCCAGTTGAGCGCCTGGTCATCGATCGTCAGCCGGATGTGGTAATCCGTTCCGGGCTCGCGGAAGATGTACCGGATGTTTTTCTGGGTCGTTCCGTCCGCGAGCAGGTCTCCGCCCTTGGTCAGGGTGAAGCTCACCGTGGCCACGCCGATCGTGTTGTCACACGCCATGGCCGTGAAGAAGGTCGGAACGTCGATCTCGAACTGGGCGTCATCAGAACCGTAGGCCGTCATCTTGCCCACGACATCGAGCTTGCCGGGCACCCGGAAGGCCGAGGCGAAGCCGGCGATGCGCATGCCGCTCCAGGTCAGGACGCCGTTGTGGTTGGCCTCGGTCTCGCCCGCAGCGAAGCGGTACCACTTCGACATCTTGTCGGGCAGGATGTTCGTGGGAGCGTAATACAGCACCCCCTCGTTCTTGGCCTCCTCGCCCTTCACGAAGGCGTTCGGCCGGTCGTTGTCGCGGATCACGATCTGCCCCTTGAGGAAGGGCGAGTTGGTCTCGGGCGTCTGCAGTCCGCACGCCTCGGCCCAGGTCAGCCCATACCGGAAATTCTGATAGCCGGGCGTATTGTTCGCGTAATCCAGGGGCATTTCCGGGCTGTTGTTCGCGGAGAAGGCGGCATTCTGGCTGAGAGTCGAGAAGGCGAGAATGTAGCGTCGGTAGGAGAAACACTTGTTGTAGCTCGCCTGGGAGATCCAGGGAACCGTCGTCCCGAAATCCGCCTTCACGATGTCGCGCTGTTCGAGGGCCCATTTTGCCGTAGGCCCAGGGATCGCGGTGTTCGGATTCGTCCGGAATAGGTTGTCGGCGGATGTCGGCGCCCCCGGAAGCATCTGCCCCGACAGAAGCGGCTGGAGATACCGGAAGGAGGCAAACCGTTTGTTCGGATTGTGGCTCACCCGGCAACGCGGCTGAACTGGACCGAAGAACGGATCCGCCCAGGTGAGGAGCGACGGATTGTCCGTGGCGAAATCGTTGCCCATCGGATTGTTGTCTGCGACGACATACTCGACGGCAAACGGATTCTGCACGGGCGGCGCCTCGACGTCGGCGAGCTTTTCCCCCGTCGTGCCGTAGAGGTAGTTGGGGGTCATGAAGAACGCCTGAACCGTTTTCCCGGAATCGAACGGGTCGGGGAACGTCTCGGCCGGCCCGGTCTCATCGGTCACCACCACCTCGCACTCGGCGGCGATCTTGATGGTCTTGGGCATCGTGGTGAGCTCCCAGTCCGTGATCAGTTCGCCGTTCATCCAGTAGGTCTTGGGAATGTAGGTCTGGTAGGAGTAGGAGCGGCTGCCGTTCACCTGGAGCTTGTACGAGCGCGGCTGAGAAGGCAGCGGGAACAGGGTCTTCACGTCGGCATACGAGAGAACGGGCTCCTTCGTGATCGCCTGCCGGCTCACAAGGCCTTCAGTTCCGCGCTTGAGCTCGGTCGCCCAGGTGAAACTCGGCTCGCTCATCCATTTCAGGGTGCCGGCGACCATCCGGTTGTCCCGGGGGTCCGGAGGATTGACGCTCAGCATCGAGGCAGGCAGATTGGCCCCGACGGCGAGCCGGTCTTTATTTCTCGAGATATTATAGTTCGAATCACGCAATTTGAACGACCAGTTCCCGAACTTCTCGGGAACGACGAAGCGCGGCCCGGTCGGCTGTTCGATGGAAGGGTTGCAGTAACTCGTTCCGCCGTCCATGGGCGACTGCGGGCGGTACTGGTAGCCGCCGCCCGAGGGCATCCCGCTCATGATCATGCCGACGCCGCCGGGGAAGTTCACGAGCGGAACGGTCTGGATGTGGATATCCACCCAGGAGTACCCGGTTCCATCCTTGCTCTTCGCGACGAGTTCGCCGGACAGATACTTCTCCTTCTCGTCCGACAGCACGCCGACCTTGTCGATGCTCGTGTAATCGTAGAATTTGAACGTGCACCGGCATCCGATGCGGTAATCGCCGCCGGGGAGGTTCACGGGCAACTGATAGTTGGCCGTGGGGGTGTTGTCGGCTTCCTGGTCCAGAAGCACCTTTCCTGCGCCGCCGTTCATCTCGACGCCATACCGGTCTTTCAGCTGGATGATCTTCCAATAGTATTTGATGGTCGATTGTTTGGTCGTCGAGGGGAAACCGCCGATCCAGGTGTCGCCGTCCTGATCGACGTTCGTCGAGCCGACATTCACGCCGTTGACGTCGAACCGGGGGGAGTTTTCGACCTCGAAGAAGTAGGTGTTCGTATCGGTGTAGGGGGTCCTGGCCCGTTCGAGAGCACCGGTGGCGCCCTGGGCGAGAGGGCCGACGATGTCGATGGATCCGTCTTTTCGGTTCACTTCAGGGGGCGTCGCCACGTTGATCGTGGCGAGTTCGGCAACGCAGTTCTCGTCGACGGGCCGGGTTCCGGGCATGAGGCTGGGATTCCCCTGCCAGATCCAGGTGCTGCGGTCGGTCGGCGTCCGGGCAACGAAGGAACGCTGGTAGAAGTTGGTGCCGATCACGACCTTCTGGGAAATCGGCTTCGGCTCACCGCCGGCATAATAGTCGCGCTTGAAAACGGACTTCGTGACGAGCTGGTTGAAGTAGGCGGTATAGATCGGGGTTCCGAGAATATCCGTTCCGGTGCGGGCATACCGCACGGCATCCGTCGGGAGGAAGCTCGTCGCCGGGTTAGCCGGCTTGCGCTCGGTCCGGACCAGATACAGGTTGCCGTACCCATCGGCGCTGATCGAGTCGGGAACGATGCCGTCGGCATTCACCACGATCTGTTCGGGAATGGACATCGTGCCCGCCCGCTCGTTGCGGATGAATTTGAAGACGCGTTTCTGGCTCTTGTCGAAGGCATAGACGATGCCGCCCGTCTGCCACCACTGGTCGGAAACGGCCACGTCATCGAGGTTCGAGATGCGGAAGGGGACGTTGACCCGCTGGAGCCACTTGTTGATTTCGTCTTTTCCCAGGAGGTAGATCCAGTCGCCATAGGCTCCGGCGACGACCCCCTTGGAACTGATCGCGATGGAGCGGGTGGTCAGATTTGTCGGGTCGCCGATGATCGAGGAGGCTGCCGTCGGCCCGACCAGGGTGTAGTCCCGACTGTTCGGCTCACGCTGGTACAGGTAGGCTCTGCCGAGTTTGGTCGAGTAGGCGAAATCGACGAAGGGCGGCGTTTCGGAGGGCATCGGAACATCCGGCTGGGCGCGCTGGCACCCGTCAGGGCATTCGTGGATGCGGCTCTGCGTCGATACGACGCGCGTCTTGACGCTGGCGATCGCCTGGGGATACCCGGTTCCGTTGAGGATCGAACGGGCCACGTCCCACCGGTGCAGCGAGATATCCCTGAAATCCGCCGTGATGTTGTCACGCACGACCCAGTGCGTCCAGCCGCCATAGTAGCTGGTATAGTCGCGGACGCGGATGAAGCTGTGATAATAGCGGGAAATATCGATCAGGCAGTTTCCCGGCTTTTTGGGATCCCCTCTTGGACGCCAGTAGCAGGGGTAATCGCCGTTATAGCCGTACACGCCGACCATGTAATGGGCCGTGCAGTAATCATTCGGTCCGTGGGGCCCGATGCCCGTGGGGGAGATGAAACTCCGGCCGCAGTGATACGAGGTGATGATTTTTTCATCCCACCGCTCCCCGGGGTAGCCGACGGAGGCATTCTTCCAGTCGACCGTGTTGACCGGTACCGAAACCTCGCCCGTGACCCGCTGGTTCATCCGGGTCTTGCCGACGAAGGTGTACAGCCACTTTTCGATGCCGTTGCGGTCCGACCAGGTCTGGCAGGCCGCGATGCCGAACGCCGAGTCGCTCGGGTCATACAGCCGGCGGACCGGCCCGTTGGTGAGGTTGTTCAGGGCATACACGCCCTGGGCCGGGCCACCGCTGATCAGCAGATAACAGTCCCCGTTCTGTTTGTAGAAGGCGTGCTGAGCATGGGCGGGCAGCAGGCTGAAGGCCATCACCGCCGCCAACAGGGCCACTCGAATCAATCTAGCCATGGATCATCCTCCCCTTCCTCGTAATCCGGTTACCGCTGGACGGGAACGCCGGGAATCGGCGACGCGGTGTTCGGGTCCTGGGACAGGCGGGCCCGCTCCTGCTCGAAGCTTGCATATTCCTTGAGGAACAGCATGTAGCTGTTCTTGAGCTCTTCCGGAATGCGGTACTGAGCGAACATTTTCCGGGCAACGGCCGGCGTCAGATCATTCCCGCCGTACAGGAAGAGATTTCCCGGCGAGAACCTGGCCAGACCGTTCGGGACGTACGGCCGCACATCCAACTGCTGCTGAAGCGTGTCGATCATGTTCTTCATGCGCTGGGGAGCCAGATGCGCCGCAGCATCCACCTTGGTGCCGTCGGCCATCGGAATCATACCAGGAGGTATATTTTCCCAGTTGCAGAACTGATGGAACAGCGCCGCCGTCGTCGTGTCGAACGAGCCGCTCTGGCGCGGAACGCAGGCGATACCCTGGTCCAGGCACACCGCGGTCACGGCGAAGGTGGCATCGAGAACCATCGTAACCCGGTTCTCCTGGGCCGCCTGGGCAATCAGTTGCGAAATCTCGTTTTTGGCCTGGGCGACCTCCCGCTCGGTGTCCTGGGTCGAGAGATACACCGGCGACAACGCGCTTTCCTGCGCGGCGACGATCTCGCGATCGACGGCCTCGAGCGCCGCCTCGCAGCTCGCGAGCTCGGCCCGGTAGCGGGCGTCGAACTCCTGCATCGTCCGGTCGTGATCGCGCGGCTGAGCCGATCCCGAGGCGGCATGCTCGTACATGCTGTTCATGGTTTCATCCCACCTCTGAAGGATCTGGGAGCGCTGCTCCAGGAACCGGGACCGCTTTTTCGCGACATTCGCCGCGGCGGTCGTGGCTTTTTCCCAGCAGGCGGCCAGCTCGTTCTGAATCTGCTCCCGCGGGCGCTGGGCAATGTCGGGACGGAACAGCCGGCCCTGGGCATAATCGAAATTGGCGAGACGGGGGTGCAGAATCAGCAACAGCCGGGTATCGACGGTGGCGCACCCCCCGTTCTCGGCAGCAACGGCCGCTCCGCCGCACAACGCGAGAAACGCCGCGAGAACCACGAATATCCGATTCATTGAACGCATCACCTGTTTCTCCCCCCTGCCATCAACCGGGCCGCCTCGAGCCGCGCATCGCGGGCACCGTAGGGCACCGGCGTCAACTGCGGATCCCGCAGAGCCCAGTAGCGCTTCGCCTGCAGCATCCATTCCTGGGATATGTTTCCATTTTTAGGGAACGTGTTCCGCCAGAAGTAAAAGTGGCAGTTCTGCCCAAGAACCGCCGAGTTGCCCGAAGGGGGATACAACGGAAGAAGGCCGGACACATCGATGACGGCCGAAGCCCGGTATGCCTCCCGAACCCGTTGGACCGCGGCCCGGAGATCGTTGGCTATCACCTGGATCTGCGGCAGGATGGCGTCGTAGCCGGTCATGCCCAACTGCAGGGGCACTTCCTCGACCGTGAACCGGCGCTCTCGCTGTTCGCCCAACTGCGCCTCGAGGGCACGGCGGCGTTCGAGATACGACCGCTCGACCTCTGCGCGCCGGTCGGCGGAGGCCCCCTTCAATTGGGCTCCAAATTCTCTCTGGAGCTCATCGAGCTGCCGTGTCAGGGTCGCAATCGCGCCCTCGACGGCTTGCCGCGTCTCGCCGGCGGCCAGAGGCTCTGACGATGTACCCCGGAAACGGCGGGTCGCCGGATCGAACGCCTGAGCCAGGGGATGCGTCATTACCATGAGGCGGGTGTCGACCATGACGGCCGTTTGCGCACTCCCTGCCGAGGCCCCCCAGGTGAGACAGGCCAACGCCAGCAACAAACAGGACAACGGGGCTGCTCGAGTCATCAGAACCTCCGTGTGTACACAAAAGAGCGAATGGGCGGAGTTGCTTCCGCCCTTTTCTTCAGCATAGCACGATTATTATATCCCAGCAAGAATAATGATCCGCCTTTCGAAGCCCTCCGCCGAGAGCATCCAAGAGAAAGACGCGGGAAGATCGATCCGGGTTCAGGGAAAGAATTCCCGCCGCACGATGGCTCGTGTTACCATGAGCCCCATGGAACATCCGCTCCCGAATCCGCGCATACGACCGGCATCTTCCTCTCAACGCAGCCTGATATTATATCTGTCACTATTGTTATTTCTGATCTGGTCTCATGTCTTGCCGGCATGTGATGACAGTCTGATTCAGATCTTCCAGTCCGCCAATCCCGAGGAGCGGTTTACCAGCCAGATGGGGCGGCTCATCGCCCAGGTCAAAACGCTGGGGGAGTTGATCAACCGCTGCGATTATCAGAAATCACGGGAGCACCTGCTCGGTCTGATGCAGATGTGGCTGGAGTTCGACAACGGGTACCTCGTACAGCCGCCATTTCCGGTCGCCGACATCTCGGTCTGGCGGGGTCAGAGCGCCCGGATTGCCGAGCGCATCGGGGCGATCCACGCGAAGTTCCGGGAAAACCGTTTCGACCGCGTCCATCCCGACCTGGATTTCCTCGTCACGGATCTGACGGATCTGTATGCCCAGAACGTGGCGCAGAAGCCCCTGTTCCGGGTTCTCATCCGACTCGATGCGCTTGCCGCGGGACTCAACCCGGCGCTCGAAAATACGACCCGGATCGCATCTTCCGCAGCGCTCTTCGCCGAGGCTCTGGGGGAGTGGGGAACACTCGATTCCGACCCTGCCCATCTCCGGGAATTCGAAGAGCTCCGGCTGGCCGCGCAACAACTCGCCGCCACCGGAGCTCCCGGAGACCTGTTGCGTCGCAACGAGCTGTGCGAGCGCGTCAGAAACTCCTACGAAACCCTCAAACGCCGTTTCATCCTTTCCGGAACGGCCCGCTGAGTCATTTCTTCATCAGGGTGGCCTTGCCGTCGAGGATCAGCTTGCCGGCCTGGTTCGTGACGCTGGTCCGGAGGATGATGCGGCTCTTCTCGTCGATCTTCTCGAGCACCTCGACGGTGGCCGTGACGGTATCGCCGATTTTGACCGGGCCGAGAAAGGCCAGTTCCTGCTTCATATAGATCGCGTTCGCGCCGGGCAGTTTCATCCCGAGGACCGCCGAGATGATGCCGGCCGTCAGCATGCCGTGGGCAATGCGGCCGCCGAACGGCGTCTTCTTCGCATACTCCTCGTTCACGTGAACCGGGTTGAAATCCCCCGTCAGGTTCGCGAACGCCAGGATGTCGGCATCCGTCACCTGCTTCGACAACTCGGCCTTGTCGCCGACCTTGATATCCGCATACGCCAGCTCTCTCGCCGTGACCTGTTCCATGATTTCTCCTTGTGACCTGTCTGTTCGTATATTGCCCGCTATTTGCGAGCCGCCTTGATCCTGCGGAAATCCTCCGTGAGAAGGGGGAGGACTTCCATGACGTCCCCGACGATCCCGTAATCCGCGACGCGGAAGATCGGGGCATCGGGATCCTTGTTGATCGCGATGATCAGATCCGACGAGGACATGCCGGCGAGGTGCTGGATCGCCCCCGAGATGCCGCAGGCGAAGTAGATCTTCGGCCCGACGGTCTTGCCGGTCTGGCCGACCTGGTGCATCACCGGCTCCCAGCCGGCATCCACGACCGCCCGGGAAGCGCCCACCGCTCCGCCCAGGACATCCGCGAGCTCCCGGATGGCCCGGAAGTTCTCTGGTTTGCCCATACCGCGGCCACCCGAAACGATGATCTCCGCCTCCTCGATGTTGATGCCGCCGGCACAGGTCCTGACGGCGTCGACGAGCCGGACACGGATGTCCTCGGGAGCAGCGCGGAACAGCACCCGCACGATCTCCCCGGAACGCGCGGCGTCAGGAGCCGGGGCTTTGAACACCCGGGGCCGGACGGTGCCCATCTGGGGCCGGTGATCGGGACAGACGATGTCGGCCATGATGTTGCCGCCGAACGCGGGACGGGTCCAGACGACCAGTTTTGCCTCGGGATCGATACCGAGGCCGGTGCAGTCGGCGCAGAGGCCGGTTTCGAGCAGGGCGGCGATCCGCGGCGCCAGATCCCGTCCGTTCGCCGTCGCCCCGATCAGAACCGCCGACGGCCGGCGGTCCCGGCTCAACCCGACGAAGACACGGGCATAGGCATCGGTATTGTATGTGCTCAGCTCGGGGGCGTCGGCCAGGAAGACCCGGTCCGCACCGCAGGCAAAGACATCCTTCGCCATCGGCTCGACGCCGTGGCCGATCAGAACCGCCTCGAGCGGTTCTCCCAGGGTGTCGGCCAGCTTGCGGCCCTCCCCGAGGAGCTCGCGGGCAACGCCCTTGACGCGCCCGTCCTCATGCTCGATGAACACCCAGATGCCCCGGAAATCCGCCTTGTCGGCAACGGGCGCCCGCTCGGCCGCCTCGCGCGAGATCGCCCCGACCGGGCAGACCGCGACGCAGGCGCCGCACATGGTGCACTTGTCCGTGATGACGGCTTTCCCGTCGCGCATCTCGATGGCCTGGAACGGGCACGCCGAAACACAAGCCCCACACCCGATACACGTATCCTTGTTCACGATGACAGCCATGTTCTGTTCCTCCGTGTCAGACGATCCCGGCTTCGCCGAGCTTCTGTATCAGCAGAGCGACGGACTCGGCGGCCGAGCCGGCGCGGATGATCTCCCCCTTCGCCCGGGCCGGCGGAACGAACACGCGCCGCACCTGGGTCGGGGAGCCGTTCAGACCGATCTTTTTCGGGTCCGCCCCGATATCCGCGGCCGTCCAGACGGGGATCTGGGCGCGGTTCGCCTTCATGGTGCCCTTGACGGTGGGATATCGCGGCTGGGCGAGAGCCTTCGCGGCGGTGACCATCACCGGCATTGCAGCCTCGTAGGTCTCGAAGCCGGTCTCGCTTTCCCGCTCGATCTTCAGGCTCCCGCCAGCCAGCTCGATTTTCACGGCATAGGTGACCTGCGGCATGCCGAGCCGGACGGAAATGCCGGGACCGACCTGGGCGGTATCGCCGTCGATCGCCTGCTTGCCGCACAGGATCAGATCGACGGGGCCCATTCTGCCGATCGCCGCCGCGAGAGCGTGGCTCGTCGCGAGGGTGTCGGCTCCCGCGAAGGCGCGATCACTGATCAGAACGGCCTCGTCGGCGCCGACGGCCAGGCACTCCTTCAGCGCCTCCTTCGCCATGGGCGGCCCCATGGTGATCACGCGCACCCGGCCTCCATGCTTTTCCTTCAGCTGCACCGCAGCCTCGAGGGCGATCCGGTCGAACGGGTTCACGATGCTCGGAACGCCGTCCCGGATCAGCGTGTTCTTCACGGGGTCGATTTTGACCTCGGTCGTGTCGGGCACCTGTTTGATACAGACGATGATTTCCATGATCTGCCTCTTTTGCGTTGCAATCAGTTCATTTCAGGAGCGCGCCGCCGATGACCATGCGCTGGACCTGGTTCGTGCCCTCGTAGATCTGGGTGATTTTTGCATCGCGCATGAACCGCTCGACGGGATACTCGCGGCTGTACCCGTAGCCGCCGAAAATCTGGACGGCATCGGTGGTGACTTCCATCGCCGTGTCGGAGGCGTACATCTTGGCCATCGCCGCCTCCTTCGAATACGGTTTTCCCGCATCTTTCAGGGCCGCGGCCCGCCATGTCAGCAGCCGCGCCGCATCCACCTTCGCGGCCATGTCGGCCAGCATGAACGAGATGGCCTGGTTGGCGGCGATGGGTTTGCCGAACTGGACACGCTCCTTCGCATACCTGATCGCGGCGTCGAGGGCGGCCTGAGCCGTCCCCAGGGCCTGAGCCGCGACGCCGATCCGGCCGCCGTCGAGCGTGGCCATGGCGATTTTGAACCCTTCGCCTTCCTTGCCGAGCAGGTTGGCCACCGGTACCTGGACGTCCTTGAACACCAGCTCCATCGTCTGGGACGAACGGATGCCCATCTTGCGCTCCTTCTTGCCGAACGAGAAGCCGGGCATGCCCTTTTCCAGGATGAAGGCGGAGATCCCTCGGGTGCCCTTCGCCTTGTCGGTCATCGCGAACACGATGTAGATCTCGGCTTCGCCGGCATTCGTGATGAACATCTTGGTGCCGTTGAGAATATAGTGATCGCCATTCAAAACCGCCGTGGACTTCTGGCTCGCCGCATCGGTTCCTGCGCCGGCCTCGGTCAGGCCGAACGCGCCCATCTTCTCGCCCTCGCACAGCGGCGTGAGATACTTCTTCTTCTGTTCCTCGGTTCCGAACGCGAAGATCGGCCAGGCGCACAGCGAGACCGTCGCCGAGAGGGAGATCCCGATGCCGGAATCGGCGCGGCACAGCTCCTCGATTGCGAGGATGTAGGAAAGCGTGTCGGCGCCGGCGCCGCCATACTGTTCGGGGAAGCAGATACCGCTCAGCCCGAGCGCGCACATCGCATCGTACAGGGGCCGCGAGAACTCCTCGTGCTCGTCCCGATGCTCGGCTCCCGGAGCGAGTTCCTTCTCCGCGAATTCGCGGGCCAGCTTCTGCATCATCTTCTGATCGTCGTTGAGTTCGAACATCGTCGGCTTCTCCTGTGTTTTGCTTTGCACTTTGTCCCGGCGGTTCCGCATCTGGTCGATGCACCGTCGACACCCCGGACTGCAAGGACCAATGCCCGCATGGCCGGTTCGTTCGAAATTTCACAATACACCTTTGCGCGCAGTTTTGCAAGAAAATATTTTGCGTCGCAAAATGTCCATCGGCATCATGCCGCTTCGACGCGAGCGCACTGCAATATCCCGATGCCGGCCGCACATCACCCCGAACGGAGTTGGAGCCAGCCCCACCACAGGGCATTCCTGGAAGCTGCGTTCTCAGGTGCGCCTGTCGTGCCCGTGTCACTCGAGAGTGGAACCAGCTCCGCGTCTGGTATATGCTGGATGCCGCACGATTTCCCCGTTCATCCGCGTCATCCGTGTCATCTGCGAATATTGTCCTCGGTCTGCCTCCCCTTCTCCCATGCTCCGGGGCACAGGAGCTTTGTCCGGACACGAAAGAGCCATGAAAGCAGAATCCACACAGAGAACGATCCTCACGGAACTTCTGGCCTGGTATGATGCCGCAGGCCGGGATCTCCCCTGGCGCGACACCCGGGATCCCTATGAAATCCTCGTCAGCGAGGTGATGCTCCAGCAGACCCAGGTGCCGCGCGTGCTGATCCATTATCCGGCCTGGCTCGAACGGTTCCCCACCTGGGAATCCCTCGCTTCTGCCGGCACCGCCGAGGTGATCCGGGCCTGGGCGGGGCTCGGATACAACCGCCGGGCGCTCGCCCTGCAGGAGATCGCCCGACAAATCGTCAGCCGCGGGCTTCCCCAAAGCGAGGACGAATGGCTGCAGCTGAAGGGGATCGGCCCCTACACCGCTGCCGCTATGACGGTGTTTGCTCTCGGGAAACACGCCGTCCCGATCGACACGAACATTCGCCGCGTCGGCGCCCGGCTGCTGCTGGGCCTCCCCCATCCCGAGGCGCCTGGCGCGAGGCGGGAAGGGGGCCGCCGGCGGCCGGATGGCGCAATTCAGGTGGCCCCGTCTGGTGATGCCCAGCTCAAGCCCGTCCTGGGCAGATTCCTCGAAGGCACCCGGCGGTTCGCGGATCTCGTGCAGGCCCTCTTCGACCTCGCCAGCCGGGTCTGCCTCAAAAAGCCCCTCTGCACCACCTGCCCGCTCGCCGAGGCATGTCCCGTCAGCACTGGCTTCATCGAGGGCCGCCATCCCGCGCCGGCGCGGACATCGGCGGCAAGCCGCGAACGGAAGCACCGCAACAAACCGCATCCCGACCGCATTTTCCGGGGGCGTATCCTGCGCCTGGTGCGGGAAGCTCCTGCCGGGCTTGGTGTGGCAGGGCTGGGGCCGTTGATCGATCCAGCCTTTGATCCCGATCACGACACGTCCTGGCTCGAGGCCATGATCCGGCGGCTGGCCGACGACGGGTTGATCATACGCCGGGGCGAGCGGCTGCGGCTTCCCGGCTGAGCGCGGGAGATTCCCCTTCGGTTGTTCATCCCCACGGCCGATATCCCTAGAGGCCCGTGCGCCCTATTGTGGAATGCTTGGGCGTTGGATATAATCACCTCGTCCCTGCGGTCGAACCATGGTTCGGCGTGTGCGGAAATACATGAAAAAGGAATGGAGACCATGTCTGATTTGAATTCCCTGCTGAAAGAAATCAAGAGCTACAAGAGCAAGATGTTCGGGAAGGACTTCCTGCTGACCTGGGAAAAGTCCGTCGACGAACTGAAGCAGATCCTCGCGATCGCCGACCTGCTCAAACTCATGCGCAGGGAAAATATTTCCGCCCGGTGCTTCGACTCCGGCCTCGCCGTTTCCCTGTTCCGGGACAACTCGACCCGCACCCGTTTCTCGTTCGCCTCGGCCTGTAACCTGCTGGGCCTCGCCGTCCAGGACCTCGACGAGGGCAAGTCCCAGATCGCCCACGGTGAGACGGTCCGGGAAACCGCGAACATGATCTCGTTCCTGTCGGAAGTCGTTGGTATTCGCGACGATATGTTTCTTGGCGCCGGCAACACCTACATGCGCGAAGTCGGCGAGGCTCTCGACGACGGCTTCAAGCGCGATGTGCTGCCCCAGCGGCCGGCGGTCGTGAACCTCCAGTGCGACATCGACCATCCGACCCAGGCGATGGCCGATCTGGCCTGGCTGAAAGAGCATTTCGGCGGCCTGGACAAGCTGAAGGGCAAGAAGATCGCGATGACCTGGGCCTATTCGCCCAGCTATGGAAAGCCCCTTTCCGTGCCGCAGGGCATCATCGGCCTGATGACCCGGTTCGGTATGGAGGTCTCCCTGGCGCACCCCGAGGGGTACGGGCTCATTCCGGACGTCATCAAGGTCGCCAAGAAGAACGCGAAGGAGAGCGGCGGCTCGTTCACCGAGTGCACCAGCATGAAGGAAGCCTTCAAGGGCGCCGACATCGTGTATCCGAAGAGCTGGGCGCCGTACGCCGTCATGGGCAAGCGCACCGAACTGCTCCGCAAGAAGGACCACGACGGCCTCAAGGCCCTCGAGAAGCAGTGCCTCGCCAACAACGCCAAGTTCAAGGACTGGGAGTGCACCGAGGCGATGATGAAGCTCACCAAGAAGGGCAAGGCGCTGTACATGCACTGCCTGCCCGCCGACATCACCGACGTCTCATGCCAGGCCGGCGAAGTCGCCGCCAGCGTGTTCGACCGGTACCGCATCGAGACCTACAAGGAAGCCGGCTACAAGCCCTACATCATCGCCTCGATGATCCTCACCAGCCGATTCAAGGATATCCACGGTCTGCTCGCCAAGCTGATCAAGCAGGGCAAGGAGCGGATCGCCTGATCCCCTGACGAAATCCGTCGGAACGGGCTGTCACCACGGGGTGGCAGCCCGTTTTTTCTGCGCCTTTACAAGGCCGCGCCGCAGTATTTGCAGAACTTCGCGTCGGCATCGTGTCCCTCGGCGGCACAGGCCATGCAGCACTGGGAGCTGACCTTCTCGTCGGCCTTCTTGGCCTGGCGGGTCATCTCCGAGGTGACGATGCCTGTGGGCACGGCGATGATGCCATAGCCGAGAATCATGACCATGCCCGCGAACAGTTGGCCGAGAGGGGTTTTCGGCGTGATGTCGCCGAACCCGACGGTCGTCATCGTCACGATGGCCCAATAGATGCTCACGGGAATGTTCGTGAAGCCGTGTTCGGGCCCCTCGATCACGTACATGACCGAGCCGATGATCGTAACGAGCGCCGACACGGTGAGCAGGAAGACGATGATCTTTGGCTTGCTCGCCGCCAGCGCCCGTTGCAGTACCGCAGCCTCGCTCAGGTAATGACCCAGCTTGAGGATACGGAAAATGCGCAGCAGGCGCAGGATACGCAGGGAGATCAGCACGTGGGCACCGGGAAGCAGCACCGCGAGATAGGTCGGCAGAACCGCCAGCAGGTCGATCAGGCCGAGCGCGCTGGTCGCATAGTTCCAAGGCCGCAGGACACACGCCAGGCGCATGACATATTCTATCGTGAACAATATTGTGAAGAGCCATTCGCCGGCGCGCAGCAGCCAGCCGTATCCGGCCTCGATCGAGGCGACGCTCTCGAGCACCACGAGGCCGAAGCTCGCGAGGATACTGAAAATCAGCAACAGATCGAAGGCACGACCCGCCGGCGTGTCCGACTCGAAGATGATCTCGTGCCAGGTCCGGCGCCAGCCGGTCAGAACGGCCTCATGGCTCATGGTGACGTGTTCCTCCGGGATTCATGACGTGCGTTGTACCCCGGGCAGGTCTGAAGAAGCCAGTTCCCGCCCGAGACGCCAGCAGCTTCCGATCAATCCGAGCAGGGCCGCGCCCAGCAGGGCCAGGACCAGGCCCGGATGCGCAATGGCGCGCGGAAGCACGAAATAATCCTTCACCGGGAATCCCCAGTATCTCAGAAGCGGGGAGTGTTCCCAGCTCCATCGCATGAGAGCGAAGCTTTTTTCCACGTCGAACCGGGTGGAACCCGCCCCGCCTGCCCGGCACAGGATGTCTATCCATTTATAATAATCATTATAACTTACGATGACACCATTGAACGCGACGACCAGCGAAAGGGCAAGAACCAGAAGGATCGCCAGCCTCGAGAATCGGCCGGCCGGGGGCCGTTCGAACAGCGTCACGACCGGAATGAGGCTGATCGGCAGGGCGGGCACCAGAAAGCGCGGGCCCCAGCACCAGCCGCCCTCCCATACATGCCATGTTGCATAAAGCAGAAGGTGCGCGGCAAACACCCCACCAATGAACACGGATTCCCGGGGAAACCGGCGGGCGAAGGCCGGGAATCCGGCCAACGCAAGAAACAGAAGCGGGCAGTAGATCAACGCCCCACGCCCCGGGCTGAACAGCAGTCCCGCCACCCCTTCCCAGAACGGGGTGGTCCACCAGTTGACCTCGTCACCATACCCGGTCGACCAGACGGATCCGAACCTCAGAACGTTGTAGGCGCAAACGATGCCCGCCCCGACAGCCGCTCCGGCGATCACGAGGAGCATCCCCCTCCCCATCCCGCGAATGGAATATCTATACATATACATGATCGAAAGCAGCAGACAAGGGAGAAGAATGACGGCATTGGCGACCTTCGCCACCAGAAGCGTGCCGAGCGCCCCTCCGCACAGGAGCCATCCGAGTCCAGGCTCGGGCCGTTTCGCTTCGGCAACTGCAAGAAAGAAAAACCAGGCCAGCCCGAATCCCGACAGGGGTTCGGAAAAAAACTCTTTGGAATAGTGCCACAGCGGGGATGCGACGCCGGCCATGACGGCAAGCCCGAGCGAGGCCCGCGTCGGGTATCCGAGCCCGGTGCAGGTGAGAAACAGCGCCGCGACGATACCGGCAACGAGAAGCGGCATCGTCCACGTCACGGAAAACGCTTCGAACGCCACGTCGAAGTTCTCCTTTTCGGCCTCGTACCAGAGCCTGCCCGTCGGAGTCGCCGTTCCAAACTCGCCGGCTAGTTCGTAATGCGTTCTCATGTCCGCATTCGAAAAGAGCTCTTTTTCTCGCTCGCCGACCAGCGGAGCAAGCGCCTTTCCCGCAATGAAGGCCGGAATGGCGCAGAGCGAGAGCCCCACGCCATATTTCGAATAAAACAACCGCCGCCCCGTTTCCGCATCGGTCTGCCGGGCCCCTCCGAAATCAGGCCAGGAGCCAAGTTCCGGAATATCGCTTCTCCCATGCATCACCAGATTCCGGGTGACGTGAAACATGACGGTCCCATCCGGCGTGTAGATGTGGCCACCCAGACCCAGGAAATAGAAGCAAAAAAAGCCGCAGAACAGCCAGAAGGCCGTCCGCTTGTGATTCGCCCCCCCGGTGTCCATGCTCATTTCACACCGTCCGCCCGCCCCGTGGACGCGCCCCCTCTTTGCTCCCGCATCGACGGGCCGGGCACCGCACCGGCCATTCCGCGGTGAAGCGTGATCTCTGCCGACACGGGAAAATGATCGGAAACGATCGGCTCCGTCACGACTTCCGATCGCCCCGCAAGATGCCAGTCAGCAGATGAACGGGTCATCACGTAATCGATGCGTCGCTCAGGCCCGCCCCTCACAGCCGTACGGCCGCCCTCGGGCTCGACCGAGAACATTCCCCCGAGACGCGGGAACAACACGGAAGGCTCCATGTTCATATCGCCACCGAGAATGACCGCCCCGTCGAGACCGGCACAGAACTCCTTCACGGTGTCGAACTGGGCTTCGGTGAAGCTGCGCTCGAGCTCCCCCTTGTGGGCGTAGAGATGGGTGTTCACGATCCAGAAGGGCCGATCCCCGATCGAGCATTCGACGGCGAGAAACCCCTTGTCCGCCAGCTTTTCCTCCATGTTGAAATCCAGCCGGGAGGGATACAGGCGATATCGCGCATCGCCAACGGGCAGCCGGGAAAAGATGGCGAGGCCTGTCGGATTGCGGAGGGCCGGCTCGGGGGCGAAAGCGTCGTATTCCGGCAGACGCGCCCGCAGGCCGGCCAGATACCCTTCGAGCCACACCTCCTGAACGAGGATGAGATCGGGATTCCTGCCCCGGACCATCCGGGCGAACTCGTCCATGCGCGCCTCATGATCGGCCGCGAACGGGGGCGGCAAGAGAAAGAGGTTCGCCGTCAGCACCCGCACCACGACGGGATCGGCAGCGAACCGCGCCGGATCCGAAGACCGGGGCGATGCGGCCGGGAACCGCACCGGCTGTTTCAATCCCGCGGCAAGCTCCTCGGGAGAAGGCACCAGGTCCGGAGCGGCCAGTCCGACGAGGAGTTTCCCGATGCCGTTCCGGCTCATCGACAGGTCCAGGCTGCGCAGACTCTTCCAGGAGGGGGGCAGGTATTTCGCGACCGGCTTCGCCGGGAATGCCGCCATCGGGAAGCACAGGATCAGCCCGACGAGCAGAGCCGCCAGCCGCACCGGCGCCCCCGGCGCGAAGCCCAGCATCCAGCCGCCCGCCTTACGAGTATACCTTATTTTATATATCATTATGCTTTCGTCCGAACACGAACCGCCCATTTCTCTCTGTATTTGTGATACCATGGGCTCTTCCTCGAGACAATCGAAATCTGCGGAATCGAAGGACATGTCATGAACGGAAAAACCGGAGACCGGTGCGTCATCGGCGGCATTTACAAGTGCAAGGACCACCCGGAAGCCACGCGAACTTTCAAGAAGGCGGAGGTGTTCCCACCCTGCGGCCGGGCCGGCAGCCACGGCACGACCTGGATCCTCGTCCGAAAGACGCCCTGAAGCCGGGGTTTCGTCGCCGGCTTTCCATCCCCATTTCAGAAACAGACACGGCAGAACGTCATGATCAATTTATCGAACGTCAAACTCTCGTACGGCAAACGAATCCTGTTCCAGAATGCGAGTTTCCTGGTGCGGCCAGGGGACAAGATCGGCCTCGTCGGCCCCAACGGCGCGGGCAAGACCACGGTGTTCCGCCTGATCACGGGCGAAGAGAAGCCGGACGAAGGGGAAGTGTCGGTGCTTCCCGGCATCGTCGTCGGGTATTTCTCCCAGACGGTGGGCGAGATGGCGGGCAGATCCGCTCTCGAAGAAGTGCTGGCCGGCGCCGGAAGGGTCTACAAACTCGGGAAAGAGCTTCACGAGCTCGAGCACCGCATGGCCGACCCCGACGGGGGCTTCGACGATGCCGCGATGGCCCGCTACGGCAAGATCCAGGAAGAGTTCATGCATCTGGACGGGTATGAAAAGGAAACGCACGCCCAAACGATCCTGAACGGCCTGGGCATCGGCCCAGACCGGTGGGAGCAGCCCGTCGAAACCTTTTCGGGCGGCTGGAAGATGCGGATCGCCCTCGCCCGTATCCTGCTGCTGAATCCCGACGTGCTGCTGATCGACGAGCCGACGAACCACCTCGACATCGAGTCGATTCTCTGGCTCGAGGGCTGGCTGAAGGAGTTCAAGGGCTCGCTGGTGATGACCTGCCACGACCGGGAGTTCATGACGCGTGTCTGCAACCGCACCATCGAGGTCGCGGGCGAGACGATCACCACCTATAGCGGAGACTATGATTTCTACCTGCGGGAACGGGTGATCCGGCGCGAGCAGCTCCTCGCGGCCCAGAAGCGTCAGCAGGCGATGCTGGCGAAGGAAGAGGAGTTCATCGCCCGGTTCGCGGCCCGCGCTTCCCATGCCGCCCAGGTCCAGTCGCGGGTGAAGACGATCGAGAAGATCGAGCGGATCGTCGTGCCGCCCGATCCCAAGGTCATCAAGTTCGAGTTTCCGCCATCGAAGCGCAGCGGCGACATCGTGGCAAGCTTCAAGGACTTGGCGAAAACCTGGCCGCTTCCCGACGGCCGGTCGGTTCCCGTCTTTTCGGGTGTCACCGGCACCGTGGTGCGGTGCAACAAGATCGCCGTCACGGGTGTCAACGGCGCGGGAAAATCCACGTTCCTCAAGATCGTGAGCCAGCAGACCGAGGCAACAGGCGGCACGTTCAGCCTTGGCGCAGGCATTCAACTGGGATATTTCAGCCAGTATTCCTGCGACGTGCTCAAGCCCGAGCGCACCGTGTTCGAGGAGCTCCAGGAGCGGCTTCCCCTGGCCAGTGTCGGGTATATCAAGAACCTGCTCGGCGCGTTCCAGTTCTCGGGCGACGATTCCGACAAGAAGGTATCGATCCTCTCGGGCGGCGAGAAGACGCGCGTCATGCTCGCCTGCCTGCTGGCCCAGCCAGTGAACTTCCTCGTGCTCGACGAACCGACGAACCATCTCGACATCGCCAGCCGCGAGGTGCTTCTCGAGGCGCTGCAGAACTTCGATGGAACGGTCATGATCGTCAGTCACGACCGGTATTTCCTGCATCATCTCGTGAACCGGGTATTCGAAATCGACCACGGCGCCCTGAAGTCCTACGAGGGTGATTACGACTACTATCTCCGCAAGACCACCGAAGAGCGTGAAAGCCGAAGTGGCGTGGGCGCCGCTTCCGCGAACTGATCGGCCGGAAAACGAAACCGGCCGGATCGACCGCCACGAGGCGGGATCCGGCCGGTGTTTTTTTGTGGGTTACTCGGCGGACTGGTTGACGAAAACGATCGTCACGACGTCGCGACCGCGCTCCTGGCCGAAGCGGAACAGGACGGGGTTCGTGTCGAGGCCGCTGAAGAAGCTGCCTTTGTCATCGGCGTAGTCGAGATAGGCATCGAACCGGAACAGCTTGAGAAAGTTGCTGTTCTGCTGGAGGTAATGCGTGATTTCCTTCTGCCCGGATTTGCCCCAGGCCTTGCTGACGAAGTCGGTCGAAACGAGGTGCTGGATCTCCTGGGGGGTCGAGTCGTTGAGGGTCGTCTCGTCGAGGTAGCGGCCCTTGGCGTTGTATTCGGTGTCGATGACATGGCGCACGATCTGGGCCATGATCAGGTCGAGATCTTTCTCTTTCTCGGCACGCGGCGGGAACACTTCGAACTTCTGACCGTTCACCTTCTGGAAATAGGCGATTTCGAAGCTGACGCTGTTTTCGAAACCCTGGGGGGCGCTGACCGGGGCCAGCTCGAGGTCATTGTAGCCCTGGGCCGAGACCGGCGCTGCCAAAAAGCTGAACAGACAAACGATGACAAAACAAACGATCGAAATACTGCGGAACATGGGGATGGATCCTCCATCAGATCGGTAAAGCTGCCGGACGGTTTGCTCTGACGAGTTGCTCCGGACGTTGTGAACGCATCAAGGAAGCAACATTCATGCCACTTTACGGTTTGCCTGAATATCAGCCCCAAATGCGGTACATAAAAGTATCGGCATTCCTCCCCGGATCCCGAACTGCCAATTTTCTGCACACCCTGCCCAAAGATCGAACGTACCGCCCCGCCCCAGACAGACTCCTCGAACCTCCACGTTGGCTCCAGGACTCGACGATCGCCAGGCCCCAATCGGTGCCGTTGCTTTCACCGAACGTCAAAGTGTGCTATTCTCTCGGACGTTCTTCAATTCCCGGTCACGAAAAAATTTGAAGGTTGTGGAGGAATATCCAAAATGAGGAAGCTCCTGTGTCTCATGCTCGGCGTCTCCCTGATCGGCGCCATGATCGTCGTCGCCGGCTGCGGCGGCGGCGGTGGTATCGGCACCCTTCTGGGAGCTGCATTTGTGATTGCCATCGTCGCATCCACAGGAGGCGCTGCGGGCGGCGCAGCACCAATCCCCTTTGCGGCTGCTGTCCGCGGGCAAGTGGCACCGATCAGCATTGCTGCTGAAAAACTCCAGTTCAGAGTCACCCCCTATACGAATGGAGCCGCCGGCACTCCGGTTTTTGTCGATGTGGCAACGTCCCCCACGAACACCCAGATCGTCGGAACGGCTTCGCTGCCCATCGCAGGTACGGAGTATCTGGTCGAATTGGTCCGAGGCGATACTGCCATTCCCATGCTGAAGGGCATGCTCGTCGACAACAGCATCTCGGAAGGTGACATCACACCCCTCAGCGTCGACGCCTCGACAACGGCAAGCGTTCTCGTGTACAGCAAATGGGTGGCCAACAATCCCATTGCTCCCAGCTTCGAAAACTTCCTGGAAGGCCAGACGCAGAACAGCCGCGACCGAATTGCATCGATCGCCAAAGACATCTCGAACACGATCGCAAACAATGCCGAAGCGCTCGAAAATGTCGATCTGGCAGCTTTCAACGCCGATGCCACCACCGCCGCAGGCCAGGTGACCAATGTATTGACCAACGAAACCATCCATGGCTGGTGGCTCCTGGATCCCAGCGGGGATAACGAGTATGGCGCTTTCCACGCCGATCTCAACGGTCATTTGACCCACACCAACATGTTCGATTTCAGCAGCGGCAATTATGCAATTCTGGCGAACGGCAGACTTCAGATGCAACTGCTCACCCCTCAGACAACGATCAATGTCACCGCCACGATGACCAGCGAAACCGGTGCCACCTATGAGGCCCGGAATCAAAACGGTGGCATCGAAGAAGCCGGGGCGGCAATCAAGATCAGCAACAAAGCCGCATGCCAGGGCACGTGGAGTGGCACGGCACAGAACGGCGCCACGGCAGACGCCTTCACCGTCGTCATCGACGCCAATGGCCTCATCCAGTCGTTCTCCGACTCCCAGCCGGACTCTCTGCCGCCTTTCGTTGCCGTGAACGGGTTCGTCGTTTCCGAAGGGGGAAAGGTTGCCGGATATGTGCGGTTTGCGGATGAGGATCACACCCAGGCTCGGTTCTTCGGCACCCTTTCGGGCAGTACTTTCAACGGCACGATCGAGTCGACGTCGACCAATCCCCATGCCGAGATTCCGAACGGTACCATCACGATGACGAAGCAGGCGGCTGCTCAGCCGTAATCGTCGCTTCTCGATTCACCGACAGCCGGGGGCAGAACTGCTCCCGGCTGTTTTCATCTGAAGATGCCAGGCGTTCACAAGAGCGGCAGGGTGTCGTATATTCAGGGAATCATGGCTGACAAGGATCCGATCGACCACCTCCGGCGTGAGGCGTTTCCTTCGTATGAGGAGGCGTGTCGGGCATTCTGCGCGCTTTCGCAGAAAGAGCGGGACGCCCTGTTCATCCACAAGACGCGGCCGGTGTTCGAGGTGTTCAACCGCACGCATGTCAACGCCCTCGCGGCGTACATCGTCGATGCGGGCTGGTCGCGGGTTCTCGAGGTCGGGGCGGGGGATGGGCGGCTGTCGAAGCATCTGAACGAGGCGATCCACCGGGTGTTCCGGCGCCGCAGGGAAAAGGGGGAGCATCCCCGCCAGATCCGCATCGTCGCCACCGACAACGGGTCGTGGAACATCGAGACGGTGTTTCCGGTCGAGCGGCTGGACCTCGCCGCAGCCCTGAAGGCATACGATCCCGAGCTCGTGATCTGGTCCTGGATGCCGATCGGGGACTGGACGTATCTGATCCGCCGGCATGCATCCGTGCAGGAATACATCCTGATCGGGGAAACCGAGGACGGCGAGTGCGGCAACGCCGACGCCTGGAACCCGGCGCTGTATGAGGCCGACGGGTTCACGCGGCACGACCTGAATGATATCTCCAGGTATCAATTAGCCCGCAACGACACCGACCCGGCGCACAGCCGGTCGAAAACCGTGTCGTTCCGCCGCAACCGGCCGTAGGGGCGGATCGTGATCCGCCCAGTGCCCGAAGCCACATCGCTCGAGGCGAATCCGGGCGCATCGCAATGCGCCCCTACGCGAATAATGCGAGGAATGGCCGCGCGGAAGGCAATCAATAGTACCGAATATTCAATGCCTCGGGGTAGCTTTCGCGCTGGAAGGACACCTCGGATGCCTCGATGATCGGCTGGGGACGGGAGCTCTGAACCGTGGTGAAGGTGTTCAGCAGCTTCTCCATCTTGACGATCTTGCCCTTGACGCGGATCTGCGAATAGGAGCTTACGCGGGGATCGTTGGGGAGGCTCTTCGGGAAAACGATGCCGAATGTGTAATCCATGTTGGAATCGGGATTCACGCTTCCGTTCATATTCACGAAATACCGCTCGTTCCCCCGTGATTCGTCGGAATACACGGCATCGCCCTCCCACTCGACGGCCTTGCCCATGTATGCCGTCGGATTCCGGACGACATCCTCGATGCTGATGGGCTTGCCGATGTAGGCGCTGGACGTGATCTCGCGCCGAACCGCCTTTTCGGCATCCTCGGCCTTTTTCTTGCCCACCCAGTATCGCGCGGCCCCGGTCATTTCCTCGACCTGGCGGCGTTGATCGGGAGTCAGAGCGCCGTATTGGCGGGCCAGGGAAAGCAGCGCCTCGGCTTTTTCGAACTCGCCCTGTTGGTAGTAATACGTACCTCGCGAGAAGTAGGTGTAGCTGAGGCGGCCGGCAAGTTCCCGCAGCCGGCTCTGCGCTTCCGAAAGGTTCGGGTCGATCGAGAGGCATTTGCGGAACTGGAACGTCGCATCCTCGTACCGGCCCAGGCCTTCGTAGGCTTCGCCGAGCGCGTAGATGGCCTTGATCATGTTCGGCGTGGCGGCAAGCGCCCGTTCGATCGTCTCGGCGGCTTTCTCGTAGTTCTGGGTCCGGAGGTGGATCAGGCCGAGCGCGTAATCGATTTCGGGATCGTCGGGCGCCTGGCGTTTCGCCTGCTCGTAGGCCGTGAGGGCGTTGCTGTACCGACCCTGTTTGAAACTCAGAAAGCCCACCATCTTGTGCAGGCGGGCATTGTAGGGGTCACTGCGGACGGCCTCGACGAAGGCCTGGAGGGCGGCGTCCGTCTTCCCCTGGCGGAGCAGCTCCTGTGCGCGCTTCTCGGCGGTGTTGGTGCCGGCCTCCTGGACGCGCTGCCGGAGGGCTTCTTCCTGGCCCTGGATTTTCAGGGCCGCCGAGACATCCTGCTGGAGGTAGCTCTTGATCGAATCGAGTTCGCGGCGGGCGGCGAGGTAGTTCGGATCGATCGCGACCGCGGCCTGGAACTCGAGCGCCGCTTCCTTCAGAAAGCCCTGGATCTTGTAGACGCGGCCCATGTTGTAGCGGGCCTCGGCGTATTTCGGGTCGATCTCGGCGGCCGTCTGGAACTCCTTGAAGGCCTCGAGATACCGCTTCTTGTAAAAGTGGTTCAGGCCGACATCGACGTGCAGCTTGGCGCTGTTGGCAAACGCTATCGGGGAAGCGGAAAGGATCAGGGCAAGAGCGGCCCCCAGGATACGGCTGGCACGCATGGTACACCTCGATGCAGTCTGGATTGTCCGTGACTTCGGGGAGAAGGATACCAGCAATCGGGGGAAAAAACAAACTCCCGATGCTTGCGCACCGGGAGTCTGCGGGTGGGCCGTGCAGGACTCGAACCTGCGACCCGCTGATTAAGAGTCAGCTGCTCTACCAGCTGAGCTAACGGCCCGAACACTTCCGGAGAAGTGTTATTGCCAAATCTATAAAACGATGAGCCGTGTTGGACTCGAACCAACGACTCCCTGCTTAAAAGGCAGGTGCTCTGCCTCTGAGCTAACGGCCCGAATACGCGCCTGGAAGGATTCGAACCCTCAGCCTACGGATCCGAAGTCCGTTGCTCTATCCAATTGAGCTACAAGCGCCTGCAAACTTTGGATGGGGACAGAGACGGGGCTCGAACCCGCAACGGCTAGATCCACAATCTAGTGCACTACCATTGTGCTACTCTGTCCATGGTAGCCAAAACCTACCAGGGCACCCAACGGCGCGCCTGAGAGGACTCGAACCTCTGGCCCACAGCTTAGAAGGCTGTTGCTCTATCCACCTGAGCTACAGGCGCTCACGGCCAAAGGCCTTCGATCAGAGCGGGAAACGGGACTTGAACCCGCGACATCCACCTTGGCAAGGTGGCGCTCTACCAACTGAGCTATTCCCGCATTTCACTACAACAGTCGGGGCGACTGGACTCGAACCAGCGGCCCTCTGGTCCCAAACCAGATGCGCTACCAACTGCGCCACGCCCCGGTTAATCGTCCGTTGCGATGTCGTTATGTTACCAAATCACGTGTACCGAGTCAAGCGGTTTTTTCAAAACATTTTTTCCGTACCGTTGTGCGGGGCGGGCGCATCGCGATGCGCCCCTACGTCTCACTGAATGTTCGTGGGGGTGGAACGTGATTCATCCCTGCATCATCATCTTTCTGCGAACCGGTGACGGGATTGTTGACACGGGAGGAATGATGCAGTAGTATGGCATTTCACCCATGAATACGTGTATTTTCTGCAGGATTGCGAAGGGCGAGATTCCCGCCGACATCGTCCACCAGGACGAGCATGTCGTCGTGTTTCGCGACCTGAACCCGCAGGCACCGGTTCACGTTCTGGCGGTACCTCGCAGGCACATCGCAAGCCTCGTCGATCCCGAAGCGGCCGACGGCACCGTTCTGACCGCCGTCTTCCAGGGGATCCGGCAGGTCGCTTCGCAACTCGGTCTCGAAGAGGGGTTCCGGGTCGTCACGAACTGCGGAAAGTTTGGCGGACAAACGGTGGATCACATTCACTTCCATCTTCTCGGCAAGCGCCAGCTCCGCTGGCCCCCGGGATGAACCATGCGGAGAGATCGTGTTCCCCTCGTGATACGATGACGGAGGGGGGTGAAAGAGTATGGCAGAAGTACGAGTTCTGAAGGATGAACCGTTGGAGAAAGCTCTGAAGCGCTTCCAGAAGAAGTGCCAGGAGGCCGGCATCATCAAGGAAATCAAGCGGCGCCGCGCCTATGAGAAGCCCAGCGAGAAGCAGAAGCGCAAGGCGGCCGAAGCCCGGCGCAAACAGCGGCGGCGGAAGTGAACCTTGTGAACGGCACCATGTCTGATCGACCCGCGGGACGGTTTCACCGTCTCGCGGGTTTCTTGTTCCTTCTTTCGGCGCTGCTCGTCTTCCTTTCCGCTCCGACCGGCGCCCAGACCGCCTCTTCCGGTTCGGGCGGGGCAGGCGGGGTGGTCATGATCGTTCCCGTCACGGGGGAAATCGACGGCGGTCTCTCGTTCTTTCTCCAGCGCATGTTGCGCCGCGCCGAGCGGGAAGGTGTGAAAGCCGTCATTCTCGAGATCAACTCGAACGGCGGCCTCGTGACCGCGGCCCAGGAGATGAAAGACGCGCTGCTCGCCTCGAAGGTGACGACCGTGGCGCACGTGAAGGGGCGGGCGCTATCCGCCGCGGCCCTGATCGCCATTTCCTGCCACCGCATCTATATGGAACCCGGCGCGGAAATGGGCGCTGCAACCCCGATCAGGGTCTTCGGCGCCGCCGCCATCCAGGCTGCCGAAGCCAAGCTCGTTTCGGCTTTCCGGGCCGAGTTCGAAGCCGCCGCCGAGGCCCGGAAACGACCGAAGGTGCTGGCCGCATCGATGGTCGACAAGGAGATCGACGCGATTCCCGGCCTTCGCAAGCGCGGCGAGATCCTGACCCTCACCAGCGAGTCCGCCCTCCAGCACGGCTTCTGTGACGCCGTCGTCACCTCCACCGACGGGATTCTCCGGCGCCTCAACCTCGAACAGGCCAGCCTCGAACGCACCACCCCCACCTCGGGCGAGACGATCGCCCGCTGGCTCACCAGCCCGAATATCTCGGTGCTGCTGTTCACGATCGGCTTCTGGTGCCTCGTTCTCGAATTCCTCGTGTTCGGCTGGGGCCTGCTGGGCTGGTTCGGGCTCGTCTGTTTCGCCCTGTTCTTCGGCGGCCACCTGTTCGCCTACATGGCCGGATTCGAAGCCGTGCTGCTGTTCGGCATCGGCCTGCTGCTGCTGCTTGCCGAGGTGTTCGTGATCCCCGGCTTCGGCATCACCGGCATCACGGGCATTCTCGCAATGTGCGCCGGCCTGGTGATAATATTTGGAGGCATATACATTGCAGTCTATGCCATAGCGAAGATCTGCGCCCTTTCGATCGTGATGGTGGTCGCCCTGTACAATCTCGGACCGCGCCTGAAGCTGTTCGATCGGTTCATCCTCAAGGAAGCGATGACGACCGAGGCGGGCTTCGTGGCCGTTGACGCCCACGCGTTCGACAAGTTCCTCCACCTCGAGGGAGTCACGGTCTCGCCCTGCCGGCCTGCCGGCATCGTCCGGATCGGGCAGGACAAGGTTGATGTCAGCTCCGACGGGGAGTTCATCGAACGGGGCCGGCCGGTCACCGTCATTGCCGTTGAAGGCACGAAAATCGTCGTTCGCGAAGTGAAAGGGTGATACGAAACCTCATGCGCAGCCTGCTGCCTCTCTTCCTGCTTCTGACCTTCCTCCTCTCGGCCGTCACGCCGGCCATCATCGGCCAGGAATTATCGGGCGGCGACCTCCTGCCGCGCCTGGCCTCGGAACCCGCCCCTTCTTCCGGCGGAACGGCCGAAGCCCTTCCGGGGGCCGAATCGACCCCGGCCGCCACCCAATCCACGAATACGCCGGGAGAACCGGGTCCCCTGTCGTTCGGCGCGATCGTGCTCGCCATGCTGATCGGCGGCCTCATCCTGTTGTTCGTCGAGGTGGCGCTGATCCCGGGCTTCGGCCTGACGGGCGTCACGGGCATCCTGGTGATCATCGCCGGTCTCGGCCTGGCGTTCTGGAAGCTCGATATCCGGCTGGCGGTGCTGTACTCGTTCGGCTCGATGGCCGCCCTCATCGGCCTGATTCTCTGGGCCATTTATATCTTCCCGCATACGAGCGTCGGGAAGAAGTTCGTTCTCGAGACGAAGATCTCGATCGAGGATGGCTATACCGCAACCCGGGACCTCGAGCGCTACGTCGGGATGGAAGGCATCGCGACGAGCGACCTGCGCCCCTCGGGTATCGCCCGGATCGGCGACGAGCGCCTCGACGTGCTTTCTGACGGCGAGTTCGTCCCTCGCCAGAGCCGGATCAAAGTATTGCGCGTGCGGAACGGCGCCCTGATCGTGGGTGCGATCGAAACCCCGCCCGCCGCCTGAGAGGTTCGCGCTACGAGGCTGCCGCTCCCATCCAGGGATTCCGCAACGTCTCGGGAGGAATCGGCTTCACCTCGCCCGGCACCGGAACGGCGCAAAGATATCTGATGCTCTTTCGCTGGGCGATCGCGCGCGCCTGAAACCGCGTGCAAACCTCCTCGTGCCGGAAGGTCTCGTCCACCCCGCACGGCCCATCCCAGAGGGTGTCCACCGTCATTTCGAATCCGCACAGGGGCCAGATCGTCCGGGCGTATTCCCCCAGTGGCGCGACGTCCGTCAGCAGGCGCAGCACACCGCCGGGGCCGAGCAGCGTCCGGTACCGGGCGAGAAACGCCGGGGCAATGAGCATTTTATCGGGTTTCCGCAGGTAGGGGGTGGGGAATGTGATCCAGATCTCACGGAGTTCACCGGAAGCGAACAACCCCTCCAGTCCCTCCCCTTCAACCCTGATGAATCCGAGATTCGTCAGCCCCGTCTCCAGGGCCGTCCGCGCACCGTGCCAGACGCGCGCTCCCTTGGAATCGAGACCGAGCACATTTTTCTCCGGATAGCACCGAGCCAGCCCGAGCGAAAACTCCCCCCACCCGCAGCCTATTTCCAGCGAGATGGCGCCCTCCCGCCGGAAATACTCCGCATTCCATTTGCCCCGCAATGGAAACGCCCTCTGCAACAGGTCCGTGATCGGAGGCTCCAGAAGGTTCGGAAACGTCGCATTCTGCCGGTAGCGTTCGAGTTTGGAAACACGCATCGCGTCGGAGGTCACCTTGTTCTTGACTTTGATCTTCGTTTCCCGGATTATAAGACAAAATGCTCCGGTACATACCGGTTCGAGCGAAAATTCGTGTGTCGATCTGAAGGAGGCATTCCGTGGAAGGCTTCGTCGTCCTGATTATCATCGGTGGTCTGATCGGGTTTTTCGTCCTGACCTATTTCGTTCCGGTCGGCCTCTGGGTCAGTGCCCTGGCCTCCGGCGTACCCGTCGGCCTGTTCGACCTCATCGGCATGCGTCTCCGCGGCGTCTCTCCATATCAGATCATCAACCCGGCGATCACGGCCTTCAAAGGCGGTCTCGATGTGCAGTTGCAAGCGCTCGAATCGCACTATCTCGCGGGCGGCAACGTGCACAAGGTCGTCTCGGCCCTGATCTCGGCCCAGCGCGCCGGCATTCCCCTGAGCTTCAAGCAGGCCACGGCCATCGATCTGGCCGGCCGTGACGTGCTCGACGCGGTGCGCAACTGCGTCAAGCCGAAGGTCATCACGACCCCCGAAGTGTCGGCCATGGCCAAAAACGGCATTCAGGTCAAGGCCATCGCCCGCATCACCGTCAAGACCGACATCAACAAGCTGATCGGCGGCGCGACCGAGGAGACGATCCTCGCCCGCGTCGGCGAGGGCATCGTCACGACGATCGGCTCGGCCGAGTCGCACAAGGAGATCCTCGAGAATCCGGATCGCATTTCGAAGACGGTCCAGGAGAAGGGGCTCGATGCGAAGACGGCATTCGAGATTCTCTCGATCGACATCGCCGACGTCGACATCGGCAGCAACATCGGCGCCAAGCTCCAGATCGATCAGGCCGAAGCCGACATGAAGATCGCCCAGGCAAAGGCCGCCGAACGCCGTGCCATCGCCGAGGCGAAAGAGCAGGAAATGCGCGCGCTCGAGCAGGAAATGCGCGCCAAGCTCGTCGAATCCGAGGCCCAGGTTCCCCAGGCCGTCGCGTCGGCCCTTTCCGACGGCAACATCGGTATTCTCGATTATTATACGCTGAAGAATATCAACTCCGACACCGAGATGCGCAAGTCCTTCTCGCAGATGGTCGACGTGCCGGTGATCCCGAACAAGTAACGAGGCAGCGCCAAACACGTGGAATCGTTTCTCCAGGTCGTCGTTTTTCTCGTCATCGTCGTCGCCTCCGTCTGGTCCGAGCTGAGCAAGAACAAGTCGAGTGGCAGCACGGACGCGGAGTTCGGCGACCTGACGGCCATCGACGATTTCTTCAAGCAGCAGGAAAAGGCCCGCAAGTCGGAGCAGAATCATGCCGCACCGGGCGGCTTCGACCAGGATTCCGTCTCGATGGAGCGCACAGCCGACGAGTTCGGCGGCACCCGGCGCCTCCCGGTGGTTCCGGCGCCCTCGCAGCCGCGCAAGCAGAAGAAGGAAAAAAGGCGGGCGAGAGCCGGGGATCGTGCCGTCCTCGACCACGGGGGACGCGAACTCCCGCCGCTGCCCCCGTCCTCATCTCATTATGCAAATGCAGGCACGGATGAGGGGCCCTGTCTCGACGAGGCTCCCGCCCTGTCCGGCAGGGTCAATTACGAACGCGACGGGTTCCAGATCGGGCGCGGCGCCCCAGCCGCAAGCACCGCCCTCCAGACACGGCAGCCGGCCAAGCGCTGGACGCGTCGGGAGCTGGTCAACGCCATCGTGATCTCGGAGCTCATGAACCGGTACGACGTGAACCGCGTGTACGCGCGCATTCCCGATCGCCGAAGCTGACCCGGGATCACCTGGATCCCGCCCGATGGAATTCCTCGACCATTTCCGGGCCGCCCGCCGGCTGGCCCGATTTCTGCTGTCGTCTTTCGATCTCACGGTACGGTTCGACGGACTCGAGGGAGCCATCTCGACGGCGGGTCCGGCCGTGATCGTCATGGACGAGCCCGGCCCCGTGGCACAAGCCGTGCTCACCGCGTATTATCCCCGCCCGTTCCACGCCGCCGTCCGACCGGGATTGTGGAGGCGGTTTCCCCTCGCTCCCTTCGCGCCCCGCCTGGGCATCCTCGAGCTCCCGATCGCGGGAGGCTTCATCGCCTGGCGCACCTGGCTTCGCAACGCGGCGGAACGGCTGCATGCCGGCGGCCGCATCGCCTTTTTTCTTCCCCCTCACCAGTCCGATGCGAGCCACCCGTGCGCGGAGCTGGCAGCCGCGGGCCTCTTGTGCCGGATGACAGGTTGCGCCTTCATTCCGATCGCATCCGACGGCTGTCAGAAAGCCCTGCCGCCCGGGAAGTGCCTTCCCCGCGTGACGAACATCCGGTTTCTCGTGGGAAAACCGGTTTTCTCGAAAACCGATGTCGCGCTTTCAAACAGAAACCGAGACTGGGCGAACATGTTCCGCACCGACGGTGAAATCCTCCACGAGCGGCTTATTTCCACCTTCTGAAAATATCATTTTTCCCTTTTATATCTGATTTTTCAAACGGAGATCGATCAAAAATGCACATCCTATGAGCGCAGCAATATTGTTATCATTGTTTGTCTTTCATAGTGTATATTGCATTTCAAACTGCCTTCATTCAAGAATCACCATATCTCACATTGATTTTCGGCAACACGCCATTTCATGAGCCTTCAACAAACTTATTTGTGAAATTTTTATTTTTCCTCTCATTCTGGCTGTATTGAAATCTCTTTATTCGGTGCAGACCGGCCGGCGGGTTGACTTTGGATCGTCCAGGGCCTATCATTGCACCGCGTTTTTCAGGAACGCGGGGGGTGTATCCCCGTGACAACACATCCAGGAGGGACACTGTGTCTGAGGCCAATAAGAAATACAAGCACGACATGATGAGCGGTAATGCTGCCGTGGCCTACGTCGCGCACGCGACGAACGAGGTCATTGCGATCTACCCGATCACCCCGAGCTCGGATATGGGCGAAATCGCCGATGAGATGAGCGCCAAGGGCGAGAAAAACATCTGGGGTACCGTTCCGACCGTCGTCGAGATGCAGTCCGAAGGCGGCGCCGCCGGCGCCGTGCACGGCGCATTGACCTCCGGCGCCCTGACCACGACGTTCACCGCGTCGCAGGGCCTGCTGCTGATGATCCCGAACATGTACAAGATCTCCGGCGAGCTCACCTCGTCCGTGATCCACGTCGCCGCCCGCTCGCTGGCCTGTCAGGGCCTGTCGATCTTCGGCGACCACAGCGACATCATGTCCGTCCGCTCGACCGGCTACGCCATCCTCGGCGGCGGCTCGGTCCAGGAAGCGATGGACATGTCGCTCATCGCTCAGGCGGCGACCCTCGAAAGCCGCATTCCCTTCATTCACTTCTTTGACGGCTTCCGCACCTCGCACGAGATCAACACCGTCGATATCATCTCCCACGACCAGATCAGGGAAATGATCGACGACAAGCTCGTCGAAGAGCACCACAAGCGCGGCCTCAATCCCGACAAGCCGAACATCCGCGGCACCGCCCAGAACCCCGACGTGTATTTCCAGGGCCGCGAGACCGTGAACTCCTACTACGACAAGGCCCCCGCCATCGTCCAGAAGGCGATGGACAAGTTCGCCAAGATCACCGGCCGCGCCTACAAGCTGTTCGATTACGTCGGCGCGAAGGATGCCGAGCGGGTCGTCTGCATCATGGGCAGCGGCGGCGACACGATGCACGAAGTCGTCGAGCACATGGCCGCCAAGGGCGAGAAGGTGGGTCTCGTGAAGGTCCGCCTGTATCGGCCGTTCTCGGTCGAGCACCTGGTCAAGGCCCTCCCCGCCACCGTCAAGGCGATCGCGGTCATGGACCGCACCAAGGAGCCGGGCGCCGGCGGCGAGCCTCTGTATCTCGATATCCGCAACGGCATCGGCGAAGCGCTCGAGCGCAACATCGCCCCGTTCAAGAGCTGGCCGAAGGTCGTGGGCGGTCGCTACGGCCTGGGTTCGAAGGACTTCACCCCGGCGCAGTGCGTGGCCATCTTCGACAACCTCAAGCAGGCCACCCCGAAGAATCATTTCACCGTCGGCATCAACGACGACGTGACGCACACCAGCATCCCGGTCGGCCCCGTCATCGAGACCAGCGACCCGTCGACCTACGCGGCCAAATTCTACGGGCTGGGCTCTGACGGCACTGTCGGCGCCAACAAAGACTCGATCAAGATCATCGGCCACGAGACGGACAACTACGCCCAGGCGTATTTCGTGTATGACTCGAAGAAGTCCGGCAGCGTCACCACCTCGCACCTGCGCTTCGGGAAGAAGCCGCTCCGGTGCCCCTACCTGGTCACCCAGGCCGACTTCATCGCCTGCCACCTGCCCAGCTTCCTCGAGAAGCTCGACATCCTGTCCGACCTCAAGACGGGCGGAACCTTCCTGCTCGAGACGGCCCATCCGGCCGACAAGGTGTGGGATCAGCTCCCGATCGAAGTGCAGCAGCAGCTCATCGACAAGAAGGCGAAGTTCTTCGTCATCGACGCGTGCAAGCATGCCGAAGAGATCGGTCTCGGGAACCGCATCAACATCCTGATGCAGACCTGCTTCTTCGCGATCAGCAACATCCTGCCCCGCAACGTGTACACGAAAGCGATCAAGGATGCGGAAAAAAAGACCTACGGCAAGA
>DAOOQQ010000040.1:0-40496 GCA_035388825.1 Candidatus Ozemibacteraceae bacterium
GGATTTTTCTATGAACGTACAAGCCCCTCTCAAATCAGAGGACCTGAACACTTACATCTCGATATAGCCCGCGTAGCTGAACAGACGGTTGCGTTTCCGGTCGGTCAGCTCCCTGACGATGCCGAGTCGCACCAGATGGCCGAGCGCCTTGTTGACGGTCGCCGGAGTGATACCGGTCTTCCCGACCAGCGAGCCTGAAGTGGCGATGGGATGCTCCATCAGGGCGCGATGAATCCTCAGTGTGGAAGCCGCCGCCCGGCCAATGCCGCCGATCTTGTCGCGGTCCTGGTCCGACAGTTCGAGAAGCTGCCGGGCCGTTTCCACCGCCTGGGTGGCAGTGGCGATGACCGCCTCGGCGAAGAAATCGAGCCAGCTTTCCCAGTCGCCGGTCAGACGCACGTTGTTGAGCAGATCGTAGTAATACTGGCGGTGCGTCTTGAAATAGAGACTGAGGTAGAGCATCGGTTCCCGCAGCACCTTCTGCTCGCACAAAAGAAGCGTGATCAGCAGACGCCCCAGACGTCCATTCCCATCGAGGAACGGGTGGATCGTCTCGAACTGCACGTGGGCCAGCGCAGCTTTGAGCAGTACCGGGGTCGGCTCCGGCCGGTCATGAAGGAAGAGCTCGAGCTTGCCCATGCACTCCACCACCTCTTCGGCCGGAGGCGGAACGAAGACGGCATTGCCCGGCCGGGTGCCGCCGATCCAGTTCTGGCTGTGCCGAAATTCGCCCGGAGCTCGTCTGCTTCCGCGCCCCCCGGTCAGCAGGAAACCGTGGATCTCGCGGATCAGGCGCAGCGACAGCGGCAGTCCATCCTCCAGCAGGCGCAAGCCATGGTCGAGGGCAGCGGCATAGTTGCTGACCTCCCGCACATCATCCAGCGGGACACCCGGTTCCTGATCCAACTCGAACATCAACAGGTCCGACAGCGATGACTGGGTTCCCTCGATCATGCTGGAGAGCACCGCTTCCTTGCGGATGTACATGTAGAGGAATAACGACGTATCCGGCAGCAGAGTCGAGACGCTGTCCAGCCGACCGAGCGCCAGGAGTGCCTGGTCGAATTTGCCGCGAAGCTCCGGGGTCCAGTCGATGGGCGGATGTGGCGGCAACGGTGCTGGAATGAAGGCTCGGGCCTTCTCTCCCACCGTCGATATGGTCACGTACCTGCCCTGGAGCTCTCGCTTCATCCTTCCTGCCTCAACCCTAAAATAAGACGTTTGTTTATTTTATTTTACCACTTCATCCTAAAATAATCAGCAGTGTATGGCTCAGTATTTTCTTTTTCCCCGGTGCCGGGGTTCGGCGGATGTATAGGTGAAGCGGGTTTTCCGTTTCGAATCATTCGCCGAAGGAGCTTGGAATGGGAGACCACAAGAGATATCCGTTGCGAAATGACTTCGTGTTCAAGCTGGTTTTCGGCAAGGAGGGCAATGAAGAGATTCTGGCGAAGCTGATCGATGCCCTGCTCCACTTCACCGGCGATCGGTGCATCGCGGATCTGACCCTGCTCAGCCCGCTGAATCTCAAGGAGTTTCATGACGACAAGTTCACGATCGTCGACGTGAAGGCCACCGACCTGGCCGGCCGCCGGTTCACGATCGAAATGCAGGTCAGGGAACTGCCCAGCTTCGCGAAGAGAATGGCCTACTATCTCGCGTTGCTCTACACCGGCCAGCCTCTCGAAGGCGAGAGTTTCGAGAACCTTCATCCGTCCTACGGAATCGCCATTCTCGATTACGTGATGTTCGACGGCTTCGATCAATTTCAGTCGATATTTCAGTTTCAGGAACAAGCGACCGGCCTGGTTCTTCCGGATTTGATGGAACTGCATTTCATCGAGCTTCCGAAGTTCAAGTCCAAGCCCCGGGGCTTGCAAACACGCCTGGAAAAATGGTTACATATCATCAGGTTCGCGGAGATGTATGAGAATGCAAAGTCTCTGCCGGACGAACTACGAACCGACGAGATCTTCGTCAGGGTTCTCGAGGAGCTGGAACACGTGAACGCCGACGAACACATGCGCGCCATTCTCGAACAGCGCGACAAAGAAGAACGCACTCGCCTCACCGAAATCAACGCCGCCGAAAAGCGAGGCATCGAAAAGGGGAGAGAGGAAGAACGCCTGGATGTTGTCAGTAAGATGCTGGGAATGGGACTCGAAATTTCTCTGATATCCCAAGCGACCGACCTGTCTATCGAAGAAATCGAGAAAATCAGAGCAACGATAAAATCCTGTTGACCGTCGCTTTCTCGAACTCCCAAACTATCCTGCGGAGCCTAGGACTTCCATGACCGGCCTGCCGGTTGGCGACATCGAACGTTTGAAAACGTCGCTCGAGTAAAAAGCGCTCCAAGACCTATTAGTTTTCGAAACTCATCGATAAAATCAAGTAGTGTATAATTGTTGATTCATCCTTGTTGAAATACAATACAAGCAAGGTATGAGGGATGAGCATTCATTTACACACGGCAGCAACGCTTGGGGGGCTTGTCCAAGACTTGGGCGAGTACCTCCGGAAGGCGGCGAAGGGGTTCGAGCCCGACCCGTTCGATGTGTGGCCGGTCATTACGCCGAACTTCACGGTGCAGGAGTGGGTGAGGCTCGATCTCATACAGAGGTTCCAGGGGGGGATCGAACCGGCGTTTTCGGGGCTCGATGATGGGCTCTGGGATGCGTGGAAGCGTCTTGCGGGGCCGGATGTCGGGGATGTGAAACCGCTTTCGGCGGGGCATCTGCGAGACCTGGTGCTTGCCCTCCTGCTCGAACCGCCGAATGGGGCCGCCACGCAGCTCGAACCGGTTCTGGCATACCTGGCGCCCCACCCCGATCTCGATGCAACCGGCGAGGGCGGCCCGGAGAGGGCGCGGCGGGCCTGGCAGATCGCGGAAAAGATCGCCGTGCTGTTCCAGCAGTATGAATCCGAGGCGGGACTCCCCGATGACGGCGATCCGATTGCGTTTCCCCTGCTGAACAGGCTCAACGGGAGCAGCGCGGGCGTTCATCCCCACCTGGAATGGCAGAAACAGGTATATCGCATCATATTTCAAAAAGGCGGGCTGCGGTCCGTCGCGTATCCCGACCGGCTCACCCTCCGGCAGATGACGGCGACGTCAAAGCTAGGGCCGACCGCCAGGCCGGGGAAGACCAGGCCTATCGTCGTTTTCGGCTTCGATGCCCTGCCGCCCCTGGCCCTCGATATCCTCCGTAAGCTCGGAGAGGTCGTTCCGGTCGGGCTGTTCCTGCTCGACACGGGCTGTCCCGACGGCGCGCCGCATCCCCTCGACCGGTGGCGGGCACCGTTCCTCGACCTGCGCCGCAGGCTCGATGGCATCCCGGCCGCCACGGCTGTCCCGGAAGCCGCTTCCGATACGCCGCAGAGCGTTCTGAGCGTCACCCAGGGCATGCTCCGGCAGAGCGTCAAACGGGCGGCGAACCGGCCCGGCCAGGACACCTCGCTCCAGCTCTGGGCCTGCCCGGGGCCTCAGCGCGAGGCCGAGCTCGTCGCGCGGCTCCTGGCCGATCAGACCGACGAGAGCGGCATCGGAACGACGGAAACGGCGGTTCTCCTCACCCGGCCCGATGAATATCTTCCGCTTTTCAAAGAGGCGTTCCAGCGGCTCCGCATCCCGTTCACGTCGTCCGGCGAGGGGGACGCCCTGGCCGGGCCGTATGCGGCCGGGGTCGAGGCCCTGTTCGATCTCGCCGCGAACGGGTTCACCCGGGCGGGCGTGTTCCGCCTGCTGTCGAACCCCTGCTGGCAGCGCACGCGGCGGGTCCGGCCCGAGATGGTGCAGGACTGGCTGGCGTGGGCCGACGAGCTGGGCATCTTCGCGGGGTTCACGGCCGCGGACAAGTGCCGGTCCTGCCACCTGCCGGGCAGGGCGGCGTGCGACTCGTGCCTCGGGCCCGAAGCGTCGGCCGAGGGCATCGGCATGAGCGATGCCCACACGTGGCGAACGGCCCTGCGGCGCATCCGGCTCGGCCGCCTCATGGAGTGCCGTGACTTCTCGCCCGCCGACGACGAGATGCCGGCCTGGCGCGGCCACGCGCCGTTCCAGGACTTCGCGACCTCCGACGACGATTCGCTGGCCGCCTTTTCCGCGGGCGTCGAGATCCTGCACGTGATGGTCCGCAGGCTGGGCCTCCCCGGCGAATCCCGGCCGTGTGCCACCTGGGCGGCGGACCTGCGCGAGATCCTCGATACCTGCCTCGCCGCGCGGCCCGACCAGCCGGACGAAATCGCCGAGCGCAGCCAGGCGTTCGGCATGCTCGACCACATCGCCGAACTCGAACCCCTGCTCTCAAGGGGGCTTCCCCTCGAACTGGTGCGCACCGGCCTGATCGGGGCCTGCGCCACGGGCGGGGGCACCCTGCGCCGGCCGTTCATGGGCGGCGTGACACTCGCGCCCCTGGCCTCGGCCGCGACGATTCCCTGGCGGCGAACCTTCATCGTGGGCCTCGAGGAAACCCAGTTTCCAGGCGGCAGCAGCCGCTCCTCCCTGAACCTGGTCGAACCCCTGCCGGGATCCGCCGGGCAGGCCGATCGCGCGCCGGTCAGGGGCGACGACCTCGGCCGACAAGCGTTCCTGCAGGCCCTGCTGGCGTGCCGCGAACGGATGATCCTGACCTACAGTTGCATCGACCCGGCCAAGGAGGCCGAGCTCAACCCGTCGTCCGTCATCTGCGATCTCGAAGCGTTCCTCCGGGACAACGTCCTGGCCGGGAACGCCGCGTTCCGGCGCGTGGTCGTGCCGACGACGCCCCTCAGCGACCGGTTCCTGGCGCCCGATGCCGAGGCGTGGCACGATCCCGTCCGGCTGGTCGACCGCACCGAGTGGCTCGCCGCCCTCCTGCTCGCACGGCGGAACCGCTCCCCACGCGCATCACGAAGCGGCCGGCTGGATCGCCTGCTCGAAGAGGCGCGCGCGGAGCGGGGCATCCCGCTTCCCGCCCCCCGGGAAACCACGCCGAAAGATCTCACGGTGCGCGTCTCGACGTACCGGCTCGCCACGTTCCTGCGCGACCCCGCGTCGGCCGTTCTCGAGCGCTGGATCTACATGGAAGACGCCGTCGAGGACTGGGAAGAGATCACGGCGGCGCCGCTCGTCGCGAACCAGACCCTCGAGCGGAGCCTGATGAGACGCTGTATCGACGCATATTTCAGGCTCGACGGCTGGAAGCGGCAGGACTCCCCCGAAGCGTTTTTCCAGCGCGCCTACGACTGGGAACGGCTCCGGTCGCGGCTGCCGGACGGCCTGTGGGGCAGGGTCGACCGGCACCGCCTCACCGAGCGGTTCGCCGCCACGGTGCTGAAGATCAGCCTCCAGATGGGCGACCGCAGGCGGGACGAGGGTCTCGACACGATCGAACTCGGCCGGTTCTCGACGTCGCGACGGGTTCGCGGGCTTCCACCGCTGAAGATGCGCATTCCCGCTCCCCGGCCGGCAACGCCGCTCACGTGCGGGGCAGAGCGGCCGAAATGGACGCTCGAGCTGAGCGGCCGGCTTCCCCTGGTCTGGAGCGACACGGCCGGCCTCCATTCGCTGGTCGTGCGGGAGGGGAAATCGTCGCAGGAGCGGCTCGAAGGCAGCCTGCTCGCGCCTCTGCTGACGTATCTGGGACTGCTCGCATGGGACGAGGATGCCGCGAAGACCGGCGCCAAATCCGTCGTGAACGGGGTGCCTCTGCTCCTGCACGTGATTTCGAGCGACGGAGCGACGGTGTATCGGTTCCCGCCCGAGGCGGATTTCGCCCGGTCGTATCTGACCCACCTCGCCGGGCAGTATCTTGGCCAGCGACAGTTCGAAGACCTGCGGCTGAAGATCGTGAACGCCGCCGACCTCCCCGACGACAAGACGACCGACGACGCGTATCTCGAAACCCTGAACGAAAAACTCAAGACGCTCCGGTCAGGGAAGTATCCGCCGATGTTTTTCAACGACCTGTTCGACACGATCGGCGAGCCGGAGATCCCGCGCGACGCGCGTGACAAGGTGAACCGGCGGCTGGTGCCGATCCTGGACCGGCTCGACCGAATCGAGAACGCGGCATCGAAGGAGGCCGACGAATGACCCCGAACGAGTCGAAGATGCGGCACCGGGTTCTCGAGGCTTCGGCCGGCACCGGCAAAACCTACCAGATCATCCGGCACGCGCACGACCTGATCGTCGGGAAAGGTGTTCCCATCGACCGGTTGGCGATCGTGACGTTTTCGGAACGGGCCGCCGGCGAGCTTCGGAAGCGGCTTCGCGAGAGTCTGACGAGCTTCGCGCCGGGCGGGCCGGAGCAGGCCCTGCGGTGCAGAGAGGCGTTGAGCGGGCTCGACCGGGCGATGGTGACGACGATCCACGGCTTCTGTTTCGCGATTCTGCGGGAATACGCGTTCGAGGCCGGCGAGCCGTTCGCGCTGGACGTCACGAGGCCGGATGAGGTGTTCCCGGCGATGTACGACCGGTATATCCGGGGTGAACTGCGCCGGATCATCATGAACGAGCCGGGATGGGAGGCGCTCGCCCAGGCAATTGCCGAAAACGAGTTTCACCTGGATCTCGTGACCCAGGCCTCGAGGTTTTACCATCCGCGCACCTGCACGATCCACCCCGACCCGGACCGCCTCTTCGACCCGCGGCCCGACTGCGAGGAGATCATCGCCGGGCTGTCCCTGGTTGCGCCGCAGAAAAAACCTTCGAAAAGCCTCGAAAAAATCTGCGAAACGAGAGCCGCCCTCGAATCGATCCTGGCCGCCGGCACGTCGGGCAAGCCGCTGGTGCGAGAGCTGATCGAGAACCGCGCGTGGAAAGCCGTGTTCAATGCCAACGGGCTCGACGTGAGCGCCAACGTTGCGAAGCTGCTGGCCGCAGCCGGGCCGGCCGGCGGCACGACACTCGAGCTGCTTTGCGGTCTTGCCGTGAAGCTGGCGGCGACGGCTCATGATATTCTTGCTCGTATAATAAAGGACAGCGCGCGGTTCAGCCGGCTGTTGATGCGGCACGAGGGGACGATCGACTACCCCGGCATGCTGAGCCGGACCCTCGAGGCGATCGAACGGTCACCGGCGCTGGCGGAGATGCTTCGGGAGCGGTTCGTGGCGGCGCTGGTCGACGAGTTCCAGGACACCGACCCTGTCCAGTGGCGCATCTTCGATCTTCTGTTCGCCGGCAGGCCGGACCGGCACCTGTTCGTGGTGGGCGACGCGAAGCAGGCGATCTACGGGTTCCGCGGGGCCGACGTCGAGACGTTCCAGGGCGCTATCGCGCGGCTGGAGGAGATTGGGGCCGAGCGCGAGACGCTATCGGAGAACTACCGATCGGCGCCGCTCCTGGTCGAGGCAATCGACCGTCTGTTCCACGAGAGCGGGATCGTCGGCGAGTACGAGCGGATCACGCCGTCTTCCGGCCGTTGTCTTCTGGAGGACGGCAAGCCGGTTCTCCATCCGTTGCAGATCGCCGTCTCGAAGGCAGAAACGGCTTCGAAGGCGCGGGGAGAATACGTCGCGTTCGTCGTTCGCGAGATTCGGGCTCTCCTGGAGGGCGGATTCGTGTACCGCGACAGGGCTGGGTCGCGCCCGTTGCGGGCGGATGACATCGCCGTTCTCGTCAGGGGGGCCGCGGACGAGAGGAACATCACGGCGGCGCTTTCCGAAGCGGGAGTTCCGTATGTGACGAGACGTCACGAGCGGCTGCTTCGGTCGGTCGAGGCGAGCGAGATCGCGCTGGTGCTCGACGCCGTCGCCGACCCGACGTCCGCGTCGGCCGTGAAGAAAGCCCTTCTGACACGCTTTTTCAGATTTCCCGCCGAGCGGCTGGAGGGATTCGACGGCCTCTCGCCCGCCGATCCGCTCGCCGTGCGCCTGCGCGCCTGGGCGCACCTGGCGGCGGAAGGGAACTGGCCGGCGCTGTTCCGGTCGCTGTTCGACGAGACCGGGCGGCTTATCGAGGCCGCGGCGGATGACGAGGACCCCGACGCCGGCGTGTCGACGCTTCTCGACCTGGGCCGGGAGCTCGCCCTGATCGCCGACCGGGAGCGGCTCGACCCGGCCGGGCTCAGCCGGCGCATCGTCGCGGAGCAGAAGCTCGGAACGTCGGACGACAGGCCCGGCATGCTGCTGCGCGTCGAGAGCGACCAGCCGAAGGTGCAGATCATGACGGTGCATGCGGCGAAGGGGCTCGAGTTTCCCGTCGTCTTCGTCCTGGGGTGGTTCACGGCGTTCAATAGCGATCAGTATTTACGATATCATATCGAGGATTCAGACGCCGAAGGGCGCAGGGCCTGGCGCATCGATCTGTCGGGTTCGGACGACGCGATGACCCGCCACACCCGCGAGGCACGGGAAGAGGAGAGCCGGCTGTTCTACGTCGCCCTGACCCGAGCCGTGGGGCGGGTGTATGTGCCTTTCATGTCCCCGAGCCGGGTGCCGAGATGGGGCGGCCCGCTCTTCACCTACCTGGGCGAAGGCATGAAGAAAGCGTTTCCCGGCCTGTCGGCGTACAGTGACGGCAACTCTGCCGAAGCCGCCGCTGTCAAAGGAGTGAGATTTCGCATTCTGGGCGATGCTGACAGGGAAACCGACGACGGCGCCCCTTCGCCCACTGATCCCCGAACCGTGACTGTCCGGCAGGCGAACGTACCGGAGAGAGAGCTGGAACCGCCTCCGGAGCGGCGCACAGCCCTGAAGCACCTGTTCATCCCCCTCAACTCCTTCAGCAGCCTTGCCTCCAGGCATGCGGCGAAGGCGACGGCCATCATGATGACCGGCGACGATCCTGCTTCGCTCGAGGACGACCGGGAAACGTCGTGCACGGACGTCGAGTATCTGCCCTGCGACGAGCCGGGCGAAGCCGGCCCGGAAGAAGCGGCGGGGCCGGAAACGGCCCTGCCGGCCGGGGCGCGCACCGGCACGCTGTTCCACGCCGCGATGGAGCTTCTGGACTACGAAGCCGCGATGGCCGCCGAGAGCCCGGCCGATCTCCTCGCCGGGGGAACGGCTTCCCGGGAGCTGTTCGAGCGGCTGTTCCGGCGGTATCCGATCAGGCGGCACCCCGATCCTGAGGATCTGGCGCGATTGGCCGAGATGACCTGGAAAACGCTCCGCACCCCCCTACCCTTCCTCGACGGCCGGCCTCTCGGTGCTTGCCGGGAGCGGCGACACGAACTGACGTTCTGGATGCCCGCGCCGGGCGCGCGCTACCGCGATCTGCTCGGCATGCGCGTCAGCGGTGGTCTCCTGACGGGCGCGATGGACCTGATCATAAATTACAACAATAAATATTATATCATCGACTTCAAGACGAACCGGTCGACGGACGGGTATGCCGCTTCCAGGATCAAAACGATGATGGACGACCACGGGTATCACCTGCAGTATCTGCTCTACGGCGTCGCTTTGCGGCGCCTTCTGCGGGGGCCGGGGCAGCGGCCGGGCATCACGCCGATCGCCGGGGCCGGGTATCTGTTCGTCCGGGGGATGTCCGGGAAAAGCGGTTCTTCCGGCATCTTCCACACCGGCCTGACGGACGTGATGCTCGACGAGTTCGAGCAGAAGACGCTTCCCGGCCTGCTCGCGCCGGAATCCGGCGGGGAGAACGACGCATGAACCGCCACCACGAACGACTGACGCAGGATCTACGGCTTCTCGGCATCTGGCCCGGCCCCCGGGAGGATGTGCGGGTCGTCCTGTACGAAACCGTCGTCCGGGAAACGGATCTGACGGTGACGGAGTATCAGACGATCCGCGACGTCTGCGAGATCGGGGAGCTCCCGGCGGGAGAGGCCAGGACCGCGCTGGAAGCTGCCATGATGAACCTGTTTCTCGTGCGTCTCGAGGGCGGCCTCGCGATGCCGCTCGACCGCGCCCGGCCGTTCGACCGCCTGCCGGCGTTTTCCGGCCGGGAAAAGCTGTTCGAGGCGTTCCTCGGCTATTTGGATAGCGATATCTATCGTTCGATCGTCGGCCGGACCGGCCCGACGCCGTTTCTGCCGCTGATCCGCAGCGAAGGGAGGCTGGCGTTTCACCGGTATCAGGAGGCCGATGACCGGCTCAAGGCGGCTCTCGGGCTTCGTCTGGCCGTGAAAGAAACGCCCGAACCGGGCATGCCCGCGGACCCGGACGCCTGGCACGAGATCTTCGCCCGCGTGACGGAGCATTCGGCGTTCACGCTCGGCCCCGACCAGAAAACGGCTCTCGCAGCCGCGCTCCTGCGGCGATTCTTCGTCATCACGGGCGGGCCGGGCACGGGGAAGACCTCGGTGGTGTTCACGCTGATCCGGTGTCTCATCCAGGCCGGCCTGAACCCCGGCCGGATCTCCCTGGCCGCGCCGACGGGCCGGGCGGCCCAGCGCCTCGGCGAAACGCTGCGCACCCAGCTCGATCAGCTCGGGAAAGCCGGGAAGCTGCTTCCCGGCGACGAGTCGATCGCGTATCTCGAGCCACGCACCCTTCACCGCCTGCTCGGCTACTCGCCTGCGAAGCTGGACTTCCGCCATTCGGCGGAGAACCCGCTGGAAGCCGAACTGATCCTGGTCGACGAGACCTCGATGGTCGACACCGTGCTGATGGCGCGCCTGCTCGACGCGGCGCCGCCGGAGGCGCGGATCGTGCTGATCGGGGACCGCGACCAGCTCCCCTCGGTCGAGGCCGGAACGGTGCTTGCCGACCTCGTCGGCGAGATGCGGCGCCCCGCGTTCAGCAAGACGATGGGGGAGGCGATACGGTCCGTTCTCGGCCTCGCCCCCAAAGCCGACGCGGGTTTCGATATTCTTGCCGATGCCGCGAAGCACCCGATGGCCGACCGCATCGGCGTGCTCCTGACATGTTACCGGGCCAACAAGACGATCATCGAGGCGGCCCGGGCCGTCAACGAATACAGCCCGCCCGAAGAGTATCGCGATCACCTGCGCACGCTGTTCCCGGCCGGCCAGGAGGGCGTTCTGCACTGGCAGAGTCCGGGCGAGGCGTCATCCTGGAACCCCGGTGATTTCACGAAGGAGATCGGGCGGTGGGCAGCCGGGTTCGCGAGCGGCTCGGCCAACAACTACACGGACGTTGTGAACGCGTGCCTGAAGAGCGGCATTCCCCAGACGGGCGAGCCCCTTCCCGGCGATCATCCGCTCGCAGAAGCGTTCCGTTTTCTCACGCGCAAAAAGATCCTGACGGTGTTCCGGGAAGGCCCGTACGGCGTCGAGACGATCAACCGCATCGCCGGGGAGCACCTGCGAAAAAGCCTGCCTGGTGAGGGCTGGCGCGATTTCTTCCCGGGCGCCGTAGTCATGGTGACTCGCAACGATTACCGGCTGGACCTGTTCAACGGCGACACCGGCCTGATCCTGCCGGCGAAGGACGGCGGCCTGTTCGGCGTGTTCCCGCGGCCCGGCACGGTCCTGCGTGTCCCCCTCGACGAACTGCCCGGCCCCGAGACCGCGTTCGCCGTGACGGTCCACAAGAGCCAGGGCTCGGAATACGACGAGGTATACCTCATCCTCCCGCCCCCGCCCTCGGACACCGCCTCCCGCCTGCTCTCCCGCGAGATCGTCTACACCGGCCTCACCCGCGCCAAGCACCGCGTCGCCCTCCTCGCCAGCCCCGAAACCCTCCACGCCGCCTGCTCCCGCCGCGCCATCGAACCGTTATAGAAACCTGGGGTTCCCGGATACCTTTCATCCAACTGGACTGGTAGCAGGCAAAACGCTATACTCAAAGCAATTCGGAATGTCGTTCACACCACCACGGCAGTGGAATTCGAATCCTTTATTGAAGGCGTTACAATTATGAAGATGACCTTTGAATGGGATCCGGATAAAGCAAAGATCAATCTGGTCAAGCATGGTGTCACTTTTCATGAGGCTTCAACCGCTTTTGGAGATCCCTTTTCGCTGACCATTCCAGATCCCGACCATTCTGCACTCGAACAAAGATTCTTATTGCTGGGTCGATCGGCAGACAACAGAGTGTTGGTCATAGCCTTCACCGATCGGGAACCCAATACCCGCATCATAAGCGCTCGTAAAGCAACAACCAGGGAAAAGAGGAGTTATGAAAAAAGCCCCAAAGACGACTGAAGTCGCTGAAATGCGCGAAGAATACGATTTTTCCAAAGGCGTTCGTGGAAAGTATGCTCACCGATATTCGGAAGGAACGAATATCATCGTTCTGGATCCCGAGCTGACAGACGTATTTCCTGATTCCAAATCCGTGAATGACGCCTTGAAATATCTTGCCAAATTGATTCGCCAGACCCGGCGACGAACGACAAAAGCGGCGTAATAAACGCAGATAATCCGGGACACACACCAGGTTGATTATAACAAGGTGCGTGTCCCGGTTTTATTAGGAAGGTTCTCCGGAGATCAGGCAAACTTGGTTTTGACGTGGGTGAGGAAGTTTTTGAGGACGGGGGGGATGGCGTTGCTGGCGGGATCGAGCTTGCCGGCGGTGACGGCCTTGATCAGGAGGGCGGTTTCCTCGCAGGGTTCGTCGATCCGTTGGAGGATCGCGAACAGCATCGCCTGCATCTTCGGGAAGCCGAAGGTTTCCACGAAGAATCGGGTTTTGGCGCCGAACTCCTTGCTGGGGGGCAGAAGCACATCCTCGCCTTTTGCGGGGCCGAGGGTGTTGATCCGGTCCATCACGAACTTCGGCCGCTGGCCGTAGGCGAGCTTCTTCAACTCTTCGGGCAGGATGGGCGTGCCGATCAGGTAGTCCTGTTTGCCGTTGTCGTAGGGGAAGTCGAGCCGATCGTTGTTCGCCTGCGCCGGCAGACCGCCGACGAAACGCACGGGCACGATGGGGATGTTCTTGTCGATCGGCATGTCCAGGAAGATCGAGCTCATCTTGGTCACGGGCTGGTCGGCCGTCAGGCTCCGGGTGCCTTCGACATGCACCAGCAACGAAGCGTCGCGCCGGTCCTCGTTCTTCAGGGAGTCGATCAGCCCCTGGGGGTTCTGACGATCGAAATACATCAACCGGAATGGATGGCCGCCGCCCAGCGAGTCCTTCGCGAACTCGAGCAGGAATGCCAGCCAGGCGTTGACGTGGTCGGGCTTGGCCACCGCCTGGATCGGCAGGCCGGTGAGGCCGTAGGCCATCGCCATGAACAGCGGTGACTCGAGGCCGATCTGGTGGTTGGCCAGGAAGACGACGGGCCGGTCCGCCACGGCCGCGAACGCCGCGGGACTCTGGATCACCACCCGGCTGATGAACGTCCCGCACAGGGCGCCGATCAGGTCGTGGAAAAACCGGTGCGAGCCGGTCCGGTCGATCCAGCTTTTGCGAAGCCGCTTCCAGTCGAGCGAAGCGACGCCGGTATCATTCTCGGGAAGAACGTTATACGGCAGATTCAGGCAGGAACCGGTTGTATCCTCGACGATATCTTTCGCCTGAAGCCGGGAAAACCTCGCCAGCCGCTCCGTTCGGCCGATGGCGGGCGCCGCCGGCGGAACCGCGGGGGAAGCCGCGGGAGATTCCGCGGGCTGCGGAGACCCGGCAGGGGTTTCCCGGCCCGAGAAGCCGATCGTGGAGGCATCGACGTCGGTGATGATCCCGAAGATCTCGTCACCATCGCGCTCTGCATCGGCGAGCCGACGAAGCGTGAACATCTGAAGGCCCTCGCGGTACCGGCCGTTCCGTGAGCCCTCCGCCGGCGCCCCCTCTTTCATCATGACCCCGAGCGCGTGAACGGCATCGGTGCTTCCGGCAACGACCAGGTCGGTCCGGTCCGACTGGAGTTCGCGGACGGCCGCGGCAACCCAGTTCAGCGCTCCCCGAAGCGGCGAAGCATCATCGATCGGGCAAAGCCCGAAGCCGTAGTGCCTGGCAAAGATGTCCGCCAGGTCTTTCTGCGCGAGGGTCTGCGGCCGTGCGCGGGTCTCGAGAGCCACGCGAACCCGGGGGGCCGGGATACCGCCCTTCCCGAAACTGCGGGTATTCTCGAGAGCTTTCTTCGCCAGGAACAGGGCGACGGCCGGCAGCACCGTCGTCACCGGCACGACATCGGGAGGGATCTCGAAGCCCTCGGCCGGCACCCCGGTCAGGAGGCCGCTCTTGAGGACGAACCATTTGAGGTTTTTCAGATCCTGGGCCGTGAAAAACTCGCTCATGGGCCACTGGCCGCCGGTCAGGCCGCTCATCAGGCCTTTCAGGCCAAGCAGGCCGGGCCAGAAGGCCCGGGGCGCGGCGGCAACCGGGAACAGGGGACTGCGGCCGACAACGGCCACGGGCAGGAGGGCGGGGGCATTCTGTGTTTTCTGCGACATCGTCACCATCCGAATTCGGCTTCCGTGAATGGAGGGATCATACCTCAAACGGATGGTTCTGAGAATGCCCTATTCACCGCCGGCGGATTGAGGCAGTTCTGGCGCATCGCGACGCGCTTCGTCACCTGGTCGGACCAACATCTGGGCGTAGGGGCGGGTCGTTGTCGGCCCCGTCAGTCGAGCGGCAGGGGCACGCTTCGGATGATGCGGGCGCCGGCTTCGACGACGAGCCGGATCGTATCGCCGGCATCGGCGGTCACGCTCACCCCTTCGAGATGGCCGTCGGCGAACGTGCAGGGGATACGCCGGGTGCCGTTCACGAGAATGACGGCGGGGCCGGCGTATCGGATCTCGCCCACCTTCTGCCACTCGGAATCATTTTCAATGATATGTTTCAGCTCACCCGAAACCAGGAAGGTGTTGCCATCCGTTCGCTTCGCGGCGGCCGTCAGTTCGAACGTCGGGAAGAACGCGTCGATCAGTTCGGAGGCGGCCCAGACGGCGAGCGGGATCAAGACCTTCGCCTGAGGCTCGGCCATCTCTTTCGTCACGTTGAATTTCGGGTTCTTGCGATTCACCTTCTTCGATTTGAACAGCACGACCGAGAACCACGAGCCCGTCTCTTTCGCCAGAGGCACCCAGCCGACATCCGCGAACTCGGCTCCGTAGGTGCCGCCTTCCTCTTTCAGCTTCGAAAGGGCCGGCGCGGGGTAGGGGCGTTTCTTGTTCCGCGGAAACACCCATTTCTGGTAATCGGCGATCGTGTCGTTGCTGAAGAACCGGCTGTTGGTGAAGGTTGCGAGGCTCTTCATCAGGGCTTCGGGGGAGAGTCCCCGCTTCACGGCGTAGTCGCCCGTCGGCCGGAACTCGGGATTCTTCCAGCCGTCGCCGATGACGCGCCGGACGATCTCGTCGCCGACAGTGGCCTCGACGGGCTCGAACAGCGAGTGGGAATCGGCCCGGGTGTGGGCGGGCTGCGTCATGTCGCCGACCATGTGCATCGTCTCGCCGAGGCAACGGAAAGCTTTCGCGAACATTCGCTCTCTGGGAAGACCGCCGAACGCGGCGCGGTCATTCTCCATCGCGGCTTTGTAGGCCAGCAGGCCGTTCCGCCACGAGTGGTCGTTGTCGGGGTGGGTCAGCACCCAGGTGATGCCGTCGATGCGCGGCTTGATCAGTTTCGGCTGGAGACGGAGGCGGCGCAGCACGCCGTTCCACTCTTTGTTCGGATTCCAGTCGTCGGCACGGTATTCGAAACCTTCGAAAAAGGCTTCCTCCGAGGTCACGCCGTCGCGATCCGGCTTTTTCAGGCGGCGCACCAGCCAGGTAAGATAGTGAGGCTCGTAGACGGGATCATAGAAATGCCGGAACCCCATGACGATCCCGGGAATGTCGGCGTCATGCCCTCCCCGGCGCAGCCACTCGGTGAAATTCGCCGAGATGACGAGGGTGTCGGCGGATTTTTCGCTGAGCCCGCCCTTCTTGAACGTGACCCCTTCGAACACCGTGCGGTGCTCGATCGGCGCATTTTTATATTTATCACCGAATACATCGCTCTGGCTCTTGACGATGAACAGTTTTCCGGCCAGCTCATTGATGGCAGGATGCGCCTCGTCACAGCCCCACCCGAACGCCGCAGCGCCCCAGGTCAGACCCGCGAGCACCGCCGCGAGCAGGCGGTTGCGATGCAGAATGGCCGTCATCGGTTGCCCTTTCCGAACATGAACCCGATCTTCCCGGACACGGCCGGGGAATTTCTCTCATTCTACCCGGTCCATCCCGGGGTACGGGAAACTCTGTCGGGAAGCGGGGGTTCAAGCCGCCGGGGTTTCAATCACGGGCTGCTCGGCCGCCGTCTCGAGATCCGCGAGATGAAGGTTCTCGATCGTGAGCACCACGATCCCGACGGCGAGCACGTAGAAATACGAGAGGAAGTGCGTCGCGAGGCCGTAGGCGACCGCGACCTCCCTGGGAAGGCCGAGCATGTCGGTCAGCACGATGATGCAGCAGTATTCGTAGATACCGATCATGCCCGGGCTCGAAGGTATCATCGCTCCGAGCGAAAGGACGGCGATCAACAGCAGCGTCTCGCTCACCCCCATCGGAAGAGCGAACATTTTTATTGTTATATAATATGTGATGAGCGAAGCCCCCCAGGAAACCAGACTAAGGCCGACGGACACCGTGAGGGGCCACGGATGACGCACCAGACCGAGGCCGCCGATGAACGAGTCGCGCAGGTCGTAGACCCATCGCTTCCAGGCGGCGGGAAACGGCCACAGCAGAAGATCCGACACGGCATCGACCCAGCCGCGCCGGAACTGGAGGAGCAGGATGACGATCAGAACGGCGCCGTAGAAGGTGACGGCGGTATACCCGCCGCTGCGGACGACGGCGCCGACCGGAAACATCGTCACGGCGAAGGCAATGAAGGCCACGACGCAGATGCCGTCGAGCAGCCGTTCCATCACGACGGAGCCAAACGCCTCGGAGAAGCCGGCATGGCCCCGGCTCTTCAGATACCAGGATCGGACGAACTCGCCGGCGCGGGCGGGGAAAAGATTGTTGAACAGGTATCCGAGAAGCAGCCCGGCATACAGCCGCCAGAGCGGCACTTCACGCGGATGAAGAATGTACCGCCACCGGATGGCCCGGAACAGGTGTTCCATCGTGTAGGAGACGAGAAGCACCGGCAGGAGCCGCCAGTCGACGGCCGAGAGTACCGCCGGCACCCGCTCCCAATCGACCTGGCGCAGCGCGAGCCAGAGAAATAGCACGCTGAGAAGCAGGCCGATGATTTTTTTTGCCCATTTTTTCATGCGAGGCATCCTAGCACGCTCGCCCCGACCCGGCAACCGGCGATCGCCGCTCGCAAGCGTGTGTACCATGCCGGTTTCGACCGGCCGTTTCCTTGTCGAACCCGCGATGAGCCGATATAATCAATCCACCGTGAGCGAGCCAGAACCATGTGGATAGCCATCCAGATCCTGACGTGCGTGACGATCATCCTTGCCGCCTGTTTCATCGTCGGCAAGAAGATCGGTCAGCGCCGCTTCCTGAAAATGCAGGAGGAGATGCGGGCGCTCGAGAAGGCGTTCAACCAGCTTCTCGAGCAGATGGAGCTCGTCTCGGGCCACAATCTGAAGGTGCTCGACACCAAGACGCAGGAGCTGCGCGAGCTGCTCAACGTCGCCGACAAGAAGTGCCTGTATGCGAACGACCTCATGAAAGAGGTCGACGACATGAAACGCGAGCTCCAGAACCACAACCGCACCGCCGCGATCTCCCCCCCGGCCTCCCCGCTCGGCGAGCTGAAGATACGGCGCGAGCTGCAAGAGATGATCGACGAGACGAACGCCCAGGTCAGAATTATAACTTTACGAATACAACAACTCGAACTCGACCGGACCGAAATCGTCGACCAGCTCGACCGTCTGCTCCTGGCGGAGCGCGTCAGGCCCGAATCCCAGCAGCCGCACCCCGCTGAGCCGGCAGCTCCGGCCGTTCCGAAGACAGACCCGGCCGCCCTCGTCCCTCCCTTGCAGCCAGCCGCGCCGAGGACGTTTGCCGCCTCCGACTGGCAGACCGCCCAGCCCGCGCCGACGGCCGCAATGCCTGAACCGGCCCCCTTCCCGGCAGGGGCGTTCCCGGCCTCCGAGTCGCCGGTTCCCGCACCGGAACTGCGGCAGACCGCGATCAACGATGCCGACATCATCGACCGCATCCGCCTCCGGCATCTGCCCGAAGACACGTTCGAACGGGCGTCGATGCATCCGGGCATGGATGCCCAGGAGTATGAGGCGTTCAAACAGGTGCTCCAGCTCCGCGACCAGGGCTACTCGATTCCCCAGATCGCGCGCCAGCTGCGCATGAGCAAGGGCGAAATCGAGCTGCTGATGAAGTTCTACGAGCTGCGCAAGGTCGTCTGAGCCATGTTCATCCGCAATCTCTCGCCCACCGTGAAGACCGGCCTCATTCTGGCCGGGGGCGCACTGCTGCTGGGCCTCGTCTACCACCTGAGCGGCGTCATCGCCCCGTTCCTCGTCTCGCTCGTGCTCGCCTACATCCTGAACCCGACGGTCCGGGTGTTCGAGCGGCGCGGCATTCCCCGTGCCTGGGCGGTGCTGATGATCTATATCCTCGGCTTTGTCATCGGCATCCTTGTCATCGTGCCCGTCACGTTCACGATCGCCGCCGAGGGCAGCGAGCTCGCCCAGAAGCTGTCCCAGCTCGACGTGCGGCAGATCGCGGGCGACTACCACACCTCGCTCCGGGAGATGTATGCGAAGTATGCAGATGTTCCGTGGCTCACCGACTGGGTGAACGGCTCGGTCGACGCCGAGAAGATCCGGGAACTGGCCGCCCGCGCCTTCATCGGGGCGAAGGATACGACGGTGACCCTTTCCCAGAAGCTGTTCAATCTGCTCATGTCGGCCTTCACCGGGGCGATGGATCTCCTCCTGATCCCGCTGCTGACGTTCTACATGCTCGTCGACCTCGACCTGATCTGGCAGCGGTTTCTTCTCTTCGTGCCCCCCCTGTACCGCGATTCGACCCTGCGCATCACCGGGGACATCGACCGGCTGCTCAGCTCGTTTCTGCGCGGCCAGCTCATCTGCGCCCTCGTCTTCGCCCTGCTGACGACGTTCGGCCTCTGGCTCGCGGGCCTCCCGTTCGCCTTCCTGCTCGGCCCCATCGCGGGGGTCGGCAACATGATCCCCTACCTCGGCGGCCTCGTCTCGATCGTGCTCGCCACGATCGTCGCCCTCGCCACGACCGGCGCCTCGACGGCGACCGCCGTCACCCTGGTCAAGGCCGGCATCGCCCTCGCAATCATCCAGACGATCGACGGCTTCCTCGTCCAGCCCCGGGTGATGGAGGAAAACCTCGGCATCCACCCGCTGACCATCATGCTCGCCCTCGTCATCGGCGGCAGCGTGTTCGGTTTCCTCGGCATGCTGCTCGCCATCCCGGCCACCTGCGTGGTGATGGTGCTGTCACGCGAACTGTATCATGAACTCTACGACACCCCCTGACGCGCCCCAGGCGCCCTCCACCACCCCGGCGATCCGGGTGGCCGATCTGTCGAAGCGGTTCGGACGGGTCCGGGCCGTCGACGGCATGTCGTTCACCGTTCCCACCGGGTCGGTCTGCGGCTTCCTCGGCCCGAACGGGGCCGGAAAAACGACGACGCTCCGGCTGCTGCTCGGCCTCGCCCGGCCTGACGAGGGCGGAATGGAGCTGCTCGGCCGGCCGATGCCCGACAGCCGCACCGAGGCGCTCGAGCGGACGGGCACGCTCGTCGAGAAGCCCTCGTTCATCGAGCATTTCACGGGCTTCGAGAACCTCTGGTGGTTCGGCTCCCTGACCGCCCCCCTCACCCGGGAACGGGTCAGCGAGGCGCTCGACCTGGTCGGCCTGTCCGACGCGGCCCACAAGCCGTTCGGGATCTACTCGACCGGCATGAAACAGCGGCTCGGCGTCGCGGGCGCGATCCTGCACCACCCCGCACTGCTGCTGCTCGACGAGCCGACGAACGGCATGGACCCCCAGGGCCGCGCCCAGATGCGTGATATATTGCGCGATATACATACCCGGGAGAAAACGACGATCTTCCTCTCCTCGCACCTGCTCGACGAGGTGCAGCGGCTGTGCGACTACGTCGTGATCGTCGACCACGGCCGCACCGTCCGCCAGGGCTTCGTTTCCGAGCTGCTGAATGACGGCCACGAGACCTGGGAACTGCGCCTGCCCGACGAGGATCTGCCGCGCGCGACGGAGGTGCTGAAGGCCATCCCGGCCGTCCTCGGCATCAGCCCCGTCCCCCGCGGCCTCGAGGTTTCCCTGTCCCATGGCGTTTCCCATGAGATCAACCAGGCCCTCGTCGGGGCGGGCATCCGGATCTCGGCCCTGATCCCGCGCGAAGCCTCGCTCGAGGCGACGTTCCTCGCCCTCACCGACACCGAGCCGGGAGCCGACAAGTCATGATGCGACGCCTGTTCGTGCTGTTCTCGTTCGAGCTGAAGAAGATCCTGGCCCGCAAAAAGGCAGTGCTGTTCCTTCTCGCCCTCAACGTCGTCCCGATCCTCGCCAGTATCGCCGCGATGCTCGCCTACCTGAAGATGCGCAGCCTCGGCCTCGGCAGTCTCGAATACTCGGCCCTCGTCGAGATGGTCCAGGCCCTCTTCACGGCCCACATGAAGCTGTTCGCCTGGATCTCGCCCTTCTTCCTCGCCCTCGTCGTCGGCGACAGCATCTCGGGCGAGGCCGGCCGGGGCCACCTGAAAACCCTGCTGCTGACCCCGGTTTCCCGGGCCCAGGTGGTGTTCGCCAAGGCGGCCGCGATCCTGGTCTTCCTGCTGATCGCCGTCGCGCTCGGCGGCCTGTTCCTGCAGATCGACCTGTGGGTGGCCCACAGCATGAGCCAGAGCGGCGCGATCATCATGGATGCGCGCGAGACCGGCGCCGTCCTCGCCGACTCGACCGTCATGGCCCGCCTGCTCACGATCAGCTTCATGGCCAACCTCGCCATGGTCGGCTACTTCGTGCTCACCGCCCTCTTCTTCGAAACCCCGATCCTGATGGCATTCGTCAGCCTCATCATCCTGATGACGATGCAGACCTACGTCATGATGGTCCCCTACCTCGCGAAACTCGATGATTCCTACGCCCGCTGGCTGCCGTGGTGCTTCACGCGCCACCTGTCCGAGCTGACGGAGCTCAAGACGATCTACGGGGTGCTGAAACAGTCGATGACCCTGACCAGCGCCGAGATCTGGGGGCCGCTCATGGGCAGCCTCGGCTGGGCCGCCGCCTTTTTCGCCGTCGCCCTCGTGGTGTTCCGGCGCCGTCAGATTCTCTCGTGAACCAGACTCCCGAGCGCGTCCTCGTCGCCCTCTCCGGGGGCGTCGATTCGTCCGTGACAGCCGCCCTGCTGAAGGAGGCCGGCCACGAGGTGTTCGCGGCCACCCTCAAAACCTTCTGCTACGCCGAACGAGGCGGGGGCGCGAAAGCCTGCTGCGGTCTGGAAGGGCTTGCCGCGGCCCGGTCGGCTGCCGCCGCTCTCGGCATTCCGCACACCGTGTTCGACGTTTCCGCGGCGTTCGAACGCGACGTGATCGATGATTTCACGAACGAGTATGCCGCCGGCCGCACCCCGAACCCCTGCGTGCGGTGCAACGCGACCGTCAAGATCCCCTGGCTGCTCGAGAAAGCGCGAAGCCTCGGCTGCACCTCGATCGCGACCGGCCACTACGCCCGCGTGCTGCCGGTTCCCGAAGGAGGCTCAGGGCTGTTTCGAGGCCTCGATACGGCGAAGGACCAGGCGTATTTCCTCTGGGAACTGCCTCCCGCCGTTCTGCCGCACCTGCTTCTGCCGCTCGGGGGCATGACGAAGCCGCAGGTGCGCGAGCTGGCCCGCCGGTTCGGCCTGTCGAACGCCGAAAAGCCCGAATCCCAGGAGATCTGCTTCGTTCCGGAAGGGGACTACGTCGCGTTTCTGCGCGAGCGACTCCCACCGGGCCACGCGGGATTTCTGCCCGGCCCGATCGTGGATACGGCCGGCGCGCGGGTCGGGACCCACACCGGGTATCTCGGCTACACCATCGGCCAGCGGAAAGGACTCGGCGGCGGCCATGGCCGGCGTCTGTTCGTCGTTGCGATCCGGCCGGAAAGCCGGACGGTGGTGGTCGGGGAAGCCGCGACGCTCGAGGGACGACGGCTCCGACTCGACCGGATGAACCTTCTCACAGCCGGCCCGCTCGAACCCGGTCGGCAACTGGCGGTGCAGATCCGTCACCGGGCGCGGGCCGTTCCGGCGCGCATCGTTTCGAGCCCCGGCGCCGGCAGCCTGCTGCTGGAACTCGACGAGGCCGCCCGATCCATCACGCCCGGCCAGTCCGGTGTACTGTTCGACGGCGACCGCCTCCTCGGCGGCGGCCGCATCACGGAAACCACCAGATAACACTCATTCACTGATGTCGCAGGTGATCGCCTGCGCGTTCTATAGCTGAACGGATATATTCCATCACGGGCAGAGGCACGAAAGACGGTTCACCACAGAGACACAGAGGCACAGAGAGGTATTTCACCTCGATGATATGCCGGTGAAAAACGTACCGGAACCTTCATCAATAAGAAAGCGGTCAGGATTTTATCTGTGTTATCTGCGTCATCTGCGGATCGGTGAGCACAAAGAACCGCAAAAGGCGGATCAAGAAACGAGCACTGTGTCTTTGTGCCTTTTTGGTGATGTCAGAGAGGAGGCTTTCCTCTGTGCCTCGGTGGCTCTGTGGTGCGTTGGCTCGGGCGGATCACGATCCGCCCCTACGGAGCTGGGAAGACACCGCGAAGCGGTGTTTCCGGGCGAACCGCGAAGGCGGTCAGGCCTTGAGGGCGATCAGGCGCATCGGGATCCGGGCATCGGCCGGCCAGAGATTGATGCGCAGAATCTGCTTGCCGGGCGTGATGCAGCCGGCGTGACCGCCGAAGAAACACGGTTCGTCGACCGGAGCGATCAGCTCGAGCAGCCGGGCCCCGCCCAGTTCGCGCCACCGCCCCTCGAGGGTGATCTCGAGGCCGTTTGCGATGATCGTGACGGGGATGGCTTCGGATTTGCCTTTCGCTTTTCCGATCGTCACTGACTCGATCGGGTCGGCCAGGCGAAGAGCGGCAGGATGCATTTCAACACCGGCAACAGGAAACGTGCCGCACAGGTTCGCCGGAATGGTTCCGGCCTGCCGGATCGGAGAATGACGCCGTACGAAAGCGCGAAGCGGGGCCCAGGGGGCCGCCGGCGCGCCTTCGGCGGGAATGGTCAGCTTCCGCTTGCGGGCGGCCTTTTCGGCAGCCTCGATGTGACCGGCATGGTCGACGCGCACGAGGTTGCGGCGGCCGCGACTCCAGGATGTGACGGTGTCGTAGGAGACGCCGCAGAAGATCGCGAATTCCGCCTGGGTCATCCCCCAGAGGCTCATGAATCCACGGATCCGCTCGACCGGCCAGGGCTTTGGCATCCAGCTTCCCTCGATCACACGCTTCTGCCTGGCGGCAACGCGCAACGTCGCGGCGGATGCCTGCGGCCTCGATTTTTTCGCCGTTGCAGCCGCCCTGGTCGGAACGGTTTTCCGGGTCTCTCGGGGCAGCGCGCCCGTCTTCTTCGCAGCGGGGCGGTGGGTGGCCTTCGGTGCCGGCCTGGCAGCGGCCGCGCGTTTCCGATCGGATGTCCTGGTCTTCACGAGTCACTCCTCTTGTTCCGGGGAATCTTTTCTGCATCCTAGTATAAAAATACTGGACCGTCAAGCAAAATACTGGACTCTCCCCGCCGCCAATCCGCAACCCGTATATATCGTATATTATATTTTTTCCATTCTCCATCAAGCGCCCTAGAAAAGCGCCGGGGGCGTGAAGTCATTCTTCACGCCCCCGGCGGCACGTCAGCCAGTATCCGATCACTCCGCCGTCTCTCCGACGACGGGAATTTTCAGCCAGTGGCCCTTTCCGTTCTTCGCCATGTAATGATCAGCTTCGATATACAGTTTCAGATATCCGTCTTCGATCGCGGATGCAGGGGCAAACCCGCCGCTCAGACCATCCATCTCGAGGGTCATCACCGTCCCGCCCGGCGTCGCATACGCGACCCGCCGCACCTGGATCGCAACCCCGCCCCCATTCAGGATGCGCACCAACACCATCTCGCCGCGCCGGCTCGCCTTCACGACGGGCTTGTGCGGGAACGCGACGGCCTCATCGATCTCGTCAGCCGACACATACCGGTAGGCCGCAGCCCCGCGGTAATCCTGCACATGGGTTTTGGGGAAGTTGCCGAACGAGTCGTGGCAGATGAAGGCGACCGTTCCGTCCGGAAGGGTGCCGTAGCCGATGACGACAGGAGCGTGGGTTCCCATCAGGTAATGCTTCTTGGGGATCTCATACTGCACGAGCAACGGCCCCAGATCGTGCAGCGCCTTCATGAGCTTCTTCTCGACCGCGTCACGGTTCCAGTTTTTGCTGACGATCGAGGTCCATTCGCCTTCCATCGGGTAATCTCCGGCCTTGTACGTGAATGTCAGGCCATCGACGCGATCGGTCAGCGTCTCGGACTTTTTGTCGACGAGCAGCCGGGCATACCCGGTCGGCCGGATCGGCACCATCTCCCCCGTGACCGGGTCGCGTTCGCTCTTGAGCGGAACCATGAAATACTGCAGCGGATTCCACTTCGACCGTGCGCGGTACCGCACCTCGAGCTTGCGCGGGTTGAAACCCTGCTCGGTGCGGCCATTGGCGTAGCTCTTGTATTCGCCGAGCTTCCAGCCCAGCTCGATGGCCCACCAGTCGGCGATCGAAGAGGCGCCGTAGCTGAGACAGGCATAGAGAGGGCAGTTCGGCGTCGGATTGTATTTCCAGAGCTCTTTTCCGGCGCGGGCGTTGACCTCGTCGCACCGCTCCTTCGTCTCTTCCTGGTTCTTGTGGGGCAGCTTCTGCCAGTTGCGGATCAGATACACGTCCTTGAAATCCGTTTCCGGGTCACAGGGCGTCCCGATCAGGGCCAGGGCGGCCGACACCGGCCAGAGCACGCACAGCCCGACGATGGCAGCCGTTTTCAGAAATCCGTTCATGCGCTTCCCCCTCTTTGCGATACCGTATCTTTCAATCATACCCGGTACAGAAGTTTCGTCAATCGCCCGAAAGAAACAGCCCCCGGGTTTCCCCGGGGGCTGCATGTGAAGTCAGAACCGGAATTACTTGGTCTTCAGCTCGCTGACCAGGTTCTTCACAAGCTCCTGGACGGAAGCCGTCGTGGCGTTCTCGGCGAAGATCGCGAAGTTGACCTTGCCGATCAGGTCGGCGGAGACTTCGCGGTTGTTCGCGTTGGCGGTCCGGACGTATTCCATCATGCTGGAGATGTCGCCGTTCTGCAGGTCGGCAACGATCTTCGGAGCGGTGGTCTTCTTGTAGAAGTCCTGAACCATCTCGTCCCACAGGGTGTTCTTCGCGTAGTCGAGGGCGAGGTAGTCGCTGGAGAAGCTGTAGGAGGTGTTCGGGAAGAACACGGCCAGGCCCTTGGCGTTCTTCATGGTGCTGCCGTTGGTGCCGTTGGCGAGAATCGCATCGGCCATGGCGACTTCGAGCTTGTTGGCGGCGGTCAGGAACGCCTCGTCCTTGATGGTGGTCTTGAGCAGGGAGACGAGGTGGGGCAGGTCGATGTTGGTGCGATAGTAGAACTTCTGGACCTTGGCGAGGGCATCCTTGAACTGGGCGCCGTAGGAGCCGGCGATCGAGGCCTTGGCGAAGCCGTTGATGGCATCGATCATGGCGTCGAACTTGCTCATGTCGAGAGCCGACTGGGTGGAGGCGCTGGAGCCCTGGCTGCCGTTATTATAGGAGGCCGTATAGGCGGCGACCCAGGTCTTGCAGAACTCGGCCGGGGTCATGTCCTTCTTCAGGGTGGCGAGGATGCCGTCATAGGGGTAGCCGGCGCCGGGTTCGGTCTCTTCGGAGGCGACGATATAATCGACATCGCCCTTCATGGCATAGGCAACTTCGGCCATCTGCATGAGGCAGGCGTCGAACGAGAAAATGTCGAGATTGCGGCCGAGGGCCTTCTTGATCTCGGAGGTGACCAGGGTGAGCTGGTTGGTGGTGATGTGGTTGCCGGTGGAATCGTCGTAGGAGATGCCCTTCATGATGTTGTCACCGGGCTTGTTCTTCCAGCCGGAACCGTGGTTCCAGACGATGAGGGCATAATGCTTCGCCGGATACTGGGCGGCCATGTCCTTGACGAACTGGGTGAGAAGCTTGTAATCGCCCATGTCGAGCTCGCCCATGTCCTTCACGGGGGTGACTTTGCCCTTCTCGATGTAGTTGAGAGTGGCGGGGCCCTTCTCACGGTCGATCAGGCTGACGATGTTGAGCCAGTCGTTCGAGCCGACCTTGGCCATTTCGTCCTGATCCTGGACGCCGAAGCTGTCCAGATTGTTGTCGGCATTCAGGAAGACCATCCAGGTCCATTCCTTTTCAGCGCGGGGAGCGGCGCTGGCGGGGGCAACACAAAAAGCCACGAAGAGGGCGACGGCCAGGATACTGATTACTCGTTTCATCTCTTACTCCTTACTTAATTACTTATGAGATCTGCTTATACGGAGGGCCGGATTTTTCAATTATAGGGACGGATGGGTACCCTGTCAAGCATTCCCGGGATTCTGCTTTTCAGCTCTGACCGCCATTTCGGGAATCCGGCTTCCCATTTTTTTGGAAAAGGTTGCCGGCCGCTCGTGTCATACGAAGTCCGCGAGGCGGACGCGAGGCTTTCCGGGAGAGAAAACGGGCGCCGGTCGGAACCGGCGCCCGTTCGGGGGATCGGGGGATTACTTGTTCAGATCGGCAACCAGGGCGGAGGCTTCGGTCACGACGCTCTGGTCAAGGCCGGCTTCGCTGTGGAGGCGGAAGTTGAGCTCCTGGACGATGAACTTCTTCACGTCCTCGGAATCCTTCGACCCGGCGACATAGCTGCGGAGGGCGGAGAGGTCACCGCTCTCGACGGAGGCCACGAGGCGGGCGGCTTTGGTCTTCTTGGACAGGTCGGTGATCATGTCGTCCCACAGGCTGGCCTTGCAGAAGTCGAGGGCGGTATAGCCGCTCTCGAACGAGAAGTCGGAGGGCAGGTAGACCGCGAGGCCCTTGGCATTCTTCATCGAGTAGCCGGCGTTGCCGTTCTGGACGATGGCGGCTTCACAGGCGGCGACGACCTTGTCACACGCGGTCTTGATCGCTTCGTCCTTGATCGCGGCCTTCAGAAGCCCGGCCAGGTGGATCAGGTCGACGTTCTCGGGATAGGCGAACTTCTGGACCTTCTGGATCGCGGCCTTGAACTCGGCGGAGAACTTGCCGCTCATCGTGGCCTTGGCGAGACCGTTCATGGCGTCGAACACCGGACCCATCGCGGCGACCTTGATCGCGGACTGGGTGCAGTCTTCGTTGCCCTGGCTGCCGCCGCTGTAGGACTTGATGAAAGCGGAGGTCCAGCTCTTGGAGAAAGCCTCGGGGCTCGAGGTCTTGGTCAGGGTGGCGAGAACATCGTCATACGGGGTGCCCTTGCCGGGCTCCGTCTCTTCGGAGGCGACGATATAGTCAACGGTATCTTTACAGGCATATACGACTTCGGCCATCTGCATGAGGCAGGCGTCGAAGTTCAGGATGTCGATGTTGTGGCCGACGATCTTCTTGATTTCCTTGAGAGCGACGGCGAGCTGGTTGGTGGTGATGTGGTTGTTGCTCGAGTCGTCGTAGGAGATACCGCGGGTGATCGGGCTCTGGTTGCCGAGCTTCCAGCCCGAGCCGTGGTTCCACATCGTGAAGACGTAATGCTTCGCCGGGTAGTTGGCCACGACATACTTCGCGAAGTCGATGAAGAGCTTGTAATCGCCCATGTCGAGCTCGCCCATGTCCTTGACCTTGGTGATCTTGCCCTTCTCGATGTAGTTGTAGCAGGCCGGACCGCGCTCGCGGTCGATCAGGGTGACGATGTTGAGCCAGTCGCTCGAGCCGATCTTGGACATTTCCTTCTGATCTTCGACGCCGAACGGATCGAGATTGTTATCCGCGTTCAAAAAGACGGCAATCGTCCATTCCTTCATCGCCGGGGCGGCGTCAGCGGCCCAGACCGGGGAAACGAGGGCCACGAGGAGGGCAACCAGGACCATACGCGATACTCGGGTCATTCCATGTTCTCCTTTTCTTCTGCCATTCTCGATACTTATGAGGAGGTACACCTGCATTCCCCATCGTATACTCGTTGATGAGGATACTTCGATTTTACCAGCCGGATTCCGACCCCGCAAGGGGAGATGAAGAAAAAATGATGTCTCCCCGGGACAAGAATCACCCGTTCACTCTCTTGTCCGGGAGACGGACCGCGAAGCAGGTTCCTTCGCCGATCCGGCTCCAGACGGTGACTTCCCCGCCCAGGGCCTGGATGAGCTGCTTCACGATCGCCAGGCCCAGGCCGGCGCCGCCGAATTTCCGGGTCGAGCCGGTGCTTACCTGGTAGAAGGGCTCGAATACCTTTTCGAGCTCGTTCGCAGGGATCCCGATGCCCGTGTCGCAGACGACGAGCCGCATCACGGGCCCCTCGAGCGTGATCGACGCCCGAACCTCCCCTTCCGAAGTGAACTTGAACGCATTCGCGAGAAGGTTGATCACGACCTGCCGCAGAATCTGGACATCGGTGTACCACTCCCGGCCCGTCGGCGGTGGTTCGAACCGGAACGTGACGCCGTACGTCGAGGCGAGTGACTCTCCCTGGGCACGGGTGAATTCGGCAAACTCGTCGAGACCGAAGGTTTCGCATTTCAACTCCAGCCGACCGGCCTCGATCCGCGAGAACTGGAGGATCCCCTCGATGAGCCCCTTCAGATGCATGGCGCTGTCGTGGATGCGCTTCGCGCAATCGCGCACATCGGGCTTCAGGGTCGAGCCGAGCGGTCCGTTCTGGTCCTCCATCAGCATCGCATGGGCCATGATGCTCGTGAGCGGGGTACGCAGCTCATGGCTGACCATCGCGAGGAAGTTGGATTTGGCCTGATTGCCGCTTTCGGCGCGTTCCTTCGCCACCGTCAGCTCCTTCTCGAACTGTTTGACGGCCGTGATGTCACGAATGATGACGGAGGCACCGACGATCCGCGCATCCGACAACCGGATCGGGAACCCGACGATCTCGACGTCCCGCGGATATTCCGGAATCTTCAGGAGCTGATACTCGGAAAACCCCTCTCCCCTCGCAGGCCGCTCGAAAAAACTCCGGCAGAGATCGAGGATTTCCGGGGGAATATAATCGAAGATCGTCATCCCCTGGGCCAAGGTGATCGCAAAACGGCGGCGAACAATTTCACGGGCGGTCGTATTGAAGAAGATGACACGGCGCTCGAGATCCAGCGCAAGAACGGCGTCCGGAATGTTTTCCAGAAGACCGGTGAGCCGGGCCTCGCTTTCCCGCAGATCGCCAGCCAGACGCGACAGCCGCTCGTTCGTCGCGGCGAGGGTGCGGTTCATCTCCTCGAGCGGGTTGAACAGCTTCTCACGGATGATCGCATAGGCGAAGAAACAAACCGCAACCGTGTTGGCAACGATATCCACCGGCCAGAACCGCACCACCGGCAGGGCACAGCTCGTGAACCCGACTGCCGTGATCGCCGTTCCCCATTTCAGGCCCCGGTGGACATCGGATCGCAGAAATAAAATATAAGATATTATATAACATGTCAGGAGCACGCCGAATGCCACCCGCCCGGCGGGAAGAATGTCGAAGTTGAACATGCGCCCATCGACAGCGGGATACAGGGCGAGAAATCGCCCCTGTACCAGCGGGAGAATGCTGCCGAGAAGGTAGCCGAAGAACGCCGCGACGGCGGCGCGGGCCGCAAGGCGCCGCCACAGCCCCGTCGCATGGCAGGCAAGCGTGAACAGGGCAAGGCCGTGGATCCCCATGGTCAGGAGATTTGCCTGGACGAGGAGGGCGCACGCCTGGCCGCACGTCAGGCCGGACACGTTCACGAACAGGTTCGTCAGGCACCATCCGAACTGGGCAGCCATATAGATCCCGGCAAGGCGGTTGTCGCGATGGCTTGGGGCCTGCCACAGGACGAGGAACATCATTCCGAGGCTGACCGCCATGCCGAGAACGTCGACAACGAAAATGACGGCGGTATGGAACGGGATGCCAATCATGAGCACATCCTCTCACGCATCGGATCGATCATCACTCCGGGGTGACGGTTTTATCTATAACCCAAACGAATCCGGAGGGCAACCGCTCGCCGCAGAACTCTGCCAGCTCGTCGGCCTGGAGTACCTGGAGTTCGAGCAGCGGCTGGATGAACCCCTTTTTCCGGTCGGCGGCCCGGAGACGGTCGACGATCTGTTTGCGAAGCGCATCATCGATCTGTACCAGCCGGTCGCCGGTCAACCGGCCGAACTCGCGCAGAGCCCAATCGGCATACGAGGAGCCGGCCGGCAGGGGACCGCGCCGCAACAGCAACTCGGCCCAGCCAGAGACGGCGGCGACGGGCACGAGCGCGGTCGGCGGGGCATAGGAAAGCACCCGGACGCCGAACCGGCCGAGCGTGTACAGGGCGAGCTGGTCGCGTCCGAAACTTCCCGGGGCCTGGAGGATCCAGCCGCCGAGCCGGATCTTCTCCTCGACGGCCAGCCGCTCGCAATGGGCGAGCAGACGCCAGATCTGGTTTCGTTCATGCTGGTCGGCGATCCGCGTGCCTTTCGCCTGCTTTTTCGGTGGGAACAGCCACTCTTCGAGGGATTTCGCGAGGCGCGCCTGGCGCTCGGCCGAAAGCCCCGGCGCGATGCGCTTCCACATGATCCACCACTCCGACCACAGGCCCGTGTTGCGGGAAGCGGGCGGCCGGTCGAGAAGGCCGACCAGCCGATCGACGCGCGCCTCGTCGCCGGAGGCACCGAAGCCGGGCCGCAGGCAGTATCCGGCGAGACGCAGCCAGGCCGCCTGGGCGTCTTCGCCGGCCTGGAACCGGTCGTCATCGGCAACCAGGTCGAACAGAGCGCGAAGGACGGGAAGATTCCAGTCCTCGCGGCGGCTTCCCAGAAGCTCCTCGAGCAGCTTGAACAGTTGATTGAAGGCCGGCCGGTCGGAAGCGGCCGAGAACAGCCGGTCGAACAGCTTCGAGACCTGGCCGAGCTGCCGTTTCGTCAGTCCCTTGACCGCGGCGGTGTCGGATCCCGCCTCCTCCTCGGGGGTCAGATCGAACACCAGCTCGCGCCGGAACGGATCGCCGCCACAGCCGTGACACACGACCTGGAGCCAGCCGGTCTCGCGCAGCACCACCTCGAGCTCCACCTGCCTGATGCCCGTTTCTCCTGTATCCGCCGGTTCGGCTTTCCAGCGGAGGGGCGGCAGGGGAGTCAGGCGGCGGGCGCTGTATTTCATCAGATCGCCGTGCGCCTCGCCCTTCGGCGCCGAGGTGCTGAAATAGGCATAGAAGGCGACATCCCGGCCGACATCCACGCCGAACGCCTTGCCGGCCACCTCATAGGAACGCTCGACTTCCGAGCCCTTGGGCAGCAGGCAGAGCACCTGTTCCGGCACATGCCGCTCGCCGCGGCCGGTCTTTCCCGTTCCGATGCCGAGGTAGATGGAAACCGGACTGCCGGCCCGGATGCGGTGGCCGATGCCGAGACCGACCATGGAATAATATACCGCACCGGATGCCACCGCAAGCATCGGATGCGGGTTCTGGAGTTCCTTCGGGGCCTTACCGCCCCGCCAGCCCGTCAGCACGTCGAGAATTCTGTCGCGAAGCGCTTTCGACAACAGCGTGCCGCCGTTGAACAGCACGGCGTCGGGGGTGATCCCGTGTTCGGCGAGGAAGGAGGCGAGATGTCGGGTGACGGCCGGATCGCGCGAGTAGGGCAGACCGGCTTCCGAAAGGCCAACGCCGGCATCTTCCGCCGGTCGTTCATCGGGCTGAACAAGAGGGAAATAGCCGTCGACGAGCATCTCGCGCAAATCCGACAGGGAGAGCTCCTCGCTGAAGCTCTGGGCCACGACGCGGCTGCCGGCTCCCGATACCGTGAACCGGGCGGTGGCATCGGCATCCTCGGCCTCCCCGAGGGCGCGCTCCTTCACCGAGCGGCTCTGGTCGAGCACCGCAAGCCATTGTTTCGCGACGAGCTTGCGGCCTTTGTGACGGAACCGCGCCTCGACGGCTTTCGCGACGGCCAGGTCGAGGTTGTCGCCGCCGATCAGGAGATGAGGCCCGACGGCAAGCCGCGAGAACTGCGGCTCGTCCGCCTTTTCCGGCCACTCGACGCCGATCAGGCTGAAATCCGTGGTGCCGCCGCCGATGTCGATGACGAGAGCCGTCTTCACGCCCTTCAGTTCACGTTCGAGGGTTTTCGGGTGACGCGCCAGGAAGTCGTAGAAGGCGGCCTGGGGCTCCTCGAGAAGCGTCGTAACGAGCAGGCCGGCGCGGCTGATCGCTTCGAGTGTCAGGTTGCGAGCCACCGGGTCGAACGAGGCCGGGACCGTGACGACGATGCGCTGCTTTTCCAGCCGCAGATCGGGATCGTCGGCCGCCATGACGTGGTTCCAGGCATCGGCGAGATGCCGCAGATACGTGGCCGAAGCCTCGACCGGCGACAGCTTGTCCCGAACCAGCTCGCTCTGCCAGGGCAGGATCGGAGAGCGGCGGTCGATGCGCGGATGACAGAGCCAGGATTTGGCGCTGTGGATCAGCCGCGCGGGGATCTCCGAACCGAGCTCCCGGGCGAACGTGCCGACAACCGGGCCCGGGGCGGCGCGCCACGGCGGCGTGCCGAACACCGCCGCCTCATCGGGCAGGAAGAGGAGCGAGGGGAGAGTCGGGCACCCGGCGGTCTGGCCTTTTCCGACGAACTGCGGGATCTGGAACGAGCGGATCTCGCGTTTCTTCGCGTGCAGGTCGAGATACGAGAGCGCACACTGGGTCGTGCCCAGGTCGATCCCGACGAGAAACCGCGCCCCGCCCGCCTGCACGTCCGTTCCGGTCATGATTCCCTTGTGCTATTTTATAGCGTCACGTACATTGAACTCGAGTTTCCACTTCTGGTCGCCGGCTTTTTCGCGGCACCAGACCTCGAGCGTTCCGATCTCGGTAACGGCGACCTGGAGAGTCACATCGACGAGCGTGCCGGGCGTCATCCCTTCTCGGACGGGCAGCTCGGCCCGGAGGGCGCTGGTTTCCTCGATTCCGGACGGCAGCTCCTCGTGAAGCAGACCGACCTGGTCCTCGCGCCGGCAGTTGGACTTGAAGAACTTGAACTCGACCGGTTTTCCGACGACGAGGCCGAACGTGCGGTCGGCGATCTCAGCCGTCGCACCCTCCTCCATGCCCTGCGAGGCGACGCAGAGGGCCTTGAGCGGGGGCTTGTAGCCGGGCACGGCCGGCAGGGCCGTCTCGATGCCGAGATAATAGGCCTGGGAAACGCCGCCGCGGATGCGGATCCCTTTTCCCTGGCGGGCGAGACCGAACGAAACGGCCCCGGAGGCAACCGCACCGCCCAGGTCGGCCCCTTCGAGCACCTTGATCGCGGGCTTCCCGTCGGCTTCGAGCCAAGAGTTGATCACCTCGACGAGGCGGTCCCGGAACCGGCCGGCCCGGAACACGCCGCCGTTGAACAGGATCGCCTTCGGATGGCTGAAATCCCGCGCGCCGCCGCCCTGGCTCTTCAGGAAGCGGGCCAGGTGCCGGGTGATCGCCGGGTCGGCCGCATACGCGAGGTGCAGTTCCCGGAAGCCGCTCGCAGGTTCTTCGTGCGGCTCTTCATCCATCTTGCAGAACGGGAAGAAGCCGTCGACGAGGATCTTCTCGATCTCGTCGCGATCGAGGGAGGTTTTCAGGGCGCCGCCCACGACGCTGCTGCCGCGACCCGAGATGACGATCGGCTCGCTCTTGGCGTCGGCGTTGTTGAGCAGGTTTTCCTTCGCCTTGCGGCAGGCGTGGCTGAGGGCGATCGTCTGCCAGTTGTCGACTTTCTTCTTCGCGGCTTCGAGCTTCTGGCGGGCGTGGAACGCCAGCGTCAGGTCCATGTTGTCGCCGCCGAGCAGGATGTGGCTGCCGACCGCGACGCGCTCGAGCTGCAGGTCGCCGTCCTTTTCACTGACTTCGATGAGGCTGAAGTCGCTGGTGCCGCCGCCGACATCGACGACGAGCACGATATCGCTCTTCTTCACCTGCTCGCGCCAGGGGGCTTTCGTCTGGGAGATCCAGGCGTAGAAGGCTGCCTGGGGCTCTTCGAGCAGCATCACCTCGTCGAGGCCGGCTTGTTTTGCGGCTTCGATCGTCAGATCGCGGGCGGCGGCGTCGAAGGAAGCCGGAATCGTCAGGATCAGCTGCTGGTCCTCGAGCTTCGCTTTGGCGTTTTTCGCGTTCCAGGCCGCCCGAACGTGGGCCAGGAATTCGCCCTGGGCCTCGAGCGGAGAGATTTTCTTTGCGCCGGCCGGGGCGTTCCACGGCAGGATCGCCTCTTTGCGGTTGATGCGGGGGTTGCACAGCCACGATTTGGCCGACGAGATCAGGCGTGCGGGCACTTCCGCGCCGCGCTCGCGGGCATACTCGCCGACGATGAACGGGCACTCGCGCTTCCAGGGCAGCGCCGGTTTTTCCTGGAGCCGCTCGAACAGGAAGGACGGAAGCGTCTCGCGTTCTTCGACCGCGCCTTGAGCGAACTCCTGGAGGACCGGGAAGGTTTCGGCCGGCGGCCGGTCCGCCTCGGAATCGGCGACTGGAGCGTGTGTGACAACGATGTTGGTCGTGCCGAGATCGATACCGACGATGTTCTTTGCCTGGCTCACGCGGGGCGCCTCCTCAGGAGATCTCGACTTCGGCCGGGGCGATCACGTCGCCGGTCCAGCCGGACACCAGCGAAGGCAGTTTGCACTCCTTCATGCGCCAGCCGCGATGGACGAGAACACCACTGTAGGGGCCGGTCGGGGCGACGTTTCCGGTCAGCTTGACCGCGTTCGGATCGACCTTTTCGCCCAGGTTCACCGTATCCCCCTCGGCATCGCTCAGAACCGGCTCGATGACGAGGCGGTCACGCAGGATATTCCTGCAGCCTTCATGGATCGGCCGGATGGCGCCGCCGAGGCTCTCGTCATCGACTTCCGCGATGTCTTCCATCAGGAAATCGAGCAGGCGGCCCTCTTTCTGGAACAGCGCGAGAATCTGGTATGCGACGGGCGGAACGGCCGGCTCGGCAGGAACGACGGGCTTTGCGGCAACCGGTTCCGGCTTCGGTTCGGGTTTGGGCTCCGGAGCCGGTTCGTGCTTCGGCTCGGGTTTCGGTTCTGCCTTCGCGACAGGCTCGACAGAAGCGGAGGAGCTGAACAGGACGATCAGCGCGAGAAGCGCCGTGGCGACAAGATAGATGCCGATGCCGATCCCGATCGTGTTCGGGCAGCATCCCTGCTGTCCGCAGGATTTCAGCATCTCTTCGAGTTTCGCGGGATCACCGAGCACGGGCATCAGCCGGCTTCCCCCATACACGATTCCGGCCGTCCCGGCCAGGCTCACCAGCGCAAGCAGTTTTTTGAACATTCGCACCTCTCCGGGGCAGATGATGTGATCAATGGGAAAAGAATATGCCGTCCTCCCCCACCCCTGTCAAGTAGGGGCGGGGTTCAAACCCGCCCGGATCGAATTTTCATGCCGAAATCCGTGACTCCATGATAATACCATTTGATATATTATATTGCCGCATTTCCCATAGGACATACACGGGCCGGTTTCAAACCCGCCCCCGGGGAGTTGATGACAAGGCTGTTACGTCAGGTCCCGAATGTCGGCTTCGACGAGGGCTTTGAATGCGTCCATCTGGGTCCGATACCGTTCTTTCGAGACGACGCCGGCGCTGGTCATGACGCGGGTCAGCTTTTCGGGAAGCCCGATCTCCTCGAACCGGAAGCCGCACGCCATCTTGTACCGGAACTTCAGCGCATGGGCGCGTCTGGCCATCGTCATCAGGCGCTCTTCGGTCCAGCCGGTGAGATTCAGCGCGTTCAGCCCTTCGAGGATGATCTCCTTCGTGTACACGTTGCGGGCGAAGAGGCAGATCACGAGCGAGTTCAGAACGTGCCGCCAGACCGCTTCCTGGTAGAGTTCCTTCGTCTGTTCCTCGTCGGATTTCGGCTTCGTGAGGCCCTTCTGGTCGATCGAGTAGCCGGCCGCGTCGAGATGCGAGTGGCGGACGCCGGTTGCGTAGCCGAGGAAGGCGTAGGTGCCGGTCATGTAGCCGGCGGCCTCGACCTTGCCGAAGGCGATCGAGCGGTCCAGTCCGCCGTATTTGCGGGCGCAGAAGTCGGAGCCGCGCTCGAGATCGCGGTAGAACTCGTTGTGCCCTGCGATGATGCGGTTGAGGACCTTCTCATACATCGCCCCGTCGCCGAAGTTCAGGATGAGGTTGTCCGTCTCCTTCTGGCCGATGATGCCCTTCTGGAAGGAATCGACGGCCCAGGCGAGCGTGACGCCGATGCTGATCGCGTCCCATCCCTGCTTTTCGATGATGATCAGCAGGCGCAGCACTTCTTCCGTGCTCTGGATCGACAGGTTCGAACCGAGGGCGTAGACCAGCTCGTGGTCGTACGACACCTTGAAGGATTTGTACTGGTAATGCTCGGGGTCGAACAGTTCGCGCAGGGAGGCCATGTGGATGCAGCCGACCTGGCAGTGGGCGCAGGCGATCTGCTGGCTGAGATGCTTCTCGGCGAACTTCTCGCCGCTGATGTCGGCCGCGCCCTCGAAGAAACCCTGGCTGAAGTTGCGGGTCGGCAGGCCGTTGATGCGGCTGAGCGGCACGACGTTCATCGCGGTGCCCAGGTCGTGGTATTTCTGCATCGCGGTGGATTTCACGACGGTGTCGTAGAGCTTTTTATAGAATGGGGTATAGGCGGCAAGATTCTCGATCGGCCAGTAGCTGCCGCCCGAGATCACGAAGCCCTTGAGATTCTTCGCCCCCATCACCGCGCCGAGTCCCATCCGGCCGAAGTGACGCGACGAATCGACGGTGACCTCGGCGATCGGGGAAAGCCGCTCCCCAGCCGGACCGATGCGCACGATCGACTTCTTGTGCGTCGTGTCCTCGCGGTCGCGCATGATCCGCTCGGCGGCGAGGGCCGAGGTGCCGCGCAGCGAGTTCGCCTGCTTCACGACGGCCCGATCGTCGTTGATCGTCAGATACGAGAAGGCGGGCGCCCGGCCGGTGATCCGCAACACATGGATCCCGGCGCCGAACATCGCCATGGCGAGGCGGCCGCCGGCGTGGGATTCGCCCAGGTTCCCCGTGAGAGGGGATTTGAACATCGCGACGGTCTTGGTGCAGACCGGATACACGGCGTTGAACGGGCCGATCGCGAAGATGATCGGGGCTTCCGGAGCAAGCGGATCGAGGGCGGGGTCGGTCTCGGCGAGCAGGCTGGTTGCAACGCCGGTGCCACCCAGCCAGGTCTCGAATCGGTCGGTCACATCCGTGATCGTCGAGGTGCCAGAGGTCAGGTCGACATCCATCATGCGAAATCGTGGCATTCTCAGGCCTCCCTGGGAATTTCGACCATCGCGATCACGTCGCGCGGGCAGAACTGGGTGCAGACGCCGCAGTGATGGCAGACGAGCGGAATGCGCTTCTCCACGTCCCACTGGAGGGCCTTGCTCGCGCATGCCTGGACGCAGGCGCCGCAATGGTTGCACGTCTCGGCCTTGAACTGGACACCCCCGAACTTACGCCGGGTCAGCGCGCCGGTCGGACAGGCGGCGGCGCAGTCGGGCTCGTCGCAGCCCACGCAGGGCCGGATCGAGAAAGCCCCCTCGACGCCGGCATAGTTGCGGATACGAAGCGCGGCCTTTTCGACGGTGATCGCCTTCGCCCAGGTCCGGCTGCACGCATACATGCAACTATAGCATCCGATACATTGTTCGCGGTTGACGACACGCAGTAGCTTCGCCATCCTGCCTCCCCTGTCCTCTTCGTTCGCATAGGAATGGTGTCCGGGCCGTGCGGCACGGTCACCTCCTCATCATATCACAGCACCTTTCGCCCAGGCGCCCCTCGAACCAGACACGGCCTCGCGAGGATTCGTCTCGTGTGCAATCACCGGGCGGTCGGCGATGTCGGGGCGAGGGGGGTGAGCTCCGGGATCAGGCCGCCGATCTGGCAGGCGAGAATGCTCCACATCGGGTATTCTATATCTGCCGCCATATGAAGAAGATGGTCATTTCCCTTCCTGGGGAAGACGGAATTCCGGGAAAGCGCGGCATTGACAACCATCGCGACGGCATTCGGATCCCTCGTCGCAAGAGGATTCCTGAGGAATTCACGCCAGTTTCCCTGGGCCAGGCCAAACGTCGTGATGCATTTTTTCACATGGCGTACGAGAAGGAGGAGTCGCAGATACCGTTTCACCTCGTCCTTGTCGGAGCCGGCGCCGTTCAGCCACGCCTTCACCCTGCCCGATGTGGCGATCGTCTCTTCGAAGGTCCGCAGGGCGCTGTAAAGAGCGCAATGAGAGTCCTGGACGCAGGAAACATCCGGCCAGACCGTCGAGATCCCGCTGCCGGCTCCCGTACGATACACGGCATGCATCTTCTCGAACTGCCGTCTGAGACCATTCCAGGGCTGCACGACCCATCCGCCGAAATCATAGGGTTCGAGCTCGGGGATCCGGACGATGGTGTCGGAAACGGGGATCGTATACATCCAGCCACGGCGAAGACTGCCCGTGTAGTCATGCCATTTCACCCGTCCCGAAACGATATTCACCCGGTTATGGGCATAACACTGCAGATACTCGAGATCGAACCGCGGCTCTCCGGTGAATGGACACCGGACTACCGTGGCAAGGCCGAAGGCGAAATGCCCCGTCACCAGCCCGAGGACGACGCCCCCCTTGTCCTTCGGATGGTGCCGCCAGCCGAACAGATGCACGAGCAGGCCGCGGTCTCCTTCCTTCCATGCATGCTGCCGGCCGGGAACCAGTTCCGTCACGCGTGCCAGTCCCGGCGAGAGATCGGCGAGATGCTCGTGAGACACATAGTCCTTGACCGGCCCGACGCCGGAAACGGTGCGATCGGCCTGAATCCGCATCAGCGCGCGGGGTTCGAGGGCTTCGACGATGAAGATCCCGTTTTCGTGGCGCCCGTAGGCATACCAGCCGTCCGCATTGAACCGGGATCGCTCGATGCCGATGGTGGAAGACCGGGCGACGGGGGTGTCGGGGCCGGTGAACGAGGTTTCCGGGATCGAAACGGTTTCGGCAGGTCCCGAGAAGTCTCCCGCAGTTGGGTTGAAATGCGTGACGCGATACCGGTTGTCGCCGGCAGGCCTCTCGAATCGGACGAGAGCGACCCGCGACCCGCATATCTGAACGGGCTCTTCGGTTATGCGCAGCACGTCGCCGTCCAGGACCGGATGTTCCAGGAGAACCGTCATCTCTCCGGGGCGTGCGCCAGCGAGCGATTCGAGAGCGCTGACCCGTTTCCATCCGTCCAGGGCAACGGGAAGATGAATCCCGGATTTCATCGTTTTCGCAAGCCTTCCGGGGTTGATCGAAATGTCGAACCGAAGCGTCTCAAACCATTGGTCCCAGGGTCTGGAAGTATCCCAGCGCACCCAGAGGATCCTGCCGACGAGCCCGGGAATCGGGCTGTTCTCAACTTTGAATGGAACCCCGCCCGACGGATCCCGCTGGTCTGGTTTGGGCAGGAGGAGTCGGCCGGTCCATTCACCGACGGGTTTGAAACATTCCGCCGATCTGCCTTCCTCGGCCCGGAGAGCTGCCGGTTCCGGGAAAAGAAGGCAACAGATGCTTGCAAACAGACACAACCAGAGACGCTTCATGCAATCCTCCTGAAAACATGCTTCTCAATCCGTATCTCATCCACTGCCCGGCCTCATCCTCTTCCTGGCGCCCCCTTCCATAAAGACGAAAGGGGTGTCGAGGCCGGTATTAATATTTTATGGTATATTTCCATCGCCCTTACCGGGCCGAGGGCATACCGGAACAGCCAGAATTCGAAGGGGAAAAAGGCCACAGGCGGCTCGCCCGGCCGCACCTCGTGCGCCTCCGAGACGTCGTGAACGCGGGCCATCATCGCCTCGATGGCCGCATCCCCCGGGGAGGTTTCCCCGTCGAGCTCCCGGACGCGGTTGCAGTCCCGCCGGCCGTCGTCGTGCCGCATGCCGAACAGGCGGCAGGCGAAGGAGCGGACGGGATGGATGACGCAGGTCCGGGCGGTGTCGTCGCGGAACGAACAGCGCAGCCGGCGTTCCCCGTTTTCCAGTTCTGCCAGCCGGAGATCGATCCGGAGGGCGGCCAGGATCAGTTCCCGGACATGCGCCGGGGGGAATCGGGTCAGCATATCGCGAACGATTTTATGATACTCGAGGGAAAAGATCGAAACGGCGTTGCAACACGCCCCGCAGTTCTCGCATGCGGTCTTCGGCAGACCGTCGTGGAACCCGTTCAGCAGCGGCAGCCCAAACGTCCCGTATTCCGCCGACGCCGTGAGAACACGCCGCACGTAGGCATCCGCATGCGTCCCGACATCCCGCATCAGCCTGTCGAGCAGCTCCAGATCGACCGCCGGTTTGTTTGTCATTTTCCGCTTCATGGGTGAAAAACCGATAAAACGACGCACCACAGAGATACTCCGTTGAAATGCAAGCGTATTTTTGCATTTCTTGAAT